>CAYPRU010000007.1:0-148275 GCA_964413485.1 uncultured Allobrachymonas sp. | reverse complement strand
CTGCTCTCGTGATTGCAGAACACGACAACGCTTCCATCAAGGGCGCCACGCTCAACGCCGTGACCGCTGCTGCCCAGTGCGGCGGTGAGGTGCACGTGCTGGTGGCCGGCAGCAATGCCGCGGCTGCGGCCCAGGCGGCTGCGCAAATCGCCGGTGTGGCCAAGGTGCTGCACGCAGACGGCGCGGCCCTGGCCGACGGCTTGGCCGAGAACTTGGCCGCGCAGGTGCTGGCCGTGGCTGGCAACTACAGCCACATTCTGTTCCCGTCTACTGCCAGCGGCAAAAACGTGGCGCCGCGCGTAGCGGCCAAGCTGGACGTGGCCCAGATCAGCGACATCACCAAGGTGGACAGCGCCGACACCTTCGAGCGCCCGATCTATGCCGGCAACGCCATCGCCACTGTGCAAAGCAGCGATTCGGTGAAGGTAATCACGGTGCGCAGCACCGGCTTTGACGCAGCGGCCGCCACTGGCGGCAGCGCAGCGGTAGAAAGCGTAGCGGCGGTGGAGGCCAGCGGCCAGTCCAGCTTCGTGGGCCGTGCGGTCACCAAGTCTGACCGCCCCGAGCTGACGGCCGCCAAGATCATCGTCTCCGGTGGCCGTGCACTGGGCAGCGAAGAGAAGTTCCAGGAAGTGCTCACGCCGCTGGCGGACAAGCTGGGCGCGGCCATCGGCGCCAGCCGCGCGGCGGTGGATGCGGGCTACGCTCCCAACGACCTGCAGGTGGGTCAGACCGGCAAGATCGTGGCACCCGAGCTGTACATTGCCTGCGGCATCAGCGGCGCGATCCAGCACCTGGCGGGCATGAAGGACAGCAAGGTGATCGTGGCGATCAACAAGGACCCGGAAGCGCCGATCTTCTCGGTGGCTGACTATGGCCTGGAAGCTGACCTGTTCACGGCAGTGCCGGAATTGGTGCAGGCACTGTAACTATTGGCCAATTGCCCGGCCCCGAGCCATTCTGCCGCCAGCGGAATGGCTTTTTTGTACGGCAGCCGGCATATCGCCGCCCCTCTCGGAGCGGTAGTTGGTATCAAGGCTAAATCCACGTGCATGGCTACATGTGGTAATGACTGAGTGAGGGGTACGGCACATAGGTGCTGCCTCACGCTGATGCTGCATTGCAGCAGGCAGAACTATCGCCTTGATGCCTTCACTGTGTCCGGCGCAAAGCCAAACTGAGCTGATCTATGACCTCGGCCCAGTCTGCGTCCTGCGTTAGCTCTTCCTTAAACAGTTGCGCCTGAGCAGAGGTCCAGCAAGGGGCGTCCTCCAGCCTCATGTCGTCGGACAAGCATGCATGTTTCGCAATAAAAGTCTCGATGGCCGCCACATCGTCGGGCAAGCCCAGTTGTGCAAACAGGGCTGAGAATCGGTGCCGAAAAATTTCCATCACGTGACCTCTTTGAAATTGGAAAGACGATCCAAGACTTCAAGATCGTAGCCGAAAGGTGTTGCCCATCATTGACGTAAGGCTGAACCTCATTGCACGCAGCACAATCAGCGGATCATGCAGCCAGCACTTCGTGGGAGTAAAAATGCCCCATGGCTTTCTCAGCCTATGGGGCACTCTTTCTTGTACTAAGAGGTTGGCTATGCTCCAATTTACACATCCAGATTCGCCGCCCGCAACGCATTCGTCTCGATAAAGTTACGGCGCGGCTCCACTTCGTCGCCCATCAGCATGGTGAACACACGATCAGCCTCGATGGCGTCGTCGATCTGCACGCGCAGCAGGCGGCGCACGGCCGGGTCCATGGTGGTTTCCCACAGCTGCTCCGGATTCATCTCGCCCAGGCCCTTGTAGCGCTGGCGGCCGACCGAGTTCTCGGCCTGCTGCATCAGCCATTCCATGGCCTGCTGGAAGTCGGACACGGCTTCGGTCTTGGCTTTTTCGCCTTCGCCGCGGGTGACGTTGGCGTCTGCACCCAGCAGGCCCTTGAAGGTGTCGCTGGCGGTTTGCAGAGCGGCAAAGTCGGCACCGTGCACAAACTCGGGCGTGATGATGCTGGCGCGCTCGTTGCCGTGGTGCATGCGGGCCACGCGCAGGAAGTGCTTGTCGGTGCGGGCGTCGAATTCGTGCGACACGCGCGCGGTGCTGCCGGCCAGCTGCATGGCCACTTGCAGTGCCTGGGCGCTGGCTTCGGCCTCGGCAGCGGTGTCCAGGTGCAGGTGCAGGCCTTCGCCCGGGCCAAAGCCGGCCAGCGTGCGCAGTGCCTGCTCGTCCATGTGGCTGGACAGGCGGTTGATGACCGACATGGCCTGCACGTAGCGCTGCGCCAGCGTGCGCAGCGTGTCGCCTTCGAGCACCGGGCGGCCATCGCCCGGATCGATGCGTGCGCCTTCCAGTGCCACGTTGCTCAGGTACTGCTGCAGCGCAGCGGTGTCCTTCAGGTATTGCTCCTGCTTGCCGTGGCGCACCTTGTACAGCGGCGGCTGCGCGATGTAGATGTGGCCGCGCTCGACCAGCTCGGGCATCTGGCGGTAGAAGAAGGTCAGCAGCAGCGTGCGGATGTGGGCGCCGTCCACGTCCGCGTCGGTCATGATGATGATGCGGTGGTAGCGCAGCTTGTCGATGTTGAAGTCGTCGCTGCCGCTGCGGCCGTTGCCGTCTTCGGCGGCCTTGCCGATGCCGGTGCCCAGCGCGGTGATCAGCGTGACGATTTCATTGCTGGACAGCAGCTTTTCGTAGCGTGCCTTCTCGACGTTCAGGATCTTGCCGCGCAGCGGCAGGATTGCCTGGAACTTGCGGTCACGGCCCTGCTTGGCCGAGCCGCCAGCGGAGTCACCCTCCACGATGTAGATTTCGCACAGCGCAGGGTCTTTTTCCTGGCAGTCGGCCAGCTTGCCGGGCAGGCCGAAGCCGTCCAGCACGCCCTTGCGGCGCGTCATTTCGCGTGCCTTGCGCGCGGCTTCGCGCGCGCGGGCGGCTTCGACGATCTTGCCGCACAGGGTCTTGGCGTCGTTCGGGTTTTCTTCCAGGTAGTCGGTCAGCGTCTTTGCCACGATGTCTTCCACCGGGGCGCGCACTTCGCTGGACACCAGCTTGTCCTTGGTCTGGCTGCTGAACTTGGGTTCGGGCACCTTGACCGACAGCACGCAGCACAGGCCTTCGCGCATGTCGTCGCCGCTCACGTCCACCTTGGCCTTCCTGGCCAGGTCGTTGTCGGCAATGTACTTGCCGATCACGCGCGTCATGGCCGCGCGCAGGCCGGTCAGGTGGCTGCCGCCATCGCGCTGCGGGATGTTGTTGGTAAAGCAGAGCACCTGCTCGTTGTAGCCGTCGTTCCACTGCATGGCGACTTCGACGCCGATTTCGGTGCCGGGGATGCCGCCATAGCTGTCGGCCGGGCGGCTGCCGGTGGCGTGGAAGGTCGTGGGGTGCAGCACCTTCTTGCTGCCATTGATGAACTCGACAAAGCCCTTGACGCCGCCGGCGCCGGAGAAGTCGTCCTCGCGGTTGTCGCGCTCGTCCTTCAGGCGGATGCGCACGCCATTGTTCAGGAAGCTCAGTTCGCGCAGGCGCTTGCTCAGGATCTCGTAATGGAAATCGCTGTTTTCCTTGAAGATCTCGGTGTCGGGCAGGAAGTGCACTTCGGTGCCGCGCTTGTCGGTGTCGCCGATCACCTTCATCGGGGAGATCTCGATGCCGTCCACGGTTTCGAGCACGCGGTCCTGCACCACGCCGCGGCTGAACAGCAGCGTGTGCACCTTGCCATCGCGGCGCACGGTCAGGCGCAGCTTGGTGGACAGCGCGTTGACGCAGCTGACGCCCACGCCGTGCAGGCCGCCGGAGACCTTGTAGCTGTTCTGGTTGAACTTGCCGCCGGCGTGCAGCTCGGTCAGGGCGATTTCGGCGGCGGAGCGCTTGGGCTCGTGCTTGTCGTCCAGCTTGACGCCGGTGGGAATGCCGCGCCCGTTGTCGGTCACGCTGATCGAGTTGTCGGAGTGGATGGTGACCAGGATGTCGTCACAGTAGCCGGCCAGGGCTTCGTCGATGGAGTTGTCGACCACCTCGAACACCAGATGGTGCAGGCCGGTGCCGTCGGAGGTGTCGCCGATGTACATGCCAGGGCGCTTGCGCACCGCCTCCAGCCCTTCCAGGATCTGGATGGCGCCTTCGCCGTAGGAGTTGTCGGGGGAGGAAACGGGAGTGCTGTTGTCAGCGGGATTTTGCATGTCGCTCATCCCAGTATTTTCGCAGATTTGACGCGGGTTTGGGCATTATTGCGACGCGGCAGCCGGGGGAGCCGGCGGCTGCCGCGTGCTGGCTCAGGACTGGCCGTGTCCGTTGTCTGCCGTGGTGCGGAAGCGGCTGGTATCCAGCCGGACATGGCCGGCAAACGGGTCCTCCCCGAAGTGCTGCTTGCCGTTGCTCTTCATGTAGTTGTCGTGCACGTAATGGGCCTGGTCCAGCAGGTCGAGCAGCGCCTGTTCGGCATACAGCAGATGCTCGTATTTGGCCGGGATCTGCAGCAGGGCCTTTTCTTCGCTCAACAGCTCGCGGTAGTTCATTTCGCGCAGCATCGGGTTGGTTTCGAAGTCCAGATCCAGGTACTGCACGGCATGGCGGTGCGCGTTCTTGATCACGGTGATGGCCTTGCCCTTGGGCGAGCGCAGCGAGGTCACCACGGTAATCAGCAGCACGGCGCCGATCACGGCCAGCGACAGGCCGATGCCGATTTCCACCACGGGCACCGGCTGGCCGTCGTTGATGAAGGGCACGTTGTTTTCGTGCAGCGCGTGCATGACCAGCTTGACGCCGATGAAGGCCAGGATCGCAGACAGGCCGTACTTGAGGTAGATCAGGCGGTCGAGCAGGCCGTCGATCAGGAAGAACAGCTGGCGCAGTCCCATCAGCGAGAACGCCGTGGCGGTGAACACGATGAAGGTGCTGTCGGTCAGACCGAAGATGGCGGGAATGGAGTCGAGTGCAAACAGCAGATCGGTGGCGGCGATGGCCACCATCACCAGCAGCATGGGCGTCATCATGCGCTTGCCTTTCTGCACGGTGAACAGCTTGTCGCCGTCGTAGTGCTCGCTGGTGTGGAACAGCTTGCGGGCGATGCGCACCAGGAAGTTGTCGGCGGCATCGTCCTCTTCGGAGTCGGGCTTGAGCTGCTTGCCGGCCATGTACAGCAGCATGGCGCCAAAGATGTAGAACATCCAGGCAAAGGTGTCGAGCAGCGCCGCGCCCAGGTAAATGAAGCCGCCGCGCGCAAAAATGGCAAACAGGATGCCGAACATCAGCACCTTTTGCTGGTCGGCGCGCGGCACGCGAAAGCTGCCCATGATCAGCAGGAACACGAACAGGTTGTCCACGCTGAGGGCTTTTTCGGTGATGTAGCCGGCGTAGTATTCCAGCCCCAGCCGGGCACCGAGGGTGATCCAGATAAACGCACCGAACAGCAGGGCAATGACGATGAAGGCGGTGGACCAGACTGCCGATTCGCGCAGCGTGGGCGTGTGCGGCACGCGTACGTGGAAAAAATAATCGTACAGGAACAGGGCGGCAATCAGGCCGAACGTGACGGCCCAAGCCCATAAGGGGATGGCAGTTTGCATGCAGGAAGCCTAGCAGAATTCTTTGACAGGAGCGCCTCGGGGCGGCGGTTTCCACCCGGCTGCGGACAAAAAAGAAAACCACCGCATGTGCGGTGGTTTGGGTGGCGCACGGACAAGGGCTTTCAGGCGGTGGCCAGAGAATCCTCGTCGTTGACGGCTGCCAGCCAGTATTGCGCGTTGAACGGACTGCTCATGCGCAGCGCCAGCGGGGTCACGTCGACAATCTTGTCGGTGGGCAGTTTTTCTTCGATTTCCAGGGCCTCGTCGGCGTCATTGGCATTTGCTGCCTCAGCCTTTTTCGCCCGTTCTGCTTGGCCAGCTTTTGCAGAACGGGCTACCGAAAAGAATAGAAACACCGGAATGGCACCTTGCGGTCGTTCCAGTAGTCGGCGGCATCGCGGAAGATGTCCAGCAGCTGCTCGCGGCTTTCCTTGTCGAACTTGGCATTGGTGGGGATCTGTTCCAGCACCACGATGAAGCCCGGCTGCGGCCCCGACTTGTGCAGCGGGTCGGTGATGCAGTCGTACAGGGCGTCGAAATTCTTGCCATAGTGCGCCGGCAGGGTGAACTGTTCGCCGATCATGTCGAGCACGTCCTGCTTGGTCTGGGCACCGCCCAGGTTGGCGTACAGGAAGTGGTGGCCCAGCTGCGTGGCGGCAGCCTGCAGGTCGGGGACGTGGAAGGCGCGGATGGACTGCACTATATTGGTGCGTACATTGCGCAGTGGCGCCGTTTCGGGCGGCATGGGGGGTTCTTTGATGCTCACGGTCATTCTTGTTTAGGGATGCACTATCTGCCTGAAGCTGTTGTAGTGGTCACTGGTGTAGTAGCACACATCCGGTGTGCGCGGCGCCCCTCCGCAAATGATGCGCTTGGCGCCACGGTTGCGGGCGTGAGCAGGGGCTACGGTGTATTCACGGTAATAACCGCGCGTCTGCCTGGGCAGATGCCGTTCGCGGTTGCTGAACACGCTGCCGTCCTTGTCGAACGGGAACGGACCTCCGGCCAGAATGGCCTGGTAGGTGATCTGGCCCTGGCGGGGCAGTTCTGCAACGCGGATGGAGGCAGGCTGTATGCCAGCCTGCGAGCGGGGGGATTCCTGTATGGCGGCAGCGGCAGGCGCCTGGCGTACGAAGGACGCGGCACTGGCCGGCGTGGCCGCCGCCTGCTGCTGGGAACAGCCTGCGAGCAACAGGCCCGACAGCGCCAGCCCCGACAGCAGTGCCCGAGTAGCAAGACCGGGCAGGTTCCGAGGGAGATATTTCTCGGCGGGGGACAAAAGGCAGAGGGACATGGAGGTTCAGGCTTGCACAGGATGCGGGCTCCGAGGCCCGCGTAATTCCGAGAGCCAAGTGTGCCGCAAACCCCCCTGAAAATCAATAGTTCCGCTCTATTGTGGAGGCCGATTGTAGGGGTTGCGCAGCAATACTTGCCTGTGCAGCATGGAATGTGCTATTTGCGCGAAAGGCGCGTGGCACGAGGCCCGCTGCCCGTATTGCGGTGCAGCAGTCTGGCAACACGGGCTGGGCGGAAGTCAACGCACGTTGGCGTCGGCCACCGTGATGGCAGTCATGTTGACGATGCGGCGCACGGTGGCGCTGGGCGTCAGGATGTGCACCGGCTTGCGGGCCCCCAGCAGGATCGGGCCGATGGCGATGTTGCCGCCGGCCGCCGTCTTGAGCAGGTTGTAGGCGATGTTGGCCGCATCCAGTGTGGGCAGCACCAGCAGGTTGGCGTCGCAGCTCAGGGTGCTGTCGGGCATCAGGTTGCGGCGCAGACTGACGTCCAAGGCCATGTCGCCGTGCATTTCGCCATCCACCTCCAACCAGGGGGCGGCGTCCTGCAGCAGGGCCAGCACTTCACGCATCTTGACGGCCGTGGGCTGGTTGGAGGAGCCGAAATTGGAGTGGCTCAGCAGCGCTGCCTTGGGCACGATGCCGAAGCGCTTCATTTCCTGCGCGGCCATGATGGTGAATTCGGCAATCTCGGCGGCGGTGGGGTCATAGTTGATGTGGGTGTCCACCATGAAGATCTGGCGTTCGGGCAGCAGCAGACCGTTCATGGCGGCATAGGTGTGCACGCCCTCGCGGCGGCCGATGACCTGGTCGATGTACTGCAGATGCAGGTGGTTGGTGCCCCAGGTGCCGCAGATCATGCCGTCCGCATAACCCTTGTGCACCATCATGGCGCTGATCAGCGTGAGGCGGCGGCGCATTTCGATCTTGGCGATCGGGATCGTGATGCCCTTGCGCTTGGTCAGCTCGTAGTAGGTTTGCCAGAAATCGCGGTAACGCTCGTCCTGTTCGACATTGACCACGTCGTAGTGCTCGCCCTGTTTCAGGCGCAGGCCAAAGCGTTCGCAGCGCTCGGCGATCACGTCCGGGCGGCCGACCAGGATCGGGTGTGCGAGTTTTTCGTCCACCACGATCTGCACGGCGCGCAGGACGCGCTCTTCCTCGCCCTCGGCATACACCACGCGCTTTTTCTCGGCGGCGCGTGCGGCGGTGAACACCGGCTTCATGATGGAGCCGGAGGCGTACATGAAGGCCTGCAGCTTTTCGCGGTAGGCGTGCATGTCGGTGATCGGGCGCGCCGCCACGCCGGCGTCCATGGCAGCCTGGGCCACGGCCGGGGCGATCATCAGCATCAGGCGCGGGTCGAACGGCTTGGGAATCAGGTATTCGGGGCCGAATTCCAGCTTCTGGCCCACATAGGCGGCGGCCACCACTTCGCTTTGTTCGGCCTGGGCCAGCTGGGCAATGGCGTGCACGGCAGCGATTTCCATCTCGTCGGTGATGACGGTGGCCCTGCAGTCCAGCGCACCCCGGAAGATGTACGGGAAGCACAGCACGTTGTTGACCTGGTTGGGGTAGTCGGTGCGGCCGGTGGCCATCAGCGCGTCGTTGCGCACGGCCTTGACTTCCTCGGGGGTGATTTCGGGCGTGGGGTTGGCCAGCGCGAAAATCAGCGGCTGGGCGGCCATCTTGGCCACCATGGGTTGCTTGAGCACGCCACCGGCAGACAGGCCCAGGAACACGTCGGCGTCTTCGATCACTTCGCCCAGCGTGCGCAGCGGCGTGTCCTGCATGAACTGCGCCTTGTCTTCGTCCATCAGCTCGGTGCGGCCCTTGTACACCACGCCGGCCAGGTCGGTCACCCAGATGTTGCTGCGGCGTACGCCCAGCTTGACCAGCAGGTTGATGCAGGCCAGCGCAGCGGCGCCGGCACCGCTGGTGACCACTTTCACTTCCTCGATTTTCTTGCCGATCACTTTCAGGCCGTTGAGCAGCGCGGCGCCCACCACGATGGCGGTGCCGTGCTGGTCATCGTGGAACACCGGAATGCTCATGCGCTCGCGTAGCTTGCGCTCGATGTAGAAGCAGTCGGGTGCCTTGATGTCCTCCAGGTTGATGCCGCCGAAGGTGGGTTCCATGGCCGCGATGATCTCGACCAGCTTGTCAGGGTCTTTCTCGTTGAGCTCGATGTCGAACACGTCGATGCCCGAAAACGCCTTGAACAGCACGCCCTTGCCTTCCATGACCGGCTTGCCGGCCAGCGGGCCGATGTCACCCAGGCCCAGCACGGCGGTGCCGTTGGTGACCACGCCGACCAGGTTGCCGCGTGCGGTGTAGCGGAACGCCGCGGACGGATCCTTCACGATCTCTTCGCAGGGCGCAGCCACGCCGGGCGAATAGGCCAGCGCCAGATCGTGCTGGTTGATCATCTGCTTGGTGGCTTCCACGCTGATCTTGCCGGGGCGCGGCAGCTCGTGGTAGTCGAGCGCGGCCTGCCGCAGCTCGGGGCGGCGGTTGGTACTGGCATTGGGATTGTTGGCAAAGGAATCAGACATGGATATCTCCGGGACAAAACGGTGCTCTATGCCCCCAGCAGAGGGCATCCTCTCATCACGGATTGTAGAGGGCTGGCGTTGCGGCGAAGGCACGCACGCGCGTTACCGCAGGGCCGCATAGCGGCTTGCCGACTGGCGGCGGCAGGGGATTGCCTGCACTTGGGCGCAGTTGGGTGCCAAAACACCCGGTTCGCCGCAGGATCGCGGCGGATCAGGCGGCCAGCGCGATGCCCTGCAGCTGCTGCAGCAAGTCCTGCCAGCGCGCACGCGCCGCAGCCAGGTTGCGATCCTTGATGTGGCCGTAGCCGCGGATGCTGTCGGGCACCTGGGCGATCTGCAACACCAGCGCGTGGTTGTCAGGGGTCAGCTGCTCCAGACATTGCTCGATCAGGGCGCGGTATTCGCCGATCAGGGCGCGCTCGGTCACCCGCTCGGGGTTGCGCCCGAACGGGTCCAGCGCCGTGCCGCGCAGGCCCTTGAAGCGCGCCAGCAGGCCAAATAGTTGCATGGTGCGCGGGCCATACTTCTTCTTGACCAGTTCGCCCTTGGCATTGCGCTTGGCCGTCATGGGGGGCGCCAGGTAGAAATGCAGGTGGTAATCGCCTTCGAACATGTCGGCCACTTTTTTCTGGAAGTCGCCGTTGCTGTACAGGCGCGCCACCTCGTATTCGTCCTTGTAGGCCATCAGCTTGAACAGGTTGTGCGCCACCGCACTGGCCAGCGGCTGACGCGACTTGCCGCCCGGCAGGTGCAGTGCCGCCTCGGCTTCGGCCACGTGCTGCACGAAATCCTGGTAGCTGCGTGCGTAGGCGGCATTCTGGTAGTCGGTCAGGAACTGCACGCGGCGTTCGACCAGCGACGCCAGCGAAGCCGGCCGTTGCAGGGTCACCACCTGATCCTGGGTCAGCAGGCGCCGCACTGCGGCCAGGTCGTGCGCGGCATGGCGGCCCCACGTGAAGGCAAGGCGGTTTTTTTCGACCTGCACCTTGTTGAGCTCGATGGCCTGCAACAGCGAGGCCTCGGACAGCGGAATCCAGCCTTTTTGCCAGGCGTAACCCAGAATCATCGGGTTGACGTACAGCGTGTCGCCCAGCAGCTCGCGCGCCATGCGTTCGGCATCGAACATGCCCACCCGCTCCGGGCCCACGATGTTGGCGATGGCGGCGGCGCATTGCTGCGATGGGTTTTGCCAGCCGGCATTGTGGACGAAGGCGGCGGTGGGCGGTGCGCTGCTGTTGAGCGCCACATGGGTGTGGCCATGGCGCATGCGCCAGGTGGTTTCGGGGCTGGCTGTCACGATCGGATCGCAGCCCAGCACCAGGTCGGCGGCAGCCATGCTGACGCGCGTGGTGCGGATTGCCTCCTGGGTGGTGCCGATCAGCACATGGCTCCAGGTGGCGCCGCCTTTCTGGGCCAGGCCGGCGGCATCCTGCGTGACGATGCCCTTGCCTTCCAGATGGGCGGCCATGCCCAGCAGCTGGCCGATGGTGATCACGCCGGTGCCGCCCACGCCAGCCACCAGAATGCCCCAGACGCGGCTTTCATGGCCGGCCTGTGACAGCGTCTCCCCGTTTTCATCACGCAGTAGCTGCGCACCAGCTGGCGCAAAGACAGCCGCCACGGGCGGTGGCGGCAGGGCGCCGAGCGTGTCCGGAGAGGGGACTGGTGGATGGCTGGCCGGCGTCTGGCGCAACTGCCCTCCTTCCACCGTGACGAAGCTGGGGCAAAAGCCCTTCACGCAGGAGTAATCCTTGTTGCAGGTGCTTTGGTTAATGGTGCGCTTGCGGCCGAACTCGGTTTCCAGCGGCTCCACGCTCAGGCAGTTGCTTTGCACATTGCAGTCGCCGCAGCCTTCGCACACCAAGTCGTTGATCAGCACGCGCTTAGGCGGGTCTTCCAGCAGGCCGCGCTTGCGGCGGCGGCGTTTCTCGGTGGCGCAGGTCTGGTCGTAAATCATCACCGTCACGCCCTTGGTGTCGCGCAATTCCTTCTGCACGTCGTACAGGTCGTCGCGGTGGTACACCCTGGCGCCGCCGGGCAGGGCCACGCCCTGGTATTTTTCGGGCTCGTCGCTGACGATGACCAGCTTGCTTACGCCTTCGCTGACCACGCTGGCGGCGATCTGCAGCACGCTGTGCCCTTCAGGGCGCTCGCCCACATGCTGGCCACCGGTCATGGCCACGGCATCGTTGTACAGGATCTTGTAGGTGATGTTCACGCCCGAGGCAATGCATTGCCGGATCGCCAGCAGGCCGCTGTGGAAATAGGTGCCGTCGCCCAGGTTGGTGAAGATGTGCGGCTCGCTGGTAAACGGCGCCTGGCCCACCCAGGGCACGCCTTCACCGCCCATTTGCGTGAAGCCGTAGTGGCTGCGGTCCATCCAGATCGTCATGTAGTGGCAGCCGATACCGGCCATGGCACGCGAGCCCTCCGGCAGGCGCGTGCTGGTGTTGTGCGGGCAACCCGAGCAGAACCAGGGGACGCGGGCTTCCAGCGGACGCACTTCCTGCATGGCGTGCTCTTGTGCGTCCAGAATGGCCAGCTGGGCCTGCATGCGCGCCTGCACATCGGGCGGCACGCCCAGCTTGATCAGGCGGCTGGCCAGCGCGCGCGCAATCAGCGCCGGGTTCAGATCGGCGGTGGCGCGCAGCAGTGTGTGACTGCTGGGGTTGGGCATGCTCCATTCACCGCCGCTCATGTCGCCGGGCATTTCATCGAACTGGCCCAGCACGTTGGGGCGCACGTCGTTGCGCCAGTTGTACAGCTGCTCCTTGATCTGGTATTCGATCATCTGGCGTTTTTCTTCCACCACCAGGATTTCCTGCAGGCCGGTGGCAAATTCGCGCGTGCCGTGTGCTTCCAGCGGCCACACCACGCCCACCTTGTGCACGCGCAGGCCGATGCGCTGGCAGGTGACCGGATCCAGGCCCAGGTCGTGCAGGGCCTGGCGCAGGTCGTTGTAGGCCTTGCCGCTGGCAATCACGCCCAGCCGGTCGTGCGGCCCTTCGATCACGTTGTGGTTGAGCCGGTTGGCGCGGATATAGGCCAGCGCGGCATACCACTTGTGGTTGAACATGCGCGCTTCCTGCTCCAGCGGTGTGTCGGGCCAGCGGATGTGCAGGCCGCCGGGCGGCAGTTCGAAGTCGGGCAGGATGATCTGCACGCGCAACGGATCGATCTCGACGCTGGCGCTGGATTCGACCACTTCCTGGATCGTTTTCATGCCCGACCACAGGCCGGAGTAGCGGCTCAGGGCAAAGCCGTGGATGCCCATGTCCAGGATTTCCTGCACGCTGGATGGAAAGAACACCGGAAAACCGCAGGCCTTGAAGATGTGGTCGCTCTGGTGCGCCACGGTGGAACTCTTGGCAATGTGGTCGTCGCCGGCCACCGCAAGCACGCCGCCCCAGGGCGTGGTGCCGGCCATGTTGGCGTGCTTGAACACGTCCACGCTGCGGTCCACGCCGGGGCCCTTGCCGTACCAGATGCCGAAGACACCGTCGAATTTTTGCCCCTCGTGGGGCGCATAGCCCAGCATCTGCGAACCCCACACGGCGGTTGCGGCCAGCTCTTCGTTCACGCCGGGCTTGAACACGATGTCGTGCTTGTCGAGGTATTTTTGCGCCTGCCACAGGGCGATGTCATAGCCGCCCAGCGGTGAGCCACGGTAGCCGCTGATGAAGCCGGCGGTGTGCTTGCCGGCCAGGAAGTCGCGGTGCTGCTGCACCATGGGCAGCTTGACCAGGGCGTGGATGCCGCTCATGAACGCACGGCCGCGATCGAGCGCGTACTTGTCGTCCAGCGTGGGCGTGGGTGTGAGAGCGGGACTGCGCTGCTGCGTCACCGGGGGCAGAGGGGCGTTCATGGTGTGTCTCCTGCAGGGTCAGCCTGGATAAGGCACCCTGTGCGTGTTGTGCCAAACGGATTGCCGATTGCGTGCCGGCTTGTGGCCGGATGCAACGCCAGCAGTGTAGGGCAGAATGACGCATGACGGATTCGTGAAAAACCCTTGCCTGTGCCACCAGTGGGAAAACGCCCAAAACTACGTTTATTACGAGGCCCTGCATGCAGGCTATCCGCTGATCCACAACTCGCATTTGCTGGATGATTGCGGCTATCGCTACCACAACTTTGATTAGGGGGGCCAGGTGCTGTTGCAGGCGCATGCAACGCATGATGCCAACCTGGACGACTACCGCGCCCGAACCAAGCGCTATCTGGAGCGCCTGCATCCTGCCTATGCGGGCAATACCGACGCATACACCCAGGCTTTGCTGCAAGTGGTATCCGGCACGAGGAGTTGAGGGACGGGATAGCGGCGCTGCTATTTTTTGCCGCTCAGCGCGGCCACAGCACCCACAGCTGCAGCGGCTGCTTCATCGCGTGCGCCAGCTGGGCCGCTTCGGGCGACCAGCCGGCAAAGTAGTCGGCGCGCACGGCGCCGCGGATGGCGGTGCCGGTATCCTGGGCGACCACCATGCGGTTGAGTGTGGCCACCGGGCCGCGGGTGGACAGCCACACCGGCGTGCCGTACGGGATGCTGCCCGGGTCGACCGCAATCGAGCGGCCGGGCGTGAGCGGCACGCCCTGGGCGCCGCGCGGTCCGGCCTCGGCGTCCAGCTGGCTGATGGACTCTTCACTGAAGAACACGTAGCGTGGATTGCTCCACAGCATGGCTTGTACCTGGCCCGGATTCTGCGCCGCCCAGGCGCGCACATTGTCCCAGCTGCCGCCGCGGCCACCCTGCGCCGTGATGTAGGCCGAGGGGCTGCGGAAGGGATGCTGGTTGGTGCCGGCATAGGACAGGCGAATGAAGTGCCGGCTGCCGTCGCGCTCACGCACGTCCATGCGGCCCGAACCCTGGATGTGCAGGATCATGGCGTCGATCGGATCGGCCAGGTAGACGATTTCACGGCCGCGCAGCGCGGCTTGTGCGGCGGGCTGGGTGTCGATCTGCTGGCGCGTGAACCAGGGGCTGCGTGGCGCGCCGCCGGCCGGTGCGGCATACAGCGGCACGCGGAAGCTTCCGCTGGGGGCACGGCTGCCTTGCAGCACCGGTTCGTAATAGCTGGTAAGCACCCCTTGCGCATTGCCGCCATGGCTTTCCACGCGATAGGGCTGCAGCCGCTGCACCATCCAGGCGCGCTTGTCCGCATCGCTGGCGCGCGACAGTCCGGCTGCTTCGCGGCAGACACCGGCAAACACCGGGCCGGGTTTCTGGCAGCTGCGCATCCAGGCGCTCCAAGCCTGACTGACATTGTCCTGGGCAAAACCGGGTACGCTGCTCCACGCCACCGGCATCCAGCGGCTTTGCGCCTGCGTGATCGGGCGGCCGATGATGTCGGCCGGCACGGTGGGCTTGGTGCCGCAGCCGGCCAGCAGCGCGGCGATACCGGCAGTGGTGGCTGCCAGCAGGCGTAGCAGGGCCGTTGGCAGCAAATGGGGCGAGCGATGGGGCAGTGTGGCGGTCAGCATGGGTATCAATACTACCCAAGCCAGGCCGGAAATGCCCCGGGGGAACTCTTACAGTGTGTAACTGCGTCAGGCTGCCAGCAGCCGGCGTCCCAGTTTTTGCAGCGGTGGTTCGATCAGCCGTTCCAGCGGGCGCGGCAAGTCCATCGGCTTGAGCAGCATGCGCACCACCTGCTCGATCGGGATATTGCCGCTGACCAGCTTGCGCGCGCGCTGCGACAGTGCCTCGAAACTGCCCTGCTGGAACAGCGGCGGGCGATGCTGCCAAACATGGCGCAGCGCCACGTCGGAATCGCTGTCGCGTATTTCCTGCAGGCGCTGGTACAACACCTTGGCAATGCGTGCGCGGCCGAGCGGGGATTGGGCCTGCAGTTCCCGGAAGTAGTAGAAGAAATACTTGTAGTGCTGGACCTCGTCGGTGCGGATGCGGTTGGCCAGATCGGCCAGCACCGGTTCGGTGGTCAGGCTGCGGATGGTCTGGTAGTAGGTGGTGGTGCCGGTTTCCACCACGCAGCGCGCCACCAGTTCGAGGGTGCGGTCGTCTTCCAGTTCGTCGTCGGTGCACAGCGCGGCGTATTCGGCAAAAAAGCCGTCGAAGGCGGCCTGCCAGTCGAATTCGGGCCAGACGGTTTCCACATAGGTGCGCAGGGACAGGCCATGCTGCAGCTCTTCCGGCTCCCAGTGCTCCTGCAGCCATTGCGCCACCTCGGGAAAGGCGGCGTAATGGCGCACCAGGTTGCGCGTGTACATGTCCGACCCGGTTTCGATGAATGAGGCGCTGGCCACCAGATAGAACAGGTCTTCGTCGTTGCGGATGCGCTGCAGGTCGATGCCGGCGTAGTCGATCTCGCTGATGTGCCAGCGGCCGGGGTGCGCAGTGAAGGTATCTGAATCGGAGCTATTCATAAGTATTCTCGTAAAGCGCGGCCCTGCAGCCGATGATCACGGTATTTTGCCTGCGACACAGGCCGGAGCGTCACACAGGTATTTGGGTCATTGTTATGCAATTGTGTCAGGTTGCCAATCGCACGGCACATGCCGGGAACAACAATCCGTATACTCGCAGGGTTGCTGTTTCGAGGTATTCCATGAGCCAAGTCCATGCGCACGATATAAGCGTCCATCTGCAGCCTCGCCCGGTGCCCGAGGCCCTGTTGCAGGCCCTGCAGCAGCGCTTTGGCGAGCGCCTGTCCACCGCGCTGGCCATGCGCCAGCAGCATGGCCGCGATGAATCGGTGTTCGAGGTGCCGCCGCCCGAGGCGGTGGTGTTTGCAGAAAGCACGCAGGACGTGGCAGATGTGCTCACACTGGCCAACCAGTACCAGGTGCCGGTGATCCCGTATGGCGCCGGTTCTTCGCTGGAAGGGCATCTGCTGGCGGTGCAGGGCGGCATCAGCCTGGATGTGAGCCGGATGAACCGCATCCTCGCCATCCAGACCGAGGACATGACCGTGACCGTGCAGCCGGGTGTGACGCGCAAGCAGCTCAACGAGGCGCTCAAGCACGATGGCCTGTTCTTCCCGATCGATCCTGGCGCCGATGCCAGCATCGGCGGCATGTGCGCCACCCGCGCCAGCGGCACCAACGCGGTGCGCTATGGCACCATGCGTGACAACGTGCTGGCGCTCGAGGTGGTCATGGCCAATGGAGATGTGATCCGTACCGGCACCCGTGCGCGCAAGAGCAGCGCCGGGTATGACCTGACGCGCCTGATGGTGGGCAGCGAGGGCACGCTGGGCGTCATGACTGAAATCACGCTGCGCGTGCATCCGCTGCCCGAGGCAGTGTCGGCGACCACCTGCATGTTTCCCGATATCAAGCACGCGGTGCATACCGTGATTGCGGTGATCCAGGCGGGCGTGCCGATTGCGCGCTGCGAATTGATGGGCGCCGAAGCCGTGCGCATGGTCAATGCCTACAGCAAGCTGGGCCTGCCCGAGGTGCCGATGCTGTTGATGGAATTCCATGGCTCCCCCGCCGGCGTGCAGGAGCAGGCCGAGATCGTGCAGGAGATCGCGGCCGACAACCAGGGCGCCGATTTCCAGTGGGCGGTGACGCCCGAGGAGCGCACCCGTCTGTGGACGGCCCGCCACAATGCGCTGTTTGCCGCACTGCAGTCGCGCCCCGGCTGCCGCGCCATCAGCACCGACACCTGCGTGCCGATCAGCCGCCTGGCCGATTGCCTGCTGGTGTCCATGGACGAGGTGGAGGCCGCAGGCATTCCGTACTTCCTGGTGGGCCATGTGGGTGACGGCAACTTCCACTTCGGCTATCTGGTCGATCCGGCCGATGCGGACGAGTGTGCCCGCGCCGAAGCGCTGAACTGCGCGCTGGTCAGCCGCGCCATCGAGATGGACGGCACTTGCACCGGCGAGCACGGCATTGGCCTGCACAAGATGGCCTTCCTGCGGGACGAGGCGGGCGAGGGCGCGATTGCGGTCATGCGTGCCATCAAGCAGGCGCTGGATCCGCACAACATCCTGAACCCGGGCAAGATTTTCCGGTAAACGCTACGGCGCGCCGACGGCTTCCCGGTCCGGCTGCGGCAGCGGCAGGTCGTCGGCGACATTGCGGCGTGGGGCAGTGATGGGCCACCAGTCCCAACGCAGCCCCTCCTGGTTGCCCTGCACCGGCCACCAGTCCCACAAGAGGTCGGGCGGTTGGGGCGTGCCGTGGCTGACCAGGATCTGGCGTGCCGCATGCTGCGCCTCTTCGCCCCGTAGCGACTGCACCTTGGGCTCGGCCCAGCTACCGTCCAGGCGCAGCACCTGCGTGGCGGCCGAGTTGATCGATTCGCTCAGCACTAGCTGCGCCAGATAGCCGCCAACGCCCACCACCGGATTGACCACGGCCGCAGCCAGCGCGGCGTTGCCAAAATCGATCTTGGGCTGCACCAAAACGGTGGCTTCCACCTTCCGGGTCTGCAATGAGGTGCTGCCATTGAGTTTCACGTCGGCCATGGTAGTGCCTATGAGTTCGGTATCGTCGGTGTACACCACGCCGTTGCGGATGCGCAGGGTGCCGCTGGCACGGTCGAAGCCAAAACCCTTGCTGCCACTGGCGCCCAGGCGGGACAGCGCCTGCAGGCTGAACAGGTTGATCAGGCGCACCGCGCCGGGGTCGATCTTGGTGATGCCGCCATTGCGCACGTCCATGCGCACCCTGCCGCTGAGCGTGGCCAAGTCCGCCGAAATGGGCGAGCCGCGCCAGCGCAGGGTGCCGGCCAGCACGCCGCCGCCGCCGTTGACCAGATCCTTCAGCTCGAGGTGGTTGAGCACGGCGCCCAGGTCGTCGGTTTCGAGGCGCACATTGAGGGCCACGAAGCGCTGTGCCGGCGTGCCGTCCGGCAGGGTGGCATTGCGCGGCTGGCCCCAGATGCCGCTGCCCTGCAGGCGTCCATGTGGCACGTGCGCCACCAGTTCCTGGATGCGCCAGGCATTGCTGCTGTCGGCGTCGATGTCGCTGAGCGGCGCGCCGGCGATCAGCTTGCTGCGGTTGTTACCGGCCAGCAGCGTCACCCGATCGAATTTGTAACCCAGCACGTCCACATGGTTGGCCTCGATATCGAGCGTTGGCAGCGTTTCCGGATCCTCCGTCTTGCGTACGATTTCCTTGACGTCCTCGACCACCACCGGTTCGATGATCAGACGCTCCAGCCGGGCCTTGACACCGCCGGCGCCGGCGCCGGCCGGTTGCAGGTATTCGAGGTAGCCGTTGGTCTGGCGCGACTCGAGCGTGAAACGCCACAGCCGGCCGTCGCGTGTGCCGCCGGCCACCAGATTGTCCAGCTTGCGGTTGAACAGGCGCAGTGCGCCGGTCTGCACTGCCACCATGCTGGGCAGGTAGCTCAGATCGCCCTCCTTGCTGTCCTGGCGCGCGGAGGTGTTGTGCGGCGCAGCCGGTGTCACGAAGACGCGCTCCATTACCTTTTGCCAGCTGTCGGCATCCACCTCGTCCAGCAGCACCAGGGCGTGCACATCGTGCTCGGGCAGCGGCGGCAGGCTCTCATGGGCGCGTGCGCCGGCGGCCAGGCTGCCGCGCAGCACGCGTGGCTTGTTGCCGCGCACGTCGCGTACGTAGTGCACCGAGACCAGGTTGCCGATGCGCACCAGCAGCTGGTCTTCGGCCGGCAAGAGCTTGTGGCTGGCCGGGTCCTGGTAATTGCGCACGATGGTGTTTTCGAAGTGCAGCGGCAGCGTGCCGGCTGCCGGTTTTTGCAAGGGCGCCGGCAGATTCACGGCCATGCCGTTGAGGTCGCTGTCGAAGGTCAGTTCGGGCGCGCCGCGGTCAAACTGCAGCTTGGCCTGGTACTGGCTGCGCCCTTCCAGATAGCTGGCCAGCGGCGCCACGAAGCTGACCGTGGGCTCGGCACGCAGGCCGGCCGCGCTGAAATCGCCCTGCGCCTGGAACACCACGGGATTGGGCACGCTGGGCTTGCCGGACGGCGTCAGTCCCCCTTCCAGCGCGGCGCTGCCGCCCAGCATGTGCGTGCGCACCTCGCGCAGCGCAAACCCGCGCTCGTCAAACACCACGCTGCCGGTGCTGCCGCCCAGCAGCGGCGTTTCGGGCGTGATGCGGATGTCGTTGCTCTTGAGCACGACTTCGCCGTTCACCTTGGCGTAGTCCATGTTGTTGATCGGCAGGCCCAGCGTCAGCGTCAGATCGGTCTGGCCAGTGGCGGTGGCGCGTTCCAGCGCGTGGTTGGCGATTTTGGCCAACGGCGAGTGGTTGGCCAGATACAGCGCCTGCGCCAGCGGACCGGTGGTGCGCGCTGATACGCCCACCGTCAGGTTGTGGTCGGCCAGGTCGGGAACGACCGCAGCCAGCTCGTGGATTACCTGGTCGGGGGCGGTGCTGAAGCGCGCCTGCGCGTTGGTGATTTCCAGCCGGTTGCCATCAATCACCAGCAGGCCATCGAGGCGCGTGAGCGCCGGCCAGGGCAGCTCATCCGGTTTTTGCAGACGCTCGGGCAGGAACTTGTAGTAGGCGTTGGTCAGCGGCACCTCGAAGCGGAACATGCTGTTTTCCACTTTGCCGTTCAGGTCTGTTATGCGATGTTTGCTTGGGATATGGTCCAGATCGCCCTGGATACGCACACGGGCGTTGCGGATATTGCCGCCCAGGACCGAATACTGCACGTATTCGCGTGCGTGCGTGCCCAGCGACAGCGGCAGGTAGCGGTAGACGCGTTCGGCGCGTGCGCGCTCCAGCACGCCGTCAAGCCGCAGAATACCGGGGAAACGGCTCGTCGGCTCATCGCCTTTCTGCAGCGGACGGGTGTGCCATTCCAGCTTCAGGTGGCCGCTGGCATCGTCGGTGGCAAAGCGTACATCGGGCAGCTCGGCGCGGATGGTGTCGCCGTCGATTTTCCAGTGCACGCGCGCGTCGAAGCGGCGCAGCGGCAGGCGCGGTTCCTCGAAAATGCCGGGCAGGGTGACGGCGCCATGGCGCAGCGCGATGTCCATGTGCCCACCTTTTTCATTCAGGTCGAAATCCACGGCAGCGCCTTCCACACCGGGGGTGCCGGGATCGAAGCGGTCGTGCTTGCGGTTGAACGGCCCCTGCTGCGACAGCCAGGTGATCTTGCTGGCAGAGCCCTTGGCCGCAAAGCTGTCGGGTTTGTCGAGCGGGCCGCCCCAGCGCAGGTCCAGCTTGTCGAGCAGGCCGCCCGGCCGGTAGGATTCGAGCGCCTCCAGCATGGTCTCACCCAGGGGCAGGCTGCGCGCCAGTTCGCCGATGAGACCAAGATCCCAGTGATCGCCGGTCAGTGCGCCGCGGCTTTCCGGGCTGTGGCTACTGTTGTGGAGTTCCACCTGCACGTTGCCGCCTGGCCACTTGCGGTTGCTGTAGGTGGTAAAGCCCAGCTTCTGGGTGGCAAAGCGGAAACTGGCGTGCGCATCGTCCGGCGCCGCAAACTTCACGCTGAACATGGTTTCTAGGTTTTTCAGGGCCAGCGGCGGCAGCCCGGCATCCAGCGTGATGTCCACTTCATCCAGCCGGGCATCGACGGTGGCCGTGCTGCTGCGCATTTGATGAAAATCGGCCCAAACGCGCAGGCGCCCGTGGCCCTTGCGCAAATCCACGTTGCGGCCCAGTTCCATGTAGCGGCGCAGTTGCGACATGTCGAGCTCGGGCAGGTCGGCATAGGCAGCGCCGGACCAGTTTTTCCACAGCGTGCGGTCGCCCAGGAAGGGATGCGACCATTCACTGATGAACAGCACGGGCTGGCCCCAGCCCTGCGGCGGGGTGGCGTTGAGCTTGAGCCGGTGGCGCGTGCCCTTGTTTTCGAGTTGCGCCGAGATGCTGGACAACAGCAGCGGCGGCTGTGCGCGGGTGGCATCGCTCCAGTGCACGCTGCCGTTGACGATGGACAGCACCGGCTGCGATAGCAGCCAGTTCAGCGCAGGGCCGGAATCGCCCTGCTTGCCTTGCGTCAGCCGGATGCCGGCCACCTCGAGCTGGCCATTGGCCAGGCGCTGTGCCTGCAGCACCGGGCGGAAGACCTCCACCCGGTCAAAGCCCATGCGCAGCGCCGCTGCCAGGGACAGGTCGGCCTCAATACGCTGCACCTGCAGCGCCGGCTGGCCGCTGCTGTCGAGCAGCGCCACATCATCCATCGCGATGGTGGGGCGCCAGCCGGGCTGGATGACACGCAGCCGGCCGATGTGCACCGGTTCACCCACCGCGGTGCTGGCCAAGTGCTCCAGGTCTGGGCGGAAGCTGTCGATTCGCGGCAAAATGAATACGTGCAGCAGCACTACCAGCAGGCCTGCCAGCATCAGCAGGGTGGCCAGCACCAGCCACAGGCCACGCAGCAGGCGCGTCCGCAGGACGCGGGCGCGGGTGCTGAAAGGGGTGGGTGGGGTTTCCTGCATGGCTACGCAACGATATATACGGGCATGAACGATCAGACAAATACCTTGAACATCCCGCAAATGGCATTATCACTGCCTGAGCCGGCCGTAGCCGGTGTGGAGCATGTGGTTACTGCCGGACGCGCGATTTATTCACGCTTTGTGCAGCGCCTGCATCGCCGTTACGGGCAGGAGCTGCCGCTGCTGCCGCCCGGCCTGCCTGACCGGGCCTGCATGCGCGCCACTTACGAAGTCCTGCGCCAGCGCGGGCTGGATTGCGGCGGGGCGCTGCGTGTGCTGCGCCAGCTGGTCATGGAACGCCTGGCCGTGCTCGATTGCGAGGCCGGCGCCGCCATGCAGGACGTTGCCTTGAGTGTGACCTGGCTGGCCGAGATGGCGCTGGATATCGCCTGCCTGGAGGCCTATGCGCAGCTGGACGCGCGCTTTGGCGCGCCGCTCAAGGAGGATGGCAGCCGCTGCAACCTGTGGATCATGGGCATGGGCAAGCTGGGCGCACGCGAGCTCAACGTGTCCAGCGACATCGACCTGATCTACGTGTACGAATGCGACGGCGAAACCGGCGGCCGCGCCGGCCACGACGGGCTGCCCAGCGGCGCCGGCAAGACCAGCTTCCACGAATACTTCACCCGCGCGGTCAAGATCATTTATGGCCTGATCGGCGACACCACCGAGCACGGCTTCGTGTTCCGCGTGGATCTGGCGCTGCGTCCCAACGGCAATTCCGGGGCAACGGTGTCGTCGCTGGATGCGCTGGAAGAATACCTGATGGTGCAGGGCCGCGAGTGGGAGCGCTTTGCCTGGATGAAGAGCCGCTGCGTGGCGCCGCGCTGCAGCATCGAAAACGGTTCCGGCCAGCTGGTGCGCAATGTGGTGCTGCCCTTTGTGTTCCGCCGCTATCTCGACTACAACGTGTTCGAAAGTCTGCGCGTGCTGCATCGCCAGATCCGCGACCATGCCGCCAAGCGCAGTGCCGGCCGCCCCGAGCGCGCCAACGACGTCAAGCTCAGCCGTGGCGGCATCCGCGAAATCGAATTCACCGTACAGCTGCTGCAGGTGGTGCGCGGCGGCCAGTTCCCCGAGTTGCGCACGCGTCCCACCCTGGGGGCACTGGAGCGTGTGGCGCATGCCGGCCTGATGACGCAGGAGATCGCCGACCAGCTGGCCGAGGCCTATGTGTTCCTGCGCCGGGTCGAGCACCGCATCCAGTATCTGGATGACCAGCAGACCCATTTGTTGCCCACTTCCGAAGACGATTTGCTCTGGATTGCGCACACCATGGGCTACGCCGACCTGTGCGGCTTCCTGCAGGACATGGTGCGGCACCGCGAGCGGGTCGCCCACGAGTTCGATGCCCTGCTCGGCGGCGACCAAGTCTGCAACGGACGCTGCAACGGCAGCAAGCCGGACATCGCCCAATCCAGCGACGACATCGGTGAGCTGGTGGCCATGCTCCACAGCACGCCGACCCTGGCGCAGCGCGTGGCCGAATGGCGCCAGCACGCCCGGGTGCAGGCACTGCGGCCGCAGGCACGTGCCCGCCTGATGCGCCTGATGCAGCGCACCGTGCAGTGGCTGCATGAAGACGGCCCGCAGCAGGGCGTCACAACGGATGGCGTGATCCGTTTCGTCGACTGGCTGGAAACGCTGCTGCGCCGCGAAAGTTATCTGGCGCTGCTGCTAGAGCGTCCGGCCGTGCACGAGCGCCTGTTGCGCCTGCTGGGTGTGGCCAAGTGGCCGGCACGTTACCTGATCCAGCACCCCGGCGTGATCGACGAACTCACCAGCAATGCCATGCTGGAAGAGCGTTTCGATGCCGCCAGCTTCCACAACGACCTGCGCCGCCGGCTGGAGGCCCTGCAATCCACCGGTGAAGACGATGAGGAATCGCTGCTCAACCTGCTGCGCCGGGCCATGCATGCGGAAACCTTCCGCACGCTGGCGCGTGACCTGGACGGCCGCCTGACAGTGGAGCAGGTGGCCGACGACCTGAGCCTTCTGGCCGATGCCGTGCTCGATGTGGCGGTGCGCTGGGCCTGGCAGCGCTACATTGCACGCGCGCAGAAGCTGGGCTGGCAGGGCGATCCCGCCAGCGACATCGCCGACCGCTTTGCCATCATCGCCTACGGCAAGCTGGGAGGGCTGGAGCTGGGCTATGGCAGCGATCTGGACGTGGTGTTCGTCTATGACGACCCTGATGCGCAGGCAGGCGAGATGTATGCCGGGCTGGTGCGCAAGCTGATTACCTGGCTCACGGTCAAGACCGGCGAGGGCGACCTGTACGAAATCGACACCGAACTGCGCCCCAACGGCAACTCCGGCCTGCTGTGCACTTCGCTGCAGGCGTACGAAGATTACCAGCTGCAGCGCGGCAGCAATACCGCCTGGGTGTGGGAACACCAGGCCATGACGCGCGCGCGCTGCTGCTTTGGTAGCCCGCGCCTGTGCGCGCAGTTCGAAGGCATCCGCAATGCCGTGCTGACGGCGCCGCGCGCTGCCGACGCCCTGTGCCACGATGTGGCGGCCATGCGCCAGCGCATGCGCCAGGCCCATCCGGTGGCACCAGGCAGCTTCAACCTCAAGCACAGTGCGGGCGGCATGATCGATATCGAATTTGCCACGCAATACTTGGTGCTGCTGCACAGCGGCCAATTCCCGGCGATGCTGGAAAACCGTGGCAACATCGCGTTGCTGGAGCGTGCCGATCAGCTGGGCATGCTGCAGGCCCCTGTCGGCCATGCGGCGGCTGCAGCCTATCGCGAGTTGCGCCGCCTGCAGCACCGCGCGCGGCTGAACGAGGAGTCCACGGAGGTGCCGGACGACCTGCTGCGCGAACAGGCTGCAGCCGGCCAGACCTTGTGGCAGGCCGTGTTTGGCAATACAGAATAATTGCTTACAACTGTGCACGCTGTCTCAGGGCTAACCCTCTATGAGACGGCGCCGGCGGACTGGTACCATGGTTCCCATCAAATACAGCCCGGCGGCGATGCCCGGGCTGTCTGTTGCACCCTAACCAGGTGCCCTCAAAACCTCGGCGCGGTGTCTACCTGCCGGGGTTTTTCAATGGTGCGCAGGAGACGGACTGATCGCCTGCCGCCGGGTGCAAGGCCGCGCTTGCCATTGCAGTCCGGCGCCGGGTTATGCCAGCCCCGCCTTGTCCAGCCCCAGGGCCGCATCCATCGAGCCCGGCACATTGCGGAAGGGAATGGCCAGCCGGTTCCAGCTGTTGATGGCAATGATGCGGAAGGTCAGTTCGGCCAGTTCCTGCTCGGACAGCTGCTCCCGCACAGCGTTGTAGATCTCGTCGGACACGCCATGTGGCGGCAGCTGGGTAACCGCCTCGGTCCATTCCAGCACGGCACGCTCGCGCGCGCTGAACAGGGGGGATTCGCGCCACACCGCAATATGGTGGACGCGCAGCTCGCGCTCACCGCTGATCTTGGCCTCCTTGACGTGCATGTCCAGGCAAAATGCACAGCCATTCAGCTGCGAGGCACGGATGTCGATCAAATGCCCCATTTCCTTGTTGATGGTGCTGTGCTCCAGCGTTGCAGAAAAAGCCTGGAGCTGCTTGGCAAAATCCGGAGCAAGCTTGTAGTAATTCAATCGCTGGGTCATGTTTTTATCCCTTTAAAAAGTCAATGTGACCGATATATGCGTGCGCTTCATCCCTGCGATCATTCCCTGGATGAGGGGTGGTGCGGACACGGCTTCAATCGCCAAGCATCTTCCTTTTACAGATACCCTATTGCTGCCCAGGATTCTGTGCGGTTTTTGGGGCATGGCCAGTCAAGGATGCGCCGATGCTGGTGGCATGGATCATGGATTGCCAGGTCAGTTCAGATGGCCTGTTGCGCCGACTGTTTTTGCCCGAGGGAAGGGGATCTGGTTAACCGAGCGACTTGCGCAAATGGGCCGGCGCAATGCGCATGGCTTCGCGGTACTTGGCCACGGTGCGGCGGGCGCAGTGAATGCCTTGCTGCTGCAACAGCTCGCACAGGCGGTTGTCGCTGAGGGGCTTGTCGGGCGGCTCATCGGCAATCAGCTGGACGATCAGGGCGCGTACGGCGGTGCTGCTGGTAGCGCCGCCATCGTCCGAGGCCAGGCCGGAGCCAAAGAAATACTTCAGCTCGAAGGTGCCCCAGGGCGTTTGCATGTACTTGGCGCTGGTGACGCGGCTGATGGTCGATTCGTGCAGCCCGAGTTCGTCGGCAATGTCGCGCAGCACCAGCGGTTCCATGGCCAGCACGCCCTCGGCAAAGAAGCGTTGCTGGCGCACTACAATGGCCTGGCTGACGCGCAGGATGGTGTCAAAGCGCTGCTGGATGCTCTTGACCATCCAGCGCGCTTCCTGCAGATGCTGCTGCAGGGTCTGACTGCTTTCGCCCTTGTGCTGACGCAGCGCATGGGCATAGGCTTCGTGGACGCGCACGCGCGGCACGGCTCCCGGATTGATGTGCACCAGCCAGGGGCGTTGTGCCGCATCGCTGCCAGGGTTGGCCTGTACCAGTACGTCCGGCACGATCACGTTGCGTTCCACTTCGGCAAAGCGGCGGCCGGGCTTGGGTTCGAGCGTAGCGATCAGCTGCATGGCGCTGCGCAGTGCGGCGGCGCTGTGGCCGGTGCGCTTGCCCAGACTGCGTACGTCGCGCCGCGCCAGATATTCCAGCGGCTGTTGCAGCAAGGCCAGGGCCAGCGCGCGCGTGTCGGCATCCGTTTGCGGCGGCAGCGCCTGCAGCTGCAACCGCAGGCATTCGGCCAGATCGCGTGCACCCACGCCGGCCGGCTCCAGCGACTGCAGCAGCCGCAACGCGACCGTCAGGTGGTGGCGCAGCTCGTCGAGGGCGTCGGGATCGGCATGGCCGGCGGGCAGCAGGCCCTGTACCAGTTCGTCCAGGCTGTCTTCCAGGTAGCCGTCGTCATTCAGCGACTCGATCAGGTAGTAGAGCGCGGCGCGATCGTCATCTTCCAGGCGCAGGCTCAGTGCCTGCTCGTGCAGATGGGCATGCAGGCCGATGTGGGCGCCGCTGTCGTTGTCGGGGCATTCAGCATCCCCATCGCCGCCCGGCGTGGAGGACAACTGCAGCAGACTTTCCGGCACCTCGTTGCCGAGCTGGCGGTCGCTGTCGGGCAGGGCCTGCGCGTCCGGGCTGTTGCGTTCCTCGCTCCAGTCGTCGCTTTGCTCTTGCAGGGTGTCGAAACGGGTCGCCTTGTCGGCGAGCACTTCGCTGGCATCGGGGCGGTTGTCGTCGCCATCGTCCTGCCAGTCGGCGCTGCTTTCGCCGGGCAGATCGCCAGTGTCGGCCATATCGGGTGCATCGGTGGATTCCGGCTGACCCTGCTCTGCTTCCGGCGTGTCGGTGGCCAGTTCCAGAAAGGGGTTGTCGGCCAGCATCTGGTCCAGCTCCTGCTGCAGCTCGAGCGTGGAGAGCTGCAGCAGCCGGATCGCCTGCTGCAGCTGGGGCGTCAGCGCCAGCCCCTGGGCGGTACGCAGTTGCAGGCCGGGGCGCATCAGGACAGCTCCTGCAGTGGCAGAGGCGCCGCAGACAGCTTGTGCACCAGGCCCTGCATGCAGCCGCTCACATGCGGAAGTGCTCGCCCAGGTACACGCGGCGTACCTCGGGGTTGGCCACGATCTCGGCGGGAGAGCCCTGTGCCAGCACGGTACCATCGCTGATGATGCAGGCGTGGTCGCAAATGCCCAGCGTTTCTCGCACGTTGTGGTCGGTGATCAGCACACCGATGCCGCGCTGTTTCAAGAACTGGATGATGCGCTGGATTTCGAGCACGGCAATCGGATCGATACCGGCGAAGGGTTCATCCAGCAGGATGAAGCGCGGTTCGGTGGCCAGGGCTCGGGCGATTTCCACGCGCCGGCGTTCACCGCCTGACAGCGCCATGGCGGGTGATTCGCGCAATTGCGTGATGTGCAGGTCCTCGAGCAGGCTATCAAGCTGCCGGTTGATCTCCTGACGCGACAGTGGGCGGCCCTGGGCATCCACGCGCAGTTCGAGCACGGCGCGGATGTTCTGTTCGACGGTGAGCTTGCGAAAGATGGAGGCCTCTTGCGGCAGATAGCTCAGGCCCATGCGCGAGCGGCGGTGAATCGGCATGTTCTCGATCGGCTGGCCGTCGATCGAGATGCTGCCGCCGTCGGCACGGATCAGGCCGACGATCATGTAGAACGACGTGGTCTTGCCGGCGCCGTTCGGGCCGAGCAGGCCGGCCACTTCGCCCTTGCTCACGGTGAGCGACACATCCTTCACGACCTTGCGCCGGCCGTAGGATTTTTCCAGATGACGCACCACCAGCTGGCTGGTGGCGGGGGCGCTGGCGCTTGGGGGCACGCTCATTGCTTGCCCCCGATCGTGGTGCTAGGGCGCAAGGTGGTGCCCGCGCGCTTGCCGGCGGCGGGCGCCGAAGCCGCACGGTTGGTGCTGCTGGGGCTGAGCGTGGCACGCACGCGGCCTGCCGGCACTCCGCCGCTGGCGGTCGTGCCGGCGGTGGAGGCGCCGCCATGCACGTTATAGGTTTCGGTCATGTCATTGTAGACAATGGTGTCGCCCAGCACCTCGTCGGTGGGCGCGGTGCCCACCAGCCGGCGCATACGCGCATTGCCCGTCAGGGTGATCATCTGGGTGCGGTCGTCGCGCACGATGGTGTTGGCCTGGCCCTCGATGAATTCGTTCAGGCCTTCCCGCTTCTGGCGCATGTAGGCCTGCGGGCCGCCTTCGGCGGTTGCGGTGGTGTTGTAATTGCCGGCGGCGTCCTGCTTGATCACGACCTTGCCGGCGCGCAGCACGATGGTGCCCTTGGTGCCCACCACGCGGCCGGTAAAGACGGTGACCTTGTTGGCGTCGTCATACTGCATGGCGTCGGCTTCGACGTTGAGCGGTTTGTCACGGTCGGCCGTTTCGGCATGCGCCAGCGGCAATGCGCAGGCGCACAACAGGAGGGCAAGGCGGGGCAGCAGGGCATTATTCATGGGGAAATACGGCATCAGCTGGTGCCGGAAGGCACCAGTCAGGCAGGTTTTTGCATTGTAGCCAAGTGCCGCCGGCATCGCGGCGGCAGCGGCGATCAGGCTTTTGCCTGCTGCAGCGCCAGCTGGGTGGCCACCTGCAGGGCGCGGCTCATGCCGCGGGCAGTTTCACCGTCGATGTAGAACTTGCCGGCTACGCCCAGCGAAGGCACGCCCTCGATGCCAAAGTCCCGTGCCAGCTGGTCGGCGCGGCGCAGCTTGGCATCCATGCCGAAGGCCTTGTAAGCCTGCACGAAACGATCCCCTTTCAGCAGGGGGTGGCTGGCGGCCCATTGCAGGATGGCGTCGTCGCTCATCAGGTTGATGCGTTGCTTGTGGATGGCCGCGTACACCTGTCCATGCACCGCCGATACCAAGCCGAGCGACTCGAGTGCGTAGAACATGCGCTGCAGCGGCGCCATGTTGGGGCGGAATGCGACCGGCACGCGGTGCACCACGATGGCCGCGGGCGCGCTCTTTCGCCAGGCTTCGAACTCGGGCTCGAACTGGTTGCAGTGCGGGCACCAGTAGCCAAAGAACTCGATCACCTCGGCCTTGCCTTTGGGCACATCCGTAGCCACCGGTTTTTGCAGCACACGGTATTCGGAGCTGTTGACGGCAGCGGGCTGCTGGGCGCCCGCCGGCAGGCTGATGCCGGCCAGGCCCAGAACAGAGGCGGTGCCGGCAGCGCCGGCCAGGGTGAATTCACGTCGTTTCATGCGGCAAGACTCCGTTGGTAAAGACAGCGCACCCGGTTGGTATCCGGGTGCCAGCAAATAGGATAGGCCCGGTCAGGGCAAAGTTTCCGGCGCACGGGAGCCAGACTGTAACAATCCGTCCGGCAGGCAGGTTCAGCGTTGTACGCGGACCAGCGCTGCTTCCATGCCATTGCTTTCGACGCGGCTGCGTGCCGCATTGGCATCGTGCATGTTGTTGAAGGGACCCAGGCGCACACGATAGACGGTGCGGCCGGCCTGGTCACGTTCGGTGACGCGGGCGTTCAGGCCCAGCAGGCCGAGGCGCGCACGCTGCGCATCGGCATCGGTATGGTTGCGGAAAGCGCCCGCCTGCACGAAATACACGAAGCCGTCGTCGGCAGCCTGTGCCTTGGGCGTGGCAGGCGCAGGTGCCGCCTTGGCTGCCGGTTGTGTGCGTGATTCGACCAGGCTGCCGATCGGGTCGCTGGAGGCATTGGCCCGGTCGGTCTGCTTGGCACGGGCTTCCCGCTCCGCCTTGGCCTTGGCTTCCCGTTCTGCCTTGGCTTTGGCACGCTCTGCTTCCTGGGTTTTCAGGTCGGCCTGTGCCTTGGCTGCCGCTTCTTCACGCGCCTTGGCCAGCTCCTGGTCGCGGTCACCCAGCACTTCGGCCGGAGCTTCCGGCTTGCTGGGCGTTGCATCGGGTTTGCGCGCTGCGGCAGTGTCCGGCTGCGTGCGTCCGGCCGGAGCCTTGTCTTCGGCAGGCGCTTGCGAAGCGGGCGGAGCGCTGCGCTTGCCCTGCAGTCCGGCGTTCGGATCCCAGCCCTTGAGCTGCTGCTGCTCCTCGGCTTTTCCGGCCCCGCTCGCCGGCCCCTTGTCGGTGAACGGAGTGGGCACCTTGGTGACATACACGGCTACGGCCAGCGCCACCGCCAGGCCCACCACGATACCGACAATGAAGCCGACCACGCCCATGCCGCGCTGCAGGGCGCGTCGCGGAGTGGAGGGAATGCGGGACGAAGTGCGGACTGCTGCCATAGTGTGAATTGTTACATTTTTTGGGGCGCGCTCACGCCCAACACGGACAGGCCATTGGCCAGGATCTGGTGCGTGGCGGCCACCAGGGCCAAACGCGCCAGCTTCACGGGCTGGTCATCGACCAGAATGCGCTCTGCATCATAGTAACTGTGATAGCTGGCCGCCAGTTCGCGCAAGTAGAACGTTACATCATGCGGGGCAAAATCCGCGGCGGCCGCCTGCAGCATGTCGGGATAGTGCGACAATTTGAGCAGCAGGGCCTGGGCCGCCGGCGTATCCAGCGCGGACAGATCCACCGCGGCCAGGTCGGCGAGCTGGCCGCCTTCCTTTTCCTGCCACTGCGCCAGCACCGAGCAGATGCGCGCGTGGGCGTACTGCACGTAATAGACCGGATTCTCGTTGTTCTTCGACAGGGCCAGGTCCACGTCGAAGGTGTATTCGGTGTCGGGTTTGCGCGACAGCAGGAAGAAGCGCACCGCATCGGCGCTGGTCCACTCGATCAGGTCGCGCAGCGTGACGTAGCTGCCGGCGCGCTTGCTGATCTTGACCTCTTCACCGCCGCGCACCACACGCACCATGGTGTGCAGCACGTAGTCCGGGAAGCCTTGCGGGATGCCAACCTTGGCCGCCTGCAGGCCGGCGCGCACGCGGGCGATGGTGCCGTGGTGGTCGGTGCCCTGGATGTTGATGGCCTTGTGGAAGCCGCGCTCGTACTTGGCGATGTGGTAGGCCACGTCCGGCACGAAATAGGTGTAGCCGCCGTCGCTCTTGCGCATGACGCGGTCCTTGTCGTCGCCGAAGTCGGTGCTGCGCAACCACAGCGCGCCATCCTGCTCGTAGGTGTAGCCGTTGTCGATCAGCTGCTGCACCGTGCGTGCGACACGGCCGCTGCTGTACAGGCTGCTTTCCAGATAGTAGTTGTCGAACTTCAGGCGGAAGGCCTGCAGGTCCTTGTCCTGCTCGTTGCGCAGGTAGGCCACGGCAAACTGGCGGATGTTGTCGCGGTCTTCCACGTCGCCGCTGGCGGTGAACGCACGGTCATCGGCCTGGACGGTTTTCTTGGCCAGGAAATCGTTGGCAATGTCCTGGATGTAGTCGCCGTTGTAGAAGGCCTTGCTGCCCGGATCGTCGGGATCGGTGGGCCAGCATTCGTCGCCCGGCTTGAAGCCCTTGGCGCGCAGCTGCGTGCTCTTGGTGAGCGTGTCGATCTGCACGCCGGCGTCGTTGTAATAGAACTCGCGCGTGACCTGCAAGCCCTGCGAGGCCAGCAGGTTGCAGATCGCATCGCCCAGCGCGGCCTGGCGGCCATGGCCCACGTGCAGCGGACCGGTGGGGTTGGCGCTGACGAATTCGACCAGCACCTTGTCGCCGGTAGGCGCCTTGCTGCCGAATTGCGTGCCGGCGGCGAGCACTTCGTGCACCACCTGCTGCTTGGCCGCAGGCTTGAGGCGGATGTTGAGGAAGCCGGGGCCGGCAATGTCGATTGCCTGCACCCATTGCTGGTAGATGGGCAGCGCTTCCAGCGCAGCCTTGAGCTGCTCACCCAGCGCGCGCGGATTCTGCTTGAGCGGCTTGGCCAGCTGCATTGCCGCGTTGGTCGCCCAGTCGCCATGGGAGGCCTGCTTGGGCTGTTCGAAGGCGGCCCGGCTGCCGGCGCCGGGACTGAGTTTTTCCAGCTCTGCCGCCAGGGCGGTGAGCAGATCGTGTTTGACTTGGAGCATGGGGCCTATTGTAAGGGGGCAGGCCGCAGATGCAGTGGCTTGTGCCCATGTCTCTGGCGGTGGCCAGGGGGCAATTGCAAGGGGCCCTACCGGTGCAAGGGCGAACTGGATGAGGCGGTGCTTGCTGCTGTCTGAGCGTGTGATAGGCGCTGCGATCGTCGCGCTGGGCCAGTGCCGGCCCATGAACCTGCTGTGACATGGGTGTGCCTGGCTGTCCGGCTGCAGCAGTGGGGCGATGCATGGCCCTGTCGCACCAGATTCCCCACCTGCGCGCAGCGCCGGGACACTGTCGATTTCCCTGCCAGATCTGTTGAAGCGCAAGCCGGGATGCTTTAAGGTGTCTGCACAAGGAGGCAGCCATGGCGGATCTCTGGAAGACACAGGCGCAGCAGCGTTGCCTGCAGCGCACGCTGGCAGCGTTGCTGCGGGAGGCTGTGCTGCCTCAGGATGCGCTGGTGCGTGCGGGCGAGGATGCCTGGCTACCGCTGGACCAGACCGGCCGGCAGTTGCAACTGGTGCAGCTGCCGCCAGCAGGCGATGGCACCGATCTGTGGCAGCCGCTGGCAGGCATTGTCTGCCATGATCCGCAGCGAGGCGTGCGCCCGATCGAGACGGCTGCTGCGCTGTTGCGGCTGGTGGCCCCTGCCATCGAGGGCGTGCAGGCCGGGGCGATAGAGCGGCTGGTGCAGGAGCTGGACAACAGTACCGACAACGATGCGCTGGCCATGGCCTACCGGCACGCCTGGGGCCAGTGGCTCCAGGCGCACTATGCGGCGTCGCCCTGGCGCCATTTCCTGCAAATTGTGCGGCAGATGGAGCCCGCGCAGGGCCTGTTGCTGCTGGAGCAGTGGGGCGCGCAAGGCCATCCGACACACCCGACGCACAAGGCCAAGCTGGGCATGAGCCGCCAGCAGGTGCAGGCTTACTCACCGGAATTCGGCGCCCGGCTGCAGCTGGTGCTGGCCGCCCTGCGCAGGCGGTCCGCCCGCGTGACGCAGGTGCCCGGCCTGCCCGGCTATGTGGCATGGTTCGGCGGGCACTGGCCGCAGGTGCTGCAGGCCTGGCGCCGCGCGCTGCGCCGACGCGGGTTGGACGAGGCCGATTGGCTGCCACTGCCGCTGCACCCATGGCAGGCTGCACACAGCATACCGCAGCGCTTTGCCTCAGAACTGCGGCAAGGCACGCTGTTGCTGCTGGACGAGGTGACGTTGGCCGCAGCACCCACCCTGTCGTGCCGCACGCTGGCCAGCGAGGGCGTTGCAGCACCACACATCAAGGTGCCGCTGTCGCTCTGGCTGACTTCGGCGGAGCGCACCGTGTCGCCCAAGTCGATCGTGACAGGGCCGCGGCTGACCGTCTTGCTGCGCCAGATTCTGGCGACCGACGAGGCTCTGCGGCAGCATGTGCAAATCGTGGACGAGCTGGTTGGCGTGCATTACCTGCCGCCTGATGGCAACGACGACGTGGCGCGGCACCTGGGTGTGCTGTACCGCCGGCATCCGGCGACGCTGCTGGCCTCTACAGAGCAGGCGGTGCCGGTGGCGGCTTTGTTTGCGCCTTCGCCGCTGCATGGCCGGCTGCTGGTCACGGAGGCCGTGGCACTGGCCTATGGGGATCATGCCGAAGGCGCACTGGCGTTCTATGCCGCCTACGTGGAGGTGGCGCTGCATGCGGTGCTGGCGCTGCACCTGCAGTACGGCATTGCGCTGGAGGCGCACCAGCAGAACAGTTTCATCGTGCTGGATGCGGATTTCCGTCCCGCGCGGCTGCTGGTGCGCGACTTCGGGGATGTGCGGGTGCATGCGCCCACTCTGCAGCGGCTGGGGCTGCAACTGCAGGCCTACCGGCACGGCTATACCCTGTTCGATGATGCAACGTTCGTGCGCGACAAGCTGCTGCATGCCTTCATGCTGTGCCATCTGTTGGAACTGGCGCGGGCGCTGGGGCATGCCTACGGGCAACCGGTGCAGCCTTATGTCAGGGTGTTGCGGCAGCTGCTGGAGCAGCTGTTCGAGCGCCTGCGGCCGCAGATGGACGCGCAGCGCTGGCAGACCGAGCGCCAGGCCTTGCTGGAGCAGCCCTGGCCGGTCAAATCCCTGTTGCGCATGCGCCTGCACAACAGCTCGGAAGACGTGGTGCTGCGCATGCCCAACCCGCTGCGCCAGGCCTGAGGGTAGGTGGCACGCCGATCAGCCCTTGATCGTCTGCTCCAGCACGTGCAGCTGCTGGTTCAGGTCGGGGTCGTTGTTGCGTTCGCCGCCGATCTTACGCACCGCGTGCAGCACGGTGGTGTGGTCGCGGCCGCCGAAGGCCTCGCCGATTTCGGGCAGGCTCTTCTGCGTCAGCTCCTTGGCCAGGTACATGGCGATCTGGCGCGGCCGCGCGATGTTGGCCGGCCGCTTCTTGCTGTGCATGTCAGCGACCTTGATTTTGTAGTAATCGGCCACCGTTTTCTGAATGTTCTCGACGCTGATCTGGCGGTTCTTGATCGACAGCAGATCGCGCAGCGCTTCGCGCACCAGCTGGATGTCGATCGGACGGCCGCTGAAGCGCGAGTAGGCCAGGATGTTCTGCAGCGCGCCTTCGAGTTCGCGCACGTTGGCGCGCACGTTCTTGGCCACGAAGAAGGCCACCTCCTCGGGCAGCGCGCGGCCTTCGGCCTGCGCCTTGTTCATCAGGATCGCCACGCGCATTTCCAGCTCGGGCGGCTCGATCGCCACGGTCAGGCCCGAATCGAAGCGCGACACCAGGCGTTCGGTGATATTGGCCATGCCCTTGGGATAGGTATCGCTGGTCATCACGATGTGACTCTTCTTGGCCAGCAGCGCCTCGAAAGCGTTAAAGAATTCTTCCTGCGTGCGGTCCTTGTTGGCAAAGAACTGCACGTCGTCGATCATCAGCAGGTCAAGCGAGTGGTAACGGTGCTTGAAATCGTCGAAGGTCTTGCGCTGGTAGGACTTGACCACATCGGTCACGAACTGTTCGGCGTGCGTGTACAGCACGCGCGCATTGGGGCGCAATTCGAGCAGCTTGTTGCCCACCGCCTGCAGCAGGTGGGTCTTGCCCAGGCCCACGCCGCCGTAGATGAACAGCGGGTTGTACATGTTGCCGGGCTGGGTGGCCACGTGCAGCGCGGCGGCGCGCGCCATGCGGTTGGCGCTGCCCTCGACCAGATTATCGAACGTGCGTGCCGGATCCAGCCGGGTGGCCGGCTGGTTGGCCATGCTGCCGGGCGGCGGCGCTTCCTGCCATTGGGGTTCGGGCGCCACGGACACCACCGGCGAGGCCGCAGCGGCCACGGGCTGGCGTGGTACGCGCGCCACAGCCGGGCGCGCCTGACGGGCAGCAATGGCCAGGTCGACGGATACCGGCTGGCCCGCCAGCTGCTCCAGCACCTGCAAAATGCGCTGCAGGTATTGCGAGCGGATCCAGTCCAGCTTGAAACGGTTGGCCACCTCGATAGTCAGGCCGGTGTCGGACGGACGCGCCTGCAGCGGCTTGAGCCAGGTATTGAATTGCTGTACCGGAACTTCCTGTGCCAGCACATCTATGCACGCCGGCCACAGGGTGGGATCGGGCGCAAGAGAGGCGGAATCGGCTTCGGGAGACATCGGCAACGGCATGGGGGAGTGTGTGACAGGAGGCGCGGTGAAACCCCTCATTGTAGGCCGGCGCCCCGAAAAATGGTGTATTTTTGCCAGTAGTGCCCTGTCTGGGCAGTAAGCCATTGATCGGCTGCGAATTTTTTGTGATAATCGCAGACTTTCCCGAAATTTTACGGGAGAACAGAGGCTGGCTGCGCCTTGTGACTGCACAAGGATGGCGGCGGACAGCCCCGGCATAACAACATTGCAAGAGGATTTTTTCCATGAAACGCACCTACCAGCCTTCCAAAACCCGTCGCGCCCGTACCCATGGCTTCCTGGTCCGCATGAAGACCAAAGGCGGCCGCGCCGTGATCAACGCACGCCGCGCCAAGGGCCGCAAGCGCCTGGCTGTCTGATTGTCCAGACATATCGGGCCATGAACGGCGTTGCCGGGCATGGCCTGTTTGGCCAGCGTCACTTTTTTGCGCCCATGCAGCGCCTGCAGCACAGTGCCCAGTTCCAGGCCGTTATGCAAGGCAGCGTCGTGGGCCGCACCCCGCATTTCATGTTGCATGCGCTGCACTGGCAGCCGCAGGCAGCACCACAAGGCAAGCCCCTGATCCGGGCAGGCCGGTATCTTGGCGTCCTGGTGCCCAAGCGCTGGGCGCGCCGTGCCGTCACGCGCAGCACCATCAAGCGCCAGATGCGCGCCGTCTGTGCCGAACATGCATCGCAAATTCCCCATTGCACCGCGCTGGTCGTGCGGCTGCGCAGCGGTTTTGACCGGCGCATATTTATCAGCGCCACCTCCGAGCCGCTGAAGCAGGCCGTGCGCCTCGAATTGCAGCAACTGTTTGCATCGGTGCGCTGGGAGCAGCTGCAGGTTGTGCCCGTGCCCTGCGTGTTGGCGCCTGCGCCATCACGGCCTTCTGGCACAATGTGCGCTGCACCATGAAATATCTCCTCATTCTCGGCGTCAAGGCGTACCGTCTGCTGCTCAGCCCTTGGCTGGGATCGCAGTGCCGGTTTACGCCCACATGCTCCGCCTATGCGCTGCAGGCGCTGGAGCAGCATGGCGCCGTGGCCGGCAGCTACCTGGTGGCGCGCCGGCTGGCGCGCTGCCAGCCGTGGTGCCAGGGGGGCTGCGATCCGGTGCCGGCCGAACGGCCGCGCCTGTTCAGCGGCCTGTTGCACCGCTCCGCGTCGCCAGCCGACTCTTCGCCTTCCTTCAAGCATCCCTCTTCATGAACGATATCCGTCGCACCATCCTGTGGGTCATTTTTGGCTTCGCACTGGTTCTGCTGTGGGACCAGTGGCAGATCCACAATGGCCGTCCGGCCACTTTCTTCCCCGTCGGCAAGCCGGCGGCGGTGGCCGCTTCCGGCCCTGCCAGCGGCACCGTACCTGCTCTGACGGCCGCTGCGCCGGCAGCAGCAGGCACCGGTACCCCGGCCACTGGCAACGCGGCGGGCCAGCGCACCGAGATCAGCACCGACGTCTACAAGCTCACCTTCGACAGCAATGGCGGTTCGCTGGTGGGCGCGCAGCTGCTCAAGTATCCCGAGGATTCGCGTGAACCGTCCAGCGCCCCCATCGTGCTGCTGCAGGACAGCGTGGCGCACCAGTACATGGCGCAAACCGGCCTGGTCGGCGGCAATCTCCCCAGCCACTTGACGCCGATGACGCTGGTCACTTCCGAGCGCAGCCTGGCTCCGGGCCAGGACAGCCTGCAGGTGCGCTTCGAATCTGCACCGGTGGGCGGCGTCAAGCTGGTCAAGACCTATACGCTCAAGCGCGGCAGCTATGCCGTGGCAGTGCAGCACGATGTGGTCAACACCGGCAGCGCCGCAGTCACCCCGCAGCTGTACCAGCAGTTCGTGCGCGATGGCAGCACGCAGAAGGGCAGCATGTTCTATTCGACCTTCACCGGTCCGGCCATCTACAGCGACGAGCACAAATACCAGAAGGTCGAATTCTCCGCCATCGACAAGGGCAAGGCCGAGTTCCAGAAAACAGCGCCGGATGGCTATGTGGCCATGGCCCAGCACTACTTCGCCGCGGCCTGGCTGCCTGCGGCCGGCACCCAGCGCGAAAACTTCGTGCGCAAGCTGGACAACAGCCTGTATGCCGCCGGCCAGATCATCTCGCTGGGCAGCGTTGCGCCGGGCGCCACCAAGTCGCTGTCCAGCACGCTGTTCATCGGCCCGCAGGACGAGAAGCTGATGAACGCCGTGGCGCCCAACCTGGACCTGGTCAAGGACTACGGCTGGCTGACCATCCTGGCGCGCCCGCTGTACTGGCTGCTCACCTTCCTGCACGGTTTCCTGCACAACTGGGGCTGGGCGATCGTGGCGCTGGTGGTGCTGCTCAAGGCCGCCTTCTACTGGCTCAACCACAAGGCCTACGCCAGCATGGCCAAGATGAAGGCCGTCAACCCCAAGGTGCAGGCCCTGCGCGAGCGCTACAAGGAAGACCCGCAGAAGATGCAGCAGGAAATGATGCGCATCTACCGCGAGGAAAAGGTTAACCCGCTGGGCGGCTGCCTGCCGATCGTGGTGCAGATTCCGGTGTTCATTGCCCTGTACTGGGTGCTGCTGTCCAGCGTTGAAATGCGTGGCGCACCCTGGCTGCTGTGGGTGAAGGACCTGTCCACGCCCGATCCGTATTTCATCCTGCCGGTCCTGATGACGCTGACCAGCCTGCTGCAGGTGTGGCTCAACCCCACGCCGGCGGACCCGATGCAGGCCAAGATGATGTGGATCATGCCGCTGATGTTCAGCGTGATGTTCTTCTTCTTCCCGGCCGGCCTGGTGCTGTACTGGCTGACCAATAACATCCTGTCGATTTCCCAGCAGTGGTTCATCAACAAGCGCCTGGGCGTGAATTGATGGCGGGTTGAACTGCCGAAGACCCCAAGGGGCACTTGCACATGCAGGTGCCCCTTTTGTATTTTGGGCGCTGGCGTGGAGTGCCGCAGGATGCCTTGCCCTGGCTGCCCGTTTGGCGGGCAGCTCCTACAATGGAGCCATCGACTCTTTGACGCTGCCTTTCTCATGCTTCACTCACATACCCAACCCATTGCTGCCATCGCCACTGCTCCCGGACGGGGTGGGGTCGGCATCGTACGCCTGAGCGGCAAGGGCCTGGCGCCGCTGGTGCAGCAATTGCTGGGCCGTGCGCTGGCGCCGCGCATGGCCACCTACCTGCCGTTTCCCGGCGCCGATGGCCAAGCCATCGACCACGGGTTGGCCCTGTGGTTTCCGGCGCCGCACAGCTATACCGGCGAGGACGTGCTCGAACTGCAGGCGCACGGCGGCAGCGTGGTGCTGCAGATGCTGCTGACGCACTGCCTGGTGGTGGGGGCGCCGCTGCAGCTGCGTGTGGCGCGTCCGGGCGAATTCACCGAGCGCGCCTTCCTGAACGGCAAGCTGGACCTGGCCCAGGCCGAGGCCGTAGCCGACCTGATCGACGCCAGTACCGAAACCGCGGCGCGCAGCGCCAGCCGCTCGCTCAGCGGCGCCTTCAGCCAGCAGGTGCACGCGTTGCGCGATGCGCTGGTGCACTTGCGCATGCTGGTGGAGGCCACGCTGGATTTTCCGGAAGAAGACATCGATTTTCTCAAGCAGGCCAATGCCGCCGGACAGCTGCGCGGCATCGCGGCGCACCTGTTCGACATCCAGCGCCAGGCGCAGCAGGGCGCCTTGCTGCGCGATGGCATCAAGGTGGTGATTGCCGGCCAGCCCAACGCCGGCAAGAGCTCGCTGCTCAATGCACTGGCCGGGGCCGAGCTGGCCATCGTCACGCCGATTGCCGGCACCACGCGCGACAAGGTGGCGCAAACCATCCAGATCGAGGGCGTGCCGCTGCATGTGATCGACACCGCCGGCCTGCGCGATACCGCGCAGGACGAAGTGGATCAGGTGGAAGCCATCGGGATCGAACGCGCCTGGAGTGAAATCGTGCAGGCCGACGCCGTGCTGTTCCTGCATGACCTGACACGTGTGGACCAGGTGGATTACGCTGCGGCGGATGCGCAGATTGCACAGCGCCTGCACGAGCAGCTGCCGCAGAGCGTGCCGGTGCTGCATATCGGCAACAAGGCGGATGTGGCCGCACCGGCCACGCATGATGCCTCCCTGCCACCAGACGACCGTCTGGCTATTTCGGCTAAAACCGGTGCCGGCCTGGACGCGTTGCGCCAGCGCCTGCTGCGCATCGTCGGCTGGCAGGCCGCGCCCGAAGGTGTGTTCATTGCACGCGAGCGCCATGTGCAGGCGCTGCGCCGTGTGCAGGAGCATGTGGAACGCGCCGATGCGCACCTGAACACGCCGCAGCCGGCACTGGACATCCTGGCCGAGGAACTGCGGCTGGGTCAGAACGCGCTCAACGAGATCACCGGCGAGTTCACGCCGGATGACTTGTTGGGGGAGATTTTTGGGAAATTTTGTATCGGCAAGTGAACCGACAGCGCAATCAACCCGCCTGCACCGGCCCCCGGTCAATCGCCGACAAGGTGTCGTTGACCTCGAATAGCTTGCCATGGACCATCGGCACGCCAAAGCCCTTCAGGCGCGCCGTGTGCATGTCCAGATAAGCCTGGGCACTGGCGCGGTCGGTGAATAGGTAGATGCCACCGGCCTCCTGTGTTTCAGGATTTTCGGTCCAGATCTTCCAGAGCAGGCCGGGCTCCTTGGCGATGGATTCGGCCAGCTCGCGCATGGCGCCGGTCATGGCGTCGCCCCACGGGCCCTGGAAGGGAAAATCGACTTGGAGCAAAACGCTCATGGCGGGTCCTTTCAGCGGTTTTCCGGCAGCTCGATCTTGACTTCCAGCACTTCGAGGTTGTCGTGGCGATCCAGTTGCACTTTCAGGTCTTCGGCGTTGATCTTGACGTATTTGGTGATGACCGCCAGCAGCTCGCGCTGCAGCGCCGGCAGGTAGTCGGGTTCGCTGGCGCCGGCACGGCCGCTGCGCTCGTGCGCCAGGATGATCTGCAGACGTTCCTTGGCGACCGCAGCGGTTTTCTTCTTTTCGCCGAGCAGGAAAGACAGAAACGATGCCATCTTATTTGCCTCCGAACAGTCGCTTGAAGAAGCCGGGTTTTTCGGCATCGATGAAGCGCATCGGCCGTTCTTCGCCCAGGAAGCGGGCGATCACATCGCCATAGGCCTCGGCGGCCGACGTGCCCTTGGCGTGGATCACCGGGATACCCTGGTTGGACTGCTGCAGCACCACTTCGGATTCCGGAATCACGCCGATCAGCGGAATGCGCAGGATGTCCTGGATGTCTTCCAGGCTCAGCATCTGGCCGTCGGCCACGCGGTTGGGGTTGTAGCGCGTGATCAGCAGATGCTCCTTGACGGCTTCGGCGCCGTCCTTGGCACGGCGTGTCTTGCTGCCCAGCATGCCCAGGATGCGGTCGGAATCGCGCACGGACGAGACTTCGGGGTTGGTCACCACCAGCGCCTCGTCGGCAAAGTGCATGGCGGCCATGGCACCGCCCTCGATGCCGGCCGGCGAATCACAGACGATGTATTCAAAGCCCATCGCGTCCAATTCCTTGAGCACGCGCTCCACGCCCTCGAGCGTGAGCGCGTCCTTGTCGCGTGTCTGGCTGGCAGCCAGCACGAACAGGTTGTCGCACTGCTTGTCCTTGATCAAGGCCTGGCTCAGGTTGGCTTCGCCCTGGATCACGTTGATCAGGTCGTACACCACGCGGCGTTCGCAGCCCATGATCAGGTCCAGGTTGCGCAGGCCCACGTCAAAGTCGATCACCACGGTCTTGTGGCCGCTCAGGGCGAGGCCGGACGCAAAGCTGGCGCTGGTGGTGGTCTTGCCTACGCCACCCTTGCCGGAAGTAACAACAACGATCTTGGCCATGGTGTAAAGATTTCCTTGGTACTTGAATGAGCTGGAATCAGAGCGGGTCGATCAGCATTTTTTCGCCGTCGAGCCGTGCTTGTGCCGGCTTGCCGACCACTTCGTCGGGCAGCGCGGTTTCGGTGGTGCGGTAAATGCCTGCGATGGACAGCAGTTGCGGCTCCATGCAGGTGCTGAAAATGCGCGCCTCGGTGTTGCCGCGGGCGCCGGCAATGGCGCGACCGCGCAGCGGGGCGTACACATGGATGTTGCCGTCGGCGATGACTTCGGCGCCAAAACTGACCACGTCCAGCACGATCAGGTCGGCGCCGCGCGCATACACCTGCTGGCCGGAGCGCAGCGGGCGGTTGATGACCAGGGTGGGCGTTGCCGCCGGTACAGCTGCGGCCGCTGCTGCCGGTGTGGCGGGCTGCCGGGCCGGAGCCGGCTCTGTGGTGACCGCAGCAGCTGCTGTGCGTACCGGTATCTCATCCGGTGCGGGCGCCAGGCCGGCCGCCAGGGCCGCGGCCATCTGCTGCGGATTGCCACCACGCGCGGCCACCGGCAACGTGCCGTGCTGGCGCAGCAGGGCCACCAGAGCCGGAAAGTCGACCGGGGCATCGCTGTCGCTGACCTGGCTGAGGTCGAGCAGTACGGCATCGTTGTCGAAAAAACCGGGATCGGCAGCCAGTTGCGCATTCAGCTCTGCGGTCAGTGCCGCAGTGTCGGTGGTTCTGAGCAAAAAGGCCACCACGGACAGAAAAGCGCTCTTGAATTCGTAGCTGGGGCTGACGGTCGGGTCGGAAGGCATGAAACGGGCAGAATTAAACGCAGGATGGCAGTATGGCTACTTGAAGTGTAGCGTGTGAAACACCTTGTGATGTATCTGCAAGTTACGACAAAGCCAGCATTTTTTGATATCGGGCATGAATCGTGGTGCCGGCTGCATGGCTTGCAGCCGGGCTCGTGGCGTAAGCCCTGGCAATCGTCAAACTTGTGGCTTAATAAAACGTTGTGCCATGTGTCTCGGGAACCTTTTGCCGAGGACATGGTCAGTCTGTGTCGCGGCGCTGTCCGGCGCCTCTGGAATATTTCGTCCCAACAAGCATGTGGAACACTATCAAATCCCGACCTCTGTGGCTGCTCGCCGGTATCCTGGCGCTGGTGTTGATCGTCTGGCTCGGCTGGCGCAGCCTGTATGCCAAGCCGCCGGCAGCACCGCTGATCACCGCCGCCGTGGAACGTACCGACATCGAGGATTCGGTGCTGGCCTCCGGCGCCATCCAGGCCTCGCAGCTGATCAATGTCGGCTCCCAGGTCACTGGCCAGCTCAAGAAGGTGTATGTCAAGGTCGGTGATACCGTCAAGCGCGGCCAGCTGATTGCCGAGATCGATGACATCACCCAGCGCAACAGCCTGCGGGCAGCGCAGGACCAGGTGGCTTCGCTGCAGGCGCAAAAAACCGCCAAGCAGGCCTCGGCGGTGCTGGCGCAGCAAAATTTTGAACGCCAGCAGTACATGTACCAGCGCGATGCCTCCAGCAAGGCCGACTACCAGAGCGCGCGCCAGGCGCTGGATGCGGCCCGGGCCGACATCAAGGCGATCGAGGCACAGATCAAGCAATACTCGGTGCAGGTCGAAACCGCCAAGGCCAATCTGGGCTACACGCGCATCAGCGCGCCGGCCGACGGCACCGTGGTGTCCATCGTGGCCAAGGAGGGCCAGACCGTCAGCGCAATCCAGTCGGCACCGACCATCGTCAAGCTGGCCAATCTCGACAACATGCGCATCGAGGCGCAGATTTCCGAGGCCGATGTACCGCGCATCAAGCCCGGCATGCCGGCGTATTTCAGCATCCTGGGCGATCCGGACAAGAAATACGATGCCACGCTGCGCACGGTCGAGCCCGGCCCGATCAACATGAGCACCTACGACGGCACCAACACCGATAGCGCCAGCAGCTCGGCCGTATACTACAACGGCCTGTTCGATGTGCCCAACCCTGAACACAAGTTGCGCATCCAGATGACCGCACAAATTACCGTGGTGCTGCAGCAGGCCAAGGGCGTGCTGGCCATTCCTTCCGGTGCGTTGAGCCGCCGTGGCAAGGACGGCAGCTATACGGTGCGCGTGGCCACCGGCGAAAAGGGCAAGCAGCAGGTCGAGCAGCGCAAGGTGCAGGTCGGGCTGAACAACCGTGTGCAGGCCGAGATCAAGTCGGGCCTGAAGGAAGGTGAGCAGGTCGTGGTGGGGGATGCCGGCGCCAACCGTGGCGGCACGGTGCGTGGCCCGAGGATGTTCTGATGAGCGGCAGCATTCACGGGCAGACCGGTACACCGCTGCTGCGCGTGCGCGGCGTGGTGCGCGAGTATCCGGCCGGCGACGACGTAGTGGCGGTGCTCAAGGGCATCGACCTGGATATCCATGCCGGCGAGATGGTGGCCATCATCGGCCCGTCCGGCTCGGGCAAATCCACGCTGATGAACATTCTGGGCTGTCTGGACCGGCCCTCGCGTGGCAGCTACCAGGTCAACGGCGCCGAAACCGGCCAGATGCAGCCCGATGAGCTGGCGCGCCTGCGCCGTGAGCATTTCGGCTTCATCTTCCAGCGCTACCATCTGATGAGCGACTTGACGGCGGTGGGCAACGCGGAAATTCCGGCCATTTATGCCGGCGTCGATGCCGGTCTGCGCCGCACCCGGGCCGAAAAGCTGCTGTCCCGGCTGGGGCTGGGCGAGCGCCTGTCGCACAAGCCGGGCCAGCTGTCGGGCGGCCAACAGCAGCGCGTGTCGATTGCGCGCGCGTTGATGAACGGTGGCGATGTGATCCTGGCCGACGAGCCCACGGGCGCACTGGATCAGGCCAGCGGCCAGGAGGTGATGACCATCCTCAAGGAGCTGCATGCGGCCGGCCATACCATCATCCTGGTCACGCACGATGCCGGCGTGGCCGCCAACGCCCAGCGCGTGATCGAAATCAGCGATGGCGTCATCGTGCGCGATGCGCTCAATGTGCAGCAGCAGGAACTGGCCACGCGCCAGGAAGAGAAGGCGCCGCCACAGCAGCCGGGCTGGCATGCCGCGCTGGCGCAGTTTGGCGAGGCGTTGCAGATGGCGGTGCGCGCCATGGTCGGGCACAAGCTTCGCACGCTGCTGACCATGCTGGGCATCATCATCGGCATAGCTTCGGTGGTGTCAGTGGTGGCGCTGGGCAATGGCTCGCGCGAAAAAATCCTGAACGATATTGCCAGCATGGGCACCAACACCATCGACATCATGCCTGGCAGCGGCTACGGCGACCGCACTGCAGGGCGCATCCGCACGCTCAAGTCGGCAGACGCCCTCGCGCTCGAAAAGCTGATCTATGTGGACAGCGTTTCGCCCAACGTCAGCACCGGCAAGACCGTGCTGCGCGGCAATGCCAGCAAGACGGCCAACATCAACGGCGTGGGCGAGAGCTTTTTCCGGGTGCGCGGCTACACTCTGGCACAAGGTGCCGCCTTCAACGACGACAGCGTGCGCCGCCAGCTGCAGGATGCGGTCATCGATCCCAACACGGCGGCCGCCTTTTTCAGCGAGGGAGAGAACCCCATCGGCAAGGTGCTCCTGATCGGGGGCATGCCCGCGCGGGTGGTGGGTGTCACCGCGAAAAAGGACAGCCCATTCGGCAATCCCGACGCGCTCAACATCTGGCTGCCCTACACCACGGTGATGAACCGCATCATGGGCACCAGCACCCTGCGCTCCATCACGGTGCGCGTCAAGGACGAGTCCGATGCCCAGGCCGCAGAGGAGGGCATCACGGCGCTGGTCACCCAACGCCATGGCCTGAAGGATTTCTTCACGCAAAACTCAGACAGCGTGCGCCAGACCGTGGAGCAGACGACACAGACCATGACCTTGCTGGTCTCGGCCATTGCGGTGATCTCGTTGGTGGTGGGCGGCATTGGCGTGATGAACATCATGCTGGTGTCGGTGACCGAGCGCACCCAGGAAATCGGTGTGCGCATGGCGGTGGGTGCGCGCCAGGGCGACATCCTGCGGCAGTTCCTGATCGAGGCGGTGCTGGTGTGCCTGATCGGCGGCGTGCTGGGCATCGTGCTGGCGCTGCTGATCGGTCGTGCCTTCGACATGCTCGGCGGCGGCAGCTTCCGCATGATCTTTTCCACTTTTTCCATCGTTGCCGCGTTCACCTGCTCGACCCTGATCGGCGTGCTGTTCGGCTTTTTGCCGGCGCGCCGCGCCGCGCAGCTCGACCCGGTGGATGCCCTGTCCCGACAATAAGCCATGTTTCCGATGTCCTCCTCCCGCAATTCCCTGTCGGCGGTGGCGCTGGCGGCCCTGTTGGCCGGCTGTGCGGCCACGCCGTACCGCACGCCCGACGTACAGCTGCCGCAGCAGTGGCAGCATGCAGCCGGCAGCCGGCAGCCTGTGACACTGTCCGACCGCTGGTGGACCCGCTTCGGCGACCCGCAGCTCGACAGCCTGATCGATGCGACGCTGCAGCGCAATACCGATCTGGCCGTCACCGCCTGGAAGGTGCGCAATGCCCGCCTGGCCGCCGGCAATGCCGCCGGCAAACTGTGGCCGCAGCCTTCCGGCAACCTGTCGGCCAGCCGGCAGATGCCGCTGAACGGTGACCGCAGCAACAGCAACAGCGTGTCCGCCGCGCTCGACGTGAGCTGGGAGATAGACCTGTGGGGCAAGCTGGCAGCGCAGCAGCGCATGGCCGATTGGGAAGCCGTGGCCACTGACCATGATCGCGAGGCGGCGGCACAGGCGCTGGTGGCCACCGTCGCCAAGAGCTACTGGCAGCTGGCCGTGCTCGACCGCAAGCTGGCCAGCCAGCAGGCCAGCCTCGATGTGGCACGCAAGACGCTGGAGCTGGTGCAGGTGCAGTACAAGGCTGGCGCCACCTCAGGGCTGGAAGTGGCGCAAGCCATGCAGAATCTGGCCAGCCAGCAGTCGACCCAGGCCGCGCTGGTGCAGCAGCGCAACGAGCAGCGCAATGCACTGTCCATCCTGTTCGATGCGCCGCCCGAGGCCTTGCCGGCCGCGGCGCAGCAGCCGCGCCTGCCCGATATGGCCATGCTGCCCGAGCTGTCGGCGGGCTTGCCGGCCGAGCTGCTGGCGCGCCGCCCCGACCTGCAGGCGGCCGAGGCACGCCTGCGCTCCTCACTGGCCAACGTGGATGCCACGCGCACCAGCTACTACCCCACGCTCAGCCTGACGGGCACGCTGGGCACCGGCAGCAGCGCGCTGTCCGGCATTCTCAGCAATCCAGTGGCCACGCTGGGTGCCGGGCTGGCCCTGCCGTTCCTGCGCATCGGCGAGATGCAGCGCAATACCGCCATCGCCCAGGGCAGCTACGAGCAGGCCATCCTGAATTTCCGCAAGACCCTGTACAGCGCGCTGTCCGATGTGGAAAATGCGCTCTCGGCGCGCACCCAGCTGCAACTGCAGGAAACGGCGGCACAGCAGGTGGCGACGCAGGCGCGCCGTGCCGAAGAGCTCAACGGCGTACGTTACCGCGCCGGCGCAGTGGCGCTCAAGCTCTGGCTGGATGCGCAGGAGTCGCGCCGCAGCGCTGATCTGGCCCTGCTCGATGCACAGCTCAATCGCGCCGTCAATGTGGTCAACCTGTACCAGGTGCTGGGTGGCAGCCCGGTGATGCCGCCGGTGCCCGCGCAGACACCGCCAGCAAGGGGGGCCTGAGGCCGCCAGTTTGGCCATGTCACTGCTGGCAACATGCAAGGCGCGGCAGCAGGGCGGTGCTGCACTACAATCAGACATTGACCAGTTGCGCTCGGCGCAGCCGGTAACCCGCCAGGCGCTGTGCTGGCAAGTGCGCAGCCCCGTCCGAATCCCGTACCGCTGAAACACCATGCAAGTCTTGAAAGCACCCCAGGCCCAGGTTCTGAACGCCCTGCAATCGGTGGCAGGTATTGTCGAGCGCCGCCATGCGCTGCCGATCCTGGCCAACGTGCTGTTGCGCAAGCATGGAGGCATGATCCAGCTCGTCACCAGCGACCTCGAAATCCAGATCCGCACCACGGCCGAACTGGGGGGTGACCCGAGCGACTTCGCCATCACCGTGGGCGCGCGCAAGCTGATCGACATTCTGCGCACCATGCCTTCCGACCAGATCGTCAGCCTCGACATGAGCCAGAACCGCCTCGTGCTCAAGGGCGGCAAGAGCAAGTTCACGCTGCAGACCCTGCCCGCCGAAGATTTTCCGCTGGTGCAGGAGGCCGCCGCCTTCGGCCCTTCCTTCAGCGTGCCGCAAAAGGTGCTCAAGCAGCTGCTGTCGCAGGTGTCGTTTGCCATGGCGGTGCACGACATCCGCTTCTACCTCAACGGCATCCTGTTCGTGGCCGAAGGCAACAAGCTGAGCCTGGTGGCCACCGACGGCCACCGCCTGGCCTTCACCAGTGCCACGCTGGATGTGGAAGTGCCCAAGCAGGAGGTGATCCTGCCGCGCAAGACCGTGCTCGAGCTGCAGCGCCTGCTGTCTGACGCCGACGGCGCCATCGACATGCAGTTTGCCAACAACCAGGCCAAATTCAGCTTCGGCGGCATGGAATTCGTCACCAAGCTGGTCGAGGGCAAATTCCCCGACTACAACCGCGTGGTTCCGCAAAGCCACCCGAATCAGGTCACGCTGGGCCGCGTACCGCTGCTGGCGGCGCTGCAGCGCACGGCCATCCTGACCAGCGAGAAGTTCAAGGGCGTGCGCCTCAACTTTGACGCCAACACGCTGCGCGTGGCCTGCAACAACGCCGAGCAGGAAGAGGCCGTGGATGAACTCGACATCGACTATGGCGGCACGCCGATCGAAATCGGCTTCAACGTCACCTACCTGATGGATGTACTGGGTAACATGAGCCAGGACATGGTGGATATCGCCCTGAACGACGGCAACAGCTCGGCACTGGTCACGATTCCCGAGAACACCCAGTTCAAGTATGTGGTGATGCCGATGCGCATCTGACAGGCGTCGTCCATGTCGAACCAGGCCGCCTGCAGCAGTGCAGGCGGTTTTTTTATGCGGCGATCAACAGTGGTATCACCTGGGCCTGATAGAAGCCGCACCTGGCATGGCTGCAGCCATGCATGCACTGCCGTGCAGACTGCATTCACCGTCAGTGAAATAGCTCGATGCTGCACTGCAGCATTACAAAACTGGCGCGTATAGGCAACTTTTTTATGGGGGAAAGTACCCACAAGCATGAATCTTGTTTGTAAAATACGCAAAAACAAGGGTTTACCCCGAGGTTGTAGCCTTGGCCAAAAACCTGCAGACATGGGGACAACAGCCCGCCCTTGCGCACAATCACGCAAGTCATGGTGGGTGCGGCCACACGCCAATGTCTCCGGTCGTGCGCACATCCGCCCGGTTCCGTGTATCCGCGAGACATGACGGATGGTCTGTAATTTTTTATTTTCCATTCATTATTTCTTGCCCATGTCTACAGCATCCCGCGTACTCCATCCCGCCTTCCGTGAAAAAATCATGTCGGCCGAACAGGCAGCGACCTTCATCATGCCTGGCGACAACGTCGGCATGAGCGGCTTTACCGGTTCCGGCCAGCCCAAGGTGGTGCCGATCGAACTGGCCAAGCGCATCGAGGCGGCCCATGCCCGCGGTGAACAATTCCGCATAGGCGTCTGGACCGGCGCCTCCACTGCGCCCGAGCTGGACGGCGCATTGGCCAAGGTGGATGGCATCGAGATGCGCCTGCCGTACCAGTCCGATCCGATCTGCCGCCAGAAAATCAACGAAGGCACGATGCAATATGCCGACATTCACCTGTCGCACGTGGGCCAGTATGTGTGGTTCGGCTTCTATGGCAAGCTGAACGTGGCGGTGGTGGAAGTCACCGCTGTCCTGGAAGACGGTTCGCTGGTGCCCTCGACCTCGATCGGCAACAACAAGACCTGGCTGGACCAGGCCGACAAGGTCATCCTGGAGGTCAACAGCCGCCAGAGCATGGCGCTGCAGGGCATGCATGACGTCTACTACGGCACCCAGGTGCCGCCGCACCGCCTGCCGATCGCGATGACGCACAGCGACAACCGCATCGGCACGCCTTACCTGCGCGTGGATCCGTCCAAGGTGGTGGCCGTGGTGGAAACCAATGCCAGCGACCGCAACACCGCGTTCAGCGCGCCGGATGCCGAATCCGAGCAGATCGCGGGCCACCTGCTGGACTTCTTCCAGCACGAGGTCAAGTTGGGCCGTCTGCCTGCCAGCCTGCTGCCGCTGCAATCCGGGGTGGGCAACATCGCCAACGCGGTGCTGGCCGGCCTGAACAAGGGCCCGTTCGACAACCTGAGCGCCTACACCGAAGTGCTGCAGGACGGCATGCTGGACATGCTGGCCTCGGGCAAGCTGCGCCACGCTTCCGCCACCGCCCTCAGCCTGAGTGAGAACGGCCTGAAGTATTTCGAGGACAACCTGGAAATGCTGCGCAGCCGCGTCCTGCTGCGCCCGCAGGAAATCTCTAACCACCCCGAACTGATCCGCCGCCTGGGCGTTCTGGCCATGAACGGCATGATCGAAGCCGACATCTATGGCAACGTGAACTCCACGCACATCATGGGCACGCGCATCATGAATGGCATTGGCGGCTCGGGCGATTTTGCCCGCAATGCCTACATCTCGGTGTTCATGACGCCGTCCACCGCCAAGGGCGGCAAGATTTCCTGCATCGTGCCGATGGTAAGCCACGTGGACCATACCGAGCACGACGTGCAGGTGCTGGTCACCGAGCAGGGTCTGGCCGACCTGCGCGGCCTGGCGCCCAAGGCCCGTGCCGAGCTGATCATCAAGAACTGCGCACACCCGACATTCCGTGACCAGATCATGGACTACTACCAGCGCGCCCTGCGCGAGTCGCCCGGTAAGCATACGCCGCACATCCTGAGTGAAGCACTGTCCTGGCACCAGCGCTTCGAACAAACCGGCAACATGCACGCCTGACCGCTGCACAGTCGCTGAACAGGCAGGACCGGCAGTGCGCCGGCCTGCCTTTTTTTGTTGACTTGGCAACAACTTGCAGTCGCTGCACCGCAGAATGCACGGCGGGCGCGGCAGCATGGGCTATCATCAAAACCTTTGCTCTTTTTGACAATTCCGCACACCATGAAACGTCGCAACTTTGCACTCAACACAGCCCTGGGCCTGGTGGCTGCTGCCGCCATCCTGACCGGTTGCAGCAAGCAGCAGCCCTCCAGCCAGTCGGCCAGTGCCGCAGCTCCGGCAGCCAGCGCTGTGGCCGAGCTGCCCAAGAAAATCGTGATCGGGCTGGACGACAATTTCCCGCCCATGGGCTTCCGCGACGAGAAGCAGGAGCTGGTCGGCTACGACATCGACATGGCACGTGAAGCAGGCAAGCACCTGGGCATCGAGGTCGAGTTCAAGCCGATCGACTGGAGCGCCAAGGAAGCCGAACTCAACGGCAAGCGCGTGGATGCGCTGTGGAACGGCATGACGATCACCGAAGAGCGCAAGAAAAACGTCGCCTTCACCAAGCCGTACATGCAAAACCACCAGATCATCGTCGTGACGGCCAAGTCGCCGATCAAGACCAAGGCGGATCTGTCCGGCAAGGTGGTGGGTGTGCAGGACGGCAGCAGCGCCGTCGATGCCGTGGGCAAGGACGAGGTATCCAAGCAGTTCAAGGAACTCAAGAAGTTCGGCGACAACGTGGCTGCGCTGATGGATCTGAGCACCGGGCGTCTGGACGCCGTGGTGGTGGACGAAGTGGTGGGCCGCTACTACACCAGCAAGAAGCCGGGCGAATACCAGGTGCTGGCTGACAACTTCGGCAGCGAAGACTATGGCGTGGGCCTGCGCAGGGACGACACGCTGCTGCTCCAAAAACTCGATGGCGCGCTTGACGCCATGAAAGCTGACGGCACTGCCAAGAAGATCTACCAAAAGTGGTTCGAGGAAGGCGGCAAGTAATGCCGAACTGCATCCGCCCGCTGCCCAACCGGTGCTGGCGGATGGTCTGATATGGATTCCCTGATTGCAATGCTGCCCCCGCTGCTGGATGGCGCGGGCACGACCCTCAAGCTGTTTTTCATCACGTTGCTGCTGGCAATTCCGCTGGGGCTGGTGCTGGCCCTGCTGCGCCTGTCGCGCTGGGGTGCGCTGCGCCAGGCCGTCAGCGGCTACATCTGGCTGATGCGCGGCACCCCGTTGATGCTGCAGCTGCTGTTCATCTACTTTGCGCTGCCCTTTGTGCCGGTGATCGGCATCCGGCTGCCGGATTTTCCATCGGCGGTGGTGGCGTTCGCGCTCAATTTTGCCGCGTACTTTGCCGAAATCTTCCGTGCCGGCATCCAGAGCGTGGACAAGGGCCAGTACGAGGCGGCCAAGTCGCTGGGCATGAGTTATGGCCAGACCATGCGCCGCATCGTGCTGCCGCAGATGGTGCGCCACATCCTGCCGCCCATGAGCAACGAGACCATCACGCTGGTCAAGGATACGGCGCTGATCTACGTGCTGGCACTCAATGACCTGCTGCGCGCCGCGCGCAACATCGTGCAGCGCGAATTTACCGTCACGCCATTCATCGTGGCGGCGCTGTTCTATCTGGTGATGACGTTGGTGCTGACCTGGGTGTTCCAGCGCCTGGAAAGACACTATGACCGATATGACCAGTAAAGGGCCGGCCCTGCGCCTGCAGGACGTGCACAAGCGCTTCGGCGAAAATGCCGTGCTGCGCGGCATTTCGCTGCAGGTGCAGCAAGGCGAGGTGATTGCCATTCTGGGCTCGTCCGGTTCCGGCAAGTCCACCTTGCTGCGCTGCATCAATCACCTGGAAGCCATCGAAAGCGGCTTGATCGAGATTGCCGGCCAGGTGCTGGTGCAGAACGATGCCAGCGGCCATGCGCGCTACCCGGACGAGCGCACCGTGCGCAGCATCTGTGCGCACACCGGCATGGTGTTCCAGCACTTCAACCTGTTCCCGCACATGACGGTGTTGCAGAATCTGATCGAGGCGCCGATGACGGTCAAGGGCCTGACGCGTGCGCAGATCACGCCCTACGCCGAAGAACTGCTGCGCAAGGTGGGCATGCAGGACAAGCGCGATGCCTGGCCGGCGCGCCTGTCCGGCGGGCAAAAGCAACGTGTGGCGATTGCCCGCGCACTGGCCATGCAACCGGCCATCATGCTGTTCGACGAGCCCACCAGCGCGCTCGATCCGGAACTGACCGGCGAGGTGCTGCGCACCATGCGCCAACTGGCCGCCGAGCGCATGACCATGCTGGTGGTGACCCACGAAATGGCGTTTGCGCGCGAAGTGGCGCACCGGGTGTTGTTCATGGACGCTGGCGTGATCGTGGAAGACCGTGCGGCGGCAGATTTCTTTGCCGACCCGCAGCATCCGCGCGCGCGGGCCTTTCTGCAGCACATGCTGTAGCGATTGGCTCCTGCCCATCCGGGGCAAAGCGCGCTGTTCGGAGCGCGCTTTTTTTCATGGGTGGCTTGTCCGGTGTCGTTGGGCAGGCACCTGCCAGTGCCCACCCGAGGTGCGAAGGCAGAATGCCGCTGTGCCGCGTCAGCCGCGTTGCAGCGAAGGATGCTGCGCCAGCGCCACATATTCGGCCACCGGCACTTCCTCGGCGCGGCGCTGCAGGTCGAAGACGCCGTCAAAGCCCTGTTGCTCCAGCCAGTGCCCCAGGCTGTGGCGCAGCAGCTTGCGGCGCTGGCTGAAGGCACTCTGCACCAGTGCTGAAAATTGCGGCAACTGCAACACCGGCGGCTCTGCCAGCGGCACCATGCGCACCACGGCGCTGTTGACCTTGGGCGGCGGGTCAAAGCTTTCCGGCGGCACGAACAGCACCTGCTCCATGGCGTAGCGCCATTGCAGCATCACGCTCAGGCGGCTGTAGTCGCCGGTGGCCGGCGTGGCCACCATGCGGTCGATCACCTCTTTCTGCAGCATGAAATGCTGGTCCTGCACTACGGCCACATGCTCCAGCAGATGGAACAGGATCGGCGTGGAGATGTTGTAGGGCAGGTTGCCGGCAATGCGCAGCCGGGGCGCGCCTAGTTGCTGTGCCAGCGCAGTGAAATCGACCTTCAGCACGTCGGCCTCGATCACCTGCAGTTGCGGGTGCTGGCGCAGGCGGGTTGCCAGGTCGCGGTCGAGTTCGATCACGGTGAGGCGGCCGGCACGCTCTGCCAGCGGCTGCGTCAGCGCACCCAGACCGGGGCCGATTTCGACCAGCACGTCACCGGGATGCGGTGCGATAGCCCGCACGATGCCGTCGATGATGCCGGCATCGCACAGAAAGTTCTGGCCGAAACGCTTGCGCGCCACATGGCCGCCGCTGCCGCGCACGGCCAGCGGCTTGCGCGTGCCGCCGGGCCTGCGCGCGATCAACGCGGAGCCTCGCGCATCTCGATATACGTGCGGCTGCGCAGCTCGTTCTCCCATTGCTGCAGCGCCAGTGCAGAGCGTTGCTGGCGCAGGGTGGCGCGTGCCAACGCCAGCTGTTGCTGGGCGTTCATCGGCTTTTCACGCACTTCCGCCAGCTGCACCAGGTGGGCTCCGTAGCGCGACATGAACGGCTGGCTCAGCTGGCCGGGCTTCAGCTTGTCGATTTCGGCCTGGAATTCCGGCACCATCATGCCGGGCTGGAACCAGCCCAGGTCACCGCCGTTACTGGCGCTGCCGTCCTGCGAGAGCTGGCGTGCGGCGCTGGCAAAGTCGATCTTGCCAGAGGCAATGTCGCGGCGCACACTGGCCAGGCGGGCCAGGGCCTGCTGCTCGGTGAGCTTGGCAGACGGCACCAGCAGAATGTGGCTGGCGTGGAATTCCGGCATGACCAGCGGGGCGCCTCCCTGGCGCTCGCGTTCTTCGCGCAGCAATTGCAGGGCTTCCTGATCGCTGATGCGGGCGACTTCGGCGCTGATGCGGCCGTCGCGCACGCGCTCCAGCAAGATTTCGTCACGCAGGGTGCTGAAGTACTGGGCCTCGGTCAGGCGGCCGGCAGCCATGGTCTTGCGGCGGAATTCGGCCACGCTCATTTTTGCTTCGCGTGCGCGGTTGGCCTCGATCTGGTTGAACTCTTCGTCGGTCAATGCGACGCCGCTGGTACGTGCGGACTGGATCGCGGCCTTGCGCAGCACCAATTCATCCAGGGCCAGGCGCAGCAATTCGGCGCGTGCCGGAACCGGCTGCCTGGCGGCAGCCAGCTGCTGGCTCAGCTTTTGCGCGTGCGCCTGGACCTCATGGTTGGTGACCGGTTCGCGGTTGACGATGGCCACGATGTAGTCGCCCTGAACACTGTTTGGTGCGGTAGGCGCGGCGGCAGCCGGCCTAACTGCGGTCTTTTTCTTGGCGGCATGCGCCGGCAGGGCCGTGGCAGCCAGCGTCAGGAGCAGCGGAGCCAGCAAGGCGCCGCGCTGCAGGGTGCGGCGGGTGGAAAAAGCGGCTTGCTTCATGAAATCACCTTTCAGTCATACTGTTGAAAGCGGCTGCGTTCGATGGTGCGGTCGCGCAGCAGCATGTAATTGGGGATATTGGACTGGAACGACTGGACTGCGCCAGTGCCAAGGCGGGACAGTCCGACAAACTCGAGCTGGAACATGATTCGGTTGTCATATTTTGCCGGCGTAACCTGGGTCTGGCGGCGTTGCAGGGCCACGCGGCCGATCCAGCAACAGCTGTCGTATTCGAGGCCGATGATGCTGTCGACCAGACGCTTGTCCTGCAGAGAGTAGTACACGCGGCCCACCGAGTACCAGCGACCGGCGCCCTGGCCGCGGCCCGGACCCAGGTCGAGGCCCTTGTCGCCCCACAGGTTGTTGATCGGCCATTGCCAGCCGACGTCCACCTGCTTACTGGGCGTGAGCGGCGCACGCTGCATGTTGTAGTTGATGGAGATCGTGCGGTACGGGCCCGGATGGTAGTTGGCGCCCAGCACCGAGCGGATGCTGCGCTTGGATTCCGGATCCCACTGCAGGGTGCCGCGAGCATTCCATTGCGGATTCCAGCGGATGTCGCCTTCGAACAGCAGGTTGCTGAAGCTGTACGAACCTGGCGTGTCGGAGGTGTTGAGCACCACCCTGCGGCTGCGCGTCTGCTGGCGCGCCGCCGCCGAGAAGCGGGCCAGTTCGGCGCCATCGTTGGCGTCGAAGAACCGCGTCGTGACGCCAGCCGTGGCCGACTGCGCATCGGCAATGCGGTCATCGCCCGAAAACGGGTTGGCGCTGAAGATGCTGGCCATGTTGAAGTCGCGCACGGCGCTGTCATACACCGGCAGCGTGCTCTGGTCCTTGTAGGGCGTGTAAGCCAGGAACAGCTGCGGCTCCAGGGTCTGCTGCACCTTGCGGCCGAACAGCGTGGTGTCACGCTCAAAGACCAGGCCGCTGTCGACGGTGGCGGTGGGCAGTACGCGGCTGGCGCTGCTGCGGCCATCCGCCATGGGGCCATCCGTGTTGTAGTGTGCTGCGTGCAGCTGCAGTGTCGGGGTGACGTAGCCCCAGGGCTGGATCCAGGGATAACTGATCTGGCCGAGTGCGTAGCTGCGTGTGCCGTTGGGGTAGCCGGTCAGTGCGGGCGAGGACTTGAAGCGGGTGCTGTCCAGATCCAGCGAGACGTCGAAGCCGTTGACGTTGTAGCGGTTGTAGCGCACATGCACCTGTGGCGACTTGTCATAGGGCGGCGTAATGACGTCGGGTTGCTGCAGGGTCTGCCAGCGCTGGTCGGTGAACCAGGCCGACCAGTTGCCCAGATTCCAGTTGAGTGTGGTGGTGCTGGGCAGAGTGCGTTCGGTCAGTGCGTTGAAGCGGTTGCCGAAGCTGGAGAAATCACGCCAGTAATTGTCATCGCTGACGCGCAGCAGGTCGATGTTCAGGCCGAAAGTGCCCCAGTCGGTGGTGGGGATGGCCTGCGTGTGCGCCAGCCGGTAGCGCCAGCGCTTTCTTTCACGCAACTGGTCGTTGGGCATGATCTCGGCATCGATCTGGCCCTTGTAGCTGTCTTCCAGGTAGCGGAACTGGCCAAATAGTTCGGTGCCGCGCTTGGTCATGACGCTGGGTGTGAGGGTGGCGTCGCGGTTGGGCGCAATGTCGAAATAATAGGGCTGCGAATACTTGAACCCGTCCGTGCCGCCAAAACCGATGGTGGGGGACAGCAGGCCGGATTGCCGCTTGGAGCTGAGCGGAAAGCTGACGCCGCCATACAGGGGAATCAACGGCACGCCCTGGAACACCAGCGCGCCGTCTTCCACGTAGCCCGTGTCGCTTTCCTTGTCGATCAGGATGCGCTTGCCCTTGATGTACCAGGCGGGATTGGGCACACCGGGCGCGCGCTCATCCAGGCGGCAGGTGGTGTAAATGGTGTCGTGCCCGATGCTGTGGTGATCATCCAGAAAGTCGATGCGCGAGGCAGTGCCCACGCCGCCGGTCTGGAGCAGCGAATACTTGACATTGTCGAAGCTGCCGGCAAATGCATCGACCTGAAGTTGCAGGCGGTCGCCCCGGTAGATGTTGCCCATGCGCTGGATGTACACGCTGCCGGTGGCGGTGGCGGTATCGCTGGGCGCGTCGTAGCGCAGCTGGTCTGCCCTGAGCACGCTGCCGGGCTGGCGCAATTCCACCTTGCCGGTGGCGGTGAGGTCCAGATCCACCTGGCCCTCGACACGATCGGCCGTGATGACGGTACTGGCGCGGGTGGATGCAGGCGGCAGGGTTTCCTGCAGCCAGGGGCTTTCCTGCAAGGCAAGCGGGGCGGAAGGCGCCTGGGCGTACGCGGTACTGGCTGCACAGGCGAGCAGCACACCGGCGGCCACCGGCTTCAGGCGCCGTGCCGGGAAGGTGTGTGTGGCTGCGGTGTTCAGGGGCAGCCAGGGCGGGGAGAAAGGATGAGGCAATACCAATGCGTATCCTGTGTGAGCGGGTGCAAGCGGCCCGCAGGCCGCATCCGCGCAGGCCGATGGCGCCACAGGCGACCGGGGTGCGCAGCAAATCATGCCATTTTGCCAGCCAATCCGCCGCTTTGCAGCAAACCGTGCAGGCAAAATGTTGCCAGGTATGCAACGCACCCTGCCTACAATGGGCGGCAGTGGCGGTGTCCGCGTGCCGCCTGATGACTATCCATTGCCCGATTCATGTCCTCCGAAACCGTTATTTGGGCCAATCCGGCCCGTGCCGTCCTGTTCGACACCTGGCTGCAACAGATCGCCCCGCGCCATCACCTGCAGCCCGACACCCTGGCCATCGCCAGCGCCGACGCCAGTTTCCGGCGCTATCTGCGCATCCAGTCCGGCAGTGCGTCGCGCATCATCATGGACGCCCCGCCCGAAAAGGAAAACTGCCATCCGTTCGTGCACGTGGCGCGACTGATGGAAGAAGCCGGCCTGCAAGCGCCGCGCGTGCTCGAGTGGGACGAGGCGGCCGGCTTCATGCTGCTGACCGATCTGGGCGCCGCCACCATGATGAGCGCGCTCGATACCGAGCATCCGACCGCGGCCCAGCCGCTGTTCATGCAGGCGCTGGATGTGCTGCTGCCCTGGCAGCTGGCCTCGCGCCCGGACGTGCTGCCTGTGTACGACGAGGCACTGTTGCGCCGCGAGCTGCAGCTGTTCCCCGACTGGTACCTGGCGCAGCACCGCAAGGTGGCGCTGTCCGCGCAACAGCAGCAGGTGCTGCAATCGGCCTTCGACCTGATCGTGCAGCGCAACCTGGCGGCGCCCCGGGTATATGTGCACCGCGATTTCATGCCGCGCAACCTGATGCTGGGCCAGGCGCCGGGCGCCCCGCTGGGGGTGCTGGATTTTCAGGATGCGGTGTATGGCCCCATCACCTACGACATTGCCAGCCTGATGCGTGACGCCTTCATCAGCTGGGAAGAAGACCTGGTGCTGGACGTGACCGTCCGTTACTGGGAGCGCGCCCGCAAGGCCGGCCTGATGGATTTTGAAGACTGGCATGCCGATTTCGGCAGTTTTTATCGCTCCGTCGAATGGATGGGACTGCAGCGCCACATCAAGGTGGCGGGCATTTTTGCCCGCCTCACGCTGCGCGATGGCAAGGAAAAATACCTGGCCGATGCGCCACGCTTCATCCATTACATCCGCAGCACGGCGCGCCGCTACCGCGAATTGGCGCCGCTGCTGCGGTTGGTGGACGATATCGAAGGCACCAGCGATGTCGGCGGCTATGCCTTCGGGCGCATGTAATCGGCCATGCCGCGCTTTCATTGTCCTGTCGCGCTGATTTCCGGCAGCACGCTGCTGTTGCCGGCGGGCACGGCGCGCCACGTGCAGGTGCTGCGTTTGCAGCCCGGCGACACCATCGCGCTGTTCCATGGCGGCTTGCCGGCCGATCTGCCGGCGGGCGAAGAGCCTCTCTGGGCGTGGGGCTGGTTCGAGGCCACCATTACCCGCATGGGGCGCAGCGACGTGGAAGTGCTGGTGGGTGAACAGCATGCCGTGCCGTCCGAGGCAGGACCGCGCGTGCACCTGCTGGCGGTCATGCCGGCCAACGAACGCATGGATTGGCTGGTGGAAAAAGCCACCGAGCTGGGCGCCGCCAGCATCCAGCCACTGATGGGCGAGCGCAGCGTGCTGCGCCTCAAGGGCGAGCGTGCCGACAAGAAACAGGCGCACTGGCAGGCGGTAGCCGTGGCCGCCTGCGAACAGTCCGGCCGCACCGTGGTGCCGCAGCTGCATCCGGTGGCAACGCTGGCAAGCTGGTTTGACCGCCACACGGCATCGCAAGGCGCGCGCTGGATGCTGTCGCTGGCAGGGGGGGCATTGCCGCTGCGTGAACGGGCGGCGCAGCCGCTGCAAGAGGTATGGGTGCTGTCCGGCCCGGAAGGCGGGCTGAGCGAAGCCGAAGAAACGCGGGCCTTGCGCGAAGGCTTTCTGCCGCTGTCGTTGGGTGAGTATGTATTGCGTTCTGAAACTGCACCGCTGGCCGTATTGGCGGTGCTGACCCTGCGTTGACGCTGGCGACGGGCAAAAAAAACCCACCGGACAGGCGGTGGGTGCGCAGTGTGCGGTTCGAATCAGACTTCTGCTGCGTCAGCCTTGCGCAGGATGTCGTACAGAGTGTCCTTGATGGCCAGCTTTTCCTTTTTCAGGGCTTCGATGTCGGCGTCAGAGCCCGGCTCGATACGGGCTACCATATTCTGGATGCGCTGATCCAGCGCGTTGTGCTTGTCAAACATGCGCTCGAAACGGGCGTCCTCAGCCTTCAGTTTGGTGATCAGATCGCGGTACTCAGGAAACATGGGATGTCCTTCCAGCAGGTGGTGAGCGAAGATCGAAAAGAACCCTTTTCACGTATCCCAAAGTATAGATGAACCCGACGCAGCTGACCACTCAGCGGGTGTCACCACGGTGCGCCAGCTCGTCGTGGGCCACGTTCTTGCGCACGAAATTGAACAGCCATGCGGCCATGATCACGATAAATCCGATAGTGGCCAAGCTGAGCAAGCCGACGGGGGTGCGAAACAGTTCCTGCATCAAGACTTCCATGATGTACTCCGTTTGGTAATGCCTGCATACCATTAGGCAGGGGTTTCGCCGGGGCCATGTTGATGCATGTCAAGCAGGGTGCCGATGTCAGAAATGGCGGTCTATCCAGTCGTGCAGGGTGGCGAAGGAGATGGCACGTTGTGCCGGCAGGGCATTGAACACTTCGTGGCCATAGCCGGGGCAGGGCAGGGGCTGGACCAGGCCGGCTGGCGCCCGCTGGGCCAGCAGCCGGCTGCCCAGCGGATCCACGAAGCCGTCGGGGTCGGCGTACAGCAGCAGCGTAGGGATTTGCCAATCGGCGGCCTGCGCCAGCACGCTGTCGCCAGCTTCGAACAGATAGGCTGCCAGCCGTGCGGTGATGCGGTCATGCACCAGCGGATCGCTCAGGTAGTCCTGCAGCGTCGCGGGATTGCTGGACAGCTGCTCCAGCGGCAGGCAGTTGGGCAGTGCCAGATCGGGTTGTACGCGGGCCAGCAGGCTGACCAACCGGCGCTGCCAGCGGGGCACATGGCTCATCAGTGCCGGCGAAGCCAGCACCAGGCCTTGCAGCGTATGCGCTGCTGGTGCCTGCTGCTGCAGCGCCCAGTGGGCAGCAACCAGGCCGCCCATGCTGTCGCCAAACAGCAGCAGGGGAGTGCGGGCGCCCCAGCGCTGGCGCGCCAGCTCGGTGATACGGCCCAGGTCGTCCGGCAGCTGCTGCGGGTGCAGCAGACTGCCGCGTGGGCCGGGCGAGAGGCCATGGCCATAATGGTCGTAGCCGAGTACGGCAAAACCGGCCTGCTGCAGGCCTGCCGCTACCGGTGCGAGCCGTCCGCCATGTTCGCCCAGGCCGTGCACCAGGACCGCCATGCCGCGCAGCGCACGGCCCGTCGGCAAGGGGTATTCGCACAGATGCAGGGCGGCGGGCACGGTTCCTCAGCCCCGCGTGACCTGGTAGACGGCGGTGCTGGCCATCAGGTTAGGCATGCGGCGCACCACGCGGCCGTCTTCCAGGCCGAAGCTGTCAGTCACACGCAGCCCGTTGCGTGCGGCCAGCAGACCGAAGTCGGCATAGGTGCCGACCCGGATATTGGGGGTGTCATACCACTGGTAAGGCATGCGGCGCGTAACCGGCATGCGCCCGCGCAGCACCGACAGGCGGTTGGGCCAGTGGGCGAAGTTGGGGAAGGCCAGCACGCCGATGCGGCCCACGCGCACCGTTTCCATCAGCATGGTTTCGGCATTGCGCAGGTGCTGGAAGGTGTCGATCTGCAGCACCACGTCGAAGCTGCCGTCGGCAAATCCCTGCAGGCCATGGTCCAGGTTGAGTTGCAGCACGTCCACGCCGCGTTGCACGCAGGCCAGCACATTGGCATCGTCCAGTTCCACCCCGTAACCGCTGCAGCCGCGGTGGCGCTGCAGGTAGTCGAGCAGCGCGCCATTGCCGCAGCCCAGATCCAGTACCCGCGAGCCCTGCGGCACCAGCGCTGCAATGGCCTCGATGTTGACCAGTCCGCCGCTCATGCTGCTGTCTCCCGATGGATGTTGTCAAAGTAGGCACGCACCAGCTTCAGGTAGCGCGGGTCGTCCAGCAGGAACGCGTCGTGGCCGTGCGGGGCGTCGATTTCCGCATAGCTGACGCGGCGCTGGTTGTCGAGCAGGGCCTTGACGATTTCGCGGCTGCGTGCCGGCGAAAAGCGCCAGTCGGTGCTGAAGCTGATCAGCAGGAAATTGGCGCGCGCATTGGCCATGGTGCGCGTCAGGTCGCCGCCAAAGCGCTGTGCCGGGTCGAAGTAGTCGAGCGCGCGCGTGATCAGCAGGTAGGTGTTGGCATCGAAGTAGGTGCTGAACTTGTCGCCCTGGTAGCGCAGGTAGCTTTCGATCTGGAATTCGACGTCCTGCGTGCTGTACTTGTAGCCCATCTCGTTGTGCGACACGGCTTCACGCAGCTCACGGCCGAACTTGCTGTTCATCACGTCATCGCTCAGATAGGTGATGTGGCCGATCATGCGCGCGATGCGCAGGCCGCGCGCCGGCACTACGCCGTGTTCATAGAAGTGGCCGTCGTGAAAATCCGGGTCGGTGACGATGGCGCGGCGGGCCACCTCGTTGAAAGCAATGTTTTCGGCGCTCAGGTTGGGAGCGCTGGCAATGACCACCGCGTGGCGCACGCGTTCCGGGTACTGCAGCGTCCAGCTCAGGGTTTGCATGCCGCCCAGGCTGCCGCCCATCACGGCCGCCAGCTGCGTGATACCCAGCGCATCCAGCAGCAAGGCCTGGGCATGAACCCAGTCTTCCACTGTGACCACCGGAAAATCTGCGCCGTAGCGTTGGCGTGCTGCGCCGGCCTGGGCATCGGGATTGTCGTCGCGCGGGCCGGTGCTGCCGAAGCACGAGCCGATGTTGTTGACGCCGATGACGAAGAAGCGGTTGGTGTCGACCGGTTTGCCGGGGCCGATCATGTTGTCCCACCAGCCCACGTTGTCTGGCGCGTCGGCATAGTAGCCGGCCACATGGTGCGAGGCGTTGAGTGCGTGGCAGATCAATACGGCGTTGCTTTTGTCTGCATTGAGCGTGCCGTAGGTTTCGTAAGCCAGCGTGTAGCCGTGCAGGCTGGCGCCACTTTGCAGGGGCAGCGGCCCGGCAAAGTGCATGGACTGGGGAGAGACAGGAAATGACATGAATGCAAAACACCCGGAGCCATAACGGGACGCCGGGTGTGCCAGTGCTCCGTTTTAGCTGTACTTATCATGCGCCCGCAAGCTGGAAGCAAATCGGCGCTACAAGCGATCAGTATAGCGTCATGGCACGCAAGGGCACAAGACGGCAGGAAATACCGGCTGCGCGCCGCGCCGGGCAACCGGTGCCCGGTGGCCACGGCAAATCAAGGAACAGTGTGGTATTAAAGAGATTCTCTGCGGTCTATCCGTAAAAATACGGGGTGGAAACTCGCAACAAGCAACAAAAACTACACACATGTGCTTGATAATATTCCTTGCATCGAGGGTATATTTACGGTGCTGAGGTTCGTGGTGATTGCTTGGCGTGTGAGCGCGTGGCACCTTGTGCTGCCATCCCAAACGGACGTCGCTTGTTATTTTTATCTGGAGAAAGTCCGTTCATGGGCAATAAACTTTACGTCGGCAATCTGCCGTACGCTGTGCGCGACAATGACCTGCTGCAACAGTTCAGCGAATTCGGCAACGTGACCAGCGCCAAAGTCATGATGGAGCGCGATACCGGCCGTTCCAAGGGTTTCGGCTTCGTCGAAATGGGCAGCGATGCCGAGGCACAAGCTGCCATCGCTGGCCTGCATGGCAAGGACATGGGCGGCCGTTCCCTGGTGGTGAACGAGGCCCGTCCGATGGAACCGCGTCCCCCGCGCAGCTTTGGCGGCGGCGGTGGTGGCTACGGCGGTGGTCGCCGTGAAGGCGGCTACGGCGGCGGCAGCAGCAGCGGCGGTGGCTACGGCCGTCGTGACAACAACGAATTCGGCGGCAGCAACGGCGGCTACAACGATGGCTTCCGCAGCCCCTACGGCGGTGCCCGTCGTGACGGCGGCAGCCGTCGCAGCAACTACGACGACAACAACAGCGGCTATTGATCGCTGCGGCCTTTGTTGGCGTAGATGAACAGGCCCCGCAATATGCGGGGCTTTTTCATGCCTGCAGGGGCCAGCTCCAGACCTCGGGGGCAAACCATTCGGTGACCAGAATGCGTGCGCCACGCTGGCTGAATACCGAGTAGCGCCGCCATATGCCGCGTGCCGGCAGTTCTGCAGCAAAATCCGGGGCGTGTTGCAGCCATAGCGAGCGCACATGCCGTGCCACCTGCGATCCCGGCGCGTCGTAGTGCCAGCGCAGTGCGCTGCGCTGCACTTGCGGCGTGTCGAACAGCAATTGCGCCAGCGGTCGCTCGCCCAAACTGCGCAGGCCCTGCCAGCGCAGCCTGGAGTGCGGCGCCAATACTGCAGAGCGCGCCAGCACGGCCGGAAAGGCATGTGGTTGCGGGCCGCACCACATCAGCACGGTGCGCACATGGGCGCTGGCCCCCTGGCGTGCCGGCGTGCGTCCCAGCGCCGCTGCTTCGTGCGGCCATAGCGCGGCGCTGCCTTGTTGCAATACCTGCACCTGGACTGCGCCGCTGGCGCGTGCCAGGTGGCGTGTGAGTGATCCGGGTGCCTGCAGCCAGGCGAGCATCGCCGGAGGAGGAAGCTGACGCCAGATAGTCATGCGCTGCATCCCGGATCTGGCGTGGCGCGCGCCTTGCGCGGACGCCCTGCCAGCAGGCGGTCCAGCAGCCAGTTGGGAAGGCGCCGCAGCACCCAGGCGACCAGACCCATTTGCCAGGGAATCACGCGGTGGCTGGCGCCAACGGCAATGGCGGCGGCAGCCCGTTCGGCGAACTGTTCAGGGCGCAGGCGGAATGGCAGCGAAAAACTGTCATGCGCCGTCATGGGCGTGGCAATGTAGCCGGGCGACAGGGTCACCACCCGTACGCCGCTGCCGCGCAGTTCGCCGCGCAGGCTTTCGCAATAGGTGATGACGGCGGCCTTGCTGCCGCAATAGGCGCCGTGACCGGGCAGTCCGCGTATGCCAGCCATGCTGCCGATGCCCACCAGGGTGCCGCTGCCGCGCGCCCGCATCGGTGCAATGAACGGGTGGAAGGTGGCCGCCATGCCAAACACATTGGTGGCAAAAATGCGCTGCAGCACGTCCAGATCGGCACGCTCGGCGCTGTCGATGCCGTGACTGATGCCGGCGTTGGCGATGACCACGTCGGGCAGACCCATCTGGCGGATGCAATGCTGGCCGGCGGCAATCGTGGCATTGGTATCGCTGACATCGGCAGCGTGCAGCCACACCCTGGCCGGATCAAGTGCCTGGCGGGAAGCCCACTGTTGCATGGCAGACAGCCGCCGCGCCAGCAGCGCCAGCCGCCAGCCCTGACGGTAGTAGTGCAAGGCCAGCGCCTGGCCGATGCCACTGGAGGCTCCGGTGATCAGGACAAGGGGAGCACTGCCTGGCATGACTCAGCGGGCACGTGGCTGCATCTGTGCCTGCACCCGTCCGTGGATCTGGAGCACGCGTGATGCATTGGTGTATTCCAGGCCACTGCCGTTGATCACATCTCCGCCCTGGGTGATGCGCACCGGCTTGTCGGTCACGATGTGCTGCTGCTTGTCAGTCACGTGCAGGTAACTGCTTTCCAGCACCATGGGCAGCGGTGCCTTGCCGTCCGCCCCAGGCCGCGGATCGGTGCGTTCCACGCGCACATTGTCGAACAGCTCGATGTCGTCGCCCTTGCGGTCCGACACCGATCGGTCTGCCTTGGACCGTACTTCGATGCCGCGGGGATCGATGCTCAGGCTGCGTGGCTGCGACACGCGCAGGCTGTCGGGGCCGGGCAGATGCTCGCCGTGCCGGCCTGCCAGGTCGCGGTCGAGCTGGCCTTGTGCATTGAAGTTGCGGATGCGGAAATCCTGCATGTAATAGTCGGGCTCGTTGGGCGGAGGCGGCGGGGTGGTGACTCCGGTGTCCGGCATGCTGCGCACCAGCCACAGCGTGGCCAGCAACAGCAGCACCACGAGCATCAGCGGCATCAGATCGACCAGGCGCCGACGCAGCCGGTCAGCGGGGCGCTCGGTGGTGGAAGGAATGGCCGGGCGGTGTGCCGCGGGCAACTGCAATTCGGGCGGTGCGGATGGGTTCATTGCGGCTCCATGGCCAGGTATGGCGCCAGCAGGCCGGCGTAACTGCCGCGCGCCTGCAGCAGCAGGTCACACAGCTCGCGCGCGGCGCCAGCACCGCCGGCAGCGCGGGTCACATAATGCGCCACCTGCTGCACTTCGGCATGGGCCTGGTTCGGGGCAACGGCAAAAGCGGCGTGGCGCAGCAGCGGCAGGTCCGGCCAGTCGTCGCCCATGGCGGCTGCCTGTGTCCAATCCAGCCCCAGCTCCTTCAGCAGGCGCTCAGCCGCTGGCCGCTTGTCTTCCGTGCCGAATACTGCGTGCTGGACGCCCAGGGCCTGCAGTCGGGTGCGCAGCGGGGTGGAGTCGCGGCCGGAAATGACGGCCGGCGTGATGCCGGCGCGCTGCAGCATTTTCAGGCCATGGCCGTCCAGCGTGTGGAAGCGCTTGAGGGTTTCGCCAGTGTCGGTGTAGTACAGGCCGCCGTCGGTCAGCACGCCGTCGACATCGAAGAACACTACGCGTACGTTCTGGGCGGCCAGCAACAGTTCGGGGGGGAAATTCAGGGCAGGCATGTCAGATCACCTTGGCCAGCATCAGGTCATGTGTGTTCAGCGCACCCAGCAGGCGGCCGTCGGGATCGGTGACGGGCAGGCTGTTGATGCGGAATTCTTCCATCAAGCGTGCTGCATCGGCGGCCAGTGCATCGGGGCGGATGCTGCGCGGCCTGGCGTGCATCAGCGTGGCAGCAGTCTGGCTGCGTATATCGTCGCCGCGCTCGAGCAGACGGCGCAGATCGCCGTCGGTGAAAATGCCTGCCACACGCCCTTCCGCATCGAGCACGAAGGTGGCGCCCAGCCCCTTGGCGCTCATTTCGCGCATGACATGGCTGAAATCGGCGTCCAGCGGCACCGCCGGGGCGGCGGTGCCGGCGCGCATCACATCGGCCACGCTGGTCAGCAGGCGGCGACCCAGCGCGCCGCCGGGGTGCGAGCGGGCAAAGTCCTCGGCGCGGAAACCGCGCGCATCCAGTAGCGCCACCGCCAGCGCGTCGCCCAGCGCCATTTGCACGGTGGTGCTGGCAGTGGGTGCCAGGTTGAGCGGGCAGGCTTCCCTCTCGACGCTGCTGTCCAGCACGATATCGGCATGTTTTGCCAGGCTGGAAGCCGGATTGCCGGTCATGGCGATCAGCGGCACGCCCTGGCGGTGCAGCACCGGCAGGATACGCGCCAGCTCTTCGCTTTCGCCGCTGTTGCTGATGGCCAGCACCACGTCGACTTCACGCACCATGCCCAGGTCGCCGTGGCTGGCTTCGGCCGGATGCACAAACAGCGACGGCGTGCCGGTGGAGGCCAGGGTGGCGCTGATCTTGCGTCCGACATGGCCGCTCTTGCCCATGCCCATGACCACGACCCGGCCGGGGGCGGCCAGCATGGCTTGCAATGCCTGCACAAAGGCCTGACCAACGGATGCCAGGCGCAGGCGCTCGGCGCAGCGACGCAGGGCATCGGCTTCGGTCTCCAGCGCCTGGCCAGCCAGTTGCAGGGCGTGTTCGGGGTTCAGGATGGGCGGTGCATTCATGGTGTTCCGATTGTACGGGGCGACCCGTCTGCCGCGGCACCGATGCGGGTGGAATTCCCCGCTATGATGGGCGCATTGCCGCGTCAGTTCTGGAGTATGCGCATGGTGTGTCTGCCCGTGTTCCTGTTGACCCTCCGCCGGCTCCTGCCCGGGCGGATGTTTGCTGGCGCGCTGGCGCTGTCGGGCCTGCTGACAGCGGGGCAGGCAGTGGCACAGGCGCAGGAGGCCGCGCCCATGCTGGATCCGGCTGATTTTGCCGCCTGCCTGGCGCGCCTGCCGGGCACGGTCGGATTTCGCGACATTGCCGCAGAGACTTATGCGCGGTATGCGACCGATCTGCAGCCCGACGCCAGCGTGCTGCCGCTGCTCGACCGCCAGCCGGAATTCTCCATGCCGGTATGGGATTACATGGCCGTGCTGGTCGATGCCGAGCGCGTGGCCGATGGCCGCGCTGCCTACCGGCAGTGGCTGCCCACGCTGCGCAGCATCGCGCAGCAGTACGGCGTGGATCCTGCCGTGGTGGTGGGCGTATGGGGCGTGGAAAGCAATTTTGGCCGCAACCTGGGGGGACGTCCACTGCTGCAATCGCTGGCCACGCTGTCATGCTATGGCCGCCGTCAGGCGTATTTCCGCACCGAATTGGCCGCCACCCTGCGCATCCTGCAGGAGGGGCATGTCCCGGTCGAAAAGCTCAATGGCTCGTGGGCCGGCGCTTTTGGCCAGACCCAGTTCATGCCCAGCACCTTCCTGCGCAATGCCGTCGATTTTGACGGGGATGGCCGCCGCGATATCGTCGGCAGCGTACCGGATGCGCTGGCGTCCACCGCCAACTTCCTGCGCAGGGCCGGTTACCGCAGCGGCGAGCCCTGGGGCTACGAGGTGCAGTTGCCGGCCGGTTTCGATGACAGCCAGGCGGGTCGCCGCAACAAGCGCGATCTGGCATATTGGCGCGCGCAAGGCCTCACGCTCACCAATGGCGCTGAGCTGCCGGATACCTTGAGCACTGCCGGTCTGCTGCTGCCGGCAGGTCCCGGCGGCCCGGCCTTTCTGGTCGGGCGCAACTTCGACACCTTGTACAGCTACAACGCCAGCGAAAATTACGCGCTGGCGATTGCCCACTTGTCCGATCTAGTCACAGGCAACCGGCAGCCCGGCTTTGCCACGGCCTGGCCTACCGACGACCCCGGCCTGAGCCGGGCCGAAAACCGTGCGCTGCAGTCTCTTTTGCAGGGACGTGGCCACGCCATTGGCGAAGTTGATGGCATGATCGGGGCCCGTACCCGCGATGCCATTCGTATCGAGCAAGGTCGGTTGGGAATGCGGGCGGATGGCCGTGCCGGTCAGCGATTGCTGGCCGCGCTGCGGGCCGCGTCCTGATTTTCACTGACAATCGGGTATGGAAAAAATACTGCTGGATCACGTGCCTGCTGCCGATTGCAGTGGCGAGCGGGTTCGTGTCGGCATTTCAAGAACAACATTTCATGACAACACAGGAAACTGAAAAATGAGCTCCGAAGCCAATATGTCGTCCGCAAGCGAAAGCGCCTTGCGTGACGCCGCCCTCGAATACCACCGCAGCCCGGTGCGCGGCAAGATCAGCGTGCGCCCGACCAAGCCACTGTCCAACCAGCGCGACCTGAGTCTGGCCTATTCGCCCGGCGTGGCCTATCCCTGCCTCGACATTCAGGCCAACCCCGAACTGGCCGATGATTTCACCGCGCGCGCCAACCTGGTCGGCGTCATCACCAACGGCACCGCCGTGCTGGGCCTAGGCGATATCGGCCCGCTGGCCGGCAAGCCGGTGATGGAAGGCAAGGCTTGTCTGTTCAAGAAATTTGCTGGCGTGGACGTGTTCGATATCGAGCTGGACGAGCGCGATCCGGATAAGCTGGTGGACATCATCGCCTCGCTCGAACCCACCCTGGGTGGTGTCAACCTGGAGGACATCAAGGCGCCCGAATGCTTCTACATCGAGCGCAAGCTGCGTGAGCGCATGAGCATCCCGGTGTTCCACGACGACCAGCACGGTACCGCCATCATTTCCAGCGCGGCGCTGGTCAACGGCCTGGAGCTGGTGGGCAAGGACATCGGCAAGGTCAAGCTGGCGGCATCCGGCGCGGGTGCGGCCGCGATCGCCTGTCTCGACCTGATGGTGGAGATGGGTGTGCGCCGTGAAAACATCTACGTGTGCGACTCCAAGGGCCTGATTTACGAAGGCCGGGCCGGTGGTCTGGATGCTTCCAAGGCACGCTATGCGCAGGCCGATACCGGCGCGCGCACGCTGGCCGACGTGGTCAAGGACGCCGACGTGTTCCTGGGCTGCTCCACCTCCAACGTGCTCACGGCGGACATGGTCAAGACTATGGGCACCCAGCCCATCATCCTGGCCCTGGCCAACCCGGACCCCGAAATCCGCCCGGAAGTGGCCAAGGCCGCGCGCCCCGACTGCATCATCGCTACCGGCCGCTCCGACTATCCCAACCAGGTCAACAACGTCCTGTGCTTCCCGTATATCTTCCGCGGCGCGCTGGATTGCGGCGCCACACGCATCACCGAAGCCATGAAGCTGGCCTGCGTGCGCGAGATTGCGGCCCTGGCCAAGATGGAAATCAGCGATGAAGTGGCCGGCGCCTACCTGGGCCAGGAATTGCGTTTCGGTCCCGAATACCTGATTCCCAAGCCCTTCGATGCGCGCCTGATCCTGCGCATTGCGCCTGCCGTGGCCAAGGCGGCCGAAGAGTCCGGCGTGGCCCGACGCCCGATCGCCGATCTCAAGGCCTACACCGAAAGCCTGAACGCTTTCGTGACCCATACCAGCCTGTTCATGCGGCCGGTGTTCAACATCGCCCGCGCGGTGCCGGCGGCCAACAAGCGTGTGATCTACACCGAAGGTGAGGACGAGCGCGTGCTGCGCGCCGCACAGCAAGCCATGGACGAGGGGATTGCCCAGCCGATTCTGGTGGGCCGCCCCGATGTCATCCGCAGCCGCATCGAGAAAATGGGCTTGCACCTGAGCGTCGGCGACAACGTGCAGGTGGTGGACCCGGACAACGACACGCGCTTCCGCACCTACTGGGAAACCTACTACCAGTGCATGGCGCGCAATGGCGTCAGCGCCGACGCCGCCAAGCAGGCGGTGCGCCGCAGCAATACCGTGATCGGGGCCCTGGCTGTCAAGCTGGGCGATGCCGATGCCATGATCTGCGGCCTGCTGGGTAGCTACGACAAGCATCTGGATGCCATCCAGAACATCATCGGTGTCCAGCAAGGCGAGCTGTTTGCCGCGCTCAATGCGGTCGTGCTGGAAGATCGCACCCTGTTCATTGCCGATACCTACGTCAACGAAGAGCCGGATGCGCAGCAGCTGGCGCAAATCGGCATGATGGCAGCGCGCGAAGTCCAGCGCTTCGGCATCCCGCCGCGCGTGGCCTTCCTGTCGCATTCCAACTTCGGCTCGAGCAAGCGTGCCAGCGCCCGCAAGATGCGCGAGGCCAACGAGCGGTTCCGCGAAATCGCGCCCGGCATTGAAAGCGAAGGTGAAATCCAGGGTGACTCCGCGCTGGACTCGGTCCTGCGCAGCAAGCGCCTGCCCGAAAACCGTCTGACCGACAGCGCCAACGTGCTGATCTGCCCGAACCTGGATGCCGCCAACATCCTGTTCAACGTGCTGAAAATGACCGGCGGCAGCGGTCTGACGATCGGCCCGATGCTGATGGGCGCAGCCGCTTCGGTGCACATCCTGACGCCGAGCGCCACCATGCGCCGTATCCTGAACCAGACGGCGCTGGCCGTGGCTTCCGCCCAGTCGCGTCGCAAGTGAGGCGCTGAGCTGCCATGAGTTGGGATTACTGGCTCGCCTATCTGGGGGCAGCGTGGCTGATCGCGCTGTCACCCGGATCCGGCGCTGTGCTGTCCATCAGCCATGGCAGTGCCTATGGTGTGCGCAAGACCAGCACCAGCATTCTGGGACTGCAGGCAGGCTTGCTGGTGATCCTGCTGGTGGCTGGGCTGGGCGTGGGCTCGTTGCTGCTGGCCTCGGAGGCGGCTTTCACGCTGGTCAAGCTGCTGGGGGCGCTGTATCTGATGTATCTGGGCGTGCAGCAATGGCGCAGCACCCGCGGCATGCTGGATGATGCGCCGCAGGCGGTCATCCAGCACAGCAGTGCGCGCAAGCGTTTCATGGCCGGTTTTTTCACCAGTGCCACCAACCCCAAGGGGATTGTGTTCATGGTGGCGGTATTGCCGCAGTTCATCACTCCTGCAAGGCCGCTGGCACTGCAACTGCTGATTTTGGCGGTGACCACCCTGGCCACTGACGTCATCGTGATGCACGGGTATGCTTTTTTTGGCCGCACGCTGCGCCAGATCTTGCGCACGCCCCGCGCTGCGCGCTGGCAGAACCGTGTATTTGGCGGGGTATTCGTGGCGCTGGGAACGGCGCTGCTGTTTGTGCAGCGCACGCGTCCGGCCTAGCAGGGGGTGATCAGGTCATAGCAGTTGCAAGCTGCGATAGTGGGGCAGGAATCGTGTCAGGAAGTCCTGTGCCTGACGGCTCAGTTCTTGCTGGTTCTCTTCTGTGGTTTCCAGTGTCTTGCCCTCGTGGACAAGACGCTGACCTTGTGCCTGCAGACCTTGCCAGGCAAATGCAGCCAGTGCATCGGCAGTCTGTGCATCGCTGTGAAGTGCCTGCAGGAACATCTGGTGGATGCGGCCTACAGTGACACAGCCTCCGGTGATCGGGCTGACCAGATAGGGAATATCGCCGTCGGTCAGGGCCTTGGAGGTCAGATAGTGGTTGAGGCGGGAACTATGGGGTGCGGACTGCTGCTGCACGGCATTGGGCTGGGCCAGGACGAGTGCACCCGTTCCATGCAGGATGGAGAGTACTTCGTGCAGGTTGGCGGAAGACAGGACGTTGGCAGTAGCCTGCTCGATTTCGGCCACATTGTGGGGCTGCAGGTCGGACAGGAAGTCGAGTACCGGGCTGTAAAATTCGGCCTTCAGATCCAGGCTTCCGAGTGGGGCGTTCAGCGTGAGCGGAATGTCGCTTCGTTGGCGCACCAATTGCACGTCGAGGTTGCGCCACAGGCGGACGGTTTCGGCCATGCTCAAGGGACGCGCTCCTTTGACCCAATAGTCCTTGCGGAAGCGCCGGTTCAACAAATAGTCGCGCGCCGATTGACGGAACACGGGGTCGGCGATGTCGGCCAGCAAGGCCTGTTGCTCGGTGTTGAGGCAGAAGGCATCGAAGTTTTGCAGTGTCTCCGAGGAGCAGGCAAAAGACAGTTTAGCGGGGGCCAGCCATTGCGCCATCTCCGAAAAATACATCGGAGTCCAGTCGCGGTTGAAGTATTCGTGTGCCAGGTAATTGCGGTTGTTGCCGGCAATCAGGTCGAGCTGCTGCATGGCCGAGGGCACCATGTCCCGGTATCCGGCACTTTGCTCCAGCAGCTTGCGGGCAAAGGCCAGTGAGGCGTCGATCCGTTGCGGAATGGCCTGGCCTGGCGCTCCCATGACGGCATCATGCTGCGAAAGGATATGCCGTAACGGGGCCGTGGCAGACCAGCCTGGCAGGACGTTGTAGCTGATGTACAGCACTCCGCCCAGCTTGAGCTTGCGGCGGATGAAGTCGACGATGAGATGGCGATTGTCGCTGGATATCCAGGACCAGATACCGTGCAGCCCGATGAAATCGAAATCCGGCAGATCGGTACGCGTGCAGAATTCGGCAAAGGATTGATCAAAGAGACTGGCGTTGCTGTCGGACACATTGGCCAGTTCCTGGGCAAAGCTGGCCTGGTTGGGGTTGAAATCAGTGCCGTACCAGTGGATGTTGCTGGCTGCAGCATGGGCATTGATGCTGATGCCCTGCCCGAAACCGAGTTCGCAGGCATGCGTCACATCGGGCCAGGCAAGCCGGGTGGACAGGAACGGTACCGCCATCTGGGCCGGATTGAGATCGGCGTAGTAACCATAGGTGTAGTTGATTTCACTGACATACCCCTCGGACCATTGTGCCATGCGAGTCTCCTCTGTTGTTGGTTCAGGTAAATGTGCGGATCAGCATCTGACGCATGATGTCACATGGATCGCCGCAGTTGTATTCAGGTCAGCAGCAGTGCCGCTACAAAAAGCACGAAGCCGATCCAGTGGTTTTGCGTGAAGGCGCGAAAGCAGGGCATGCGTTCGCGGGTGCGGATCATCCGGTAGTGCCAGGCTACCTGCGTCAGCACGGCGGCCAGCGTCAGGCTCCACACCAGGCGCTGGAAGATGGACGGTGCCGGCTGGATGTAGAGCCAGATGATGCCCCACCAGATGGCCGCGTGCACCAGGTAGAACAGCATGATGGCGGCCACATCGAAGCGGCCCAGCGTGATGGCGGAGGTTTTCATGCCGATCTTGAGGTCGTCGTCGCGGTCGACCATGGCGTATTCGGTGTCGTAGGCCAGCGTCCAGCACAGATTGGCCAGCAGCAGCCACCAGACCACTGGCGGCGTGTGGTGCTGCACTGCAGCATAGGCCATGGGCAGCCCCATGCCGTAGGCCACGCCCAACACGGCCTGCGGCATGGCAAAAAAGCGCTTGGTAAAGGGATACACGATCGTGACCAGCAGTGCGGGCACGGTCCAGGCGATGACCAGCCAGTTGGTGGTCAGTGCCAATGCAAAGGCCAGCAGCGCCAGCACGGCGCCCACCAGCAGCGCCTCGCGCACGCTGACGCGGCCACTGGTGATGGGGCGTTGTTCGGTGCGCTTGACGTGGCGGTCGAAATCGCGGTCGGCCACGTCGTTGATGCAGCAGCCGGCGCTGCGCATCAGGATGGTGCCCAGCGTGAATACCAGCAACAGGTGCCAGCCGGGAAAGCCGCCGGCAGCCAGCCACAAGGCAGCCAGCGTGGGCCACAGCAGCAACAGCCAGCCGGCGGGCCGGTTCCAGCGGATCAGATCAAGGTAAAGATGAAAACGGTCATGCATGACCGGTGATTGTAATAAGGGTGTATGACATTATTCGCGCAGACGCTGCACGCCAGGCAGTGCGCAGGCATAGATGGCGTTGCGCAGCGCGGCAATGGCCTCGTAGCGTGTGAAGCTGCGGCGCCAGGCCAACACTACACGGCGGCTGGGCGTGTCGTCCGAAAAAAAGGGCACATATTGCACAAAGGGGGCATCGTTATGCGGGCTGGCGGCGGCTTCAGCCCTGACGCGCGCCTTGCGCGGTGCATGGCTGCCCAGGGCGATGCGCTCGGGGGGCACGCTCAGTGCCGGGACCAGGGTCACGCCCATGCCGGCGGCCACCATGTGCTTGATGGTTTCGAGCGAAGACCCCTCGAAGCTCTTCTGGATGCCGTCGCTGTGACTGGAAAAGCGCGCAAATTCGGGACAGACTTCCAGCACGTGGTCGCGGAAGCAATGGCCGGTCCCTAGCAGCAGCATGTTTTCCTGGCGCAGTGCGTTGGCGTCGACCCGGCTTTTGCTGGCCAGCGGATGGCTGGAGGGGACTGCCGCCCAGAAGGGTTCGTCGTACAGCGGCGCCACGGCCAGGCCTGAATCGGGAAAGGGTTCGGCCAGGATCGCACAGTCGATTTCGCCGGAGCGCAACATTTCCAGCAGGCGGGTGGTGAAGTTTTCCTGCAGCATCAGCGGCATTTGCGGCGTCAGTTGCATGTTTTGCCGTACCAGATCAGGCAGCAGGTAGGGGCCGATGGTGTAGATGATGCCCAGCCGCAGCGGTCCGGCCAGCGGGTCCTTGCCGCGCTTGGCGATGTCGCGGATCATGCTGGCCTGCTCCAGCACCACCTGCGCCTGGCGCACCACCTCCTCGCCCAGCGCCGTCAGGCTGACTTCGCTGGCGCTGCGCTCGAACAGCTTGATGTCGAGCTCTTCCTCGAGTTTCTTGACGGCCACCGACAAGGTGGGTTGCGCCACGAAACACGCTTCGGCTGCACGGCCGAAATGGCGCTCGCGGGCCACAGCAACGATGTACTTGAGTTCGGTCAGGGTCATTGTAGAAGGAAGGGCTGGTTTAGACACATCGTAACAAGTTTTGTGGCGATTTCTGGTAGCCGAGCTGTGTGCCATGGCCGGATGGGGTACGCAGCGCCGATTCGGAGGTGATGGCACAGACAGACCTAGGACAAACCCGAAAAAGTGCCCGCACTATGCCAACTCCACTTTCGGGTAAGCTCGGAGTAAGGTATAAATCACATCGAACGATCGTGCTATTTAAAAAGAATAACCGGGCGGGCAAACAGTTCGGGACACAAGGAAGACAGAATGAGTGAATTCATTGACGGCAGGCCATGGCTGCGCGAATACCCCCCGGGCGTGCCCAACGATATCGACGAGCAGATCGAACAGTACCGTTCGCTTGTGCACATGCTGGAACAGAGCATGGAGCGCTTTGCCGACAAGGTGGCCTTTACCCTGATGGGCAGGGAGCTGACCTACCGGCAGCTGGATGTGGCCAGCCAGTCGCTGGCAGCATACCTGCAGCAGCTGGGGTTGGCCAAGGGCGAACGCGTGGCCGTGATGATGCCCAATATCCTGCAGTATCCGGTAGCTGTGGCCGCCATCCTGCGCGCCGGGCTGGTGCTGGTCAATGTCAATCCCTTGTACACCCCGCGTGAGCTGGAGCACCAGCTCAAGGATTCGGGCGCGCGCACCATCCTGATCATCGAGAACTTCGCCCACACGTTGGAGCAGTGCATTGCCCACACCGACATCCAGCATGTCGTGGTGGCCTCGCTGGGAGACATGCTGGGGATAGTCAAGGGCATGGTGGTGAACTACGTGGTGCGCCATGTCAGGAAAATGGTGCCTGCCTACAACCTGCAGGGCGCGGTTCCGTTCAATGCGGCCGTGGGCAAATACCCGCCGAGCATGTACAAGCTGCCCGATGTGGGATTGGACGATGTGGCGGTGCTGCAGTACACGGGTGGCACCACCGGAGTGGCCAAGGGAGCAGTGCTGCTGCACCGCAATCTGGTGGCCAACGTGCTGCAATGCGAAACCTGGTACGAACCTGCCCTGCGCCAGCGCCCCACGCACCACCAGCTCGGCTTTGTCTGTGCCCTGCCGCTGTACCACATCTTTGCATTTACCGTGAACATGATGCTGTGCACCAAACTGGGCGGCAAGAACATCCTGCTGCCCAATCCGCGCGATCTGGCATCGGTCATCAAGGAGCTGTCGCAGCACACCTTCCACAGCTTCCCGGGTGTCAACACCTTGTTCAACGGACTGGCGCACCATGCGGATTTTGACAAGGTAAACTGGTCGCACCTGCGCATCACGGTAGGCGGCGGCATGTCGGTGCAGCAGGCCGTGGCCAAGCTGTGGCTGGAGCGCACCGGCTGTCCGATCTGCGAGGGCTATGGACTGTCGGAAACCAGTCCGGTGGCGAGCTGCAATCCGGTGACCAATACCGAATTTACCGGCACTATCGGCGTGCCGGTACCCAGTACCAGGATGAAGCTGGTGGACGATGCCGGCAACGAAGTGTCCGATCTGCAGGAACGCGGCGAGATCGTCATCAAGGGGCCGCAGGTGATGGCCGGCTACTGGCGGCGCCCGGAGGAGACCGCCAAGTCGATGACAGCCGACGGCTATTTTCGCACTGGCGATATCGGTGTGATGGACAAGCGTGGCTACTTCACCATCGTCGACCGCAAGAAGGACATGATTCTGGTGAGCGGCTTCAATGTGTACCCGAACGAGGTCGAGGACGTGGTCGCTTCGGTGCCGGGCGTGCTGGAATGTGCGGCGGTAGGCGTTCCGGACGAAGGGTCGGGCGAGGCGGTAAAACTGTTCGTGGTGCGCAAGCCAGGTAGCCAGGTGAGCGAAGACGACATCCGCGACTATTGCCGCGCCAACCTGACTGCCTACAAGCGGCCGCGCATCTTCGAGTTCCGTGAATCCCTGCCCAAGACGCCGGTCGGCAAGATCCTGCGCCGGGAGTTGCGCGATGAGCTGGCGCATGCGGCAGGCCAGGACCAGCCGCAGCAGGGCTGAGTCGGCACCAGTGCGATTTCCTGCTATGCTGGCCGCATGATTCGAATTCTGGTGAAATGGGCCTTGCATGCCGCCGGCCTGATGCTGGTGGCCAGCATCGTTGGCGGGGTGCATGTGGTCGGCTTCGGCGCTGCGTTGGTGGCGGCCGTCATCATCGGCCTGCTCAACCTGCTGGTGCGCCCGGTGCTGGTGCTGCTCACCCTGCCGATCACGGTGCTGACGGTGGGCCTGTTCCTGCTGGTCATCAACGCGCTGATGTTCTGGTTCGCCGGTAACATCCTGGCCGGCTTCAGCGTCAACGGCTTTTGGGGGGCCATGCTGGGCGCCTTCCTCTATTCGCTGATCGGCGTTGCCATCGACGCCCTGACCGAACGCCTGTAAGGCGCCGGCCGGCGCCCGGTTTACAGCAGTTCCTGCACCTTGTCAGCGGGGCGACAAACCGCTGCGCCCTTGTCGGTGCACACAATGGGACGCTGCAGCAGGATCGGGTGCTGCACGATCCGGTCGATCAGGTCTTCATCGCTCAGGGCCGGGTCGGCTAGGCACAGTTCGGCAAACAAGGCTTCCTTTTCGCGCAGGATGGCGCGCGCCGGCAGTTGCAGCCGCGTTAGCAGTGCACGCAATGCGGCGTGGTCGGGTGGGGTTTTCAGGTATTCGATGATGTCGGGTTCAATGCCGGCCTGGCGCAGGGCGTCGAGCACGGTGCGCGATGTGCTGCAGCGCGGGTTGTGGTAGATGGTGGTCGTCATGGATGGGCGGGAAGCTCGGAAAATGCGGCGGTGAATTCGACGGTGTGGGGCTGCCAGTAGGCCGGATCGCCATAGGTGGTCTTGAGAAAATCCACCCACAGGCGCACGCGCAAGGGCAGATGCTTGCGCTGCACGAACATGGCATAGATGCCGTTGGGAGGGGCAGTATAAGCTTCCAGGATCGGTACCAGCCGGCCGGATGCAATATCCCCAGCCACTTCCCAGGTACTGCGCCAGGCGATGCCGTGTCCGCCCAGGCACCAGGCATGCAGCACCTGGCCGTCACTGCAATCCAGCGGGCCGTCGGCCTTGATGTGCAGCAGTTCGCCCTGATCCATGAAAGCCCAGCCGCGCGTCTGCGATGCCTCGCTGCTGAGCATCAGGCAGCGATGCTGCGGCAGCAGCAGTTCGTTGGGGTGACGGGGTGTGCCGTGGCATTGCAGATAGCCGGGCGTGGCCACGCACTGGCGGCGGTTGTCGGCCAGGCGCGTGCTGATGTAGGAAGAGTCGGGCAGGTCGCCCACGCGCACCGCGCAGTCGAACCCTTCGGCCGCCAGATCGACCACGCGGTCGCTCAGGTTCAGCGAGATGCGCACATCCGGGTGCAGCGCGTGGAAGCGGGGCACCAGCGGCGCCACATGGCGGCGCCCGAAACCGGCTGGCGCGGTGATGCGCAGCTGGCCGCTGGCACGGATGCTGCCGGCGCTGACGGCCAGCTCCATGTTGTCCAGGTCCGACAACAGGCGGATGCTGTCTTCCAGGAAGGCGGCGCCTTCATGGGTGAGCGAGAGGCGGCGTGTGGTGCGCACCAGTAGCTTGACGCCCAGCCGCGCTTCCAGCGCATCGATGCGGCGCCCGATCATGGCGGCAGCAACGCCCTCGGCCTGAGCCGCAGCGGTCAGGCTACCGCGCTGCACCACCGATACGAAGGTCTCGATTTGCTTGAACTTGTCCATGTGGGCAGGAGCCGTCTGTATCTTGTTTCCGGAATGCGACGAAACCCATTGTGCATGAAACCGGCGCTTGGTGGGCAGCGTTACACTGGAGTATGAGCTCGCTGGAATTGGTCCTCTTCTATCTGTTGGCTGCAGTTGTTGGCGTGGTGGTGTTCCGCAGCCTGCGGCTGCCTTCCATGCTTGGCTATCTGGCAGTGGGCGCGCTGATCGGTCCGCACATGCTGGCAATGGTGCAGCGCAGCGCACGCATTGCGCACTTGGCCGAATTCGGTGTGGTGTTCCTGATGTTCGTGATCGGACTGGAGTTCAGCCTGCCCAAGTTGCGCACCATGAAGCGGCACGTGCTGGGGCTGGGGGCCATGCAGGTCGGGTTGACCATGCTGCTGGGCACCATGATTTTTCTGGGATTGCGCAATTTCATGCCGTCCGTATGGCGCGTCTCCTGGCAGGGCGCGGTGGCGCTGGCGGCAGTGCTGGCCATGAGCAGTACCGCCATTGTGGTCAAGATGATGGCCGAACGGCTGGAACTGGACACCGAATATGGCAAGCGCGTATTGGGCGTGCTGCTGTTCCAGGATCTGGCCGTGGTGCCCTTGCTGATCCTGTTTCCGGCACTCAGTGCCAGCGATGACGACCTCGGGCTGGAACTGCTGCTGGCGCTGGTCAAGGCTGGCGTGCTGGTTGGCCTGCTGCTGACCGTGGGACAGCGCATGATGAAGCAGTGGATGGACGTGGTGGCCAAGCGCCGCAATGACGAGCTGTTCATGCTCAACGTGTTGCTGCTGACGCTGGGCCTGGCCTGGCTGACCGAGCAGGCCGGTCTGAGCCTGGCGCTGGGCGCCTTTCTCGCCGGCATGCTGGTGGCGGAAACCCCTTACAAATACCAGGTGGAAGCCGATATCCGGCCGTTTCACGATCTGCTATTGGGCCTGTTCTTCATCACGGTGGGCATGATGCTGGATTGGCACGAGCTGGTCTGGCACTGGCAATGGATGCTGATCATGCTTAGCCTGCCGGTACTGTTCAAGCTGGCGGTGGTCTGGGGCAGCGCCTGGCTGCTGGGCGGCAGCAACGGCGATGCGCTGCGCGCGGGCCTGTACCTGGCGGGGGCGGGCGAGTTCGGCTTCGTGCTGCTCAATCTGGCACTCAAGGGCAAGCTGGTGCCGTCTCCCTTGTTCAACGCGATTCTGGCCGGCATGGTGCTGTCGATGATTGCCACGCCTTTCATCATCATGAGCAGCCAGCGCATCGTGTTGCGTTTTGCGCGCAGTGAATGGGAGCAGGAAGCGCTCAAGATGACCGACATCGTGCGCAAGAGCCTGGGGCGCAGCGGGCACGTCATCATCTGCGGCTATGGTCGCAGCGGGCAAAGCGTGGCGCGCATGCTGGATCTGGAAAAGGTGCCCTATATTGCGCTGGATTCCGATCCTGATCTGGTGCGCCAGGCCAGTGCTGCCGGCGCCGAAGTGGTGTACGGAGACGGCGCACGGCCGCAGGTGCTCCAGGCTGCCGGTCTGGCGCGCGCGCGGGCGGTGGTGATTACCGTGCTGGATATGCAGCGTACGCTGCGGGTACTGCACCAGTTGCGCAAGCTGGCGCCGCATGTGCCGGTGGTGGTGCGCACGCAGGACGACCGCCATCTGGAATCGCTGCGCGCCGCCGGCGCCACCGAAGTGGTGCCGGAAGCGGTGGAAGGCAGCTTGGTGCTGGCCGGTCACGCCATGGCGCTGCTGGGCGTGCCGATGCGCACCGTGCGACGGCGCATGCAGCGCCAGCGCGCGGACCGCTATCGCCTGCTGCGGGGCTATTTTCACAGTGCCGACGACCCTGGCGGCAATGGGGCCGATAATTACCTCAGTACCCTGACGCTGGAACAGCATGCGCAGGTGATCGGCCAGAGTGTGGCGCAATTGCAGGCGTCCCTGGACGGTTATGCCGTGCGCCTGCTCGGCTTGCGCCGTGCCAACGGCAGCTCGCAGCAGCTGCATGACGCACTGCCCATCCAGGCCGGCGATACCCTGGTGCTGGCCGGCAGCCAGCGCGATCTGGCCGAAGCCGAAGACTTGCTCAGCCACTAGCCACGGGCTGCCGCTACACTGGAGGCCTGTGCGGCCTCGCCGTTTTTGCCGGAGCCTGAATCCACCATGCCTCAAAGCCATTACAGCGTGCAGGAGTACCTGCGCGGCCATATCCGTACCGTTCCCAACTGGCCTGCGCCTGGCGTGCAGTTTCGCGACATCACGCCCCTGCTGCAGAATCCCAAGGTGTTCCGGGTGCTGATCGACGCCTTCGTGCACCGTTACATGGACCCCTCCCTACGCCCCGATGTGGTGGCAGGGCTGGATGCGCGCGGCTTCATCCTGGGCAGCGTGCTGGCGTACGAGCTCAATGTCGGCTTCGTGCCGATTCGCAAGAAGGGCAAGCTGCCGCATACCACGGTGGAGGAAACCTACGAGCTGGAGTACGGCAGCGCAACCGTCGAGCTGCATGCCGATGCCGTCACGCAGGGGCAGCGCGTGCTGCTGGTGGATGACCTGATCGCCACCGGCGGCACCATGCTGGCTGGCAAGAGGCTGCTGGAACGGCTGGGCGCCCAGGTGATGGAAGGCGCGGCCATTGTCGACTTGCCCGAGTTGGGTGGCAGCGCACGCCTGCGTGCCGCTGGCCTGCCGTTGTTCACGCTGGTGGAATTCGACGGACATTGATCCGCCTGGCATCTGCCATGTACATCGCCCCGCGGCCTTGCGGCTGCGGGGGCGATGTGCTTGGGGCGCAGGGCCGGCGTTCAGGCCGGGGCGCTGGTGCGGATCAGGTGGTCGAATGCGCTCAGGCTGGCCTTGGCGCCTTCGCCCATCGAGATGATGATCTGCTTGTATGGCACCGTGGTGCAGTCGCCGGCAGCAAATACGCCCGGCACGTTGGTGCGGCCGTGCGCGTCCACCACAATTTCGCCCATCTTGTTGAGCTCGAGCGTACCCTTGAGCCAGTCGGTGTTGGGCAGCAGGCCGATCTGCACGAAGATGCCGGCCAGGTCCAGATCACGGGCGGCTTCGGTTGCGCGGTCCTTGTAGGCCAGGCCGCTGACGGTCTGGCCATTGCCCTTGACCTCGGTGGTTTGCACGTTGGTGAGCACCTCCACGTTGGGCAGGCTGTGCAGCTTCTTCTGCAGCACGGCATCGGCCTTCATCTCGGGCATGAATTCGAACAGCGTGACGTGCTCGACGATGCCGGCCAGGTCGATGGCGGCCTCGACGCCGGAGTTGCCGCCGCCGATCACGGCGACTTTCTTGCCCTTGAACAGCGGGCCGTCGCAGTGCGGGCAGAAGGCCACGCCCTTGGTCTTGTATTCGCTCTCGCCGGGAATGCGCATTTCGCGCCAGCGCGCGCCGGTGGCCAGAATCACGGCCCTGGCCTTGACCACGGCGCCGTTTTCGAGGGTGATTTCGGCCAGGCCGCCGGTTTCAGGCGCCGGTTTGAGGGCTGCGGCGCGCTGCAGGTTCATCACGTCGATGTCATAGGCCTTGACGTGTTCTTCCAGGCCGGCCACCAGCTTCGGACCCTCGGTTTCCTTGATGGAAATGAAGTTCTCGATGGACAGGGTGTCCATGACCTGGCCACCAAAACGCTCGGCCACGATGCCGGTGCGCAGGCCCTTGCGTGCCGCGTAGATGGCGGCTGCCGCGCCGGCCGGGCCACCACCCACCACCAGCACGTCAAACGGTGCCTTGTCGTTGATCTTGGCGGCATCGCGGGCCGCGGCGCCGGTATCGATCTTGGCGATGATTTCTTCCACGCCCATGCGGCCGTTGCCCAGCATGGCGCCATCCAGGTACAGTGTGGGCACGCCCATGATCTGGCGCTCGTCCACTTCCTGCTGGAACAGTGCGCCGTCGATCATGGTTGCGCTGACGCCGGGGTTGTACACGGCCATCAGCGTCAGGGCCTGCACCACGTCTGGGCAGCTGTGGCAGGACAGGCTCATGTACACCTCGAAGTTGTACCGGCCCTGCAGTGCCTTGACCTGTTGCAGCACTTCGTCGCTGACCTTGGGCGGGTGGCCGCCGGTCCACAGCAGCGCCAGCACCAGGCTGGTGAACTCATGGCCCAGCGGAATGGCGGCAAATGTCAGGTGCTGTTCGCCGTCGGGGCGGGTCAGGCTGAAAGAAGGCTTGCGTGCATCGTCGCCGTTCAGGTCCAGCGTGATCTTGTCGCTCATGCCGGCGATCTGCTCCAGCAGGCCGCGCATTTCGGCGGACTTGGCGTCGGCACCCAGCGAGGCGGTGATGGTGAAGGGGCGACGCAGCAAACCCATGTATTGCTGCAATTGGGCAGCCATTTCCTGGTCCAGCATGAGATTCTCCTTGTTGGTTGTGAAGGGCCGCTTCTTGTGGATGCGGCGGGATGAAATGCTCTGTTGTCAGGCCTGGCCAAAGGGCGAGGGCTCGCAGCAGGGAATTTCAGAAAATAATAAGCCAGACGGCGCACCGGAAGGTGGGCGTCGCCGTCTGGCTCGGCGTCGGACCTGGAAAGGGACGGGGCCCTTTCCGGCAGGCTCCCTGCGGGAGCGTCCGATCAGATTTTTCCAACAAGGTCCAGGGAAGGCTTCAGGGTAGCTTCGCCTTCGTGCCACTTGGCCGGGCACACTTCGCCGGGGTGGTTGGCCACGTACTGGGCTGCCTTGACCTTGCGCAGCATCTCGCTGGCGTCGCGGCCGATGCCGTTGTCATGGATTTCGCACAGCTTGATCTGGCCTTCGGGGTTGATCAGGAAGGTACCGCGCAGGGCCAGGCCTTCTTCTTCGATCATCACACCGAAGTTGCGGGTGATGGTGCCGGTGGGGTCGCCCAGCATCACATACTGCACTTTCTTGATGGCGTCGGAGGTGTCGTGCCATGCCTTGTGCGAGAAGTGGGTGTCGGTGGAGCAGGAATAGACTTCCACGCCCAGCTTCTGGAACTCGCCGTAGAAATCAGCCAGGTCTTCCAGCTCTGTCGGGCACACGAAAGTGAAGTCGGCCGGGTAGAACACGACCAGCGACCACTTGCCCTTCAGGGTTTCGTTGGTGACTTCGAAGAAGCCCTTGCCAATCTGATAGGCCTGGGTTTTGAAAGGCAGAACGGTGGTATTGATCAGGGACATGAGTTTCTCCTTGTTGAAAATGGGGTGTGGTTTGCAACGGGTTTGCAGCCTGATCATGGATGCGCGATCTTGCGCTGGTATGACAGGGCGGCAGGTTTGTTTGCGAGCACATGGTCATCTTAACGGAGTCCCTTTGATTTGTGGTTTGAATTAAACTAAAAAACAAATAGTTTTTTGCTATCATTGCGCGGCGACCCAGCGATGTGCACAGGGGGGTGCTGATGTCCCTGACACGGGTATGGTTTCAGTCCTCCAGCTGGCTGGCCGCGGCTAAGCTGTCCGCTATACCGTTCAAGAAGGAGCAGACGACATGGCAGAGATTCCCGCAGTGCAGGTCACCCAGCAGGCACAACCCTATCAGGTGCAGGTCAGTGACGATCAGGGGCACCAGTGGATGGCCGACGAACCCGCAGCGCTGGGCGGTGGCAATACCGGCAGCGCGCCCGAACGCCTGCTGCTCGCCGCTTTGGGTGCGTGCACCGCCATCACGCTGCGCATGTATGCCGAACGCAAGGGCTGGCCGCTGCGCGACGTGCGTGTGGAGCTGGCGCTCAACCCCGAAGGCAAACCCGAAAGCGGCAATGACATCCGCCGCATCGTGCATCTGCAAGGCGAGCTGGACCAGACCCAGCGCGAGCGCCTGATCCAGATTGCCAATGCCTGTCCGCTGCATAAAATTCTGAGCGGTGAGATCCGCATCGCTACTGCCGAGGGATGACCATGAACACCACCCGCACCGAAACCGATTCCATGGGGGCCGTCGAGGTGCCGGCCGACCGCTATTGGGGCGCGCAGACCGAGCGTTCGCTGCACCATTTTCCGATCGGCACCGATCGCTTCCGCTGGACGGCGCCCATGGTGCGTGCGCTGGGGGTGCTGAAGCAGGCGGCGGCGCTGGCCAACCGCGAACTGGGCGAACTGCCCCCCGAACTGGCGGAGGCGATCGCTACCGCCGCCCAGGAAGTCATCAGCGGCAAGCTGGATGCGCATTTTCCGCTGGTGGTGTTCCAGACCGGCTCCGGCACGCAGTCCAACATGAATGCCAACGAGGTGATTGCCAACCGCGCCATCGAACTGCTGGGAGGCGTGCTGGGCAGCAAGCAGCCGGTGCACCCGAATGACCATGTCAACCGGGGCCAGTCCTCCAACGACACGTTTCCGACGGCGATGCATATCGCCGTGGTCGAGCAATTCGCCGAGCGCCTGCTGCCCGCCGTGCGGGCCCTGCGCGACACGCTGGAGGCGCGCGCGCAGGCCTTTGCCGATGTGGTCAAGACCGGACGCACCCATTTGCAGGATGCCACGCCGGTGACGCTGGGCCAGGAGATCGGCAGCTGGGTGGCGCAGATCGACCAGGCGCTGGCCGGCGTCGAAGGGGCCTGTGCCGGCCTGTATCCGCTGGCGATTGGCGGCACCGCCGTAGGCACCGGGCTGAATGCGCACGCGGAGTTTGGCGCGTTGTGTGCCGAGCAGATCGCGACGATCACCGGCCACCCCTTTGTGGCGGCGCAGAACAAGTTCGCCGCGCTGGCTGCGCATGATGCCCTGGTGAATGCTTCGGCCAGCCTGCGCACGCTGGCCGGCGCGCTGTTCAAGATGGCCAACGATGTGCGCTGGCTGGCCAGCGGACCGCGTTGCGGCATCGGCGAGCTGCGCATTCCCGAGAACGAGCCGGGCTCGTCCATCATGCCCGGCAAGGTCAATCCGACCCAGTGCGAGGCGCTGACCATGGTGTGCGTGCAGGTGTTCGGCAATGACGCTGCGGTGGCGTTTGCCGGTACGCAGGGCAATTTTCAGCTCAATGTGTACAAGCCGGTGATGGCGCACAACGTGCTGGAAAGCACGGCGTTGCTGGCCGATGCCTGCCTGGCGTTCAATGAATTCTGCGCTACCGGCATCGAGCCGGACCGGGCGGGCATTGCACGCCATCTGGAGCAGAACCTGATGCTGGTGACGGCATTGAATCCGCACATCGGCTACGACGCCGCCGCCCGCATCGCCAAGCAGGCGCTGCACGAAGGCAGCACGCTGAAGCAGGCAGCGCTCAAGCTGGGGCTGCTGACGGCCGAGCAGTTCGATGCCTGGGTCGATCCGCTGGCCATGGCCTGGCCACACGGACGCAAGGGCTGATCAATCGCGCCGCAGGCGCAGCAGCTGGTGCAGCAGAATGGCGCCAAAAGTGGCGGTGCCGATGCCGCCCAGCTTGAATTCGCCAAAGGCCAGCGTGAAATCACCAGTGCCCAGAATCAGCGTGATGGCGGCCACCATCAGGTTGCCGGTGTCGCCAAAGTCCACCTTGTGCTTTACCCAGATGTTGGCGCCGGCCACGGCAATCAGGCCGAACACCACGATACTTACGCCACCCATCACGGGCAGTGGAATGGCCTGGATCACAGCGCCGAACTTGGGGCTGAAGCCGAGCAGGACGGCGATCAGCGCGGCGGCCACGAACACGGCCGTGGAATAGATGCGGGTGGCGGCCATCACGCCGATATTCTCCGCATAGGTGGTGACGCCGGTGCCGCCGGCGGCACCGCTCACCATGCTGGCAATGCCATCGCCAATGAAGGCGCGGCCCATGTAAGGGTCGAGGTCGCGGCCGGTCATGGCCGTCACGGCCTTGATGTGGCCCAGGTTTTCGGCGACCAGGATGAACACCACCGGCACGATCAGCACCATGGCGCGCGCGTCGAAGACGGGCGACTGGAACCCCGGCATGCCAAACCAGGGCGCGGCCACGATGCCGCTGAAATCCATCGGGGTGCCCAGGCCGAGTCCGTTGGTCAGGATCACGTACAGCACGCTGGCCACCAGCAGGCCGACCAGGATCAGCAGGCGTTGCAGCATGCCGCGTGTGAGTACGGCAACCAGCCCGACGCAGACAAAGGTCAGCACCTGCATCCAGCTGTCGAAGTTGCCATGCGCCATGTTCTTGACCGGGACCGACGCCAGGCTCAGGCCGATCACCGCCACCACGGCGCCGGTGACCACGGGCGGCATCAGGGTTTCGATCCAGCGCGTGCCCACCAGCTGTACCAGCAACCCGATCAGCGTGTACACCGCGCCACAGGCGATGATGCCGCCCAGCGCGACCGGAATGTTCAGGTTCGGCCCCTTGCCGGCATAGGCAGTGGCCGCAATCACCACGCCGATGAAGGCAAATGACGAGCCCAGATAGCTGGGCACCTTGCCGCCGGTGATGAAGAAAAAGATCAGCGTGCCGATGCCGCTCATGAAGATGGCCAGATTGGGATCAAACCCCATCAGGATCGGCGCCAGCACCGTGGAGCCGAACATGGCAATCACGTGCTGGATGCCCATCAGGCCGGTCTGCGGCCACGGCAAACGCTCATCCGGCGCAATCACGCCGCCTTGTTGCAGCACGTCGATGCTGCGTTCTTTCCATGCAAACATGGTGAGACCCCTTGCGAAAAACTCGCCCAATGGTATCTAAAAGCAACTGCGGCGGACGTGCCATTTCCTAAAAATGACGTCCTTGCCGTGTGTGCACAACAGGGCAGGAGCGTCGTGACCGCTCAGTTCAAGTCAATGGCTTCGGGGTCGGTGGCTTCGAGTTCGTAGCTGGCGGCCAGCATGGCCAGGCGCGCAATCACGCCGTACATGTAGAAACGGTTGGGTGCGCTGGCGCCGGGACGGTGGCCAGGTTCGGGCAGCTGCGTGCTTTGGTCGAATGCCAGCGGCACGAAGTGCGCCCCCGGGGTGTTCAGGTTTTCGTCATCGCCGCGGTCGGCATGGACGCGGTAGAAACCGCCGACGACATAGCGGTCCATCATGTACACGACAGGCTCGGCCACGGCGTCATTGATGCGCTCGTAGGTGAGTACGCCTTCCTGGATGATGACGTTGCGGATCGGGACATCGCAGGCCAGCAGGCGGGAGTAATCGATATCCTTGGCGTCGCGCACGGTCTGGATGCCGCGGCCGTCGGTGCCGTTGTCGGCCTTCAGCAGCACGAAGGGCTTTTCCTGGATGCCGTATTCCTTGTACTTGCGCCGCACGCGGGCCAGGACGGCATCCACATTGGTGCGCAGGCAGTCCTTGCCGGTTTCGTTCGTGGCGTCCACCTGGGCACACTGGCTGTGGATGGGCGTGATCAGCCACGGGTCGATGCCGATCAGCTTGCTGAAGCGCTTGGTGACCTCCTCGTAGCAGCTGAAGTGGTGGCTCTTGCGCCGCACGTGCCAGCCGGCATGCAGCGGCGGCAGCAGGTACTGTTCGTGCAGGTCCTCGAGGATGCCGGGCACTCCGGCGCGCAGGTCGTTGTTGAGCAGGATGGTGCAGGGGTCGAAGCCCTTCAGCCCCAGCCGGCGCTCGGTGCGCTGCACAGGCTCTAGCAGCAGGCTGCCGCCGCGCTGCAGCGGCAGCTCGACAGGTTTCTTGACCGCGGGATCGATCGAGCCGACGCGCACGTTCAGGCCCGCCATGCGGAACACGCGCACCAGCTGCTCGATATTGCTCAGGTAAAAACTGTTGTTGCAGCGGTTTTCCGGAATCAGCAGCAGGTTGCGGGCCTCGGGGCAGATCTTTTCGATGGCCGCCATGGCGGCCTGCACTGCCAGCGGCAGCATCTGTGGGGTCAGGTTGTTCCAGCTGTCGGGGTACAGGTTGGTATCCACCGGAGCGAGCTTGAAGCCGGCGTTGCGGATATCGACCGAGCTGTAAAACGGCGGCGTATGTTCCATCCACTCCAGCCGGAACCAGCGTTCAGTGGCAGGCATGGAGTCGATGATGCGCTGTTCAAGCTCGTTGATCGGGCCGGTAAGGGCAGTGACGAGGTGGGGAACCATCGGATAGACAGGGTGGGGTGGCAGGGAGTCAACCATCTTAACGCCGAAGTCTGGCGCGCAGGCAGGAAACTGTTTTTCACAGATTGGGGCGATCCAGCCAATCCCAAGGCTTCAGCGGCGCCAGAACGACGGCAGCAGCAGGGCAAAGAAACTCAGCAGCTCCAGGCGGCCCAGGATCATGCCCACGCTGCAGACCCAGATCTGGAAGTCCGTCAGCGCCGCATAGTTGGAGTTGGGGCCGACCTTGGCCAGGCCCAGCCCGGTACAGTTGATACTGGCCAGCGTGGCGGCAAAGGCCGACACCAGATCCAGTTCGCTGGCCAGCAGCAGCAGGGTCATCAGCAGCACCGTCACCACATACAGCACGCTGTAGGCCACCACCGCGCGCACGATGTGTTCGGGAATGCGGTTTGGGCCCAGGCGCGGCGGCTGCACCAGGCGCGGGTGCACCATGCGGCGCAGCTCGTGCCGTGCTTGCTGGAACAGCACTAGCACGCGCACCATCTTGATGCCGCCGCCGGTCGAGCCGGCGCTGGTGGCAAAGCTCGACAGCAGCAGCATGAACATCGGCGCAAACGGCGGCCATTGCTCAAAGTTGGCGGTGCCGAAGCCGGTGGTGGTGGCAATCGACACGGTGTGGAACATGCCGTTGCGCAGCGCCTGCCACAGGGAGTAGTGGCCCTCCACCCACAGGATCAGCGACACCAGCAGCCCTCCCCCGATCAGGCAGACGAGTGTCACGCGCAGCTCGGGATTGGTCCAGATCAGATCGGATCGGCGCTTGTGGATGGCGGAAAAATACAGCGCGAAGTTGGCGCTGCACACCAGCATGGTGACCAGTGCGACGGCTTCGATCGCCGCCGAATTGAAATAGGCAAAGTTTGCATCATGGCTGGACAATCCGCCCAGACTGACGGTGGTGAACATGTGCAGCACGGCGTCCATGGGCGTCATGCCGGCCAGCCAGTAGCCCAGTGCGCACAGCACCGAAATCGTGCAGTACACCAGCCACAGGCCCTTGGCGGTTTCGGCGATGCGCGGCGTGAGCTTGGTTTCTTTCATGGGCCCGGCAGATTCGGCGCGAAACAGTTGGCTGCCCCCCATGCCCAGCAAGGGCAGCACCGCCACCACCAGAATCAGGATACCCATGCCGCCCAGCCATTGCAGGAAGCAGCGCCACACATTGAGCGAAATCGGCAACTGGTCCACGTGCGACATGGCGGTGCCGCCGGTGGTGGTCAGGCCGGAGGTGGCTTCGTAGAAGGCATGCGTGAACGACATCGGCTGGCCGATGGCTGCGGTGCCCAGCAGCAAGGGCAGCGAGGCGAACAGCGGCAGCACCGACCAGGTCAGCACCACCAGCAATACCCCATGGCGTGGCTGCAGCTCCCGGTTGGCCTTGCGCGTCAGCAGCCAGAGCACGCCGCCGGCCAGCCAGGTGTAGACAGCGGCCTGCAGGTGCACCTGCGCCATGCCGTCGCGCAGGCCGATCGAGGCGGCCAGTGGCAGCAGCATGGTGGCCGAAAACGCCGTCACCAGCAGGCCGAGCAGGCGCATCACGGGGAGCAGGTCGTGCATCGCGGTTTCGTCAGAAGAAAGTGGGCTTGACCCGGAACAGTTTTTCCACGGCGCCGATCAGGCGCCGGTGCGGTACGAACAGGATCACATGATCGCCAGACTGCAGCACGGTGTCGTCGGTGACCGGCAGCACGAAGGGGGCATACAGCGTGTCGTCGGGCTGCGCCTGTGCGGGCGCATCGTCGGCGCGGCCGGTGTGCAGGTCTGGCAGGCCGCGCACGATCAGGCCGATACGGGCATCCTGCGGCATTTGCAGTTGGCCCACGGTGCGGCCCACCACGCGCGAGGTGCCGCGGTCGCCATGCGCCACCAGTTCGATGGCTTCGGCGTTGCCGCGCCGCACGCTGTGCACCGAGACCACATCGCCCTGGCGGATGTGTTGCAGCAATTCGCCCATCATGGCCTGCGCTGGCGACAGCGCGATATCGATTTGCGTGCCATGCACCAGATCGGCATAACTGCGCCGGTTGACCAGCGCCAGCACACGGGTGGCACCGAGCTGCTTGGCCAGCAGGCTGCTCATGATGTTGTCTTCGTCATCGTTGGTGGCGGCGACGAAAAAATCCACTTCGGCGATGTTCTCGTCGGCAAGCAGGTTTTCGTCGGTGCTGTCGCCATGCAGGATCAGCACCGAATCGGGCAGCTGGGTGGCCAGATACTCGCAGCGCTGGTGGCTGTGGTCCATCACCTTCAGGTGCACCTGGTCGGCCAGGGCGCGCGCCAGGTGCAGCCCGACGTTGCCGCCGCCGGCGATCATGACCCGGTGCACTGGCGGCAGCATGGTGTGTACGGAGTGCAGGACGGCACGGATGTCCTCCTGTGCCACCAGGAAGAAGATTTCGTCGTCGGGCTCGATCACGCTGGTGGGGGTGCAGGCCACGAAGCGGTCGGGTTCGTTGGCGAAGCGGCGGTAGATGGCCATCACGTGCAGGGCGGCATCCGGCAGCACCTCGGCATAGTCGCTGATGGGGCGGCCCACCATCGGGGCGCCGGCGGTGGTGCGCACCGATACCAGCGAAGCCATGCCCTGGGCAAAATCGCGCACCTGCAGTGCCTCGGGGTATTCGACCAGCTTCTGGATGTAGCGCGTGACCGAGGCCTCGGGGCAGATCACGTTGCTGACGGCAAAGCCCTGTTCGCCCAGCAGGTCGGCATGTTGCGCCCATTCGAGCGACCGCAGCCGCGCGATGCGGTGTGGCGTGCGAAAGCGCACGTGGGCCGTCTTGCAGGCGGTCAGGTTGACCGAATCCTGTGTGGCGCAGGCCAGCAGCAGATCGGCATCGTCGGCGCCGGCATCGGCCAGCACCGACGGTTGTGAGCCATCGCCCAGGATGCCGCGCAGGTCGAAACGCTCTTGCAGCTGGCTGAGCAGCTGCGGGTCACTGTCGATCACGGTGATGTCATTGCGTTCCGACACCAGATGCTCTGCCACGCTTTCGCCGACGCGGCCGGCTCCGAGAATGATGACTTTCATGGGTGCTGAGAGGATGTTGACGGTGGCGGGGGCATGACGGCCTCGTACATGGCGGAGGCCAGCGCCGGGTACAGCGGCCGGCTGATCATGCGCGACAGCATGCTGGCCAGCATGGCGGCAAGCATCAGGCTCATGACCATGGCGCCACCATCCACCATCACGATGATGAAGGCGGTCAATGGCGCTTGCGTCACGGCCGCCAGAAAGGAAGTCATGCCAATCGCAACCAGGGCCAGATTGTCACTGTACCGTGCAACCTCGTGCCTGACTGACAGGCCTCCCGCCAACCCGGCCGAGGCCAGCAGGACTTTGCCGGCGGACAGCCACAGTGAGGCAAACCGGCTGCGCAATGCCGATGGCAGCTGGGGTTCGATCGCCACCATCACTTGTGGGATACCGGAACCTGCCGCCCCGGCAAAACAGCGTCGCGTGATGGCCACAACAAGCATGGTGCACAGGGGAGTCCACAACAACACCAGCCAGGGGGACGCCGTGTACAGGCCCCGGAACCAGGCGAAACCGATGTCGGTCAGCCAGGTGAACACTACGACGCTCAGCCCGGCCAGCAAGGCATAGGCCAGCACGATGGCGCGGTTCCACCAGCGACTGCCATGCACCAGCTCGCTTCGCATGTTCTGCCAGATATCGGGCTCTACCGGGAGCGGCCTGGGGTCGTCGGAGTTGTGCATTTGGTCAAAGCGTGATGGCCAGGATGGCCCAGAAACTCTTACAGTCCCAGCATCAATTGCAGGTTCTGCACCGCCGCGCCGCTGGCGCCCTTGCCCAGGTTGTCCAGGCGCGCAATGGCCACGGCCTGATGCTGGCCATCGTTGCCATAGACGCGGATTTCGAGCTGGTTGGTGTCTTTCAGCGCCACGGCATCAAGCTTGTTGTTGCCGGTGGCATCGGGCGTGGTGACATACGTGTAGCCAGCGTAATAGGCGCAGTAGACGGCGCGCAGCTGCTCCAGCGTCGGCGTGCCGTTGAGCAGGTCGAGGTGCAACGGCAATTGCACCAGCATGCCCTGGTCGAAGTTGCCCACGCTGGGCACGAAGATTGGCTTGCGCTGCAGGCCGCTATAAGCCATGATTTCCGGCAGGTGCTTGTGCGACAGGCCCAGCCCGTACAGCTCGTACGCGGGCGCCTTGCCGCTTTCGTATTCCTCGATCATCTGGCGGCCGCCGCCGGTGTAGCCGCTGACCGAAGGCAGCGCGGCCGGGTAGTCGGGCGGCAACACGCCGGCCTGCACCAGCGGGCGCAGCAGCGCGATGGCGCCGGTGGCGTAGCAGCCGGGGTTGGCCACGCGCTCGGCCGTGCGCACCGCTTCGGCGTGTGCCGGCGACATCTCCGGAAACCCGTACACCCAGCCCGGCGCCACACGGTGCGCGGTGGAGGCGTCGATGATGCGCGGCTTGCGCCCGGGCAGCGCGTCGATCAGCGCCACCGATTCGCGCGCGGCGTCGTCATGCAGGCACAGGATGACCACATCCACGCTAGCCATCAGCTGCTGCTTGGCAGCTGCGTCCTTGCGCAGAGCCGGATCGATGCTGACGACCTCGATGCCGGCCATGCCGGCCAGGCGATCGCGAATCTGCAGGCCGGTGGTGCCGGCTTCACCGTCGATGAAAACTTTGTAAGCGGTCATCGCTTCTTCCTTGTGAAAAATATGATAAGGCAAATAAGAATAAGTTTGCCGTAAGTGCGCCATGATACATTTACGGTCGGATTTTTCCCCTCCTGTGTGCAGGCAATGCAGCCTGGTTACAGGGTATGTTATCCAAACCAAAAGAGAGACGGCATGAAAATTCATGAGTATCAAGGCAAGGAAATCTTGCGTCAGTTTGGGGTGCCCGTTCCGCGCGGCATTCCCGCATTTACGGTCCAGGAGGCCGTGGAAGCGGCTCAGAAGCTGGGCGGTCCGGTGTGGGTGGTCAAGGCACAGATCCACGCAGGCGGCCGCGGCAAGGGCGGCGGCGTGAAGGTCGCCAAATCCATCGACGAAGTCAAGCAGCTGGCAGGCGAGATCCTGGGCATGCAGCTGGTCACGCACCAGACCGGCCCCGAAGGCCAGAAAGTGCGTCGCCTGTACATCGAGGAAGGCGCCGACATCCAGAAGGAATACTACGTGTCGGTGGTCACTGACCGCGGTACGCAGAAAGTCGCCATCATGGCCTCCAGCGAAGGCGGCATGGACATCGAGGAAGTGGCGCACAACACTCCCGAGAAGATCATCAAGGTGTTCGTGGACCCGCTCGTTGGCCTGACCGACGCGCAGGCCAAGGAACTGGCGGACGGCATTGGCATGCCGGCCGAATCCAGCGCTCAGGCCCAGGATGTGTTCAAGAAACTGTACCAGTGCTACATGGACACCGACGCTTCCCTGGTCGAGATCAACCCGCTGAACCGTGACGGCAAGGGTAACATCATCGCCCTGGACGCCAAGTTCAACTTCGACAGCAACGCGCTGTTCCGCCACCCCGAAATCGTGGCCTACCGCGACCTGGACGAGGAAGACCCCGCTGAGGTCGAGGCCTCCAAGTTCGACCTGGCCTACATCAGCCTGGACGGCAACATCGGCTGCCTGGTCAACGGCGCCGGCCTGGCCATGTCCACCATGGACACCATCAAGCTGTACGGCGGTGAGCCGGCCAACTTCCTCGACGTGGGCGGCGGCGCCACCACCGAGAAGGTGACCGAAGCCTTCAAGATCATGCTGAAGAACGAAAACGTGAAGGCCATCCTGGTCAATATTTTCGGCGGCATCATGAAGTGCGACACCATCGCCGAAGGCGTGGTGGCAGCTTCCCGCGCCGTGGGCCTGAGCGTGCCGCTGGTGGTGCGCATGAAGGGCACCAACGAAGATGCCGGCAAGAAGATCCTTGCAGACTCGGGACTTCCCATCATTACCGCCAACACCATGGCTGAAGCTGCCGAGAAGGTGGTGGCCGCTGTGGGGAAAGCCTGATCACGTCGGCGCCGACATGCCTGTGCGTGCAGGCGTGATCGCCCGCGTGGCCGGGGCCGTCCCGGCCTTCCCCACCAATCCAACGCTCAATCACTGATTATCCGGAGCAATCCATGAGTATTCTGATCAACAAGGACACCAAGGTCATCACCCAGGGCATCACTGGCAAGACCGGCCAGTTCCATACCCGCATGTGCCGTGACTATGCCAATGGCAAGAACTGCTTTGTGGCTGGTGTCAACCCCAAGAAGGCCGGCGAAGATTTCGAAGGCATCCCGATCTACGCCAACGTGACCGAAGCTGCCAAGCAGACCGGCGCCACCGTGTCCGTGATCTATGTGCCGCCGGCAGGCGCTGCCGCCGCCATCTGGGAAGCCGTCGAGGCTGACCTGGATCTGGCCATCTGCATCACCGAAGGCATCCCGATCCGCGACATGCTGGAAGTGCGCAACAAGATGAAGGCCAAGGAAGCCGCTGGCGGCAAGCGCACGCTGCTGCTGGGCCCCAACTGCCCCGGCACCATCACGCCCGACGAAATCAAGATTGGCATCATGCCCGGCCACATCCACAAGAAGGGCCGCGTGGGCGTGGTCAGCCGTTCCGGCACCCTGACCTACGAAGCTGTGGCACAGCTCTCCGAGCTGGGCATCGGCCAGTCTTCCGCCGTGGGTATTGGTGGCGACCCGATCAACGGTCTGAAGCACATCGACGTGATGCAGATGTTCAACGACGACCCCGATACCGACGCCGTGATCATGATCGGCGAAATCGGTGGTCCGGACGAAGCTGAAGCAGCGCGCTGGTGCAAGGAGCACATGAAAAAGCCTGTGGTGGGCTTCATCGCTGGCGTGACTGCACCTGCCGGCAAGCGCATGGGCCACGCCGGTGCGCTGATTTCCGGCGGCGCCGACACGGCCGAAGCCAAGCTCGCCATCATGGAAGAGTGCGGTTTCACCATTACGCGCAACCCGTCCGAAATGGGCAAGCTGCTCAAGGCGCTGCTGTAAGCGACACTTGCTTCGATCCTTACGGATCGCAGGCCGCTGCCGTTGCTGGCAGCGGCTTTTTTATTGTGCCGTGCACTACGGCAGGTTTGGCAGTCCGGTGTAAATTGGAAGGTCTGACCTTGTCTCCCTTGTGACGGTGCCTGTCTTGCCTACCTTCGCCCCCCATCGCGTACGAAAGCTCTGGATGCGCCAGAAGGGCGTCCTGTGGCAAAGGCGTTGGCTGCTGGGGCTGCTGCCCTTGCTGTTGCTGATGCCGCATGCACTGGGGCTGGTGCAATACCAGCTGATCACCCGGCTCGACCAGCAGATCTACGACACCCTGTTGCTGCGTGCCAGCCGTGCTGCGCCTGCGCTGGATACGCGCATCGTGATTGTCGACATCGACGAAGCCAGCCTGCAGAAATACGGCCGCTGGCCTTGGGCGCGCGATGTATTGGCGCGCCTGAGTGAAGAGCTGCTGCGGCGCCAGCAGGTGGCTGTGCTAGGCTTTGACGTGCTGTTTGCGGAACCCGAACGTCCAACATGGTCGAAGTCGTCGCTATCTGGTGACAAGGAGATAACCCCGGCAGGTCGCGGCGGAGATACGCAGCTGGCCGATGCGCTGACCGGTGCACCGGTCGCGCTGGGCTACTATGTCTTTACCGGTGCGCAGCCTGCTGCCTACATTGGCAAGCTGCCTCGAGCGCTCCAGCTCCAGCGTGGGGCGGCCGCGCCAGAGGTGCTCCCAGCCGTGCCGGCGATGAAGGGTTTCACGGGGGGTCTGCCGCTGCTGGTGGATGCGGCGCCCAATGGCGGTTTCCTGAATGCCGACAGCGACTCCGATGGCGTGCTGCGCCGCATTCCGCTGCTGGTGCGTGACGGGCAGGAGGCAGGCCCCTCCTATTACCCATCGCTGTCGCTGGCCATGTACCTGGCAGCCCTGCAGGTGGCACAGGTCCGGCTCGTGTCCGAGTCGGCTGCGTTGCACGGCACGCCGTTGCTCCAGGGCATCGAGTTGCAGCAGGGCGCGCACAAGGTGCTGCTGCCGACTGCGGTGGACGGCAGTTTTCTGGTGCCATTCCATGCGGACAGCGGTCGGCGCAATGCCCGCTATCGGTACGTGTCTGCGGGTGATGTGCTGTCTGGCGCGCTGCCCAAGGACGCGCTGCGCGGCAAGCTGGTGCTGGTCGGTACCTCGGTGCCAGGGTTGCGCGATGTGCGCGCCACGCCTGTCAGCACCACCTATCCCGGGGTCGAGGTGCATGCCAGTGCCCTGTCGGCCATGCTGGACGGACAGTTTTTGCAGGTTCCGGATTATGCGCGCGCTTATGTCGTGCTGGGCATGGTCCTGTCCGTGGGCGTGCTGCTGCTGGTCTTGTCGCGGGCAAGTCCATTGGGCGCCATGTTCTGGAGCCTTGGCGTTGCCGGGCTGCAGGTGACGGCCAACTGGCTGTGGTTTGAGCAGGCGGGGCTGGTGTTGCCGCTGGCGGCTGGGCTGATGGCGATTCTGCTGACCTATGTATTGCATGTCATGCAGGGCTATTTCATTGAGCAGCGCACCAAGCGTCAACTGGTCGAGCTGTTTGGCCACTATGTGCCTGAAGCGCTGGTGGCGCGCATGGCGCGCGCGCCGCAGACCTACAGCATGGAAGCGCGCTCCAGTGAACTGACCGTGATGTTTTGCGATCTGCAGCAATTTACCAGCCTGTCCGAAACCATGGAGCCCGTCAAGGTGCAGTCGCTGCTCAATAACGTGTTCAACCGCATGGCCCGCGTGATCGCAGCCGGCAATGGCACCATCGACAAATACATCGGTGATTGCGTCATGGTGTTCTGGGGCGCGCCGCTGAAGGATACGGAGCACGCCTGGCATGGCGTGCACACGGCGCTGGGCATCCATGCCATGCTGCGCGCGTACAACGAAGAGCGTGCGCGCCAGGGCCGCCCGGCGCTGGACGTCACGATCGGCATCAACACTGGTGTCATGAGCGTCGGGGACATGGGCTCGGATCTGCGGCGCAGCTACACCGTGATTGGCGATGCAGTCAATGTGGCGGCACGGCTGGAGCCGCTGGCCAAGGTGTATGGCGTGCCGTTGGTAGCCGGTGAGCGCACCCGTGCGCTGGTGCCACAGTGCCACTGGCAATGGCTGGATCGCGTACGGGTGGCTGGCCGGGCGCGCGCGCTCGATATCTATGCTCCCTACAGCACGGCCGGCACCCTGGATGCCGCACAGCAACGTGAACTGGACGATTGGAACGCATGCTGCGCTGCCTATCGCGAACGCGACTGGAATCGTTGCGAGTGCCTGCTGCAGGAGCTGCGCCGTCTGGCGCCTTCCAGCCAGCTGTATGCGCTGTACGCAGATCGGGTGCAAGCATTTCGTGATCACCCGCCGTCGCAGGACTGGGACGGGGTGACGCAGCAGGAGTGGAAGCGTCCGGGCGCATGAACACCCTTTGGAAGAACCATGCATGGCAATGCAGGAGCGCGTGCGGAGAGAGTGGTCTTTTAAATGTGTTATAAACTATAGTATCAGTTTAATGGCGAAGATTGCCCAGCCCGGGCGCAGCTGAAAAGGTACTGTATGCAGCACAACACGCAACGTGGTTTTACCTTGGTCGAGTTGATGGTGGTGATCGCGATCGTCAGCGTGGTGGCCACCATGGCCTTGCCGGCCTACCGTGACCACAGCACGCGTGCCCGCGTCAGCGAAGGCTTGACATTGGCCGAAGCGGCGCGCCAGCACATTGCCGCAGAAGGCAGCCATTCCCAGCAGGCACTCGATCAGGCCAGCAAGGATTGGAACCGCCAGGCGGGCGATACTGGCGCCAATTCGCGCTATGTCGAGCGCATCTGCATTGGTAACGCCGATTGCACCGATCTGGGCGAGCAGGCCAGCAATGGTGTCATCACCGTGGTCTACCGTGATGCCGCCGGCACCGGCGGCAATAACCAGCTGCAACTGCTGCCGCTGGTGCGCGTCACGTCAGACGGCAATGCAGCCTTGCCTCTCGCGCAGGCGCTGGATCAGGGCGAAAGCGGCAGCATCGACTGGGCCTGCGTCAGCGAGGGGAATGAAGCCGCAAGCAAGATGACGGCGGCAGGCAACGTCAACCCGCCCGCCAATGGTGTGCGCAAGGGGCTGGTACCGGCACAGTGCCGTTGAACCACACTGTCAAAATGCTGACGCACGGCCGCTGCGCGGCATAATGGGCGCTGTTTCGAACGCCCACCGATTTCGCATGCACGCTCTTTCCTCCCGTCTGGCCAGCGCAGTGGCGCCACCGCGGTCTGCTGTCACGCAGACCGCCTTTTTCCTGTTGTGTGCCTGCCTGCCGTGGCTGAATCCGGTCTCGGGCGGCGCCATGACCCCTGCGATTCCCTTGCTGCTGGGCTGGCTCTGCATTGCATTGCTGTTTGTCTCATTCCCAGCTTGGCGCGGCGCGCCAATGGCCGTGTATGCGGGTGTGTTTGTGGCGGTGGCGGCGCTGGGCAGTGTGCTGTTTGACACCCAGTGGCAATTGCTGGCCGTCGCGCTGTTGATGATCGGAGCCGCCGCCGCCGTAGGGGCGCATTGCGCGCAGGCGCCCGCTGCCGATGCGAATGCCGAAAGCGGGCATTCCGGTATCCAGCTGATCGCCTGGAGCTGGCTGCTGGCCGGCCTGCTGAATGCGGGCATCGGCCTGCTGCAGTCGGTGCAGTGGACGGAGTGGCTGGGCGTGCTGGTCAACCATGCGCCCGCTGGACAGGTGTATGGCAACATGCGTCAGCGCAACCAGTTTGCCTCGCTGATGCAGATCGCGCTGTGGGCTCTGTGGTATTTGTGGCACAGCGGTGCGCTGCAGCGCCTGGGGCAGCGCATTCCGGGGCGTCCGGCTGCCGCCTTGCTGGCCTGGCTGGCAATGCTGCCGCTGGCGGTGGCGCTGGCGCTGACCTTGTCGCGTACCGGTTTCATCCAGCTGGTGATGCTGGTACTGCTGTTGCTGTGGTGGGGCTGGCGACGCGACCCATCTGCCCGCATGGCCGGCGCTCCCGGCAGGCGTGGCTTGGTGGCCTGGCTGGGCGGTCTGGTGCTCGTTTACGCCGTGGGCTCTTATGTGCTGCCGGGCCTGCTGCATGGCGGCACCGACATCCTCGACCGGCTGGAAGGGCACGACAGCCGTGCCTGTGTCAGCCGGGTGACGCTGTGGGGCAATGTGCTGCGCCTGATCATGCAAAAGCCCTGGCTGGGCTGGGGTTGGGGTGAGCTGGACTATGCCCACTACATGGCCAATTATGACGGCATGCGGTTTTGCCTGATGCTGGACAATGCCCACGACCTGCCTTTGCATCTGGCAGTGGAGCTGGGTGTGCCGCTGGCGCTGCTTTTCTGCGGCATCGTGCTGTGGTGGCTGTGGTGCAACCGGCCTTGGAGCGAGCAATCGCCTGAGCGCCAGCTGATGTGGGGCGTGCTGCTGGCCATCGGCATTCACAGCCTGCTCGAATACCCACTGTGGTATTCGCACTTCCAGTTTGCCTGCGGGCTGGCGCTGGGCGCATTGTGGACGCTGCCGCGCCAGGTTGGACAGACCAGAAAGGCCAGCCAACAGGCGCAGCCAGTGCCTGCAGCAGGCTGGTTGCTGGGCCAGCGCGTCCTGGGTATCCTACTGGTGCTGGGCCTGCTGTATGCCAGTTTTGACTTCGTGCGCGTCACGCAGCTGTACACCATGCCAGAAGACCGCGTCTGGCCGTTTGCGCAGGACACCCGGCAGCAGGCGGCGCGCACCATCCTGTACCGCAATGCGGTGGATTTTGCAGATCTCAGCACCACCACGGTCACGCCGGTTACGGCCCGTCAGCAACTGGCCCAGGCGCGGCGCCTGATGCACTACAGCCCGGAAGCCCGGGTGGTGGAGCGCATGATCGAGTGCCTGCGGGTTCTGGGGCAGCACGACGAGGCGGCGCGTGTGGCGGCGCACTTCCAGTCGGTGTATCCCGATGAATACCGGCACTGGGTCCAGACCGGTACGCATGCGGAAGAAGAGGAATGACGGGCCGTCACCCCGCTGCAATGCCATGCATTTACAATAGACGATTCTTTATCCTCGGCCAGTAGCGCCTCGCTGGTGCGCCGCCTGTGCCCACTGACCCTTCAGGAGTTATCCGTGTTCATTTCTCCCGCTTACGCCCAGAGTGCCTCCGCTTCCGGCGATCCGGTTTCGTCCATCATGTCCTTTCTGCCGCTGATCGCCATGTTCGCGGTGCTGTACTTCATCATGATCCGTCCGCAGATGAAGAAGCAGAAAGAGCACCGCGCCATGGTCGAGGCTCTGGCTGCCGGCGATGAAGTGGTTACTGCAGGCGGCCTGCTGGGCAAGGTGGCGCGCGTGCGCGATGGCAACGTCGATCTGGTGCTGGCCGCGGGTGTGGAAGTGCAATTGCAGAAATCCGCCGTGGTGCAGGTGCTGCCCAAGGGCACGATCAAGTAATTGCGCCTGTTGACGGCATCCCGCCGCCCGGCGGGGTGATTCCGGCGTAGCCGTCTGCGCCGATTGTTGGAAAGATTCGAGCCATGAACCGATATCCGGTCTGGAAGTACCTCGTCATGCTGGTGGCGCTGGTCGTGGGCTTGCTGTATACGCTGCCCAACTTTTTCGGGGAAGCCCCGGCCGTGCAGGTGTCGCCTGCCAAGACCACGGCCAAGGTGGATGCCGAGGTGCAGCAGCGCGTTGCTGGTGCACTGGCAGCTGCGCAGATCCAGCCTGACCTGAACACGCTGGAAAACAACTCCCTGCGCGTGCGTTTGGCCACCACCGACGAGCAGCTCAAGGCGCGCGACGTGGTCGAGCGTGCCCTCAATGCCGATCCGGCCGATCCGGTGTATACCGTGGCGCTGAACCTGGTGTCCCGCTCGCCGCAGTGGCTGACCGCGCTGCATGCCGCGCCCATGTACCTGGGCCTGGACCTGCGCGGGGGCGTGCATTTCATGCTGCAGGTCGACATGAAAACCGCCATCACGCGCCGCATGGACGCCATTGGCGCCGATGTGCGCACCCTGATGCGTGACAAGAGCCTGCGCTACGAAGACAACCAGCGCGCCGGCGACACCGTGCAGACCACGTTTGCCGATGCCGCCACGGCCGAAAAGGCCCGCTTCGCGATCCAGGACGCCATGCCCGACATGCAGGTGGTGCAGACCGAGAGCAAGCTGGTCACCGGCTTCAAGCCGGCGGCACTGGTGGCTTTCCAGGAACAGGCGCTCAAGCAGAACATCCTGACGCTGCACAACCGCATCAACGAGCTGGGCGTGGCCGAGCCGGTGATCCAGCAGCAGGGTCTGGACCGCGTGGTGGTGCAGCTGCCGGGCGTGCAGGACACGGCAAAGGCCAAGGAAATCCTGGGCCGTACCGCAACCCTGGAAATGCGCCTGGTGGATGAAAGCACCGAAGGGCGCCAGGCGGCCGCTGGCGGCCCGGTGCCGTTCGGCTCCGAGCGCTTCCCCACGCCCGAAGGCAACCAGGTGGTGCTGAAGAAAGAGATTCTGGTCACCGGTGAAAACCTGACCGATGCCCAGACCGGCTTCGATTCGCAAAACCACAACCCGGTCGTGCAACTCACGCTGGACGCCAAGGGCGGCAACATCATGCGCGACGTCAGCCGTCGCAACCTGCGCAAGGGCATGGCCATCCTGCTGTTTGAAAAAGGCAAGGGCACGGCCATTTCGGTGGCCACCATCCAGGGCGAACTGGGTTCGCGCTTCCAGATCAGCGGCAACATGACGCCGCAGTCGGCATCCGACCTGGCGCTGCTGCTGCGCGCTGGCTCGCTGGCTGCGCCCATGGAAATCGTCGAAGAACGCACCATCGGCCCCAGCCTGGGCGCCGACAACATCAGCAAGGGCTTCAATAGCGTGGCCTGGGGCTTTGGCGCCGTGGTGGTGTTCATGATCATCTACTACCACCTGTTCGGCGTCATCTCGGCGCTCGCACTCGGGGTGAACCTGCTGCTGCTGGTGGCCGTGTTGTCCATGCTGCAGGCCACGCTGACGCTGCCGGGCATGGCGGCCATGGCGCTGGCGCTGGGCATGGCCATCGACTCCAACGTGCTGGTCAATGAACGCATCCGCGAAGAATTGCGCCGCGGGGCCGCCCCGCAATCGGCCATCCATGCCGGCTACGAACACGCCTGGGCCACGATTCTGGACTCCAACGTGACCTCGCTGATTGCCGGCCTGGCCCTGTTGGCCTGGGGTACCGGCCCGGTGCGCGGCTTTGCCGTGGTACACGTGCTGGGTATCGTCACCTCGATGTTCTCCTCGGTGTTCTTCTCGCGTGGCCTGGTTAATCTGTGGTACGGGCGCCAGCGCAAGCTCAAGAGCGTATCGATCGGCACCGTGTGGCGCCCCGACAGCGTGACGGTGGGTTCTGGCGGCGCATCGCTGGCCTCGATTGCGGACAAGCGCGTAGAGAAGGAGTAAGCAGCATGGAATTTTTCCGCATCAAGAAGGACATTCCCTTCATGCGCCACGCGCTGGTGTTCAACATCATCTCGCTGGCGACCTTTTTGGCTGCAGTGTTCTTCCTGGTAACCAAGGGACTGCACCTGTCGGTCGAATTCACCGGCGGCACCGTGATGGAAGTCAGCTACAGCCAGCCGGCGCAGATCGACAAGGTGCGTGGTGCCGTCACCAAGCTCGGCTACCAGGACGTGCTGGTGCAGAACTTCGGTTCTTCGCGCGACGTGATGATCCGTCTGCCGCTCAAGCAGGGCGTGACCTCGGCACAGCAAAGCGAAGCGGTGGTGGCAGCACTCAAGGCTGACAGCGCGGACGTGACCCTGCGCCGCGTCGAGTTCGTCGGCCCGCAGGTGGGGCAGGAACTGGTGGGCAATGGCCTGAAGGCGCTGGCCTTCGTGATCATCGGCATCATCATCTATCTGGCGATCCGCTTCGAGTGGAAATACGCGGTGTCGGCGGTGATCGCCAACCTGCACGACGTGGTGATCATCCTGGGCTTCTTTGCGCTGTTCCAGTGGGAGTTTTCGCTGTCGGTGCTGGCGGCGGTGTTGGCCGTGCTGGGCTATTCGGTGAACGAATCGGTGATCGTGTTTGACCGGATCCGGGAAACCTTCCGGCGCTACCGCAAGCTCACTACGCAGGAAGTGATCAACCACGCCATTACCAGCACCATTAGCCGGACCATCATCACGCACGGCTCCACCGAAATGATGGTGCTGGCCATGCTGGTGTTCGGCGGCCAGGCACTGCACTATTTCGCCATGGCACTCACTATCGGCATTTTGTTCGGCATCTACTCGTCGGTGTTCGTGGGGGCCGCCATTGCCATGTGGCTGGGCATCAAACGCGAAGACCTGGTCAAGGGGCCGCGCCCCGGCGCCAACCGGGACGATCCCAACGCTGGCGCAGTAGTGTAAACTGCGTATAGGGCAACTTATGCGGCAGTCTCTTCGGAGACTGCCGTTTTTCGTGGGGACAGGGGAAATGGAAGTCGCGGTCGTAGTGGCAGCTTCGGTATTTGCGGGCTGTGTGGACGCCATCGTGGGTGGGGGCGGGCTGATTCTGGTGCCGGCGCTGTTTGCCTCCTACCCGAACATGGTGCCGGCAACGCTGCTGGGCACCAACAAGTCTGCTTCGGTGTGGGGCACCAGCTTTGCCACCTGGCGTTTTGCGCGCCGCGTGAGCATGCCCTGGAGGGCGATTCTGCCCGCTGCAGGCGCAGGCTTTGTCGGTTCGGTGTTCGGTGCCTGGTTGGTCACCATGGTGTCGGCGGCTGTACTGCGCAAGGGCTTGCCACTGGTGATGGTGGCGATCCTGCTTTATACGCTGGCAAAAAAGGAGCTGGGCACGCAGCACGCGCCACGCTGGTCTGGGCGCAGCGAGGTACTCATCGCCAGCGGCATCGGGTTGTCGATCGGGGTGTATGACGGGTTTTTCGGGCCCGGTACTGGCAGCTTTCTGGTGTTCCTGCTGGTGCGTGTGCTGGGTTACGATTTTTTGCACGCCTCGGCCGGTGCCAAGTTGATCAATGTGTCGACCAACATCGCCGCGATCGGGCTGTTTGCCAGCACCGGCCATGTCTGGTGGCAGCTGGGGCTGGCCATGGCGGTGGCCAATGTGGTGGGCAGCTTCCTGGGTTCCTGGCTGGCATTGCGCCATGGCGCCGGTTTTGTGCGCAAGGCGTTCATCCTGGTGGTAATGGTGCTGGTGGTGAAGACCGGCTATGACGCGTTTTTGCGGTAAGGGGGACTCTGCCCCATTCATGGCGCTGCAGTGTCAGCATGTGCGTGCAGTTAAGCAGCAATGCTTCCACGCTGAGGGCATCCTCTTCCGGTGTTGGCCCGGGAAAGTGCAGGGCAGAGCCCTGCCGGAAGAGGGCGCTACCCCTTCAGGCGCTTACGCCGTAGCGCTCGCGGTAGGCCAGCACCTGGGCACGGTGCTGGGACAGCGCGCTGTCACCGGCGGGCTGGCGCGACAGGTAACCCAGCAGGTCATCCAGTGTGGCGATGGCGCACACCTGCATGCCCAGTTGCTGGCGCACGTATTGCACCGCGCTGTAAGGCACATCCTGGCCGTTTTCGGTAGCCATTTCCTGGCGGTCCAGTGCCACGGCCACGGCGGAGGGCGTGGCGCCGGCAGCCTGGATCAGGGCGATCGATTCGCGCACGGCGGTACCGGCTGACATCACGTCATCCACGATCAACACGCGGCCCTGCAGCGGCGCGCCGACCAGTGAACCGCCTTCGCCATGGTCCTTGGCTTCCTTGCGGTTGTAGGCAAACGGCAGGTTGTGGCCGAGTCGTGCCAGTTCGATGGCCACCGCCGCCACCAGCGGGATGCCCTTGTAGGCAGGGCCGAACAGCATGTCGCACTGCAGGCCGGCGGCCAGAATACGCTGCGCGTAGAATTGCGCGAGTTGCCCCAGCATGGCGCCGTCGTTGAACAGACCGGCATTGAAAAAATACGGTGACTGGCGGCCTGCCTTGGTGGTAAAGCTGCCAAAGCGCAGTACGCCGCAATCCAGGGCAAAGGCCACAAAGTCTTCGGCTAGGGCATCGCGGGAGTGGGAGGGGGCTTGATTCATGGATGTGGGCAGCAAAAAATCTGATACAGGAGTGTGGCAGCAGTGTTTCGTTTGACCAGTTTGAACCTCAACGGGATCCGTTCGGCCACGACCAAGGGGCTGGAGCCCTGGCTGGCTGCGCATGCTCCCGATTGTATGTGCGTTCAGGAAGTGAAGGCACAGCAGGCCGACATCGTCGGCAAGTTCGAGGTGCTGGCCGAGAGGCCGGGTTACTTCCACTTTGCCGAAAAAAAAGGTTATTCGGGCGTCGGCATTTATACCCGCCACCACCCCAGCGATGTGCGTGTCGGCTTTGGCTCTCCCGAATTCGACGCCGAAGGCCGCTACATCGAGCTGCGCTTTGACACGCCGCAGCGCAAGCTGTCGCTGATCAGCTGCTATTTCCCGAGCGGCTCGTCGGGCGAAGAGCGCCAGGCCGCCAAGTACCGTTTCCTGGACGAGATGTACCCCTATCTGGTCACGCTCAAGCAGGAGCGCGAGTTCATCCTGTGTGGCGACGTGAACATCGCGCACCAGGAAATCGACCTGAAAAACTGGAAGGGCAACCGCAAGAACAGCGGTTTCCTGCCCGAAGAGCGCGCCTGGATGACGCGCCTGCTGGGCGAAGCCGGCATTGTGGATGTATACCGCCAGCTCAAGCCCGAGGCCACCGACGAATGCTATACATGGTGGAGCAACCGGGGTCAGGCCTATGCCAAGAACGTGGGCTGGCGGCTGGACTACCACCTAGCCACGCCGGCACTGGCCGCGCACGCGCAGGTCGAGGCCATCTACAAGGGCGAAAAATTCTCCGACCACGCGCCGATCACGATCGACTACGATTTCAGCCTGTGACCGAGGTGCCGGGGGCAGGGCTTCCGGCAAGGTTGCATCGCCTTTTCCAGTACTCCCTTGCGGAGAGAACACCGACATGCTGCATTACCACACCATTCCCGTTACGCCGTTCCAGCAAAACTGCTCCATCCTCTGGTGCGACCAGACCATGGAAGGCGCGGTGGTCGATCCGGGCGGTGATCTGCCGCGTCTGCTGACCTTTGTGCAAAAGCAGGGCATCACGCTCAAGCAGATCCTGCTCACACACTGCCATGTGGACCACTGTGCCGGCACGGCCGAGCTGTCCCGGGCGCTGGAGTTGCCGATCGTGGGGCCGCAGCAGGGCGACCAGTACTGGATCGATGCGCTGCCAGCCACGGCGGTAAATTACGGTTTTCCGCCGGCGGACACCTTTGTGCCCACGCGCTGGCTGGAGGATGGCGACACGGTCCGGGTGGGTCACAGCACGCTGCTGGTGCGCCATTGCCCGGGGCATACGCCAGGTCACGTGGTGTTTTATTCACAAGAAGCCCAGCGCGCCTTTGTCGGCGATGTGCTGTTTGCCGGCTCCATTGGCCGCACCGATTTTCCGGGCGGCGACTACGATACGCTGATTGCCAGCATCACGCAGCGCCTGTGGCCGCTGGGCAATGACACCGTGTTCATTCCCGGCCATGGGCCGGAATCCACCTTTGGCCGTGAGCGCCAGAGCAACCCGTTTGTGGCGGGCACCTGAGGTGCGGCGGGCTGGTAAGGGACAGGAGCATTGGCCAGAGGCGCGACAATCTCGCAATCACTGCCGCTGATGCGCCGGATGGCCGCAATGGGAGCAGGGGGAGATCAGGGAGCTCGTTCGCTGGCTGCCGAGCGCGCCGGCCGGGCACGATGGGAGCAGGGAGAAGGTGCGCAGCCCGGAGCGGCACCTGAAGCACCCAGACGGGCGCGGCGCTGGGTGCAGGCTGCGCCCTGTTACTGCTGCAGTTCTCGGATAGGGGTTGGCAGCAGGGATAATAGCTTCAGCCCACTGCGTTGCCCTTGCCGTGGATAAGGACCTCTTCCACATGGCCGATTCGACCTCTCTCCACTCTGACCCGAAGCCCAGCTGGGCGCAATCGATGCGCGTGTATCTGGAGCCGGCCAGCCTGCGCATGCTGGCGCTGGGTTTTTCGGCCGGACTGCCGCTGCTGCTGGTGCTGGGCACGCTCAGCTTCCGCCTGCGCGAGGCTGGGATCGATCGTGCCACCATCGGCTTTCTGAGCTGGGTGGGGCTGGCGTATGGCTTCAAATGGGTCTGGGCGCCATTGGTTGACCGTATGCCGATTCCCTTGCTGACGCGCTGGCTGGGCCGACGCCGCAGCTGGCTGCTGATGGCGCAGCTTGGCATCATGGGGGGGCTGGTGGCCATGGCGCTGAGCAACCCGCAGCAGGGGCTGTTTGCCGTGACAGTGGCAGCGCTGGCCGTGGCCTTCTGCTCGGCTACACAGGATATTGCGCTGGATGCGTTCCGCATCGAATCGGCGGTTGCCGAAAAGCAGGCAGCGTTGGCCGCCACGTACCAGACCGGCTACCGTCTGGCCATGATCTGGGCCGGCGCCGGTGTGCTGTGGCTGGCGGCAGGCGCTGAGGTGGCCCCTGTCGTGGTGCCCACAGCAGGCGCTCCCGTTGCAGCCGGCAGCGCCTATCAGAATGGCGCCTGGATGACCGCTTATCTGGTCATGGCTGCTTCCATGCTGGCGGGCGTGCTGACGGTGCTGTGCTCGCCCGAGCCGGCGCCCGTGGCACAGGTCAGGCCGCGCACTCCGGGCGAATGGCTGGAGCAAACCCTGGTCGAGCCTTTTGCCGATTTTTTCCGGCGCTACCGCTGGCAGGCGGCGCTGATTCTGGCGCTGATCGGTGTGTACCGCATCAGCGACATCGTGATGGGCATCATGGCCAACCCGTTTTATGTGGACATGCTGTACACCAAGGCCGAAGTGGCCACGGTAACCAAAATCTACGGCGTGATCATGACGCTGGTGGGCGCCTGGGTGGGCGGCGTGCTGTCCATGCGCTTTGGCGTAATGCGCATCCTGATGTTTGGTGCTGTGATGAGCGCCGTGAGCAACCTGCTGTTTGCCTGGTTGGCCGGGCATGGGCATGATGTGAATGCGCTGATCCTGGTGGTCTCGGCCGACAACCTGGCCGGCGGCATCGCCTCGGCCGCTTTTATCGCCTACCTGTCCAGCCTGACCAATATCCAGTACTCGGCCACGCAGTACGCGCTGTTCTCTTCGCTGATGCTGCTGCTGCCGAAGTTCGTGGCGGGTTGGTCTGGCACGTTTGTGGACCACTACGGCTACGCGGCATTCTTTACCAGCACGGCACTGCTGGGCATGCCGGTGATTGTGCTGGTGTGGCTGGCGGGGCGGGCGCTGACTGTTGCGGAGCCGGTGGGGTCTGCACAAGAGGTCTGAATTGGCCTCTTGCCACGCAGTCCGAGTGGCATTCAGACCTGCGCATGACGCGTTGCGGCTGGCTCTTGGTTGGTATGACCTTGCCGTAGTCCCCAGGCAGCCCCCCACACCAGGCAGAGCAAGTACACGTAGGTGGTGATGCCGGCCGTACGTATCAGGAAGGATTCGGTCAGGCCGAACCCGAAGTAGCTGATCGGCACCAGCATGCCTGCTGCGGTCACGGCACGCAGTTGAGGCGACTGGGCTGATTGAAACCAGCGTGCAAACGTCCAGAACGGTCCGATGTAGGCGAGTAGGAGCGCCAGCAAGCCCACCGTGCCTTCCTTGGCAGCGGCGTTGAGAATTTCGTTGTGCGCATGCCCGAATTCTGCCAGGACAGGGTCCAGCTCTTTGCGCGCGATGCCCAATTGTTGTTGTTCCACATATCCTCGCTGCTGCCAGCCAAACACAGGCCGTTCACGATAGAGCTTCCAGGCCTGATGCCACATCTGCAGGCGCGCACCCACAGAGGTGTTGGCTACACCGTGTTCGGTATAACTGCTGACTTCGTTCTTTGCTTCCAGGACTCGCTCCTGGATTCTCAAGGAGGGCTGCACCAGTGCAAGCGTAATGGCAGCCAACAAGGCCAGCGCCACGCCACCAACAATCTTGTACCGGCGCTGCACCAGTAGGTATATGAAGTAGCAGCCCGCGACCACGGCAAAAGCCAGCCAGGCGCCCCGGGTACCGGAAAGGACACTGGCAAGCAGGCCGGCACCTGCGCTCAGCAGCAGCCATGTCCTGAACAGCCACTGCCTGCGCACTGGCACATGCCAGGCGCACAGCCCCAGCAAGCCCAGCAGCAGGGCAAGATCGCCGAAATGGATGATGTACGCGATTTTCAGGCCACCTGATGCGCGTGGAATGCCGAGATGGGAAACCTGATAAATGGCCTCTAGACAGCCAACGAATGCGCCGATGCTGGCACCTAGCCATAGGTACATGTGCGATGGCGGTTTTTTTGCCAGATAGTACAGTGCCAGTACTGCAATCAGGATTTTCACCGGTTTTTCGAAGGCACTGCTGCCCACGCCACTGAGCAGCCCATCCAGCAGCCAGCATAGCGCCAAAGGCACCAGTGACCAATACAGCCAGCGGGCACTTGAGGGCAGGCTTTCAAAAGGGGTGCGTAGCAGCAGCCAGCAGCCCGCCAATACCAGCAAGGCTGCGGCGTAGGAGGAGCCGCCTGGCACGGTGACCGTCATGGCCGGTAGCAGAAACAGCGCCAGGTTGCCCACTGTGTTGTGTCGACGCGGTATTGACGTGATGGCTGTAATCATGAATGGTGATGTTAGCGTGGGCGGGGCGCACTGCGTTTCAATTCCAGCAGCTTGGCTTCGCTCAGAAAGGCGTAGATGGCTTGCAGCCAAGAATAAATCCAGCCGGCCAGCCCTTCTTTCCAATAGCCCCTGACCAGCATGAAACGCAAGAAATAGCCTATTGGTGACAGCAACAGTTTGGTGAAAGAGCCCCGCTTGCCAGCTTCGGCCTTTTGCTGTGCCTTCAGGCTGGAATACCGAAAGATCTTGTCCATGGCCTTGGCAACGGAATCGTTGCCGTAATGGATCATGTGCGGGCCAATTTGGCCTACCGGCTGTTCGATATCCAGGTGTTCGTGCACCAGACGTACCAGATCCCACCGGACCTTGTCCTTGCGGTACAGCCGGAGTTGCGGGTCAGGTCGGCTACGCAGCATGGGGCGCCCCATGAATACTTCGTAGCGCGGGATGGTAAAGCCGTTTTTTGAGGTGTTGGCAATCAGTGCGCGGATATGAGGAATGGTGCCCGGTTGCAGCAATTCATCGCCGTCCATGGTCAGGACCCATTCCCCTTGGCACAAGCTCATGGCGTATGCTTTCTGGCGGGCGAAGCCGAGCCAGTCCTGGTGCACGACCCGTGCCCCGTGGCGACGCGCGATATCCTGCGTGCCATCGGTAGATCCCGAATCGACAACGATGATTTCGTCCACGCCGCGCAGTCGCTCCAGCACTTCGTCCAGGCGCTCGGCTTCATTGAGAGTGATCAGAAAGGCAGATAACTGCATCGAAAGGTCTTGTGGTGGGCCTCAATGAGGCAGAGGTTGGCCGGATTGAATCGCCTCGAAAGTTGCCTGGTAACGAGTTTGCATGCGGTCCAGGGCAAAGGCACGGATGGCTTGTTCACGAGCAGCGCTGGAGAGTAGTTTGGCCTCTGTCGCGTCGGTCAGCAGTTGCCTGATTGCCGCAGCCAGCGCCACAGCATCATTTTCCGGCACAAGCATTCCATTGCGTCCATGGTCGATCACGTCACGCACCCCGGCCACATCCGTGCCAATGCAGGCGCAGCCGGCCGCCATGCCCTCTACCAGCGACAGGCCCATGCCTTCGTAGTGCGTGGAAAGCACGTTGATTTGCGTCTTCATCAGGAAGGCGGGGAGATCATCGATATGCCCCAGAAACTGGATTTGTTTTTCCAGGCCAAGGTCTCGGGCCAGCTCCTGGCATTCCTTGCGGATGCTCGCCTTGCCGCCACCGGCCAGATAGAGAGTAGGGTGAAGGTTTTCCTTGGCCAGCACAGAGAGCGCACGGATCAGCGTTGGATGGTCCTTCTGGCGGGCAAAGCGCGCCGCCATCACGATGGCAGGCTCTCTTTGTTCCCAAGGAACCAGCCCGGAAGCGGGGAATTTGTCGACCTTGATCCCGTTGGGGATGGTGATGCACTTTTCCCTGGGGAACCCCAACGAGATGGCGTACTGGCGGACACTCTCCGTTACTCCCACAATGGCATCCGTCCGCTTCGCCAGCCAGCGCGCCTGCGCCAGCCGCCAGCGCGTGTAGCGTTCACGTGAATTGTGCTCCACGTGCACCAGATGCTGCACGTGGGCGAGCAGCCCGGCATAGCGCCCCCACAGGTGCTCGCTGAAGCCGTGGGCTACCAGGATGTCGGGTTTCCATTGCAGCGCAATGCTGCGCAGCGCCAGCACCGTGGCCAGGTGCGCCCAGCCGGGCACCACGCGCACATCCAGGCCTTGGTCGCGCAGGGCCTGGACGCGGGCGGCATCGGTGTTGCGCTTGCGGCGCAGCACCAGCAGCACCTGCATGCCGGGGCTGTGGCGCGCCGCCAGGCACAGGTCTATCGCGACCTGAGTGGCGCCGGAGAAACCGCCGGTAACGAAGTGCAGGACGCGCACGGGGCGGTGCGCCTCAGTGGCCGTGCGCCACCACCTCGCCGGCAGCCAGCTTGTACACCGTACCGCAATACGGGCACTTGGCCTCGCCCTTGGCGGCCACGTTCAGGTAGACCTTGGGGTGGTTGTTCCAGAGTTTCATGTCGGCCTTGGGATTGGGGCAAAAGACGCCGCCCTGCTGGTTGAGATCGCTGGCCTTGAGTTCGACAGTGGCTGTCATGGTGTGCTTCCTGCGGTGGATCAGACGTACGCCAGCCAGTGGGCGTACTTGGGATTGCGGCCGTTGACGATGTCAAAGTAGGCCTGCTGCAGTTTTTCGGTGATCGGGCCGCGGCGGCCGGCGCCGATCTGCACGCGATCGAATTCGCGGATCGGGGTGACTTCGGCAGCGGTGCCGGTAAAGAACATTTCGTCGGCGATGTAGCACTCGTCGCGCGAGATGCGCTTTTGCACCACTTCGATGCCCAGGTCCTGGCAGATTTGCAGCACGGTGTTGCGGGTGATGCCGTTGAGCGCGCCGGCGGACAGGTCGGGGGTGTAGACCACGCCGTCCTTGACGATGAACACGTTTTCGCCCGAGCCTTCGCTGACGAAGCCGGAGCTGTCGAGCAGAACGGCTTCGTCGTAGCCGTCATCGGTGGCTTCGGTGTTGGCCAGGATGGAGTTGGTGTAGTTGCTGGCGGCCTTGGCCTGCGTCATGGTGATGTTGACGTGGTGGCGGGCATAGCTGCTGGTGCGCACGCGGATGCCGACCGACATGCCTTCCTCGCCCAGATAGGCGCCCCAGAACCAGGCGGCAATCATGGCGTGGGTCTTGTTGCCCTTGGGCGACACACCCAGCTTTTCCGAGCCCAGCCACACCAGCGGGCGGATGTAGCCGCTGTCGAGCTGGTTTTCGCGGATCACGGCCTTGTGCGCCTCGTTGACTTCTTCCTGCGACATGGACATCGGAATGCGCAGGATCTTGGCGCTGTTGAACAGGCGCTTGGTGTGGTCTTCCAGGCGGAAGATGGCCGTGCCCTTGTCGGTCTTGTAGGCGCGTACGCCTTCAAACACGGCGCAGCCATAGTGCAGGCTGTGCGTGAGCACGTGCACCTTGGCATCGCGCCAGTCAACGAGCTGGCCATCGAACCAGATTTTGCCGTCGCGGTCGGACAGGGCGGTAGGGGCGATCATGGATGTTTCCTTCGAATGACTGTCTCCGCCACCGGTCAGTGGCGGATGTAAAAATGGCAACTGTCTAGTTTACGCCCAAACATGCCCGGTCCGCGCAATCAGCGCGCAGCGGTGCGCGCCTGCTCCAGCCAGCCGTCGAAGGTCTTCTTGTGCGCCTTGATCCAGCCGGCCACGTGGCGCTCGATGTCCGCGGGCTTGTTGGCGCCGTCGTGCATGGCCATGTTCTGCGTGTTGATGTCGGCCACGGGCAGCTGCATCACGCTGAACAATTTGGCGGCGGGCGGATTCTGTTCGATGAACTGGCGGTTGGCCAGGATGCGCTGGTGGTTGATGATGAAGCCGTAGTTCTTGCCATTGGGCAGACGGGTGTCCACGTCGGGTTTGGCATTGCCGGGCACCTGCAGCCACACCACATCCTTGCCCGGCTTGAGCACATTGCTGACCCAGTATGGCGTCCAGGTGTAATAGAACACCGGCCTGCCCTCCTTGTAGCGCGCGATGGTATCGGCCATCAGGGCGGCGTAGTTGCCTTGCACGTGCTGTACATGGTCACGCAACTGGTAGGCTGTGAGTTGCTGCTCGATTTCGCGTTCGCAGCCCCAGCCGGGGTTGCAGCCGGTCAGGTTGGCCTTGCCGTCGCCGTCCGTGTCGAACAACGCAGCGATTTTGGGGTCGGCCATCTGTGCGATGTTGCTGATGCCGTACTGTTCGGCGGTTTTCTTGTCGATCAGGTAGCCTTGCAGCGCGCCGCTGGAGTAGCTGTTTTCGCGCCAGAGCTTGCTGGCGCCGCCGGCGTTCTGGTAGTAGGCAGCGTGCAGCGGGTCCCAGTGCGAGGCCAGGAAGGTGGCATCGCCGTTGGCAATCGCGATGTGGGCGGCAGGGTAGTCCACTTCACGTACCGGCTGTACCTGATAGCCGAGCTGCTCCAGCGCCTTCACCACCAGCTGGGTCTGAAAGCTTTCTTCGGCCAGCGTGCTTTGCAAGGGCATCACGGTGACGCCCTTGCCGGGCTGTTCATTGGCCATGGCCGGGGTGACAGCCAGGCCGGCGCCCAGCAGCAGGGCGCCCAGGGCGCGTGCAAAAGTGAAATGGCGGGAGAGGTTCTTGATCATGCATGTTCCTTCAGGGTAGGGCGCAGGGCCGGCGCAGAGGTGCGCGGCGTGACAAGGCGGCGCAGCAGGCCGATCGGGCCACGTGCGTACCAGCGTTCACCGCGGCGCGTGTTGGTGCCGATGGACTGGGTCAGACGGTCGAGCACGATGGCCAGCACCACGATGCCCAGGCCGCCTACGGTGGCCAGGCCCATGTCGAGCCGGCCGATGCCGCGCAGCACCATCAGGCCCAGGCCGCCCACGGCGATCATCGAGGCAATTACCACCATCGACAGGCTCAGCATCAGCGACTGGTTGATGCCTGCCATGATGGAGGGCATGGCCAGCGGCATCTGCACCTTGGTCAGCAGTTGCCAGGGCGAGGCGCCGTAGGCGCGGGCAGCTTCCACCAGGTCGGGACGAACCTGGCGGATGCCCAGATTGGTCAGGCGCACCAGCGGCGCCAGCGCAAAGATGATGGTGACGATCACGCCAGGCACGTTGCCGATGCCGAACAGCATCACCACCGGCACCAGGTAGACAAAAGCCGGCGTGGTCTGCATGGCGTCCAGCATCGGGCGCAGGTATTTCTGTGCGCGGTCGCTGCGTGCCAGGGCCACGCCCAGCGGCAGACCGATCAGGATGCAGAAGAACAGCGACGTCAGCACCAGCGACAGCGTGACCATGGCTTCGTTCCAGATGCCGAGCATGCCTACCAGCAGCAGCGAAAACAGCATCGCGATGGCCATGCGGCCACTGGTCAGTTGCCAGGCCAGCAGCGACAGCAGCAGCATCATGAGCCAGGGCGGGGGCAGCAGCAGTGCGGATTCGACCGCGCCCAACAGGCCATCCACCGGGCCGCGCAGGGCCTGGAACAGTGGGCGGAAGTGCAGCACGAACCAGTCCAGACCGCTGTTGATCCAGTCCTGCACCGGCAGGCTGCCGTCCCACAGCTGGTTCAGAGAAAGTCCGGTGTCGCTGGCTGACTGGGCACTTTCTGCCGGTGTCAGTGCCGCATCCGGGCCATGGATCCAGCTGTCGTCGCCGGTGGGGGCGGGGGCCGCGTAAGGGTCCGTGAAAACCTCCGGGGCAGGGTCGGGCACGGAGGCGGGCACGGCGTCGGGGCCGTTGATCCAGGCGTCATTGCTGGTGGCGGCCGGGGCGTCGTAGGGGTCGACAAAGCTGTCGGCAAAATTTGGGTTGTCGGTAGTCATGCAGATTCCGGGTGGGTGGATCGGAACCGCCTTCAGGCGGTGACGGCGGCGCTGGCAGTGTCGACAGGCAGCGGATTGCCATCGGCGTCGGAATTGGGATCGAGAAACATCAGCACGCGGTTCTTGCTGATGGTGCCCAGCAGCTGGCCCTGCTCGTCCACTACCGGCAGCGGGCAGGGGGCCTTGGCCAGCAGGGCGTACAGCTCGCTGATCGGATAGTTGGCCGGGATGGGGGCAATGCCCGGGACGAAGGCGTGCTGCAGGCCGAGCGTGCCCTCATGTCCGCGCAGTGCCTGGCGCAGCGAAGCGGCCGACACCACGCCCAGGTGGCGGTGGCTGGGGCTGACCACATAGCCCCAGTCGCGGTCCTGGTCCTGCAGGCGCTTGAGCGCCGGGCGGCAGCCGCGCGTCGGGCTTTCGGAGACCTCGACCTGCGTCTTGCGCGCAATGTCGGCCGCCTTGAACACGGCGGCTGCATGCACGCCACGCACAAAGCTGCGCACGTAGTCGTTGGCCGGGCGGCGCAGGATCTCTTCCGGCGTGCCGACCTGCACCACCTGGCCGTCCTTCATGATGGCGATGCGGTCGCCGATGCGCATGGCTTCGTCCAGGTCGTGCGAGATGAACACGATGGTGCGGCGCCTGATTTCCTGCAGGCGCAGCAATTCGCTCTGCATGTCGGTGCGGATGATGGGGTCTAGCGCGGAGAAAGCTTCGTCCAACAGCAGGATGTCCGGGTCGGCGGCCAGGGCGCGTGCCAGGCCGACGCGCTGCTGCATGCCGCCGGACAGCGCGTCGGGGTAGCTGTGTGCCCAGACGTCCAGGCCCACTTGTGCTAGTGCGGCGCGTGCCTGCTGCAGCCGGGTAGCCCGGTCCACACCGGCCAGCTCCAGGCCGAAGGCGGTGTTGTCCAGCACGCTCAGGTGCGGCAGCAGCGCGAACGACTGGAACACCATGCTGATGTGCTTGCGGCGAAAGTCGCGCAGCTGGCGTTCGTTGTAGGCGTGGATGTCCTCGCCATCGACCAGGATGCGGCCGCTGGTGGGCTCGATCAGCCGGTTGAACATGCGCACCAGCGTGGATTTGCCCGAGCCGGACAGGCCCATGATGACGAAGATTTCGCCGGCTTCGATGCGGAAATCGGCATCGAAGACGCCGATGGACTGGCTGGTTTGCTGGACGATGTCCTGTTTGCTCATGCCCTGGCGTGCGAGCTGCAGCGCCTTGTCGGGACGATCGCCGAACACCTTGAACAGGTGTTGCAGCGTGATGGACTTGGCCATGTGTTTCCTCCTGCCTGGAGGCAAGATCGGACTGGCCTGTTGATTACACAAAAGCGCAGACGCCAGAGACGCCAACAACAGGCCTGGGTGCCCGACTGCCTGGTTGTGGGGGAGGTGCGACGCGGAGATGACGGCGCGCACCAGCGAACGGACAGTGCGAAAGGCGCAAAACCGCTTTCTGCATGTCCTGGCTACCCCGGGCGAAGCGGGATAGCACTGCTTGAACGGCACAATCGTACCATTATTTCTGTAATTGCGACAAATTGCATGAAGATATTGCAATTTGACAGCTGATTGTCAGCTTTTGTTGTCTGTCTGGTGTGCTATGGTCTGGATAGGAAAATGCAATTTAAATGCTTTTAATAATCGTTATCATCTATCCATGCTCGATGCCATGCACAGACGGCGTGGCCCACTTCGGGAGAACATGATGACAGCGATTCAAACAATGATCCGGCGCAATTCCCTTACCTTGCGCAAGACCGGCAGCTACTATGCCATGCACATCATGGTGGCCGCCAGTGTGGCGTATGTGGTCACCGGCAACTGGCTGGCGGCGTTGACGCTCAGCTTGCTCGAGCCCAGCGTGCAGGCCGTGGCGTTCTTCTTCCACGAGCGGGCGTGGCAGCGCGTGGCGCAGCGGGAAGCGGGCGCGGCTGGCGCCCTGCCGGCCACGGCACAGAGGGTACCGGCGGGTTAGGCGGTGCTCAGTCCAGCGTGCGCACCAGCTCCAGGGCCTGCTCCACGCGCTCCACGGCGTGGATGGTCAGGCCTTCCAGGTCCTTGCCGGGCTTTTTGGGGACGTTGGCCTTGGGCACGATGGCCGTCGAAAAACCGAGTTTGGCGGCTTCCTTCAGGCGCTCCTGCCCGCGTGGTGCCGGCCGAATTTCGCCAGCCAGGCCCACTTCGCCAAAGGCAAAGAAACCCTTGGGCAAGGCCTTGCCGCGGCCACTGCTGGTAATCGCCAGCAGCACGGCCAGATCGGCGGCAGGCTCGCTGATACGCACGCCGCCCACGGCATTGACGAACACATCCTGGTCGCCGGTGGCCACGCCGCCATGCCGGTGCAGCACCGCCAGCAGCATGGCCAGACGGTCGCGCTCCAGGCCCACGCTCAGGCGGCGCGGACTGGGTCCGCCGTTGTCCACCAGCGCCTGCACTTCCACCAGCAGCGGGCGGCTGCCTTCCAGCGTGACCAGCACGCAGCTGCCAGGTACCGGATCGCCATGCGTGCTCAGGAAAATTGCACTGGGGTTGCTGACCCCCTTGAGGCCCTTGTCCGTCATGGCAAACACGCCCATTTCGTTGACGGCGCCAAAGCGGTTCTTGAACGCCCGTACCAGCCGGTAGGCACTGTGTGTGTCGCCCTCGAAATACAGCACGGTATCGACAATGTGCTCCAGCACGCGCGGGCCGGCCAGCTGTCCGTCCTTGGTCACATGGCCAACCAATACCACGGCGGTGCCGCTGGCCTTGGCAAAGCGCGTCAAATGCGCCGCGCATTCGCGCACCTGCGCCACACTGCCCGGTGCGCTGCTCAGCTGGTCGCTGTACACGGTCTGGATCGAATCGATCACCGCCACCTGCGGACGCTCGTTCTGCAACGTGGCCAGGATTTTTTCCAGTTGGATTTCGGCCAGTACGCGCACTTGCGAGCCTTCCAGACCCAGGCGGCGCGAGCGCAGTGCCACCTGCGCGGCGCTTTCTTCGCCGGTGACGTACAGCGTATGCAGGCCCTGCAACTGCAAGGCATCCAGCGCCTGCAGCAGCAGCGTGGACTTGCCGATGCCGGGGTCGCCACCAATCAGGACCACACCGCCGTCCACCATGCCGCCGCCGAGCACGCGGTCCAGTTCGGCGATGCCAGTGGGGGTGCGCGCCACGTCCTCGGCCTTGATTTCGGCCAGCGTGGCCACTTCGCTGCTGCCGGCCAGTGACTGGTGGGCACCGCTCAGGCGGTTCTTGCCGACCACGCCCTGGGCCGGGTTGAGCACGGTTTCTTCCAGGCTGTTCCAGGCGCCGCAGGCAGGACACTTGCCCAGCCAGCGCGGGCTGACCGCGCCGCAGGCATTGCAGGTAAATTGTGTTTTGGGAGAGGCCATCGGGGCATTGTAGGGGGGTGAGCTGGCCACTTTCGGGTATTCCCTGTCTGCTGCCGGCAACACTCCCGCACGCTGGCACGCTGCGCCCACATGCAAGTCAATAGCTTCGGCCCAAACGGGAGTACCATTCGCATGCCATTCACACTGGTCTGAAAGTGCCGCAGCACCCGTGGAGCCGCATCTCCCTCGCAACTGCAGCTTTGTCCCTCTGCCTTGCAGTTAGTTGACAATATGCCAAACGATTCTGCTCACTCCACGCCCGAAACTGCCGGCCGCGCTGGCATACCGGTGCATTGGCGACAACGGCTGTCCTACGGGATGGAACTACTGGATTTGCAGGGGCGCGGCTTGCTGCTGCTTGCGGTGCTGGCCGGCATTGGCTGGGTGGCATCCGGCATCTACAAGGTGCAGCCCGACCAGCAGGGTGTGGTGCTGCGTTTTGGCCGCTGGGCCGAAACTACCGGACCGGGCTTGCATTACCACTGGCCGTTTCCGGTCGAGTCGGTGCTGCTGCCCAGCGTGACGCAGGTGCGCCAGCTGCAGTTGGGCACCACGGCCGCCAGCAGTGACGGTGGTGCTTCGCGCGAGAAGCAAATGCTGACTGGCGACGAAAACATCGTCGAGGCCGATTGCACCGTGTTCTGGCGCATCAAGGATGCCGGCAAGTACCTGTTCGGGATCGATGATCCGGAGCGCTCGATCCGCATTGCCGCCGAAAGCGCGTTGCGCGAAGTCATCAGTCGCACTCCGATCCAGGCCGCCATGTCGGACAAGCGCGCCCAGATTGCCGACCAGACACGCACACTGCTGCAGCAATTGCTGGACCAGTCGCAGGCCGGCGTCCTGGTCACCCAGGTGCAGCTGCAGCGGGTGGATCCGCCAGCACAGGTGATCGACGCCTTCAACGACGTGCAACGCGCTCGTGCCGACCAGGAGCGTGCGCGCAATGAGGCCGAAGCCTATGCCAACGATATTCTGCCGCGTGCCCGGGGCGATGCGGCGCACATTAGCCATGAGGCCGAGGCCTACAAGGCACAGGTGGGCAATCTGGCGCAGGGCGAGGCGCAACGGTTTCTGTCGGTGTACCGGAGCTACGCGCAGCACAAGGACGTGACCGCCTGGCGCATGTATCTGGAAAGCATGGATGAGGTGCTGAAGAAAGCCACGCGGGTGGTGGTGCAGCCGGAGGGGAAAGGCGCCAATCCGGTGGTGCAGTACTTGCCTCTGGCGGATCGGCCGCTTGCCGGTGCCAGCGCTGCGAAAGGGGCCACGCCATGAAAATCCGAATGGGCTGGGTAGCAGGCGCACTGGCGCTGCTGTTGTTGTGGCTGTTGGGCGCATCGCTGTACACGCTGGAAGAAACGCAGATGGCGCTGATCATCCGGCTGGGCGCGCCCGCCGGCATGGTGACCACTCCGGGGTTGCAGTTCAAGATGCCGTTCACTGATTCGGTGGTGGTGTTCGACAAGCGCCTGCGTTCGCTGGTGCCGCCGGTGGAGCAGATCATCCTGGGCGACCAGAAGCGGGTAGAGGTGGAAACGTACGCACGTTACCGCATCCAGAACCTGCTGCGCTTTTACCAGTCGGTGCGCAGCCAGGAGCAGGCCGATGTGCAACTGTCGCAACTGGTCAGTTCTTCGCTGCGACGCGAGCTGGGCCAGGTGGCCTTGCCGGTATTGCTGTCGGCGCAACGCGACCGGGTGGTGGTGCGCATCCAGAAGGATGTGGCCGAACGCGCCGCGTCGCTGGGCATCGAGGTCACCGAAGTGCGTCTGCATCGCGCCGACCTGCCGCTGGAAACCAGCCAGGCGATCTACGAGCGCATGAAGTCCGAGCGCCAGCGCGAGGCCAAGGAATTGCGTGCCCAAGGTTTTGAATGGGCGCAGCAAATCCAGGCCAAGGCCGAGCGTGACCGCACGGTACTGCTGTCCGAGGCGCAGCGCCAGGCCGCCATTGTGCGCGGCGAAGCCGATGCCGCCGCCAACCAGACCCTGTCGGCCGCATTCAGCCAGGATGCGCAGTTCTACCGGCTGTACCGTGCGCTGCAAACCTATCGCGGCCCACTGGCGGACGCCCGGCCCACACTGCTGCTGACGCCGGATTCCGAGTTCATGAAACGCTTCCGCAGTGGCCCGACGACTGGCGGACAGGATCGGCCGTGAGTGACCGCACGGCAGCTGCCGGGCGGCGCCGGTCCAGGCACTGGCTGGCCGCCATCGGCCCCGGCCTGGTCGTAATGCTGGCCGACATGGATGCCAGCAGCGTCATTACCGTGGCGCAAAGCGGTGCGCAATGGGGCTATCGCCTGCTGCTGCTGCAAGTGCTGCTGATACCGCTGATGGTGATGACGCAGGAGCTGACGGTGCGGCTGGGGCTGGCTACCGGCAAGGGCTACTGCGAACTGGTGCGGCAGCACTATGGCAGAGGCGTGGCCGCGCTGGTCACGCTGGTGCTGCTGCTGAGCTGCTTTGGCACGCTGGTGGCCGAGATGAGCGGGCTGGTGGGGGCCGGCACGTTGTTTCATGTTCCGCCGCACGAAACCCTGGGCCTGCTGGTGGCAGGCATTCTGGCCATGGTGCTGAGCGGTTCCTACCAATCGGTGGAACGTGCCGTGGCGGCGATCGGGCTGTTCACGCTGGCCTTTGCGGCAATGGCGTTCAATGCCCATGTCGATGGGCAGCAGCTGGCGGCCGAGGTCTGGCAATTTCCCTTGGCGGACCGCCAGTACCTTTACCTGGTGGCGGCCAATATTGGTACCACCATCATGCCATGGATGATTTTCTACCAGCAGTCTGCCCTGGTGGGCAAGGGTGTCGACCTGCGGCAGCTGCGCGTGGCGCGCGTGGATACCATAACCGGCGCTGCGCTGTGCCAGGCGCTGACGGTGGCACTGCTGGTGGCTTCGGTGGCCACGCTGTACCCGCACCACCAGCAATACGGGCTGGACAACATCCGCCAGATCGGCGATGCCTTCGGTGCCTTGCTGGGACCGGTGTGGGGCAAGGCGCTGTTTGCCATCGGCCTGTGCGGTGGTGCGCTGGTGGCAGCCACCGTGGTGTGCCTGACGGTGGCCTGGGCGTTGGGCGAAGCTGTGGGCGTGCGCCATTCTCTGGAGCGGCGCCCGCTGGCCGCGCCGTGGTTTTATGGCCCGTTTGCGGTGCTGCTGCTGGCGGCGGCGCTGCTGGTGGGCTCCGGCATCAACCTGGTGCAATTGTCGCTTGCGGTGGCGGTGGCCAATGCACTGCTGCTGCCGCTGCTGCTGCTGTTGTTGTACCTGCTGGCGCGTCGGGCGCTGCCCAAGCCATTGCGCCTGCGCGGGCCCTATGCCGTGCTGGTGGCCGCGGCGTTTGCCCTGATTACAGTCCTGGGCCTGTTTGCCGGCGTGGCCGGCGCGTTGCCATGAGCCGGAAATACCGCCATGTCCCTTGATTCTGCTTTCCACACTCTGACTCTGATCGTGCAGGTATTCCTGCTGGACCTGGTGCTTTCCGGTGACAATGCCGTCATCATCGCGCTGGTCTGCCGGCGTTTGCCGCCGCAGCAGGTGCGGCGCGCCATGCTGATCGGTGTCGGGGCCGGCGTGGCATTGCGCGTGCTGCTGGCCGGTCTCGTCGGAGTGCTGCTGTGGTTGCCGCTGTTCAAGCTGGTCGGCGCGCTGATGCTGCTGGTGATTGCCATCCAGTTGCTGGTCAGCGAGGAAGATGCCGGATATGGCCAGTTGCAGGCCGCCAGCAGCCTGCAGGCGGCGGTGGTGGCGGTGATTGGCGCCGACCTCGTCATGAGCATGGACAACGTGGCGGCATTGGCAGCCGTGGCGCAAGGCAATATCGCCGTGTTGGCGCTGGGGGTGCTGTTCAGCGTGCCGCTTCTCATGTACGGCAGCCGCATCATGGCCGTGCTGCTGCAGCGCTACCCGCTGCTGGTGCCGGCCAGTGGCGCTTTGCTGGGTTACCTCGCCGGCGAAATTGGCGTGGGCGATGCATTGGTGGCGGAGTGGGTCGATACCCAATCGCCCGGTCTGCATGTGGTAGTGCCCTTGCTGTGTGCAGCCTACGTGGTGCTGCAAAGCCGCATCATCGAGCAGCGGCGGCGCATACTGCCGAAGCCGGCGGCCTTGCAGCGGGAGGTGCCGTCGGCGGAAGTGGCAAGTCCGTCACAAGGCCCCGTTCCCGTTGCCTTGCCACCGACAGCGATAGATGTCCAGCATGCTGCTGCATCGATGGGCGAGGGAGGGGCGATGGCCGCTCTGGTATCTGCCGATGCAGGCGCGCGCACTGTCTCGTTGCCTGCGCTGGCTGCATCCGGCACGCAGGATATAGCGGTGTCGGTCGCACCAGCACCAGCACCAGCACCCTCTGGCACGACCAGCGCACTGGCTGTCCTGTCACGGTTCGGGCCACTCGTGCTGGGCCTGCTGGTGCTGACGGCCTTCGTGGTAGCCATCTTTCTCATCGCCGGTTCGCGCCACCCTGCACCGGCGGGGACAGGTGCCAGCGCTGCAGCTGCACCTCGCGTGGGCTACGTCTGCCCCGGCGGTGATGTCACGGTGTATTACCAGCATGACGCATCCTCGATCCTCTTAATGCTGGCTGAAGGGGAAGTGATGGTCGGCAAAGTGGATACCACCAATCACATCACCTGGAGCCCGCCAGCCGCAGGCATGGCCAGCCTGCACTTCGCGCTACCGGACAAGGTCGAGAGCGACGCTCACTCGGTGCGGCTGACTGGCGGCAGTTCGGTGGATTGGCGCTGTGTGCGCAAGAAGTAAGGGCAGTGGCCTGGGTCCGGATGGGCACCTACGGCGGTGGTGCCCAGGCCAGCGTGGCCGCAATGGCCGGATTGGGCAAGGGCAAATCGACCAGGCTGCAGCGGCGGCGTTCCTCGGCCACCTGGGGCGACCATTCGCGCAGGCCGGTGCGCAGGCACTTGTCGCTGGCTTCCAGATGCGTCCATGCGCGGGCGCAGTCGTCGGACGTATCCGGCGTCGGACCGGGGCCGCAGTACAGGGGCAGCACCTCGGCCCAGGCGTGCAGCGGCAACAGGCCGCTGGCGCATATATCCACGCCCACAGGCAAGGGGCCGATGGCCAGCAGTGCCTGCTTGGGTGCTGTACCAGACGGCGGGCGCAGGTAGGACCAGGACAGCCATAGCGCCGGGGCGCATGCGAGTATTGGTGCGCTGTGTATCGCATAGGCCAGATCGGGCGTATGCTCGGCACCAGGTGGCCAGTGCAGGTGTGCCAGGCTGGCGGCCGGAAATTGCCGGTCCAGAATGTGCGCTGTCTGCTGGCGCACGGCTTGGCGCAGTACAGTGTGTGGCTGCCGATCCGGCAGCGCAAGCCACCACAGGCCCACCTGTCCATGCGGCGTGGTCACATGAAAGGCGGTGGGCGGCATGCGCTCAGCTGGCCTTGGCGGCAGCTGGTTCCGGGTGCCAGGGTGCAGCCGGCGAGCCGCACCAAGTGGTATTGGGCGGAATATTCTCGCCCTTCATCACCAGTGTCAGCGGGCCCAGCATGGCGCCCTCGCCCAGCGTGGCGTCGTACAGCACGGTGCAGCGGGCGCGGATGTTGGCGCCGCGTTCGATTACCACATTGCCGATTTTCATGATGCGGTCTTCGAACAGGTGGGTTTGCGGCCCGCACAGGTTGTTGAGTTCCGCATGGTCGCCAATGGTGACGCAGTCGTATTCGGTCATGTCGGTGGTGTCCAGATACACACCCTTGCCGATGTGGGCGCCGAACAGGCGCATGGCCCACGGCAGCATGGGCGTGCCGCGCAGGTAGTTCATGAAGTTGAGCACCGTCATGGATTCGTACATGTTGGTCACGGCTTCGCTCAGCCAAACGAACGGCGTCCACATGGGGTGCGCCGATGGCTTGTAGCGGCGGATCAGCACCCACTTGAGCACCAGCACGAACAGCATCGAGCTCAGGCCGAACAAAATGCCGCACAGGCACAGCATGAGCAGCATGCCCCGCCAGTCTTCGTTGCCTACGTACGGCATCACGGTATAAACGATGGCATAGCCAAAGCCCACGGCGTAGGCCAGCGGAATCACGATGCGTGCGCTTTCCACCAGCGAGCGGCCGATCCAGCGCGCCAGACCCGGCTTGAAGGTGGTACTGGCATCGAAGCCGGTCACGATCTCGCGTGCCGGCAGCTGGATCGCCGGGGTGCCGAACCAGGTATCGCCGGGCTTCATGCGCTGGCTTTCGGGAGCGCGCGACTGCACACCGATCAGCACGTTGGGCGGCACTACGGTGCCGTCCGGCACATACGCGCCGTTGCCGATGAAGCTGCGGTGGCCAATGGTGGTCTGGCGCAGAGTCATCCAGCCGCCATCGGTATCGTCGTCGCTCAGCATCACCGCATCGGCAACGAACGATTCGTCGCCCAGGGTCAGCATGTCAGGCAGGGCGCCCATGGCGGTGGAAATCTCGGCACGCTTGCCCACCTTGGCCCCCAGCAGACGGAACCACGAAGCGGCAAACACGGTCGCATACACGGCATGCAATGTCTGCAGGCTGGTGTCCTGGATCTGGTTGATCAGCCACTTGCGGTAGTACATCTTGCCGTGCACCGGGTAGCGGCCCGGGTCGATGCGCGGAATGGCAATCCAGCGCACCGTGGCCGACAGCAGGGCCGTCAGCACGATCAGCACCGCCGAGGCCGGCGTGGCGTAGAGGGCATACTCCACCCCGGTCAGGACGAAGCTGTCGATGAAGGTTGGTCCCTTCGGCAGCATCAGGTCAACCAGCACAAAGGTCGGGAACAGGGGGACGAAGAAGATCATTGCCACCAGCAGGGAGCATGCGGCATAGAAGATCGTTTCGAAGGCAGCCCGTCTGGCCGTGAAGGCCGGGCGCGGGGGCAATGGGCTGCGGTCGTGCATGCCGAGCTTCGTCGCCGGACTGCCGATCCAGCTTTCGCCAGCGGGAATGTGCTGCCCATCGGCCAGTGCCGAGAGCCCTTCCAGCTTGCTGGCGCCGCCCATGGCCGTGTTGCCTTCCAGCACCGAGTAGGAGCCGATGTTGCATTCGGCGCCAATGTCGATGCGGCCGAATACCAGTTCGCCGCGCTCGACGCGGGCATTCTCGAAATACACGCCGGCGCCGATGCTCACGCCATCCCCAATGCTGATCAGCGAGGGCACACGTACCAGCAGGGTGCCGGGCTGCACGTCCTTGCCCACTTGCACGCCCGCGGCGCGCAGGTAGAAGTTCATCAGCAGGGTGCCGTTGAGCATGTACAGCGGCGCGGCATTGACCAGCCGGTCGGATAGCCACCAGCGGAAATACATCCAGCCCCACAGCGGATAGCGTCCCGGCTTGACACGTCCCAAAATCAGACGGCGCCCAAGCACGGCGAGCAGGATGCTGAGCAGGACTACCCCCGCGAAGGTCGCCAGCGACCAGCCGATGGCGACCCACACACTGTCATCGGGGCTGCCGGTAAAGATGTGGTAGACAAAGAATGGGGCCATCCACTGCATGATGGCCACGGTAATCAGCACAGGCAGAGTGACAAGCTGTGCCAGGCCGCAGCGCAGGCGGCGCCAGGTGGTGTTGTTGGGCGACGGCTGGAAGCTGGCCGTTTCGGTCTGGGCTCCCGCCATATGCGTCAGCATCGCGTCGGCGATCTTGCCCAGCCGGCGGTGCTTGTACACGTCCTGGATGGTGACGGCGGCAAAGCGCGCGTCGGCGCGCAACTGCGACACCAGCCGTGCGGCAAACAGCGAATGCCCGCCCAGGTCGCTGAAGAAATCGGAATCACGCCGCAGCGCCTCGCCCGGGAACAGGGTCGTGAGCGCATCGAACAAGGCAAATTCGGCGTCGTTCTGCGGCTCGTCCGACTCGACGTTGTGGGCGGCAGGCGCCAGCTCCAGCGCCTTCAGCGCCTTGCGGTCGATCTTGCCGGACAGCAGGCGCGGCAGGATTTCGGCAAATTCATAGCGTACCGGCACCATGTAGGGCGGCAGGCGCGTCTTGAGTGCTTCGCGCAGCTGGCTGGCGGCAGGGGGCGGCACCGGGTTGCCATCTTCGTCCAGTACATGCTCGGGCACTACCCAGGCCACCAGTTGGTCGATATCGTTGATCTCGCGCACCAGCACGGCAGCGGTGCCGATACCGGCCTGTTCGCACAGGGCCGCCTCGATTTCGCCCAGCTCTACGCGGAAACCGCGGATCTTGATCTGGTCATCGGCGCGGCCCAGGCACTGCACCGCACCGTCTTCCTGGATCAGCGCCAGGTCTCCGGTACGGTACAGACGCTGTTCGTTGTCGTGGGTGGCCCATGGGTTGGGCAGGAATTTCTCGGCGGTCAGCTCCGGCCGGCCCAGATAGCCTTGCGCCACACCGGGGCCGATGATGCACAGCTCGCCGGTTTCGCCCTGCGGTACCGGTTGTTGCTGTTCGTCCAGCACCAGCATGCCATAGTTGGGCAGCGGCCAGCCGATGGTGACCGGCTTGTCGCGCGACAGCTGGGCCAGGCTGGCCGACACCGTGGCTTCGGTCGGGCCGTAGGTGTTGAAGATTTTCACGCCGGGTCGGTCGAAGCGTGCCACCAGCGCGTCCGGGCACATCTCGCCACCCAGGTTGATGATGCGCAGATTGGGCACCTCGGTGCTGAACAGCGCCAGCAGGGTGGGCACGGCATGCAGCACCGTCACGTGCTGCTCCTGCAGCGCCTTGGGCAAGGCGTCCGGATCGCTCACGATGGCCTTGGGTGCCACCCAGAGTGTGGCGCCGACCAGATAGCTGATCCAGATCTCCTCGAAGGACATGTCAAAGGCCACCGAAAAGCCCTGGTAGACCTTGTCATCTTCCGTGATGCCGAGGATTTCGTTTTCGCTGCGCAGGAAGTGCGCAATGCTGGAATGCTGGATGACGATGCCCTTGGGCTTGCCGGTGGAGCCGCTGGTATAGATCACATAGGCCGGGTGTTCCGGCACCATGCCATGGCGGCGCCGCAGCGTGGCGTGCACGGGAGCCTGCAGGTCGGTATGGCGCCATGCGGCATACGGTTCGCCTTCGAGCTGCGTGGCCCAGTCGCTATGCACCACCAGGCCGGCAGCGCTGGCATCCTCCAGACAGACGGCGATACGGTCGGTGGGCACGTCGGCGTCGAACGGCAGCCAGGCTGCGCCCGTCTTGGCAATGCCCAGCTGCATGATCAACAGCTCCAGCCCGCGCGGCAGCCACAGGCCGACGATCTGGTCGGGCCCCACGCCGCGTTCGATCAGGTGGTGCGCCACCAGATCGGCGGCAGCCTCCAGTTCGGCATAGCTCAGGCTGCGCCCGTTGGCGCCATCGATCAGTGCGGTCTTGTGCGGCAGGCGTGCCGCAGTAGCTTCAAAGATGTCTGGAAGTGTTTCGTGTCGCAACAGATCCGGACGCTCCGGCCCGTGCACGATCAGTGGAGTAGTGGAATGAACCTGGGTGGAAGAGGGCATACAAGCTACCTGCAAGTGGCTAGAGGCAAATCCCGTTCATCACCGCGATGTGGATGAATTGCCTATTGAGTATATTGTGTGGCACAGTTTGCACTGTGCTGTCAGTTTTTTGTCAAGTTATTTGCAACTGTACCCGTGCTGTGAAACGGCAGTGCGTCTGCTTGCACTTGGTGCGGCTTGCCATGCAAGTTGAACCGGTCATCCATCAAAAGCTGCCGCGATCGGCACGGCATGTGGCATGTGCAGCGATTCCAGGGCCGCTGCACGCCATGGTCCGGGGCTGGCCAGGAGGTCATTCTTCGTGCCGGTGACGCAGTTCCAGCGCAGCATCGTATAACTGGTTGCGCGGCGCGCCTGTGATCTCGGTTGCCAGCCGTACTGCAGACTTGGTCGGCAGCTCGGCCAGCAGCAGCTCAAGCACGCGCAAGTGGCCGGAGGGCAGCTGTGCGGTGTCATCGGCCGCAAGCGTCTGGGCATGCACCACCACCACGAATTCACCCCGGCTGCGCTCGGGCGCGGCGGCCAGCCATGGCGGCAGTTCCTGTGCTGGTAGGGTGGCGATGGATTCGAATTGCTTGCTGAGTTCGCGCGCCAGCGTCACGCGGCGCGTGCCCAGTACTGCCAGCGTCTGCGCCAGCGCCGCAATGCGGTGTGGCGCCTCCAGCAGCACCACGGCGCGGGTTTCCTGCTGCAGCGTCTGTACCGCCTGCTGTCGTTCCTGCCCGCGCAACGGCAAAAAACCGGCAAACACCCAGCCGCCCTGCAATCCGGCCACGCCATTGGCATGCGGGCTGCTGTCCAGTCCGGCTGCGCTCAGTGCGGTGACGATGCTGCTGGCACCCGGCAGCGGCATCACGCGTACGCCGGCAGCCTGTGCCACCTGCACCAGCCGTGCGCCCGGGTCGCTGATGGCGGGCGTGCCGGCATCGCTCACATAGGCCACGCGCTGCCCCTGCTGCAGCCGGTGCAGCACCTGCTGCGCAGCCTCCTGCTCGTTGTGCTGGTGCAGCGCCAGCAGGCGTGCGGCCGGGGCGGCGATGCCATAGGCGCGCAGCAGCTGCGCCGTATGGCGCGTGTCCTCGCAGGCGATCACGTCGGCCAGCTGCAGCACATACAGGGCACGCAGGGTGATGTCGGCCAGATTGCCGATCGGCGTGGCCACCATGTACAGTGTGCCGGCAGGATAAGATTGGTGACCGGCAGCCGCTGTTGCGGCCGCCAGTGCAGGGGCAAAGTCGGCTCCCAGCGGACGGGTGGCCTGGGCATCGGAATCGGACAATGGACAATCCTCGGGAATCAAGCAAGGAACAGGGCGCAGCCGCCGAAGCCAGTGCCGTCGCCTGGCTGGAACGGCAGGGCTTGCGCCTGCTGCAACGCAACTTTCGCACGCCGGGACGGGGTGGCGGCGAGATTGACGCCATTATGCGCGCACCGGATGGTACGCTGGTATTTGTCGAGGTGCGCCAGCGTGCCGACAACAACCACGGCGGTGCGGCGGCCAGCATCAGCCCGGGCAAGCGCCGCCGCATCGTGCTGGCCGCACGTCACTATCTGCAATACCTGCCCGAGTGGCCGCCATGCCGCTTCGATGTCATGGCCTGCGATGGCGACCCGCTGCAGGATGGCGGGGAGTGGCAGTGGCTGCCCGCCGCATTCGATGCCGACTGCTGAAACGCCGAAACGGAACCACCGGGCGCCGCGGGCAGGCTGGCACCAGGGCGAGGGGGAGGCAGCAACCTTCGGTACCGGAATTTCCTCGTCCGAGCCAGAGTTTCCTGGACTTTTCCGGCGCAGCCATCCCTCGGGTTGCCTGCATTCCATCGCCCGGCCCACAGGATTGCCGGTCGGGTGCCGCTATCATCGGGCCATGTTTTACCGGAGTGTTCCCGATGCCTGACGGCCAAAACGCCCCCATGATGCGGCACTTTGCCGAAAACGCCGAAGCCTGCATGCAAACCGCCCAGGAGTGCGGCTTCCAGCTCGAGCTGGCGGCCCAGCTGCTTGCCGATACGGTAGGCCGTGGTGGCAAGATCCTGCTGTGCGGCGCTGCCGAAACCGGCATGTTGCCCCCCTATCTGGCCGCCCGGCTCGGGGGCCAGCTCGAGCGCGAGCGTCCACCGCTGCCCGCGCTGTCCTTGCTGGCGGACGCCGGCTGGCCCATTGCCAATCCGGCCACCACGGCGCAGGCGCTGCCGCCGGACATGCTGGAGCAGCTGCAACAAGGAGTTGCACAAAGTCTGGTGCAGCAGGTGCAGCAGCTCGGTCAGATGGACGATACTTTGTGGCTGTTGAGCATGGACGCCCAGCAGCCGTATGCGCTGCAGGCATTGGCGGCCGCGCAGGCGCGCGACATTCCTGTGCTGTGGATGCATGGCGGCGCGCCCGCTGCAACCCTGGGCGAACTGGACGTGGATGTGCCGATTGCGCAAGCGCGCGGCCTGCGCCTGCTCGAGCAATTGTTGCTGACCTCGCATGTGGTATGCGATGCGCTGGATCGCCTGTTGCTGGGCGAAGAAGAACCGGAGTCTGACTGATGAAAATTTCCGCACTTGCCGTTCGTCCTCACCTGGGTCTGGGGCGTACCCTGGTAGTGGCCGGCCTGCTGGCCGCCTCCCTGAGCGCCTGCGTACCGCTGGTGGTGGGCGGCGCTGCCGTGGGAGGCACCCTGCTGGTGCTCGATCGCCGCACCTCCGGCGCCCAGCTGGAAGACGAGGGCATTGAATCGCGTGCCAGTTCCCGTATCCGCGATGCGCTGGATGCCCGTGTCGGCGAGCGAGGCCGTGTGGCTGCCACCAGCTACAACCGCATTCTGCTGCTGACCGGTCAGGTGCCCACCGAGGCCGACCGCAAGCTGGCCGAGACCACCGCTGCCGGCGTGCCCAACGTGCGCCGCGTGATCAATGAAATCATCATCAATGCGCCGGCCACCTTCACCCAGCGTTCCACCGATGCGCTCACCACCACCCGCGTGAAGACGGCCTTGATGACGGAGGCGCAGGTGGATGCCAATGCGGTCAAGGTGGTCACCGAGCTGGGCACCGTGTACCTGATGGGCATCGTGACCCAGACCGAAGCCGACAAGGCCGCCGATGTGGTGCGCAATGTCAGTGGGGTGTTCAAGGTGGTCAAGGTGTTTGAGCTGGTCAGTCCGGCGTCCATTGGTGCCTCGGGCAATGCCGCGACCACCAATACGCCTGCCGGTACCGTTCCTGCCAGCAGCCCATCTGCCGCCAAGAGCGGCACGACCGGCGGCGCCACCACGCCCTGAGGTTGTCCTTTACAGCCAGCGGCGCACGCGCTGGCAATAATCTGCGTAGGCTTGGCCGAAGCGGGCCTGCAGAATGCGCTCTTCGGGCTGGATCTGGAAGCGCTGCAACCAGGCCAGCGCCAGCGGGATACAAGCCAGTGCCAGCGGGTGCGCCAGCCAGGCGGCCCAGCCCAGCAGCACCAGGGCCATGCCCAGGTACATCGGATTGCGCGTCCAGCGATAGATTCCGCTCTGTACCAATGTCGACGCGCGCTGCGGTGTCAGCGGATTGGGCGTGGTGTGCGCCCGCAAGAAGGCCAGCATGCCCGCCAGTGCCACCAGCGCGCCCATACAGACCAGCACCAGCAACAGCCCCAGGCGCAGCGTTGCGGACCACTGCAATTGCCAGCCAGGCGTGAGGCGTGCCACGCCCCACATGGCAAGCGCGCACACACCGTCTACCACCGGAGGCGGCACGCGGTATTCCAGGGGGTGCTGGCGTTCAGGCATATTGCTTGCCCAGTTCCAGACCGCGCTCGGCGCAGGCGTGCATGGCGGCCACAATGGATTGCGGGACGCCGCGCTCCTGCATGGTGCGGATCGCTTCGTGGGTCACGCCACCCTTGCTCGTGACCTGCTGCCGCAGCGTTTCGGGGGCGGTATCGCTTTGCAGCACCAGGGCGGCCGCACCAGCCAGGGTTTGTGCCGCCAGCAGGCGACTCTGGCTGGCGCTCAGGCCCAGCTCCTGTCCACCTTGCATCAGGGCTTCGATCCACAGAAACACATAGGCCGGGCCGGAGCCACTGATGGCCATCAGGCCGTCCAGCTGCTGCTCGGTGTCGACCCACATGCGGGCGCCGGTGGCGGCCATCAGGGTATCCGCCAGTGCGCGGTCGTCCTGGCTGGCGCCGGAGCCGGCCACCATGCCGGCCATGCCCATGCCGATCTGCGCGGGCGTGTTGGGCATGCAGCGCACCAACCGGCGCGATTGCAGCCATTGCTCCAGGGTAGACAGCGGAATGCCGGCAGCCACGCTGACGTGCAGTGCCTGTAGCGTATGCGCCACCACTGGCTGGGCCGCTTCGCGCAGCACCTGCGGCTTGACGGCCCACACCACCACATCTGCCTGCTGCAGCGACGCATCGGCTGCGGCCAGCGTCCGCACGCCGTAATCCTGCGCCAGGCGCGTGCGTGTGCCCTCGGTGGGAGCCACCACGGTGATCTGGCTGCCGGGAAACCCGTCCTGGACGAGCCCGCGAATAATGGCGCTCGCCATGTTGCCTCCTCCGATGAAGGCAATGTGCAGGGATGCGGGCAGGGAAGAGGACATGGCGGACTCCGGCAAAAAATCTGGAAAGATGGCCATTATGCGACGCATGCCGCCGCTATGGGCGCGCGCAAGAAAGAGAGGGGGCAGGTCTTGGCGCCTGGCGGTTGTTGCAACAGGGCCAAAAACACCAAATTAAGGCTTGACCATTTCTTGTGCATCAGTGAAAATACAAGGCTTCGCATCATATCGGTGCGATGTGTCTGCCCAACTGCAGCGCAGCAAACCACACGGAATGCTTGCGTGAATGACGGGCCCAAGACTGGCTTTAAGGTGCCTGCAAGGCGGGTGCCTTCAGGTACAAGTTGGGAATATAGAAATGATCCAAACAGAATCTCGGTTAGAGGTTGCCGACAATACGGGCGCCAAGTCTGTCCTGTGCATCAAGGTGCTGGGCGGTTCCAAGCGTCGCTACGCTAGCGTTGGTGACATTATCAAGGTCAGTGTGAAGGAAGCTGCTCCGCGTGGTCGCGTCAAGAAAGGCGAGATCTATAGCGCAGTGGTGGTGCGCACCGCCAAGGGCGTTCGCCGTGGCGATGGTTCCCTGATCAAGTTCGACAGCAATGCAGCAGTGCTGCTCAACAACAAGATGGAGCCCATCGGCACCCGCATCTTTGGCCCTGTGACGCGTGAACTGCGTAACGAGCGCTTCATGAAGATCGTGTCCCTGGCGCCCGAAGTGCTGTAAGGAGTGATGGCATGAACAAGATTCGCAAAGGCGATGAGGTCGTCGTCCTGGCCGGCAAGGACAAGGGCAAGCGCGGCACGGTTGCGCTGCGCAAGGATGAGTCGTACCTGGTGGTCGATGGCATCAATATGGTCAAGAAGCACGTCAAGCCGAACCCCATGAAGGGTGAGGAAGGTGGCATCGTGAGCAAGGCCATGCCGATCCATCAGTCCAATGTGGCCATTTACAACGCGGCTACCGGCAAGGGTGATCGCGTGGGCATCAAGACCCTGGAAGACGGCACCAAGGTGCGCGTGTTCAAGTCCAGTGGCGAAGAAATCAAGGTGGCATGATCATGGCACGTTTGCAAGACCAATACCGCGACAAGGTCGCACCCGCGCTGATCGAAAAGTTCGGTTACACCAGCCCGATGCAGGTTCCGCGCATCACCAAGATCACCCTGAACATGGGTGTGGGTGAGGCCATTGCCGACAAGAAGGTGATGGACAACGCCGTGTCCGACCTGACCAAGATCGCCGGCCAGAAGCCCGTCGTGACCAAGGCCAAGAAAGCCATCGCCGGCTTCAAGCTCCGCGAAGGTCAGCCGCTGGGTTGCATGGTGACCCTGCGTGGCGTGCAGATGTTCGAATTCCTGGACCGATTCATCAACATCGCGCTGCCGCGCGTGCGTGACTTCCGTGGTATCTCCGGCCGTTCTTTCGATGGCCGTGGCAACTACAACATCGGTGTCAAGGAACAGATCATTTTCCCTGAAATCGAGTACGACAAGATCGATGCTCTGCGTGGTCTGAACATCAGCATCACCACCACGGCCAAGACCGACGATGAGTGCAAGGCACTGCTCGCCGGCTTCCGTTTCCCGTTCAAGAACTGAGGTGAACTGTGGCTAAAGTTGCACTTATCCAACGCGAGCAAAAGCGCGCCAAGCTGGTAGCCAAGTTCGCCAAGAAGCATGCCGAGCTGAAAGCTATCTCCAACGATGTCAGCAAGACCGACGAAGAGCGCGATGCTGCTCGTCTGGCGCTGCAGAAGCTGCCCCGCAATGCCAACCCGACCCGTCAGCGCAACCGTTGCGAACTGACCGGCCGTCCCCGTGGTACCTTCCGCCAGTTTGGCCTGGGCCGCGCCAAAGTCCGTGAAATGGCATTCGCCGGTGGCATCCCCGGTGTCACCAAGGCTAGCTGGTAATCGGCAGGAGAATCAAATATGAGCATGAGTGATCCCATCGCCGATCTGCTGACCCGCATCCGCAACGCACAAATGGTCAACAAGGCCAGCGTGAGTGTTCCTTCCTCCAAGGTGAAGGTCGCCATCGCCAAGGTGCTGCAGGACGAAGGTTACATTGACGGCTTTGAAACCAAAACCGAAGATGGCAAGTCCGTTCTGGAAATTGCCCTGAAATACTATGCCGGCCGTCCGGTGATCGAGCGCATCGAGCGCGTCAGCCGTCCTGGCTTGCGCGTTTACAAGGGTAGCAAGACCCTGCCGCAAGTCATGAACGGTCTGGGTGTTGCCATTGTCACCACTCCCAAGGGTGTGATGACCGATCGCAAGGCGCGTGCTGCCGGTGTTGGCGGCGAAGTGCTGTGCTACGTGGCGTAATCGAAGCGAGGAGAATACAAGATGTCCCGTGTAGGTAAAATGCCCGTCGCCATTCCCGCAGGCGTGGAAGTTGCCATCAATGCCGACGCCATCCAGGTCAAGGGCAAGGGCGGCAATCTGTCTGCTGCCACCAGTGCGCTGGTGAATGTTGAAAACAAGGACGGCAAGCTGTCCTTCGTTCCGGCCGACGAATCCCGTGAAGCCAATGCCATGAGCGGTACCCTGCGTCAGCTGGTGAACAACATGGTTCAAGGCGTTTCGCAAGGCTTTGAGAAGAAGCTGAACCTGATCGGCGTGGGCTACAAAGCCGCCGTGCAGGGCGACAAGCTGAACTTGAACGTCGGTTATTCGCATCCGGTGATCATGGAGCTGCCCGAGGGCATTTCCGCGGCCACTCCGACGCCCACCGAAATCGTGATCAAGGGTGCCGACCGCCAGGTCGTCGGCCAGTTTGCCGCCAACGTGCGCGCAACGCGTCCGCCAGAGCCTTACAAGGGCAAGGGTGTGCGTTATGCCGACGAGAAAGTCGTCATCAAAGAGACCAAGAAGAAATAAGGAACGGCATCATGTTGAACAAGAAAGCACAACGTATTCGCCGTGCACGCCAGACCCGTATCCGCATCGCTGGCCAGGGTGTGCCTCGCCTGACCGTCAACCGCACCAACCTGCACATGTATGCAGTGGTGATTTCCGGTTGCGGCACCAAGGTGCTGGCCTCTGCCTCCACCGCCGAAGCCGATGTCCGCAAGGAACTGGGTGCTGCCGGCAAGGGGGGCAACGTCGCCGCTGCCACGCTCGTTGGCAAGCGTATCGCCGAGAAGGCCAAGGCTGCTGGCGTTGAGAAAGTTGCCTTTGACCGTGCAGGCTTTGCATTCCATGGTCGCGTGAAGGCGCTGGCCGAGGCCGCCCGCGAGGCCGGCTTGCAGTTCTAAGCAGGATTGGAAACCAAAATGGCAAAAGTACAAGGTAAACCGCAAGACGACGCTCGCGACGACGGTCTGCGCGAAAAGATGATCGCGGTCAACCGCGTGACCAAAGTGGTCAAGGGCGGTCGTATCATGGGCTTTGCGGCCCTGACTGTGGTTGGCGATGGCGACGGTGGCGTCGGCATGGGCAAGGGCAAATCCAAGGAAGTGCCCGCTGCCGTGCAGAAGGCCATGGAAGAAGCCCGCCGCAACATTCTGAAAGTGTCGCTGAAGAGCGGCACCATCCACCACACCGTGATGGGTCACCACGGCGCTGCCCGTATCATGATGTCTCCGGCTCCCAAAGGTACTGGTATCATCGCCGGCGGCCCGATGCGTGCCGTGTTCGAAGTGATGGGCATCACCGATATCGTGGCCAAGAGCCATGGTTCGTCCAACCCGTACAACCTGGTGCGCGCCACCCTGGATGCACTGCGCAATTCCACGACTCCTGCCGAAGTGGCAGCCAAGCGTGGCAAGAGCGTGGAAGACATCTTCGCCGCCTGATGGAGAACAACATGTCTGAAAAGCAAACCGTCAAGGTGCAGCTGGTGCGCAGCCCCATCGGCACCAAGGAGTCCCACCGCGCCACCGTGCGTGGCCTGGGCCTGCGCAAGCTCAATAGCGTCAGCGAACTGGAGGATACTCCTGCAGTTCGTGGCATGATCAACAAGATCGCCTATCTGGTGAAAGTTCTGTAAGGTCTGAACATGGAACTCAATAACCTCCAGCCCAATGCCGGTTCGCGTCCTTCGCGCCGTCGTGTGGGCCGTGGCATTGGCTCCGGCCTGGGCAAGACTGCCGGTCGTGGTCACAAGGGTCAGAAATCCCGCTCGGGTGGCTACCACAAGGTCGGCTTCGAAGGCGGTCAGATGCCTATGCAGCGTCGCATGCCCAAGCGTGGCTTCAAGTCGCATCTGCTGAAGTACAACGCCGAGATCAACCTGTCCGAACTGGATCAACTGGGTCTGGACACGGTCGATCTGGCTGCCCTGAAGCAGTCCGGCCTGGTGGGCCAGCTGATCAAGGTGGCCAAGGTCATCAAGAGCGGCGAACTGACCCGCGCGGTCAAGCTGTCCGGTATTGGTGCAACTGCTGGTGCCAAGGCTGCCATCGAGGCAGCTGGCGGCAGCGTGGCCTGAATTAACGCACACAAAGGCGTGTAAACGTGGCAACTAGTCTGTCTAACACGGCAAGTTCCCCCAAGTACGGCGACCTGCGTCGCCGTCTGGTGTTCCTGCTGCTTGCCTTGGTGGTGTATCGCGTTGGCGCACATATTCCTGTGCCCGGTATCGATCCGACCCAGCTTGCGCAGCTGTTCAAGGGACAGCAGGGCGGCATCCTGAACCTGTTCAACATGTTCTCGGGTGGTGCCCTGTCGCGCTTCACGGTGTTTGCGCTGGGTATCATGCCGTACATTTCCGCGTCGATCATCATGCAAATGATGACCTACGTGGTGCCCTCCTTCGAGCAGCTCAAGAAAGAAGGGCAGGCAGGCCAGCGCAAGATCACGCAGTACACCCGTTACGGTACGTTGGCGCTGGCGGTGTTCCAGGCCTTTGGCATTGCCATGGCACTCGAATCGCAGCCGGGGCTGGTGCTCGATCCAGGCTTCATGTTCCGCCTGACGGCGGTGGTCAGCCTGACGGCTGGTACCCTGTTCCTGATGTGGCTGGGTGAGCAGATCACCGAGCGTGGTCTGGGCAATGGCATCTCGATCATCATCTTTGCCGGTATTGCCGCAGGGTTGCCGAATGCCATCGGTGGTCTGCTGGAACTGGTGCGCACCAACTCGATGAGCATCGTCGTGGCGCTGCTGATCCTGGTGGTTGTGGCTGCGGTGACCTACTTCGTGGTGTTCGTCGAACGCGGGCAGCGCAAGATTCTGGTCAACTATGCGCGCCGCCAGGTCGGCAACAAGGTGTATGGTGGGCAGTCTTCGCACCTGCCGCTGAAGCTGAACATGGCTGGCGTGATCCCGCCGATCTTCGCGTCGTCGATCATCCTGCTGCCGGCCACGGTGGTGAACTGGTTCAGCGCCGGTGAAAGCATGCGCTGGCTGCGTGATGTGGCTGCCTCGCTGACGCCTGGCCAGCCGATCTACATCGCCTTGTATGCTGCTGCCATCATCTTCTTCTGTTTCTTCTATACCGGTCTCGTGTTCAACAGCCGGGAAACGGCGGACAACCTGAAGAAGAGCGGTGCCTTTGTGCCCGGTATCCGTCCTGGTGACCATACCGCGCGCTATATCGACAAGATCCTGCTTCGGCTGACCTTTGTGGGTGCCATTTACATCACCCTGGTGTGCCTGCTGCCGGAGTTCCTGATCCTGAAATACAACGTGCCGTTCTACTTTGGTGGAACATCCTTGCTGATTATCGTGGTGGTGACCATGGACTTCATGTCCCAGGTGCAGAACTACCTGATGACCCAGCAATACGATGCGCTGTTGAAGAAGGCGAACTTCAAATCGGTACGGGAACGTTGAAACATGGCTAAAGACGATGTGATCCAGATGCAGGGCGAGGTGGTCGAAAACCTTCCCAATGCCACTTTTCGCGTCAAGCTAGAAAACGGTCATATGGTACTGGGGCATATCTCCGGGAAGATGCGCATGCACTACATCCGCATCCTGCCCGGTGACAAGGTCACAGTCGAACTGACCCCGTACGATTTGTCCAAAGCGCGCATCGTGTTCCGCGCCAAGTAAAGAGAATTTAGGAGAGAAATATGAAAGTCTCAGCTTCGGTAAAGAAAATTTGCCGCAATTGCAAGGTCATCCGCCGCAAAGGCGTGGTGCGCATCATTTGCACCGACCCCCGTCACAAGCAGCGTCAAGGCTGATCAGAGTTAACAGAGGAATAACATGGCACGTATTGCTGGTATCAACATTCCGCCGCACAAACATGCTGAAATCGGCCTGACCGCGATCTACGGCATCGGCCGCACCCGCGCCCGCCAGATCTGCGAAGCCTGCGGTATCGACTACTCCAAGAAAGTCAAGGACTTCACCGACGGCGATCTGGAAAAGATCCGTGACGTCCTGGCCCAGTTCACCCTGGAAGGTGACCTGCGCCGCGAAACCACGATGAACATCAAGCGTCTGATGGACATCGGATGCTACCGTGGTTTCCGTCATCGTCGTGGCCTGCCGGTGCGCGGTCAGCGTACCCGTACCAACGCACGTACCCGCAAAGGTCCGCGCAAGGCAGCCCAGTCCCTGAAGAAATAATTGAGAGCGAAGAGTAATCATGGCTAAACCCTCCAACAGCGCTGCATCCCGCGTTCGCAAGAAGGTTCGCAAGAACATTGCGGACGGCATCGCCCACGTGCACGCTTCCTTCAACAACACCATCATCACCATCACCGACCGCCAGGGCAATGCACTGTCCTGGGCTTCTTCCGGTGGCCAGGGCTTCAAGGGCTCGCGCAAATCCACTCCGTTCGCTGCCCAGGTGGCTTCCGAAGTGGCCGGCCGCGCTGCCGTGGACCAGGGCATCAAGAACCTGGAAGTCGAAATCAAGGGCCCGGGCCCGGGTCGTGAATCGTCGGTGCGCGCACTGGCCGCTCTTGGTATTAAAATCACGTCTATTTCCGACGTGACGCCGGTGCCGCACAACGGCTGCCGTCCCCAGAAGCGCCGTCGCATCTGAACCTGCTTTCTTAACCCAAGCCCACTGCCGCCAACGCTCTCCAGTTGGCGGCTCCTGCGTTTTCATGAGCGCAGCAGATACATTCAAAGGAAAATACTGTGGCACGTTATCTTGGCCCCAAGGCAAAACTCGGCCGCCGCGAAGGCACCGACCTGTTCCTGAAGAGCGCCCGCCGCTCCATCAGCGACAAGTGCAAATTTGAAGCCAAACCCGGTCAGCATGGCCGCACCTCTGGCCAGCGCACCTCCGACTATGGCCTGCAACTGCGTGAAAAGCAGAAAGTCAAGCGCATGTACGGCGTGCTGGAGCGCCAGTTCCGCCGCTACTTTGCAGAAGCCGAGCGCCGTCGTGGCAACACCGGCTCCAACCTGCTGAGCCTGCTCGAGTCCCGTCTGGATAACGTGGTGTTCCGCATGGGTTTCGGCTCCACGCGCGCAGAAGCACGCCAGCTGGTGTCGCACAAGGCCATTCTGGTGAACGGCCAGGCTGTGAACATCCCTTCCTACAGCGTCAAGGTGGGTGACACCATCACCGTGCGTGAAAAGTCCGCCAAGCAGGCGCGCGTTCTGGAAGCACTGCAACTGGCAGGCCAGGTGGGGTTCCCGGCATGGGTGGAAGTCAACGCCGACAAGGCGGAAGGCGTATTCAAGAAGACGCCGGATCGCGATGAATACGCGTCCGACGTGAACGAATCGCTGATTGTGGAATTGTATTCACGCTAATTTCCGGAAATACGGCTGCGGCCGTATTTCTGGTGTTTGGCCTTCGCCAAACATTCATCTGGTTCCTGGCGCACCTTGCATCAAGCGTCAGGGGCTTCGCCAGCCTTACCGGTGTAACGAGCCGGGGGTATTGAGAGGAAGTCAAGAATGCAAACCAATCTGTTAAAACCCAAAAACATCCACGTTGAGCAGCTCAGTGCCAACCGTGCCAAGGTCACGCTGGAGCCGTTCGAGCGCGGCTATGGTCATACCCTGGGCAACGCCCTGCGCCGTGTGCTGCTGTCGTCCATGGTGGGTTACGCTCCCACCGAAGTGACGATCGCTGGCGTGCTGCACGAGTACTCGTCCATCGACGGCGTGCAGGAAGACGTGGTCGGCATCCTGCTAAACCTGAAGGGCGTGGTGTTCAAGCTGCATGGTCGCGACGAAGTGACACTGAGCCTGCGCAAGGATGTGGAAGGCGTGGTCACGGCTGCCGACATCCAGCTGCCGCATGACGTCGAAATCATCAATCCCGAGCATGTGATCTGCACGATGTCGCAAGGCGGCAAGATCGACATGCAGTTGAAAGTCGAAAAAGGGCGCGGCTATGTGCCGGGCAACCTGCGCCGTCATACCGATGAAGCATTCAAGTTCATCGGCCGCATCGTGCTGGATGCCTCCTTCTCGCCGATCAAGCGCGTGAGCTATGCAGTGGAAAGCGCCCGCGTGGAACAGCGTACCGATCTGGACAAGCTGGTGATCGACATCGAGACCAACGGTGCCATCTCCGCCGAAGACGCCGTGCGCTCCTCCGCCAAGATCCTGGTGGAACAACTGGCTGTGTTCGCTCAGCTGGAAGGTGGCGCACTGGATGCGTTCGACCAGCCGGCTTCGCGCAGTGCTGCGCAGTTCGACCCGGTGCTGCTGCGCCCGGTGGACGAACTGGAACTGACCGTGCGTTCGGCCAACTGCCTGAAGGCCGAGAACATCTACTACATCGGCGATCTGATCCAGCGCACCGAGAACGAGCTGCTCAAGACCCCGAACCTGGGTCGCAAGTCGCTCAACGAAATCAAGGAAGTGCTGGCTTCCCGTGGCCTGACCCTGGGCATGAAACTGGAAAGCTGGCCGCCCGCAGGTTTGGAAAAGCGTTAATTTGTCAACCCGGGCGGCAACGCCCAATGTGTGCCCGGGCAGTACCTGATACGGCTGCCCGCTTAAAAACTGAAAGGAAAGCACCATGCGTCACGGAATGAAACTCCGTAAACTGAACCGCACTTCGAGCCATCGCCAGGCGATGCTGCGCAACATGATGAACTCCCTCATCGCGCACGAAGCCATCAAGACCACCCTGCCCAAGGCCAAGGAACTGCGCAAGGTCATCGAGCCGATGATCACGCTGGCCAAGAAGGACACTGTGGCCAACAAGCGCCTGGCATTCGACCGCCTGCGCGACCGCGACAGCGTGGTCAAGCTGTTCGGCGAACTGGGCCCGCGCTTTGCCAAGCGTCCCGGCGGCTACACCCGTATCCTGAAAATGGGCTTCCGCGTGGGCGACAACGCTCCCATGGCCTATGTGGAACTGGTGGATCGTGCTGAAGTTGCAGAAAAATCTGAAGAAGCGGCATAAGCCGAAGAATTGGTGATACAATAAACGCTTACCGCGCGATGGAGCAGTCTGGTAGCTCGTTGGGCTCATAACCCAAAGGTCGGAGGTTCAAATCCTTCTCGCGCAACCAAATACATCAGGTTTTTCCTGATTTAAAAAGGCCCACTTCGGTGGGCCTTTTTCTTTGGCTGGTCCTCCAGTCGGCCCTGCAGCAGGGGCTTGAAAAGTTTTTCCTTGATTCTGGTTAAGAAAGTTACTTTTAGATAATAATGGGCTGCATCCGGTTGGTGCAAAGCGGGGAATTTTTCACGGTTTGTAAATGGATGCGGCCCTGTATGTAGGACCAACGCACGCATTCTGATTTTTGGCAGGCCAGTGCATGCCGTCACTTTCCCTGTCATGCACAAGACTTTTTCGGTCTTTCCCAAACAGGGGGTGGCATGTCTGCTCGTTTCGTATCCCAGCCTTTGCTGCGGCCCGTCTTCTCGTTAGGTGGATGAAGGCCATGCACGCAATGCCTCCTTCCGCGCGCTGCACGCGCCGTACCGTCATGGCTTGCGCCGCATCTACCGCTGCCAGTGCGCTGTTGCCAGCGTGTGCGGGTTCGGACAATGCACCATTCCTGCCAACCGATGTCCAGAGCCGATTGCAGCAGGTGCTCGAACAGAATCGGATCCTGTTCAGATTTCCAGGAGTCCAGGCCGGTGTGTGGACAGCACAGGGCGCATGGGTTGGTGTCAGTGGGTTATCCGAGACGGGCGGCAATCGGCCCCCATCGCGCCAGGACCACACCCGTATCGGCAGTATCACCAAAACCTTTACCGTGGCGGTGCTGCTGCAGCTGGCCGAGCAGAAGCTGGTGTCGCTGGACGATCCGATCGGTAAATATCTGCCCGGCCTACCCAATGGCGACACGGCGACGCTGCGCATGTTAGCCAGCATGACCAGCGGCATACCGTCCTATACCTCCGACGAAACTTTCCTGCGCATCTATTTCAGCAATCCGCAGGCCGTTTTCACGCCACAGCAGCTGTTGGCCTACCTTCGGGGCAAGGCGCCTGACTTTGCGGCCGGCACCAGGGTGTCCTATTCCAATTCCAACACGGTGGCACTGGGCCTGGTGATCGAGCGGATAGCCCACATGCCTTTTGCCCAGGCCGTGAAAGAGCACCTGCTGGATCCACTGGGCATGAACAACACTTTGTCCGCAGGCACTTCGAACCTGCTGCCAATTCCTCATTGGCGGGGTATCACGACGCAAGGATATCCGGATGGAATGGTCAAGGACGCCACCGACTGGAATCCGTCATGGACGTCCACCGCCGGCGACATGATCTCCACCCTGGACGATCTGCACACCTGGGCGGTTGCGTTGGGTACCGGCAGAGGCATCGTCTCATCCACGATGCAGCAGGAGCGAGAGGCGTCGATGCACAGCAGTGTGCCGCCGAACTCTCCGCATCTGGCGTATGCCCTCGGCTTCGGGGTGTACGACGGCTGGATCGGCCATACCGGCGAGTTGCCCGGTTTCAATACATCGGTCCGCTACGACCCGCGCACGCACACCGCGGTTGTGGTGATGGTCAACAGCGACATTTCGGCAGTGATCGAGGGGGTTGATGTCAATCCTGCGCCGACGATCACCACAGGGCTGATTGCTGCACTGGCCAGTTGAATCCACTGCATTCATCACATCAGGAACGCCATCCCATGTATTCCATCCAGAACAGACAACGACGACAGTGGTTTGGCAGAAGCATGGCGGTGGTCATGGCGGTGATGCTGCTTGCGGCGTGCGGCGGTACCACGGAGGTGGGCAGTCAGGTTGGCACGTCCGGAAACGCAGATGCAACTACGCGCGCCAGGATCGAGTCGGTGGCCCGGGACGCCATGACGCAGCACCACTTGCGCGCACTCATCATCCGTATCACCGTCGATGGCCAGAATGTGTACACCGGAGCCATGGGTGAATCGCTGCCCGGTGTGCCTGCCACGCCGGACATGCACTTCCGCAACGGGTCGTTTGCATTTACCTATATCGGGCAGATCTTTGCCAAGCTGGTCGATGAGCGCAAGGTAACGCTCGACACCAAGCTGGCCACCTGGCTGCCCGAACTGCCGCGCGCCGACCAGATCAGCGTCAGGAATCTGCTGAACATGACGTCCGGCTATGCCGATTATGTTTCCCAGCCAGTGCTGATCGATGCCATCTTTGCGAACCCGTACCGACAGTTCACGTCGGATGAGCTGATTGCCATCGGCGTTTCGGCACCCGAGCAGTTTGCCCCCGGCACCAACTGGATGTACTCGCACACCAACTACGTGATTCTCGGCAAGGTGCTCGAGAAAATCACCCGCAAGCCGCTGGATGCCGTAATGCAGGAGTACATCATCCAGCCGATGAAGCTGACTGCCACCAGCAGCAATGGCAATACGCCTGCCATTCCAGAGCCGGTCCTGCACAGCTTTTCGTCAGAGCGTCGCGAATATCTGAAGATCCCTGCCGGTACCCCGTTTTACGAGGAGAGCACTTACTGGAATCCTTCGTGGACCACTGCGACTGGCGCCGTGCAAACCTCCACTATCCATGACGTGACCACCTCGATGGAAATCGTGGGTTCCGGGGCACAGGTGTCGCGCGAGATGTACGACCAGCAAGTGAGTCCCAAACTGATCGGCTTTGGCAGCAAGGACCCCACCGGCCAATGCGAAAAATGCATGCCCATGACGACCGAGCTCTCCTATGGCCTGGGCGTCATCCTGCAGGGGCCGTGGATTACCCAGACCAAGAATTTTGCCGGCTCGGGTGTGAGCAGCGGCTATCTGCCCTCCAGAAAGTTGACCATTTCGGTGGCGACCACCTACACCCCGGAGGCTTTTGATGACAAAGGTGCATACAAGAACAGCAGCTCTGCCGTATTCAACAGCCTGGCCGAGGTGATGGCGCCCGGGTTGGCTCCCGCGCTCAGACCGGGGCAATAGACAGGTCTCCCTGCGCTGGCTGTGGCGATCTCCGCAGCTGGTGGTCTCGGCATTGACAAAACCTGGCAACAAGGAAGAGGAAGCATCATGACTGTGTACATGCAGGATCGTCGCCGTTTTCTGGGAGGTGCCCTGTGCACGCTGGTGGCCGGTTGTGGCGGTAGTGGCAGCAACTGGTTGGCTGAATCGGGGGCGGTACCTGAAAAAAATATTGACCTGGCTCTGGGGCAGCTCGACCGGCTTGCTACCGCGCTGATGGGCAGCACGGGGGTGCCAGGTGTGGCGGTGGCGGTGGTGCGCGGCGATCGGACAATCTACGCCAAGGGGTTCGGCAGGCGGGATATGCGCAGCCCCGAGCCCGTCGATGCCGACACGGTGTTCCAGCTGGCGTCCATGTCGAAGTCGCTGGGTGCCACCACGGTCGCGCATCAGGTGGGGATCCAGAGCATCTGGTGGGACCAACCCATGCACGAACTACTGCCGTGGTTCAGCTTGTCCGATCCACAGGCCAGCCAGCTGCTCACCATTGGCGATCTGTACGCGCATCGCTCGGGGCTGCCGGACCACATCGGCGATCACCTGGAGGACATGGGCTATGGGCAGCGCCAGGTGCTGGAACGCCTGCGCTACGTGCCGCTCGACGGTTTTCGCACCAAGTATGCCTACACCAATTTCGGCCTGACGGCAGCCGGTATTGCCGTGGCTGCCAAAGCGCAGCTGGACTGGGCCACGCTGAACGAGCAGGTGCTTTACCAACCGCTTGCCATGCACCGCACCAGTTCGCGTTTTGAGGATTTCCTGCAGCGCGACAACCGGGTGGTGGGCCACCGCAAGACCAATGGCCAATGGCAGGTCAACGTGCTGCGCATGCCCGACGCGCAGGCGCCTGCAGCCAGCGTGACGTCATCGGTCAATGATCTGGCGCGATGGCTGTCAATGCTGCTGGGCAAGGGGGTCTACCAGGGCAGGCGCATCGTGGATGCAGCGGCGCTGGCACCCGCATTGGTGCCGCAGATGCCGGACAGCCACTACGGATTCGGATTCAACGTGGGCACGACCTCCGGCGGGCGCACGCGTTATGGCCATTCGGGTGCGTTTGGACTCGGCGCCGCCACCGCCTTCAATGCATTGCCGTCGGCTGGGCTGGGTATCGTGGTGCTGACCAATGCCTACCCCGTTGGCCTGCCAGAGAATCTGTGTTCGCAGTTCATCGACCTGCTGGAATATGGCGCCATTCAGCACGACTACCAGGCGGACAGAGCGAAGTTTTTCGAGGACATGAACAAGGCGCAAGGGGCGTTGGTGGGCCAATCGCCACCAGTATCCCCGGTGCCGCCCGGCCCGCTTTCCGCTTATGAGGGCCGTTACCACAACGACTTCTACGGTCCGCTGCAGGTCGATCTGCTGGATGGTGCACTGCAACTGACGCTGGGCGTCACACCGTTGCGGCTCCCGCTGCAACACTGGGACGGCCAGGTGTTCACGTTCAGGCTTGAGGACGAAAATGCTCCGCCCGGCACCATCTCCCAGGTAATGTTTGCAGCAAACCAGGTGACGCTGGAGCTGTTTGACGAGCCACGAGGGCTCGGAACGTTTGTGCGCTGATGTGCGGCGGCGACCGCGGGCGGACCAACCTGGTCTGTCAGGAAAGGATGTTTCCCGGAAAAAGGTGCACATGGCACCACGTGGTGCAGCCACGGGCTATGCATCACGCCGCCTATCGACGAAAAACGCGATTTGCTGATGCAAGGTAACAGGCGTGTCGTTTAGCCGGACTAGAATGACATTATCCGGTTGACTTCCGTACCTATGACGAAAGGAGTGAGACATGCTGTACAAGTTCAAATCGCAGGCTTCCGCTGACGTGATCATGATGGAACCCCATGCCACCAAGGTGCTGCAAGTGCTGGGTCGTGAGCCTGCCGAGCGTGGCGTGATTCAGGTGGCGGACATGCCGGCAGCCATCGAGATGTTGCGCAAGGCCATGCAGGAAGCCCATGACAAGGCCCTGAATCCCCCGCCCAAAGACGAAACCAAGACCGAGGAAGAGGAGGAATACGACGATATTCCGTTCTATGCGCGGGCACAGCCGTTCCTCGATCTGCTCAAGGAAAGCCTGGCCGAAGGCAAGGACGTGGTGTGGGGCGTGTAATTCTTTTTTTCTGGCGTTGATGCGCCGGTACCATTTCGGGCCTGCCGGCATGGCAGGCTTTTTTATGCCGATTTTTCTGCCATGCAGGAGGTTGCGCCAATGCTGCTGCCACCGCAACAGGAGCAGCTTCCTCGGCTTTGGCGAGGGGCATCTGGCGTGGCGTTCCGGCGCGGCTCCCGGACGGGTACGCCATGAACAAATCAATAAGGGATAACGTGTCGTTCGTGTCATTTTCAGAAGACGACTGCACCATTCAACGAGGCATGAAGCCTGTTGTGCATACGACTCCTGATTGCTCAATATCAGGACTCTTCTGCACGAAACTCGTCTATGCTCAATACTCGTGTGCACCAAAGCGAGGTGAGCATGGCGACC
>CAYPRU010000006.1:159-161159 GCA_964413485.1 uncultured Allobrachymonas sp. | reverse complement strand
GGCCATTGAGACCATGCTGGCAGCAAGCCCCGCCACCGGCGCCTTCTGCCATGGCGACACCCCCACCCTGGCCGATTGCTGTCTGGTGCCGCAGGTCTACAACGCCTTGCGCTTCGATTGCCCGCTAGGGAATTACCCCAGCATCGTGCGCATCGCACAGCACTGCAACTCCCTGCCGGCCTTCCAGCAGGCAGCCCCGGAAATGCAAATGGATGCGGCAGAAGCAGTCAGCCTGTAACCACAGGGCAGGCAAAAATGCCTGCCCTTCTTGCAAACACAAAAAAAAACATACCTATACGCAGGCATTTTTGCCTCAAGGAGACCCATCATGTCCAGCACCCTTGCTGCACATTCACGCGCACTCGATATCGGCCATGCACTGGATCACGGCCCATTCAGCTCCCTGCAAAAAATCGTCGTCACCATGGCCGCACTGTCCATCATTCTGGACGGTTTCGACGGCCAGCTGATCGGGTTTGCCATCCCGGTCATCATGAAAGAATGGGGCTTGGCGCGCAGCGCCTTCGCTCCCGCAGTGGCATCCGGCCTGATCGGCATGGCCATCGGCAGCATGCTGGCCGGCTATGTGGCTGACCGTCTCGGGCGCAAGCTGGTCGTGATCGGCAGCGTGTTCCTGTTTGGTGCAACGACGATCGGCATTGGCTTTGCCCACGACATTAACACCATCATCGCGCTGCGTCTCATCGCTGGCCTCGGCATTGGCGGTGTGTTGCCCAGTGCATCCACGCTGACAGCCGAGTTCACACCTTTCAAGTACCGCACCCTCGCAGTAACGGCCACTATCGTCAGCTATCCGCTGGGCGGCATGGTGGCAGGCATGTTTGCCGCCTACATCCTGCCAACCTTTGGCTGGCGCGCCATGTTCTGGCTCGGTGGTTGCGTGCCTGTGCTGTATGCACTGCTTCTGCTGGCCAAGTTGCCGGAATCGCCACGCTACATGTCACGCCACCAGCAACTGTGGCCACGTCTGCGCACCCTGCTCAACCAGATGCAGCGTCCCACTACCGCCGACACCCGCTTTGTCGACCCGCTGGAGCATGCTTCCGAACAAAAATCCGAAGGCATCGCTGCCCTGTTCCGCAATGACCAAGCGCGCGACACGCTGGCTATCTGGATCGGCTTCTTCATGGTCATGCTTGCGTCATACACGGCATTCAGCTGGCTGCCCAGCATGCTGACCGCAGAAGGACTGCCGGTCTCCATGGCCAGCAGCGGCCTGACTGCCTACAACCTGGGCGGCGTAATTGGCGCATTGAGCTTTGCCTGGCTGATTTCACGTTTCGGTTCGCGCTGGCCATTGATGATCGCCGCAGCCGGTGCCGCCGTCAGCGCGCTGGCACTCAAGGGCATCAACTTTCACGACAATGCCGCCATGGTGATGGTCGGACTGGGTATCCACGGCCTGTTCGTGAACTCGGTGCAGGCCCCGATGTATGCCCTGTGCGCCCATGTATACACCACCAGAATCCGTGCCACGGGCACGGCCGCTGCACTGTCCTTTGGCCGCCTGGGAGCCATCCTGAGCTCGTTTGTCGGCGCTGCGATCATCACGTCCAGCGGTGCCTCAGGCTACCTCACCCTGTTGGGTGGCGCCATGGTCTGCGCCTTCCTGGCACTGGCCAGCATCAAGCGGCATATCATTCGCTGACGGCAGGCGGCTCCGCACCGGTTCGCTGTCACTCCGCCGATACTGTGTTGGTGCACATCAAAGCCACACATAAAAACACCCTCGCGCTCCTGATGAGTACGAGGGTGTTGTCTTTGTGCCGTTCCGGAGTGGAACAGGCTGGCGTGGGCCTTATTCTCCGGCTGGTGCCGCAGCGTCGTCGTCGGCAGCCACCGGGACTGCATCCGCCACCGACTTGTCGCCATACTTGCTGTAGCGTTCCAGCATGCTGACCATCTGGCCGTAAATCTTGGGGTTGGCCGCCACGCACTCGCCGGCGCGCAGGAAATCGGCCTCGCCGGTAAAGTTGCCGATCAGGCCACCCGCCTCCTGCACCAGCAGGCTGCCGGCAGCCACATCCCAGGGCTGCAGGCCAGTTTCAAAGAAACCGTCGCTCATGCCTGCGGCCACATAGGCCAGATCCAGGGCAGCGGCACCTGGACGGCGAATGGCTGTGGTCTTCTTCATCATGCCAGTGAACATCTGCATGAACTGACCGTAATCCTGGCCCTTGCGAAACGGAAAGCCGGTAGTGATCAGGCACTCCGACAGGCGGATGCGCTTGCCCACGCGAATGCGGCGGTCATTCATGAAAGCGCCGCGGCCACGCGTGGCAGTAAACAGGTCATTGCGGCTGGGATCGTAAATGACGGCCTGCTCCATCTTGCCGCGCACCGCCAGCGCAATGCTCACGCAGTACACTGGAAAACCGTGGATGAAATTGGTGGTGCCATCGAGCGGATCGATGTACCAGGTAAATTCGCTGTTGGAGTCGCCAAACTGGCTGCCGGATTCTTCGGCGCAGATACCATGCCTGGGATACGCTTCGAGCAGCGTTTCGATGATGATCTGCTCGGCGGCGTGATCCACTTCTGTCACAAAGTCGTTGACCTGCTTTTGCGAAATGCGCACCGACTCTACGTCGAGCGAGGCACGGTTGATGATGGCGCCAGCGGCGCGCGCAGCCTTGATGGCCACATTGAGCATGGGATGCAGGGAGGAAGACGACATTTGAGCAGTGGATATGAGCAGATGAACCGGCCGCTGTCGATGCAGCGCCGCGCAATCTTCACATTTTACGCATTCAGCCGTTTCTGTACACCCCCGGCCGTGGGTTGCAGCCCACAATGCCTGCACCACGCAGCCGCAATCCTGTGACAATGAAGTGCATGACGATGCGATGAGAGGTGTGCCGTGACTTACTGCCTGGGTATCAAGCTCAAATGCGGACTGGTGTTCCTGTCCGACTCGCGCACCAACGCCGGCATCGACCAGATCAGCACCTTCCGCAAGATGCGGGTGTACGAAAAAGCCGGCGACCGCTTCATGGTGCTGCTGTCGGCCGGCAATCTGAGCATCTCGCAATCGGTGCGCGAGATGCTGCAAAGCGAAATCCTGCGCGAGGAAGATCCGGCCACCGGGATGCTGCGCAGCCTGAGCATCTGGAACGTAGACAGCATGTTCGACGCGGCCCGCGTGCTGGGGGCGGCAGTGCGCCACATCCAGCAGCGCGACGGCCCCTCGCTGCAGGCCGCCAATATTGAATTCAGCATTTCCCTGATCCTGGGCGGGCAGATCAAGGGCGAAGGCGTGCGGCTGTTCCAAGTGTATGCGGCCGGCAACTTCATCGAGGCCACCGACGAAACCCCTTTTCTGCAGATTGGCGAATCCAAGTATGGCAAACCGGTACTGGACCGCGTCATCACCCCCGATACACCGCTGGACGAGGCAGCCAAATGCGCGCTGGTGTCGATGGACTCTACCCTCAAGTCCAATTCTTCGGTGGGGCTGCCCCTGGACCTGGCGGTGTACGAAGCCGACAGCCTGCAATGCTCACACCTGGTGTGCATCGACCAGAATAATCCTTACTTTCAGATGCTGCACCACCGCTGGGGCGCGAAGGTGCGCAAGATGTTTGACGACATCCCCGATCCGGACTGGAGCGACACGGCCGCCGACCACCCGCTCGTCATCCAGGAGTGCCAGTATGCGCCCGCGCTCACAATCCACGCAGCCGGGGACAAAGCACCCTGAGGCTGCGCCGCGCACACCCCTGCAAGCGGTGCCCCGCCACATCACTTCTTCGGCACCACCTTGGCGCCGGTGTCGGCGTTGAACTCGATCTTGCGCACTTGGCCGTTGGTGCCCGGAAAGCCATCAAACACCGATTCCATCAGATACGGCACCACAGACGGCAAGGCCGCCGTGCCCGCATACTCCGCGGTGGATTCGAACACCGCAGGCGCGGCCTGCCCGACCGGCACCCCGGCACGATCGGCCAGACGAACGGTCAGCTGGTACACCTGGATCGGCTGCACCACCATGCGCTCGGTCAGGCACATGCCCCCCATGCGCGAGAAGCCGCCCCCGCCATCGCAGTAGTAATCATCGTAATACGGCCAGTGGCGATAGCCGAAACCGTAATAGGGAGCAGGCACGTAGGTCGGCACGCTGTATTGCACCACCTCGCGCCTGGCGTTGATCTTCATGTCGGCCACCATGCGGGCCCGGGCTGGCGCTGCCGCCGGTACCAGTCCCTGATTTTGCAGCTGGCTGGCCAGGTAGCCTTCATAGGTCTTGCGCTCCAGCTCGGACAGGACCACGCCCCCTTGCGCTGCTGCGCCCGTCCCCGCCACAGGCGTCTGCGCTGCAATGGTGTAACTGGCGCCGTGTGCGTTGGCAGGCCACTGGTTGAAATTGCTGACCTGGGTGCTGAAGGTACTGGCACATCCCGTCAGCACCATGGCGCCAGCAGCCAGCCCCCCAGCAATGGTTGTGCGATAGCGGTTCATGCGAGCTCCTTCATCCAGACACTGTCTGTATTTATACCTGAGTTATCGGAGCCCGTGCCGCACAAAAAGTTCACCCCGTGCGGCATGGCCGACACGGGGTGCATGCATTGGCTCAGGCACAGACGCCGGATCAGTCAGCCCAGATCACCAGGCCGCTCCACCAGGTAAACAGCACCAGAACACCAAACACGATGCGGTACCAGGCAAAAGACACGAAACTGTGGCTGGAAATGAATCGCAGCAGCCAGCGCACGCACAGCCAGGCGCTGACGAAAGCAAACACCAGCCCAACCAGAAACACCGGCAGCACGTCCATGCTGAGCACATCGCGTGCCTTGTACAGGCTGTAGACGCCCGCGCCGATCAATGTAGGAATGGCCAGATAGAACGAAAAATCGGTGGCCACCTTGCGGTCCAGCCCAAACAGCATGCCGCCGATGATGGTGGAGCCGCTGCGGCTGGTGCCCGGAATCATGGCAAAGCACTGGGCAATGCCCACCTTGAGCGCATCCAGCGCCGTCATGTCGTCCACGCTGTGCACACGGGCTGTTTTCTGGCGGCGCTCGGCCCACAGAATCACGAACGCACCCAGGATGAAGGTGGTGGCCACGACCTGCGGTGTGAACAGATGGGCCTTGATGGCCTTGCCGAACAGCAGGCCCAGCACCACCGCCGGCATGAAGGCAATCAGCACATTCAGGGTGAAGCGCTGCGCATTGCGCGATGTGGGCAAGGCCACTACCGTGTCGCGCAGGCGCTGCCAGTACACTAGGATGACGGCAAAAATGGCGCCGGTCTGGATGGCAATATCAAATACCTTGGCCTTGTCCGGATTAAACGGGGGCGCCGAAAAATTGATCAATGAGCCGGCCAGAATCAGGTGGCCCGTGGAGGAAATCGGCAGAAATTCGGTCAGGCCCTCCACAATGCCCATGATGGCGGCCTTGATCAGTAACAGGGTATCCACAATGCTCCAGAGGTGTTGGTACAGACAAGCGTGCCATTATCGCGCACATGCATGACAGTTCAGAAATAACAAGGGCCGGGCAATGGCCCGGCCCCGCTCCGCACCCGCAGGCACGGAGAGAACGGTTGGCGGTTTAGTGCGCCGATGCCTTGGATGCTCCCAGGCCGGTCTCGGAGCGCACTTGCTGCGCTTCAAACGCATCACGCTCGGCAGCGGCTTGCGCGCTGCGGTCCAGCACCGAGAACAGCCAGATACTCACGAAGCCGATGATCATGGAGAACAGCGCCGGCGAGGTGTACGGGAACAGCGCGGAACCCTTGGGATGGCCCAGCACGGCTTCCCACACAGAAGGCGACACGATGGTCAGGCCCACGGAAGAGATCAGGCCCAGGAAGCCACCGATCACGGCGCCCTTGGTGGTCGTGCCCTTCCACATGATGGACAGGAACAGCACCGGGAAGTTGGCCGAAGCGGCGATGGCGAAGGCCAGCGACACCATGAAGGCGATGTTCTGCTTCTCGAACAGGATGCCCAGCAGCACGGCCACAATGCCCAGTGCCACCGTGGTGATGCGGGATACGCGCAGCTCGGAAGCGCTGTCGGCCTTGCCGCCCTTGAACACGGTCGCATACAGGTCGTGCGACACGGCGGAGGCGCCCGACAAGGTCAGACCGGCCACCACTGCCAGGATGGTCGCAAAGGCCACGGCAGAGATGAAGCCGAAGAACACGTCGCCGCCCACCACTTCTGCCACCAGCACGGCCGCCATGTTGGCTGTACCGGCACCGCCCTTAATCACGCCTTTGGTGGTATCAGCCAGGACCGGATCGGTCAGCACCAGGGTAATGGCGCCAAAGCCGATGATGAAGATCAACACGTAGAAGTAACCGATCCAGGTGGTGGCCCAGGCTACGGACTTGCGTGCTTCCTTGGCGTTGGGCACAGTAAAGAAGCGCATCAGCACGTGCGGCAGTCCGGCAGTACCGAACATCAGCGCCATACCGAAGCTGATGGCAGAGATCGGATCCTTGATGAAGCCGCCCGGACCCATGATGGCCAGACCGGATTTAGCAGCAGCATCAGGTGCGGCGCCACCGTTTTGTGCGATGGCAGTCTTGACCTGCACGGCGTGGGCAAACAGCGCCTCAGGGCTGAAGTTGTAATGCAGCAGCACCATGAAGGCCATGAAGGTCACACCAGCCAGCAGCAGGCAGGCCTTGATGATCTGCACCCAGGTGGTAGCCGTCATGCCACCGAACAGCACATACACCATCATCAGGATGCCAACGATGATCACCGCGAAGATGTAGTCCAGGCCGAACAGCAGCTTGATCAGCTGGCCGGCGCCCACCATCTGTGCGATCAGGTAGAAAGCCACCACCACCAGCGTGCCGCAGGCGGCAAATGCGCGGATCGGCCCCTGCCGGAAGCGGTAGCCTGCCACGTCGGCAAAGGTGAACTTGCCCAGGTTGCGCAGACGCTCTGCCATCAGGAAGGTGATGACTGGCCAGCCCACCAGGAAGCCAATGGAGTAGATCAGGCCGTCATAGCCGGAGGCCATCACGGCCGCGGAAATACCCAGGAAGGAAGCCGCCGACATGTAGTCGCCGGCAATGGCCAGGCCGTTCTGGAAACCGGTGATGCCGCCGCCGGCAGTGTAGAAATCGGCGGCGGACTTGGTACGGCCGGCGGCCCACTTGGTGATCCACAGAGTGAACAACACGAAGATGCCGAACATGATGATGGCCGTCCAGTTGGTGGCCTGCTTGGCGGTTTCTCCGACGTCACCGCCAGCCGCCAGGGCGGTACCTGCTGCCAGCAGCGCGCCCAGTGCAATGGAGAGTTTCTTCATTTGCCGGCCTCCTTCAGGATTTCTTCATTGAGGGCGTCGTACTGGGTGTTGGCACGGCGGACGTAAATGACGGTGATGACGATGGTGAAAATAATCACCCCCATGCCCAGAGGAATACCCAGCGTGGTCACGCCAGTGCCGATGGGTTGCGCCAGAAATTCCTTGTTGAAGGCAATCAATGCGATGTAGCCGTAATACACAACCAGCATCAGGATGGCCAGCGTCCAGCCAAAGCTGCTGCGCTTGCGTTTCAACTCCTGATATTTCGGATTGTTCCTGATCTTCTCTACGACCGGATCACTCATGATGGTCTCCTCCTGTTGATGAAAGGTGACCCATTGTTTGTCGCGAAACCCGCAGTTAGCTTACAAAAAGATGCTAGGCAGCCTTTTTCAGGGTTTGTCCTGAATGGGGCTTACCCTAGTCCGCACAAGGCAGCGCCAGATGATGAACAAATATTGCCCTGTGGTAAGGTTTGTCTGACAGTCCCGCACAGTGCCTGCGCTCACCGCCCCGGCTTGTAAGCTCCATCATGCCCAATGCCTTCAATTTCAACTCCTCTCCCTTCGACAGCCTGACACGCCAGGAACAGGCGCTGGTACGCGGTCACATCGACATCGCCTACTTCCGCAAGGACGAAATAATCCTGGACGTGGGCGCCGTCCCCAAGCACCTGTACGTCATCATCAAGGGGCGTGTGGCGCAGCTCGAAGGCGGCGAAATCCTGCACCTGTATGGCCCCGACGACACCTTTGACGGTCGCGGCCTGGTAGCCGGCACCAGCAGCCATCGTTTTGTGGCGCAGGAAGAAGTGTTGGCCTACGAACTGGCGGCCCCTACCGTGCAGTCGCTGATCGCCAGCAATGCCACATTCAGCGCCCTGCTGTTTGCCAACCTGAGCGACAAGCTGGCGGCCCTTTCACAGCGTCACGATGCGCACGAAATGCAGTCGCTCACGCTGGCGCGGCTGGATGAAGCCTTGCTGCATCCACCGCATTACGTCAGCGCGGACACCGACATTGCCGCCGTGGCGCAGGTGCTCGCCAGCCAGCGCATCACGCATGTGCTGGTACGCGACGAAACCGGCACCCTGCCGCGGCTGGGCATTTTTTCCAGCACGGCACTGCCCAAGGCGATTCTGGACGGGCGCCCCCTGGACGATCTGCCGGTGGGAGATCTGGCCACCTACAACCTGATCACGCTGCGCCCCGATGCGCACATGGGCGACGCGCTGATGATGATGCTGCGCCACCGCATCCACCGCATCGTCGTGGAAGATGGCAACCAGATCCTGGGCGTGGTCGAAGCGCTGGACGTGTTCAGCTTCCTGTCCAACCACTCGCACCTGATCATGACCAGGATCGAGCAGGCCGACAGCCTGGACGCGCTGGCAGGCGCCGCTGCGCAAACCAATCGCATGGTGGAGCAGTTGTACCGCGGCGGCACCGATGTGGGCCAGATCGGCGCGCTGGTGCAGCAGGTCAATGCCCGCCTGTTCGAGCGCGCCTGGGGCCTGATCGCCCCGCCAGAGCTGGTACAAAACAGCTGCCTGATCGTGATGGGCAGCGAAGGACGTGGCGAACAATTGCTCAAGACCGACCAGGACAACGGCCTGATCCTGCGCGACGGCTATGCGGCTCCGTCCAACCTGGCCGAGTACTGCACACGTTTTGCACAGGCCCTGGAGCGCTTCGGTTATCCGGAATGCCCGGGCGGCATCATGCTCCGACATGACGCATGGCGCGGCACGGTGTCCCAGTGGTCCGAACGCGTACGCACCTGGCTGATCAAAGGTGCACCGGAAGACCTGATGAACCTGGCCATTTTTCTGGACGCGCACGACGTGAGCGGCGATGACCGCCTGCTGGAACAGGTGCGTGACCGCCTGTGGGAGCTGGCCACCGACAACGAGCCCATGCTCAGCCGCTTTGCCGCCGCCATCGACGCCTTTGGCAACGGCACCAGCCTGCTTGGCCGCATGTTTGCACTAGGCAGCGACAACAGCGACGTGCTGCACATGAAAAAGATGGGCATTTTTCCCATTGTGCATGGCATGCGCAGCCTGGCGCTAGCCAACCGCATCGCCGCCACCAGCACCGCAGAGCGCGTCCATGCCCTGGTGCAGCAAGGCACATTCAAGCAGAACGGGGGCGCCGACCTGATCAATTCGCTGCATTTTTTCATGGCGCTGCGCCTCAAGGCCGGCCTGAACGAAATCGCGGCCGGCAAGCCGGTCAGCGGCGAAATCCTCGCCACCAGCCTGAGTCCGCTGGACCGCGACCTGCTCAAGGACAGCCTGGCCGTGGTCAAGCGCTTCAAGGCCATGCTGCGCCAGCGCTTCCGCCTCGACGCCCTGTAAGCGGAGGCTGCCATGGCGTTTTCCCTTTTTCCTGACACGCACTGGCTGGACACCGCGCGTCAGCACTGGCAACGCAGGCAGCTGCGCAATCCCGAGTTTGCTTTCCTGTTCGAGCCGCCGCCACCCGACGAATATGTCTCGCTCGACTGCGAAACCACCGGCCTGAACGTGCGCAGTGATGACATCATCTCGATCGGCGCCGTGCGCATCCAGGGACGTCGCATCCTGACCAGCGAGCGCCTGGAACTGATCGTGCAGCCGCAGGGAGGCGTATCGGCCGAAAGTATCCGGGTACACCACCTGCGCGAAATGGACGTGGCACATGGCCTGCCGTTCGAAGAAGCCATGCGGCAATTGCTGTATTTCATCGGCAGCCGGCCGCTGGTGGGCTATTACCTCGAGTTCGACGTGGCCATGCTCAACCGGGCCATCAAGCCCTTGCTGGGCATCAAGCTGCCGCAACGCCAGATCGAGGTGTCCGCCCTGTATTACGACTACCGTTTCCGGCAGCTGCCCCCGTACCAGCAGCAAGGCAATGCCGACATCGACCTGCGCTTCGACACCCTGATGGCCGATCTGGATCTGCCCACCCGCGAGGCGCACGATGCTCTGAACGACGCCGTGATGGCGGCGCTGGCGTTCATCAAGCTGCGTGAATTGCAGGCCTGAATGGGGTGTTTTTCGTAATGAATTATTCCAGCAATGGAACATTGATACTCAGTTGTCTGACTGTTACAGCAACATGCGAATGGTTAGCATTGGCTGTTGATGGCTGCGCCGTTGCAGCTGCTGTTTCCTCCCCACTGGAGTTTCCATGAACCGTTTCGCCAAATCCGCCCTCGTTACCGCCCTGGCCCTGCCGCTGATGCACACTGCCTTCGCCAAGGAAGTGGTGTACACCCTCGACCCGATGCACACACAGGTGGATTTCCGCTGGAACCACATGGGCTTCTCCACGCCTGCCGCCAGTGTCGACCAGGTGACCGGCACGTTGCACTGGGATGATGCCAACCCGACCAAGTCGTCCGTCAAGGTCAGCATGCCGGTTGCCAGCCTCCACAGCCGCGTACCGGCACTGGACGAGCACCTCCGTGGCGCCAGCTACTTCGATGGTGCCAAACATCCCGTCATGCACTTCGAAAGCACCAAGGTCGAGCGCAGCGGCAACCAGTACAAGGTCCATGGCAAGCTGACCGTGCGCGGCATCACGCGCAATGTGGTGCTCGACGCCAAGCTCAACAAGGCTGATGTCAACCCCATGATCAAGGCGCCCGCCGTGGGCTTTGATGCCACCACCGTGGTGCGCCGCTCCGACTTCGGCATGACTGAATACATCCCGGCAGTCAGCGACGACATCCAGATCCGCATCACCACCGAGGCCATCGAAGCCAAGGGCTTTGACAAGTTCCTGAAGGAAATGGCCGCTGCCGAGAAGAAATAAGCCATGTCCACCACCAGCCTCCCCCAACGCCTTGCAAGCCGCAACGCCATTCTCGGCGTTGACATGACCATCCGGCGCGCGCTGCCGCACCGCGACCGGCGCATGGTGGGAGCCTGGTGCTTTCTGGACCATGCCGGCCCGGTGCAGTTTGCTCCGGGCAAGGGCATGCATGTGGGTCCGCACCCGCACATCGGCCTGCAAACCTTCACCTGGATGATCGAAGGAGAAGTCGTGCACCGCGATTCGCTGGGGTACGAGCAGGTCATCCGTCCCGGCCAGGTCAACCTGATGACCGCCGGGCGCGGCATCGCCCACAGCGAAGACAGCGTGGTGGATGGCAGCCGGATGCACGCCGCGCAACTGTGGATCGCCCTGCCAGATTCCGTGCGCCACTGCGCGCCAGCCTTCCAGAATTACCCGGAGCTGCCGGTCATCGACACCGGCAACTGGCGCATCACCGTGCTGGCCGGCGCCGCGCTGGGCCACACCTCACCCGTCCAGGTGCACAGCCCGCTGGTTGGTCTGGACCTCACGGCGCAAGGCACCGCCGACACTGCACTGGCCCTGGCACCCCACTTTGAATATGGCGCCATGGTGCTGCGCGGCAACGCCACCGTGGACGATGAAGCGCTCACTCCCGGCGAGCTGCTGTACTTTGCGCCAGGCGCCGACCACATGCGCATCCGCTGCAACGCCGAAACGCAGCTCCTGCTGCTGGGCGGCACACCGTTCGGTGAAAGCACTCTCCTGTGGTGGAACTTTGTCGGCCGCACCCAGCAGGACATGGAGCAGGCCCTGGCCGACTGGCACGCCGGCAGTCAGCGTTTTGGCACAGTTCGGCCAGGCAGCATGGCCGAAGCACTCGCAGCACCCTCTCTTGCCGGTGTACAACTGCGCGCCAACCGTTAAATACGCATGATGCACCCTACAATTCGCATCATGACTTCCGCATCTGACACCAACCTCCACGAAGAGGCCGTACGGCCCAGCAACTTCCTGCGCCAGATCATCGAAGCCGATCTGGAAAAAGGCACCAACGCCCAGCGCCGTTGGGCCGGCACGCCCGGCAACGCCGCCCACCAGCAGGCCGGCGCGCTCGACCCTGCCCGCATCCGCACCCGTTTTCCGCCCGAGCCCAACGGCTACCTGCACATTGGCCATGCCAAAAGCATCTGCCTGAACTTCGGCCTGGCGCAAGACTACAACGGCGTGTGCCACCTGCGCTTTGACGACACCAACCCGGAAAAGGAAAGCCAGGAATACGTCGACGCCATCGTCGACACCGTGCACTGGCTCGGCTTTGACTGGCACAGCGATTTTGGCGGCCAGTGCGAAGACCATCTGTACTTTGCCAGCAACTACTTTGCCGAAATGCACCGCGCTGCGGTGTACCTGATCGAGCAAGGCCTGGCCTACGTCGACGAGCAAAGCCCCGAGAACATGCGCAAGCACCGCGGCGACTTCACCACGCCCGGCACCGACAGCCCCTTCCGCGCACGCACCGTGGCAGAAAACCTGGCCCGCTTCGAAGACATGCGTGCCGGCCGTCTGGCCGATGGCGCGGCCGTGCTGCGCGCCAAGATCGACATGGCGCACCCCAACATCAATATGCGCGATCCGGCCATTTACCGCATCCGCCGCGCGCACCACCACAATACCGGTGATACCTGGTGCATTTACCCGATGTACACCTTTGCGCACCCGATCGAGGACGCGCTGGAAAACATCACGCACAGCATCTGCACGCTCGAATTCGAAGACCAGCGCCCGTTCTATGACTGGCTGATGGAACAACTCGGCACCGGCGGCATCGTCAACACGCCGCCGCCGCACCAATACGAATTTGCCCGCCTGAACCTGACCTATGTGGTGACCAGCAAGCGCAAGCTGCGGCAGCTGGTGGACGAGCACCATGTGGACGGCTGGGACGACCCGCGCCTGCCCACTCTGGTTGGCCTGCGCCGCCGCGGCTATACACCGGCCAGCCTGCGCCTGTTCTGCGAACGCATCGGCGTAACCAAGGCCGACAGCTGGATCGACTACGCCACGCTGGAAGGCAGCCTGCGCGACGCGCTGGATCCGGTTGCACCGCGTGCCATGGCCGTGCTGGATCCGCTCAAGCTCACCATCACCAACTGGGACGAAGTGATGGGCGCCGGCACCCTGGACGAATGCCATGCCCCCGTGCATCCGCACCATCCCGACATGGGTCAGCGCACTATGCGCATCGGCAAGCACCTGTGGATCGAACGCGAAGACTTCATGGAAGTGCCGGAAAAAGGCTATCGCCGCCTGTATCCGCCCTACACCAACGCCAGCGGCCAGGCCGTGGAAGGCAACAAGGTGCGCCTGAAATACGGCTATGTGGTCGCCTGCACCGGCTGTACCAAGGATGCCGACGGCAGGGTCACCGAGGTCTTCGTGTCGCTGATTCCCGACACCAAGAGCGGCACGCCTGGCGCCGATAGCGTCAAGGTCAAGGGCGTGATCGGCTGGGTGGGCGCCGAAGATGGCGTGCAAGCCGAAGTACGCCTGTACGACCGCCTGTTTACCGAGGCCCAGCCCGATGCCGGCGGCCGCGACTTCCTGCGCGTGCTCAACCCCGACAGCCTGAAAACCATCACTGCCTGGGTCGAACCCTCTGCCGCACAGGCCGCGCCCGAAAGCCACTTCCAGTTCGAGCGCCTGGGCTACTTTGCCACCGACCGTGTGCTGCACGCGGCCGGCACGCCAGTGTTCAACCGCATTACCGGACTCAAGGACAGCTGGGGCAAGTAAGCCACACGCCCCTGTCAACGACAAAGCCCCATGCGTAACGCGCACATGGGGCTTGTTTTTTTATACGCACCAGATTCGGCAATCCCCCACAGACACAGCACACAGGAATCACCATCGGAATAGCCGGTCTTTGCAAGCCAATCAATGCACGGAAATCCGGCACAATTGCCTACATGGTGGCTACACAACACTGACAGCACCTCCTGCCCCCCCAAAAGTACCGCATGACAAGAAAAAAGCACCTGCCGCGCAACGCTGCAAGTGCTTGATTTCTTTGACCATCTGGCGGAGAGAGAGGGATTCGAACCCTCGGTACAGGAAAACCTGTACGCCGGATTTCGAATCCGGTGCATTCGACCACTCTGCCATCTCTCCGTGATCGCTGCAACAGGCGTTTGGCCTGCCGAGGAAACCTGCTATTTTACACGCAAGTTTCCACGTCAGACAAATTCGCCGAATTTTCTTTGCATCAGTCGGCGCGCAACACCGCCACGCCACCCATGTAGGAGCGCAGCGCCTCGGGCACCTCGATGCTGCCATCAGCCTGCTGGTAGTTCTCCAGCACAGCCACCAGGCAGCGGCCCACGGCCAGGCCGGAACCATTGAGCGTGTGCACCAGCTCGTTCTTGCCCTGCGCGTTCTTGAAGCGTGCCTGCATGCGGCGGGCCTGAAAGGCTTCACAGTTGCTGACGGAAGAAATCTCGCGGTAGGTATTTTGCGCCGGCACCCACACCTCCAGGTCGTGCGTGCGCGCAGCGCCAAAGCCCATGTCGCCGGTACACAGCACAATCACACGGTACGGCAGACCCAGCTTCTGCAGAATGGCCTCGGCGTGGCTGGTCATTTCTTCCAGCGCTTCGTAGCTCTTTTCCGGATGCACGATCTGCACCATCTCGACCTTGTCGAACTGGTGCTGGCGGATCATGCCGCGCGTATCCCGGCCATAGCTGCCGGCTTCGGAACGGAAACAGGGGCTGTGTGCCGTCATGCGGATCGGCAGTTCGGATTCGGGCACGATGGTGTCACGCACCAGGTTGGTCAGCGGCACTTCAGCGGTCGGAATCAGGTACAGGGGCGTATTGTCGGGATGGTCCTCGCTTTCCTGGCCGCCACGCTTGGCCGCGAACAGGTCGGCTTCGAACTTGGGCAGCTGGCCGGTACCGCGTAGGCTGTCGCCATTGACGATGTACGGCACATAGCATTCGGTGTAGCCATGCTCGGTGGTTTGCACATCCAGCATGAACTGCGCCAGCGCCCGGTGCAGGCGCGCTATCTGGCCGCGCATCACGGTAAAGCGCGAACCGGACAGCTTCACGCCAGCGTCAAAATCCAGCCCCAGCGGCGCGCCCAGGTCCACATGGTCCTTCACCTCGAAATCAAACTGGCGCGGGGTGCCCCAGCGGCGCAGTTCGACGTTGGCGGCCTCGTCGGCGCCCACCGGCACGCTCTCGTGCGGCAGGTTGGGCACGCCTGGCAGAATGGCTTCTATCTCGGCCTGCAGCGCCTTCAGACGGGTTTCACCGGCTTCGAGCTCCTGCTTGATGCTGCCTACCTGCTCCATCACCGCGTCGGCGCCGGCGTGGTCGCCCTTGCCCTTGAGCTGGCCAATCTGCTTGCTCAGACTGTTGCGCTGCGCCTGCAGCTCTTCGGTGCGGGTTTGCAGTGTCTTGCGTTCAGCTTCGAGCGCGGCAAAGCTGGCCACATCCAGCCAAGGCTGCGGGTTCTTGCGGGTTTGCAGGCGCGCAACCACCTGGTCCAGGTCTTTGCGCAGCAGGGTAATGTCGAGCATGTTGTTGCTTTCAGAGAATTATTGATCGTCGAGTTTCAGGCCCTTGGGCAACGGAAAGCGCAGCGTTTCCTGCACACCGTCCATGGTGCGCACGGAAATGGCGCCATATTCGCGCACGCGCGCCACCACTTCCTGCACCAGCACTTCGGGCGCCGAGGCCCCGGCGGTAATACCCACCGTGCCCACGCCTTCGAACCACTCGGGGCGCAGCTCTTCAGCATTGTCCACCATGTAGCTGCGCACCCCCAGCCGACCGGCCAGCTCGGCCAGTCGGTTGCTGTTGCTGCTGGTGGGGCTGCCCACCACAATCACCACATCGGCCTGCCCGCTTAGCACCTTGACCGCGTCCTGGCGGTTTTGCGTGGCATAGCAGATGTCCTGCTGCTTGGGCTGGCGGACCTTGGGAAAGCGCGCCTTGACCGCCGCAGTAATGGCAGCCGCATCATCTACGCTCAGCGTGGTTTGCGTGACCACGGCCAGCTTGTCGGTCTGCGCCGGCTGCACCCTGGCCACATCAGCTACGTCTTCCACCAGGTGGATGCCATGCTCGAGCTGCCCCATGGTGCCTTCCACCTCCGGGTGGCCCTTGTGGCCGATCATGATGAACTCGTAGCCCTCTTTGGCCAGCTTGGCCACTTCCACGTGCACCTTTGTCACCAGCGGGCAGGTGGCATCGAACACGCGAAAGCCACGGCGCGCCGCTTCTTCCTGCACCGCCTTGCTGACGCCATGCGCACTGAACACGAGTGTGGCACCGGCGGGCACTTCGTCCAGTTCCTCGATGAAGATGGCGCCACGGTTTTTCAGGTCATTGACCACATGGGTGTTGTGCACGATTTCGTGACGTACGTAGATCGGGCGGCCAAACTTGGCCAGTGCACGCTCCACGATGTCGATGGCACGGTCCACCCCGGCGCAAAATCCGCGCGGCTCGGCCAGCACGATGCTGGCGTCAGGGCGTGTGACAGGATCGGTAGGAGTCATAGTACGCCAATGATCTGCACTTCAAAACTCACCGGCTGACCAGCCAGCGGGTGGTTGAAGTCGAACAGGACACCCTCTTCGCCAACTTCCACCACGGTACCGGCAAACTGGCCATTGCCATCGGGGGTGGGAAACTGCACCACCTCGCCTGCCTGGTATTGCGCTTCGGGGTCGCCCATTTCGTCCAGCACGCTGCGCTTGAGCCACTGCAGCATTTGCAGATTGCGTTCGCCAAAGGCAGCGCCAGCCGGCAGCTCGAAGGTGGTGTGTGTGCCCTCAGGCAAGCCCAGCAGTAGCGCCTCGATAGCGGGCGCCAGCTCGCCACCACCCAGCGACAGTGTGGCAGGTTTTTCCAGGAAGGTATTGATCACGTCACCCTGCGGGCCAAACAGGCGGTAATTCAGGGTGAGGAAGGAATCGGATTGCACTACGGCGGGCGTAGTAGCGGCAGGGTCGATGCGGTCAGTCATGGCACGGACAAAGTAGTGGAGTGGGTATTGTAAGAGGAGGCACCGTATCAGGCAGCCATGGGCACATTGTCCTTGATGCAAATTAATGTATACTTTTATCTTATATTATGAAGCTGACTGCCCTTCCATCCCAAATCCTGCCCCGCGAAAAGTTGCTTGCCCACGGTGCCGCCGCGCTGGGCGATGCTGAACTGCTGGCCTTGCTGCTGCGCACCGGCACCACCGGCCGCAATGTGCTGGTCATGGCGCAGGAGGTGCTGGATGCCTGCCAGGGGCTGGCGGGCCTGCTGCATGCCGATGCCGAGGTGCTCAAGGGCATCAAGGGCCTGGGCGGCGCGGCCAAACGCGCACAGCTGTTGGCCGTGATGGAGCTGGCACGCCGCGCCATCAGCCAGCAATTGCAGGAGCGCCCGCTCATGAACCACCCCGAAACCGTGGCGCATTACCTGCAGATGCACCTGGGACACCTGCCACACGAATGCTTTGCCGTGCTGTTTCTGGACAGCCAGCACCGCCTGCTGCGGCTGGAAACGCTGTTCAAGGGCACGCTCAACCAGACCAGCGTGTACCCGCGCGAAGTGGCCCTGCGTGCGCTGCAGCACCATGCGGCCAGCGTGGTGCTGGCGCACAACCACCCCAGTGGCCATACCCAGCCTTCGTCTGCCGACATCGCCCTCACCCGCCAATTGCAGCAGGCCCTGTCCCTGCTCGACATCCGCGTGCTCGACCACATCATCGTGGCGCAAGGCAGCACGCTGTCCATGGCCAACCAGGGCCTGATGCCGGGTTGATGCAGACCTGCTGGCCGAGTGCTCACAACAGCAATGCCGCACGCTCCCCCGGCTCGCCGCATCCCAAAAATTCAACGTGCCTTGGCCCCGGCCGCGCCGCATTCTGGCGTGTCGTTGGCATGCCGCAGATAGGCAATGACATCGGCCCGATCCTTCGGATCAGGTACCCCGTCGTACGTCATGGCGGTACCCGGAACCGTCTTGAGCGGATGCGCCAGAAAGACATTGAGAGTTTTTTCGTCCCAGGTAAGATGGGAGTTCTTCATGGCCTGCGAATAGGCAAAGCCCGGCACGCTGCCAGCGCGCCGCCCGATCAATCCGCAATGGCGTGGCCCCACCCGGTCATACGCCAGCGCATGGCAGGCCTGACAGCGGGCGTACACCTGTTCGCCATGCTGGATATCCGGCGCAGCCTGGGTTGCGCCCGTCATGGCAAGCGCCGCAGCGCCTGCCAGCCATGCCAGGTACGTTTTCATGATACGAACGCCGACGGCACGGGTACCTCGCCAAGAGCATTGCGCAGGATGGCCCAGTGCATTGCCTCATCTCCCAGGATACTGGCTGCAGCCTTGGACAAATCGCGGTTGCGGAACAGGGGAACGGCACCCAGATAGGCGCTGACGGCCCCTTGTTCCAGCTTGGCGGCAAAACGGAGCACATCGGCCTGCGACTTTAGCTGATTGACGGGAAAGTTGTAGCTGACCTTGGCGACAGCCGGCTTGCCACCCAGTTTTTTCACGGTCTTGGCCAGCAGGTCGGCATGCGCCTTGTGGTGCCCCTGAAAAGTCAGGGCCAGATCCAGTACAGGTTGTTGCAACAGCTTGCTTTCGGCTCCCAGCTGATAGGCCGCAATGGCCTCCAGCTCGGCGCCAAGGGCCGTGTTGAGGATCTGGACGTCCTTGTGCGCCTCGCCTTTTTCTTTCTTTTCGTACTCGGACGCCAGTACGTCCTTGCCGGCCAGCAGCGCCACCGCCGCACCGGAAAGCACCAGGCCGGATCGGCCAAGAAAGAGTCGACGAGCCGCGGCAGGATGAGGCATTTGCAGAAAAGACATAGCAATCTCCATCAATGATAGCTGTTCACGACCGCGACAGCACCAGCCCGTCACGGGACAACGCCAAATTGGCGCACATCGGGCCGCCCCATCCGGATAACTGCTTCGGCATGTCTTGCGAGCGACTCCACCTATTAGATGGAATATTCATTCGCCACGTTCCCGCCAGACGCTACGCCAATATCGCTCGTCAGGGCTGCACGCAATAACCTGCGGGCGCGGAAAAAACGTGTCCGCACGGTGGCCTCCGGTATGCCAAGCGTTTGCGCCACTTCCTCGACACTCATTTCTTCCATGGCACGCAACAGGAACACGCTGCGGAACACGTCCGGCAGCCGCTCGATGCGCTCTTGCATCCATTGACTGAACTCTGCGCGCATGGCGATGCACTCGGGTTGCCGGTCCGGGTCGGCGGTCAGCGACGCCAATGTGCCGGATTCGGTGGACTCCATGGCGTCCTCCAGCCGTATCGAGGACGCCTCGCGTCGTCGCAACCGGCCAAGGGCTTCATTGACCACAATGCGTACCAGCCAGGTCGAGAGGCTGGCATCGGCACGGAACCCGGCCAGCGCGCGCCAGGCATGCAGGTAAGCTTCCTGCACCGCATCCTCGGCATCGCAGTCGCTCTTCAGGATGCTACGCGCGGTGCGGAACAGCAGCCGGTAGTGGCGCTGCATGATGGTCTTGAAAGCGCCAGCATCGCCGCTGACGGCACGCAACACGCAATCGGCATCCAGCATGGGGCCGGAACTGGGCACGGGCACCGGACAAGGCTGATTCTGCATGGGGCCTCCGCAGGCTTGGGTGGGCACTGGTAGCCGAGAGTTTGGCCAAACCCGTTACCCTTTGCATCATCCGATACAGAATACACCAACCACTCGCCGTCGCGGGCGATTATCGTACCCGGCGGCAGCGCCGCTCAATCCACATGAGGGCGCAGCGCCCTGGGGATTCGCTGCAGCTGCATGCCGCCCGACTCCAGCCAGGCGCGTGTTGCATTGGCAGCGCGTTCGATCAGTTCCTGCGCCCGGCTAAAGTCATAAGGCGAGATCGACAGCGGGCACAAGGGCGGCACCGTGATGAGCTCGACCTGACCGCTGAGCATCTCCAGGTCGCGCACTAGCTGATGTGCAATCAGCAGGTTCAATGCATGCAATGCATGGGCCACCGTGGTGGACGGAGGTGCCTTCAGTGCGCAGGCATAGCCCGTCGGCAACACGATGACCCGGCTGGCCCCCAGCTTGACGGCGCTCACGATGGGTGTATTGCTCGCAATTGCACCGTCGATCAGATACTTCCCGCCAATGCGCACCGAGGGAAAAGCCGCCGGAATCGCGCAACTCGCCAAAATGGCGTCTACGGCTGAACCAGTGCACAAATCCACGGCGCCTCCGGTGAGCAAATCTGTTGCCATGACATGCACGGGGATGGAGGCGCGCTCCAGATCCCGGTAGGGCAGATGGCGCTCGATGATGCGACGCAAGCCCATGGAATCGACAAGCGATACCGGTGCCGAAAAAACGCGCGCGACATCACGCCAATTCAGCGGAAAAACGTCTTGCCGCCTGAGCCCGCGCCAGATTTCCTGCAGGCGCACCACCCCCGCAAGCGTCGGGTCGCCGGCAAAATACGCGCCATTGAGCGCCCCCACCGAAGAGCCCACGATGAAATCAGGCCTGATGCCGCTGCTGACCAGCTCATGCAGCATGCCCGCCTGAATGGCGCCGAAACTGCCTCCTCCTGCCAGCACGAATGCGGTAGTGCCCTGGGACATGGCTTGGTCTCCATCATTGCGTTTCGGCCAACGAGATACCCGGCGCATGGCCGGACATCAATGTAGACAATAGCGTTTAGCCTGCGGAAATCATACACCGTCGTGTCTTTTTTCGGACCGCGGCAAAGGGTGCATCGCAAATGGGCCAATCAGGATCATATGCGTTAAGCGATAGGTAAAAACCCATGTGTGCGATCGCAATGGGTGCACGCATACTGGATGCGAGACATAGGGCCGACTGGTCAGGAAAGCCCGTCATGCGCGACACATTTATCAAGCCGTACCCATTTCCCTCACCCGCCTCGCAAAGGAAAATATCATGTCCAAAGTCCTCGTTCTCTATTATTCGACCTACGGCCACATCGAAACCATGGCCCAGGCTGTGGCCGAAGGTGCGCGCGCCGCAGGCGCCAGTGTCGATGTCAAGCGTGTTCCAGAAACCGTACCCGAAGATATTGCCAAGGCCAATTATTTCAAGGTCGAGCAGGCAGCACCAGTGGCAAGTGTGGCCGAGCTGGAAAACTACGACGCCATCATTATCGGGGCCCCTACACGTTTTGGCCGCGTCCCTTCCCAGATGGCGGCCTTTCTCGACCAGGCCGGTGGCCTGTGGGCACGGGGTGCACTCCACGGCAAGGTCGGGGGCGCATTCAGCTCTACTGCCACCCAGCATGGCGGCCAGGAAATGACCCTGTTTTCGATCATTGCCAACCTGCTGCACTTTGGCATGATCATCGTCGGCCTGCCCTACAGCCACCAGGGCCAGATGACGCTGGACGAAATTGTCGGCGGCAGTCCTTACGGAGCCACGACGATCGCTGGTGGACAGGGCCAACGCCAGCCCAGTGCCATCGATCTGGAAGGCGCGCGTCACCAGGGCAAATTGGTGGCAGAAACGGCCAACAAGCTATTTGGCCAGTAACAACAGCGCCGATCCTGGCGTGGCGGTCAGTATGTTCAGTCCCGGGCGGGTTCGGGAGCCTTGTGCGACCTGGCCCGATATTTGACCGCCGCATGCGTGCCATCACAAAACGGCTTGTTGGACGAGCATCCACAGCGGCATAGCGCCTGGCGGTTGCGCACTTCGTACGACGCGCCATCGGCGCTTTCCACCCGTATGCCGCCGCGCGCCATGATCGGGCCGCTACAGCCTTGGGCCGGGTCTTCGATCAGGTGTACTTGCGGTGATTCGGCGGGTTCGATTGGCTGACCGGTTTCCTTGTCCCAGGCCATCAGGCGGCCCCCCGGGCAGCGGCTGACCATGTGCAGCGTCAGCGCCTCATGCTCCGGCCCGGCCAGCTGCACCTCGTTCCATACCCGCTGGCCGGCATCGCAAAAACGGGCAAATGCGCAATAGCTTGTATTGTCGGTCAGCGCCATCCGTGGGCCGACAAACTCCTGGGCGGCGTCGAGCAAAGGAGTAAACGGAGCGGTTTCGGTCAGATCGTGCTGGGTGTGGGCATGTGAGCCATCGCAAAACGGGGCGTCATGTGATTCGCCGCAACGGCACAAATACATGACAGGTTGACTTTCCGGCATTGCCGTGGTGGCGTAGTCGGTCGAAATTCCCTGCGCGTTGGTCTCGATGACCGATACGTGCAATGACGGCGCGCCATGCACCTCGTACGGGCCACTCGGTGTTACCTTGATCCAGCACCCTTCAGGCGCGGGCACAGTGCCGATTTGCACTTCTGGTTTGCTGTCAGACATAGGGGGCCTCCCTGGAATGATTGTCGGGCACAGTTCCATGCATCCCGAGCAGCAAGATCACCTCTGCATGCAAGCTGCCCAAGGAATGATTGTCGGACTGACACTGCGCTAAAGCACAGAATAGCCAATCGCCCGCGCGGCGGCAATATGCAAACCAAGATTGTTGTTTCAGCTGAAACCAACCAGCCTCCTCGCTTCCCGGGGCGGTTCAGGCAGCCTCGAAAGTCAGCAGCGTACGCGTGCGCAGATCGCGCGGCGAGGCGATCGGCGAGTGGCCCGCCGGCGCGACGAGTACAAGCTCCTCGTCGAACGCCGGCATGCTCACGAGGCGTGCGTCCTCGATCGGGCCACCGACGAGCGCGCATTCGAGTTGCCCCTCGATGACATCGGCAATCAGCGCTGCGGTCAAACCGGTTCGCAATGGCTGAGCGCGGGGCTGGTGTGCGTGTCGCTCAGGGCCTTCGTCGCGGCACGGCCCATCGCGCGCCTGGCGCAGCGCCGGGCCATCCAGCAGCGATGGAACGTGCAGTGCGCGCGCCTGCTTATCCGGCCGATGCGCCGCAGCATCCGCCCTTGCCCCGCTCCTGAATAGGCGGGCACGGCACCGTGCCGTAGGAGCAGTACACGCAGCAGTCCCCCGGCTTGGGCCTGAGCACCGTGTGGCACTGCTCGCACTCGTAGAACCACTGACAGGCGTCGGTGGGCATGGTTTCGGTCTTGGTGTGACCGCATTCGGGGCAGGTCAGCGTCGACTCCAGGATCACGGCGTTCACTTGGCTGCCCCCACCACGGTCGATGGATAAGCTGCGTCCTTGGTGGCGCGCGTGAGGGTTTCGACATTTGGGGAATCTGGTTTCATGGCTTAAGTTTACGTCCGTACTTAGGTACAGAGTCAAGCACCATGCATGAACCCACAGCAACTCTAACCATGTGCTGACTGGCCTCCCGAGCTTATGGGGACTGGTGCCGGCTGCTGCGGGTCAAGCGCCCAGCAGGCGGCGAGCAAGCACGGATTGCATGACACGACGTCCGTCGGCAATCAGGTAAATGATGACTTGGCTACCTGTGACACGGTAGATCACGCGGTACGGCTTGAAGAAGATCTGGCGGTATTCTTTGATACCAAGGCCGACCAGTTCCTTCGGATAGCTACCGCGTTCCGGGAATCTCGAAAGGCTCTCCACAACGTCCATCAACTCATCCAATACATAGGTGGCGTTGGCGACGCAGTCGAATTCGGAGATGTAGTCGTGGCTGGCTTCCAAGTCCTGCTCCGCACCCTCAGTGAGCAGGACTTCGAACTTGGCAGATGAGCCTGCCATCAGACTGACGCACGCTTGGCACGGAGACGGGCAACGACGACTGCCACAGACTTGACCTTGCCAGCCGCCACATCCTGGTTACCCAGCGCAAGGATTTTCAGCAAGGCCAGTGTTTCTTGCGTCTCTTCGAACGAGACGACGTCCTGCAGGACCGCCTTGGCTTCGCCGTTTTGGGTGATGACCATAGGTTCACGCTGCTCCGCGAGGTGCGCCAAAACCTCGGCAGCGTTGGCCTTGAGATAGCTGATGGGTTTGACTTGTGATGAGTAGCGCATGACCGTGCTCCAGACTTGAATAGACTTAATATAGTCTTTTTATGGTTCTGCAGCAACACACTCAAGAGCCCCCGATCATTCGCGCCACATCGCCTTCACCCTTAAGTGCCAGCTTTGGCGCCCGTGCGCACCCGATCACGCAGGCCTTCGAAGTAGCTGGCACCGGCGGGTGCCGCAGGGGCCGAGGCAGCTCCGGCCAACAGCAGGTTGCGCAGTTGCAGGCGGTCTTGATCCTTGCGGATCAACTCGCGCACGTACTCGCTGCTCGTGCCATAGCCGCGCTGGCTGACCTGTTCGTCCACGAAGGACTTCAGTGTGTCGGGGAGAGAGATGTTCATCGTGCTCATGGCGCAAGCGTAGGTTCTTTGGCAAAATTTGGCAAGACCCGTATTCCACCATACCGAAAGAAGACATCCATGCCCAACCCAAATAGCTGCCTGCGCTAATGGGATCTGGCCGACCACATCCGCATCGATGACGCGATTGCCCTGTGGTGCGGCGTGGAGCCAGCCGAGCTTTCCAGTCTGAACTTCGAGACCCAGTGCATGAGCGCCAAGCGGGCCGCCCTGGTCACCGCCCTGAGCACGGAGCGCCTCGAATATGAAGATCTGGGCATCGTCACCGCCCGTGGCCAAGTGTTCAAGAGCGCTCCCATCGACGAGTTGCTGGAGAAGGATCGCCTGGTGATCAACAATGCCAGCCTGCGCCGCTGGTTCGAGCAACTGCCGTTTGAGGATCGCCCGGCCTTCCTGTTCGACGAAGCACGCCAGCCCGTGCTGCCCGACGGCAGCGAGGCAGCCGAAATGAACAGCATGAAGGCCATCGCCCTCATGGCGCACTTGCTGGCCAGGTCTGCCAGCAAATACCAGGTCAGCAATCGCCCAAACGCCTCTGCCATCCGCGAGGCGGTCATCCAGGCGGCCGAAGAACTGATGCTCAATGACACGCGCGGCCTTCTGTCCTTCAGCTGGACGGGCAGCGGGCGGCATCGGTGGCCGAGATCGCCGAGGCCGAAGGCATGAATGTGACACAGGTGCGCCGCGTCATGCGTCTGACGCTCCTGGCCCCAGAGGTCGTGGAACGGCTGGTGGCTCGCCCGACGCCGTGTTGGAGAGGGTGATGCGCCGCCCTTGGCCCACTGGGTGGCGTGATCAGACCCGAAGATTCATAGACATGTGACCGATCCGTCAGCCCCAGCCCCTCAAAGATCACCTAAGATCTGCTTCTTCTTCACCTGAAAATCAGACTCGCTGATTACACCATCCTTCATGAGTCGCTGCAGCTCACGCAGCTTCTGTGATGCAATCTCAGGTGTTGCTGTTCCTACTGCCGCCTTGCCTACCTGTGGAGCAATATCTTCACCTGTAACCGTCGCTGCGATCAACTTGGACTCCGTTACGCCAGCCTTACCTCTCTCCTCATCAACCTGCTGCAAGAGATTTCGGGCCATCCACATACCCATTTTGACCTCCTGCCATACATAATACCGTTTCCCCGCCTCGGCAGTGATAGGCACTGTAGATAGGTTCTCAGCGTGTCCTTCAACATCGTATTTGCCGGGCGCAAGGTTAAGCAGAAAGTAAGTTTTTGCTGCTGTCTGCCCCAGGACCTTCCCATTGACGGACACCGTCATGGGGATGGCGGCACCGAAATTTTCATTTCGGTAGACGTAAAGAGCAGCCTTTTCTGCCGGTGCCTGAAAAGTTTTAGCTTGGGCATCTTGGTCCGCCGGTGCCATCGCGACAGATGCACAGCCCGTCATACTTAGAACCAAACCCGCAGCGCAAAAATAGGTTGCAAACTTCATAACACCACCCTTTTGTGTAAACGTACCTGAAGACACCGTTGCCTTCCAGTACTCGTACTTCTACTATTCCAAACTCGATATACATTTTGTAACCAAAGAAGTATAACGCTACATTTTCCCTGGATCTGCAGGAGGGGGGCGCATGTAGCCAGACTCCACTCCTGCGTGCCCATACCTCAGAACAGCTGAATGCAACTTATCCCCATCGGTCGCCACCGCTACAGGAGTTGCCGACCACAACCGACCGCATCTAAACCCGCGCCAGCAAAGGAAGTGACCTCGAGAACGCTCGCGTGACCACCAGAGAAAACGGAGAACAGAGAGGCGTCGGCGGGGCCGAAAACGCCGACTTCGCAGGGGTGGCGCTCGCGAGGCCAGGCCCGGAAACCGTGCCAACACTGGGTGAACGGGCAAAAAAAATCCCAACCGATGAGGGTTGGGATTTTGGGTATTGGTGGAGCTGGCGGGATTTGAACCCGCGTCCACAAGCCTTCTTCGTACGGTTCTACATGCGTAGCCAGCTGATTTGATCTTGCCCATCATGCCGCGCAGTGGCACGCTGCACAACAGGCCAGTTCCCTTTAATCTTGCCCTGCGCCAAGGAACACGACGCATGGCCAGTCAATGTGAATTACCTTGCAGCCTGGACTGGCCGGCTTGCGCCAACCACCCCTTGCCCAGCCCATTGACCGACTGTTGCAAGGCTCGCTGGATTAAGCAGCGAGTGCGAAACGTTCGTCGTTTGCAGTTACTTTTTTGAATCGAGATTAACGAGCGTGACCCAAGCTCGGCATGCTCCGCAACGCTTCCGAACCCATGTCGAAACCAGTGCAGCCCCTTTGAGCGTGTAGTGTACCCGCAAGCATCGCCCTTGTCACTATAGGCATGACAATTGCTTGCATCCCTTGCTGCTGGCTACAAGCCGTGCATGCCGGCAAAATGCTCCCGCTCGCGCAGCACGCCCTGCCGGGTCACACAGCGCGGCAACTGGCCGGCCTGCTGCGGGTGCTGCTGCTTCCAGGCCAGCACTGCGGCGCTCTGGTACGGGTCGGCCACGGTATAGCCCACGCGGGTACGGCAGCCGGCCGCAGTGCACTGGCGCAGCGTACCGGCATAAATGATGCGGCCGTCGCGCGTGATGCCGGGAAAAGCGCTGGCCACCAGGGTTTCGCCAGCACGGGCCGGAGGCGGCGCGATGTTGAAAGCCTGGCGCAACGCGCGACTGTACCACCAGATTTGCCCACGGTATTCATAAGCCAAATCCGCGCCCTGCGATCCCGGAAAACCGAACACCGTCTTGCCGCTGGCATGGGCAAAGGTGTCGCGCAGTTCGCAGCTCTTGCCATCGGCGCCGAAGCCGAACACGCGCATGGTCGGCTGGCCCTGCACTGGCATTTGCGGCATGGTGGCAAATTCCTGGCCGTCCACCGAAATCATTGGCAGCGCATACATGGCACCGTCCACGCCGCTGCGCTCACGGCACAGGTATTGCACGCCGGTGTCGTCCACGATGCGCTGCTGCGCGACATCTACCGTCAGCGTGCGGGTGGACAAGGCACCCTGCCCCTGCGTGTCGTCATCGCCACTGGCGTTGGGCCAGCTGAAAGAGCGGATGCGAACCTGCCCCGGCTGGTCACCGGGCAGCTCTGCTGCTGCTGCATAGAAACCGGTCATGCCGCCCCGGAACAGCGTCCGCGCCGCAGCCCCCTGCTGCAGCACATCCTGCAGGCGGTAATGACTGCCATTGACATCGACCAGATAGCGCCAGGTACCCTGTACCGGAAACGCCTCGTTCGACAGCGGCGTGCGGTAGCCACGCACCACCTTGTCGCCAAAAGCGGGCAGCTCCATCAGGCTCACATGGCCCAGCATCGCGCCCGAATACGAGCGCAGCACAAAACGCCCATCCGGACTGATGCGCTCGTAAGAGCCCAAGGCTGCCACGCTCTGGCCACCTGCATCACGCCCTGCACCGGCCACGTCGGCGGTGAGTTCGACAAAGGTATTGGGAGCGATGCAGGCATCGGTGGCGGACGCTGCCGCCATGACCGGCAGGCTCGCCAGCAAGCCTAGGGTCAGGACGGTTCGCAACCCGGTCGGAAATGCCCGCTTCGGCACAGTAGCCCAAGAGCAACCGGTACTCTGCTGCCTCCGATGCAACAGCGCTGCATCCTGCTCCACCACCTGCCCGGCAGCATTCGTTTCTGATGGGACTGCATGCATCATGGTTGCTCCGACAACATGCGCCATTGCTGCTCAGGGGCAGCGAGCCGCAACTGCAGGCCCTGGCGCCAATAGGCAGGTGGCATGGCCGCCACCAGCGGCACCGAATGATAGCCGCCGCCACGCACCACCCAGGCGGTTGGGAAATGCCGGTAGGCATCGGCCTGGATCAGGCTGGGCGTGCACAGCGCCCTACTCTGTGCCAACGTGGCATACGCTGCCGGCTGCCGCTGCTGCAACACATGCAGCGCCTGTTGCAGCTCGGAGGTTGGCAGCCGGCCGTCATGCACGGCCACCAGGGTCAGCCCCAGGCGCTGCGCCTCGGCCTGCACCTCATGCGCGTGGATGGCCGACAGCACCATGCGCGGCGACCAGACATACAGCAAGACCGGCGACTGCTTGGACCTTGCCTGCAGCCGGTGCCAGCCGCCCTCATCCAGGCAGGATGCTGCCAGGGTCCAGGGCGCCACCAGCAGCAGACACACCGCTGCCAGCAGGCGCTTCAGTGCCGCAGCAGCTGCCATACCTCTTGCGGCTGTTGCGCCACGGCGTGGGCACCCCAGCCAGCAATGTCGTGTTCGCCCAGATAGCCCCAGGCCGCAGCCACGGCGGTCATGCCGGCTGCCCGGGCGGCCTCCATGTCGCGCTTGTCATCGCCCACATACAGACAGGCCTGTGCCGGCAACTGCAGGCGACGCGCCGCCTCGAGCAAGGGTTCGGGGTGCGGCTTGGAATGCGCCGTGGTATCGCCAGCCACGACCACGGCTGCGTCCTGCAGCAGGGGCATGCGCCGTGCCAGCGGCAAGGTAAAACGCTCGGACTTGTTGGTGACGATGCCCCAGGGCAGGCCAGCTGTACGGATCTGCTTCAGCAGCCCGGCCACCCCGTCAAACCCATAGGTGCTTTCCAGCAGGCAAGCCTCATAATTGCAGAAAAATTCTTCGCGAAAAACCGGGAAATCCGGATGCTCTGGCGTCATGCCAAATGCCACGCCCAGCAGGCCACGCGCGCCAGCACCGGCCATCGGGCGGTATTGCGCCATCGGCAGCGAAGCCATGCCGCGCGCCACGCGCATGCGGTCTGCGGCAGCCCCCAGATCGGGGGCACTGTCGATCAGGGTGCCGTCCAGATCGAACAGCACGGCACGGATTCCGGGAAAAGCAGTTTGCATGGCCAATCAGTCCGGCTTGCGACAAGCCAACATGTAGTTCACGTCCACGTTCTCGTTGAGCCAGTAGCGCTGGGATACCGGGTTATGGTGCAGGCCGCGGGTATCGATGGGTACCAGGCCGGCGTTGCGGCATTCACGGATCAGTTCGCTGGGGCGGATTAGACGGGCATATTCGTGCGTGCCGCGCGGCACCAGATTGAGCAGGTATTCGGCTGCCACGATGGCGTACAGGAATGACTTGGGATTGCGGTTGATGGTGGAGAAGAACACCCAGCCGCCCGGCTTGACTGCGGCAGCACAGGCGCGCACCACCGACGCCGGATCGGGTACATGTTCCAACATTTCCATGCAGGTCACCACGTCGAATGTGCCCGCATGGGCCTGCGCCATGGCTTCGGCGCTGATCTGGCGGTATTCCAGTTTGACCCCTGCCTCGAGCGCGTGCAGTTGCGCCACGCGCAGCGACTCTTCGGCCATGTCGATGCCCGTGACAAAGGCGCCAACTTGCGCCATGGCCTCGGACAAAATGCCACCACCGCACCCCACATCCAGTACATTCAGGCCATTGAGGTGCTGGTGCTCCTGTACCCAGCCCAGACGCAGCGGATTGATGGCATGCAGCGTGCGCAAAACGCCATCCTTGTCCCACCATTGATGGGCCAATTCCGAAAATTTGGCAATTTCAGCGGGATCTACATTACCCGCTGCGGAGGCAGTTGCGATATCGGTGTTTTCCATGCTGCTGATTGTGCCGCAAAAAAACAAAAAGCCCCGAAGGATCGGGGCTTTTGCGTTCGGGAAAACCGATGATTAGCGGGTGCCAACCACTTCGATTTCCACGCGACGGTTCTTGGCGCGGCCTTCGCGGGTCTTGTTGCTGGCAACGGGTTGCTTCTCGCCCTTGCCTTCAACGTAGATGCGGTCAGCAGCAACGCCCTTGGACACCAGGTAATTCTTCACAGCGTTGGCGCGGCGAACAGACAGTTTCTGGTTGTAGGCGTCGGTACCGATGGAGTCGGTGTGGCCGGTGGAGATGATGGCTTCGATGTTCAGGCCCTTGATCTTGGTGACCAGCTCATCCAGCGTGGCGCGACCTTGCGGCTTCAGCACGGACTTGTCGAAGTCGAAGAAGGCGTCAGCAGCATAGGTGACTTTGGAAGCCACTGCCACAGGAGCAGCCGGAGCCTGCTGTGCAGCAACCGGTGCGCCGCAAGCCGGAGAAGCGGCAGTAGCAGGCGTCCAGTAGTTATCTTGCCAGCACAGTTCGTTGGTGCCGTTCATCCAAATGAGGTTGCCGTGGTTGTTACGCCAGTTGTCACCGGTAACGGTAGAAGGGGCGGCCACAGCAGCACCTGCTACGGCAACAGTTGCGAACAACACAGCCACTTTATTCAGTTTCTTCATGTTTATCCTCTTGATAAATACCACAGCAGGAGCTGCACGATTATGCGAGTTTTCAGATGCTGTTGAGCGTAACCCGTCGAGCCGATTGTGCCACAGCACGCATTCACTTTACCTCGACTGCTGCCTCTCCGTAAGGCGGCCCAGAGGAAATCCAACGCAGTGTTGCGGCTCCACCACAGTCCCTGAACCCCTGCCCGGGTATATACCGGAATGGTTCAAGGGCTAAAATGTCATATTCTGAAAATATTGCCTATCTCTACGCATGACCGAATTTGCCAAAGAAACGCTGCCCATCAGCCTCGAAGAGGAGATGCGCCGCAGCTACCTGGATTACGCCATGAGCGTGATCGTGGGGCGCGCCCTGCCGGACGCGCGTGATGGCCTCAAGCCGGTGCACCGCCGCGTACTGTATGCGATGCACGAACTCAATAACGACTGGAACCGCCCCTACAAGAAATCGGCGCGTATTGTCGGCGATGTGATCGGTAAATACCACCCGCACGGCGACAGCGCAGTGTATGACACCATCGTGCGCATGGCGCAGGATTTCTCCCTGCGCCACATGCTGGTGGACGGCCAGGGCAACTTCGGCTCGGTCGACGGCGACCCGGCCGCGGCCATGCGTTACACCGAAATCCGCCTGGCGCGCATCGCCCACGAAATGCTGGCCGACATCGACCGCGAGACGGTGGACTTCGGCCCCAACTACGACGGCAGCGAGCAGGAACCCCTGATCCTGCCGGCACGCCTGCCCAACCTGCTGGTCAACGGCTCCGCCGGCATTGCCGTGGGCATGGCCACCAACATTCCGCCGCACAACCTCAACGAGGTGGTGGATGCCTGCCTGCACCTGCTGGCGCACCCCGATGCCAGCGTGGACGACCTGATCGAAATCATTCCGGCGCCCGACTTCCCCACCGCCGGCATCATCTATGGCATGCAGGGCGTCAAGGAAGGCTATCGCACCGGCCGTGGCCGCGTGGTCATGCGTGCCAAGTGCCACTTCGAAGACATCGACCGCGGCCAGCGCCAGGCCATCATCGTCGACGAGCTGCCCTACCAGGTCAACAAGAAGACGCTGCAGGAACGCATCGCCGAGCTGGTGCACGAAAAGAAAATCGAGGGCATCAGCCATATCCAGGACGAGTCCGACAAGTCCGGCATGCGCCTGGTAATCGAGCTCAAGCGCGGCGAAGTGGCCGAGGTGGTGCTCAACAACCTGTACAAGCAGACTCAGCTGCAGGACACCTTCGGCGTCAACATGGTGGCCCTGGTCGACGGCCAGCCCAAGCTGTGCAACCTGAAGGACCTGGTCAGCATCTTCCTGCAGCACCGCCGCGAAGTAATCACCCGCCGCACCATCTTCAATCTGCGCAAGGCCCGCGACCGCGGCCACGTGCTGGAAGGTCTGGCCGTGGCGCTGGCCAACATCGACGAATTCATCCGCATCATCCGCGAATCGCCCACGCCGCCGGTGGCCAAGGCCGAGCTGATGGCGCGCAGCTGGGACAGCGGCCTGGTGCGCACCATGCTCACCCGTGCCCGCGAAGACGGCAGCGTGGTCAGCGCCGATGACTACCGCCCCGAAGGGCTGAACCGCCAGTACGGTCTGCAGCAGGATGGCCTGTACCGCCTGAGCGACGTGCAGGCACAGGAAATCCTGCAGATGCGCCTGCAGCGCCTGACCGGCCTGGAGCAGGACAAGATCGTGGCCGAATACAAGGACGTGATGGCCGAGATCGACGACCTGCTCGACATCCTGGCGCGCCCCGAGCGCGTCAGCGCCATCATTGGCGAGGACCTCACCAGCCTGAAGCAGGACTTCGGCCAGAACAAACTGGGCGCACGCCGCAGCCAGGTCGAACACAATGCCCAGGAGCTGGGCACCGAAGACCTGATCACGCCCACCGACATGGTGGTCACACTCAGCCACACCGGCTACATCAAGAGCCAACCGCTGTCCGAGTACCGCGCCCAGAAGCGCGGCGGCCGCGGCAAGCTGGCCACCACCACCAAGGACAACGACTGGATTGACCAGCTGTTCATCGCCAACACGCACGAATACCTGCTGTGCTTCAGCAATCGTGGCCGGTTGTACTGGCTCAAGGTGTGGGAAGTGCCCACCGGCAGCCGCGGCTCGCGCGGGCGCCCCATCGTCAACATGTTCCCGCTGGAAGACGGCGAGAAAATCACCGTGGTGCTGCCACTGCCCGGCACAGCCAGCAGCTTCCCCTCCGATGCCTACGTGTTCATGGCCACGGCTCAAGGCACGGTCAAGAAGACCGCGCTGTCCGAGTTCAGCAACCCGCGCAAGGCCGGTATCATCGCCGTGGGCCTGGATGATGGCGACTACCTGATCGGCGCCTCGCTCACCGACGGCACGCACGACGTGATGCTGTTCAGCGACGGCGGCAAGGCGGTGCGCTTCGATGAAAACGACGTGCGCCCCATGGGCCGCAATGCACGTGGCGTGCGCGGCATGGCGCTGGAAGACGGCCAGAACGTGATCGCCATGCTGGTATCCGGCGGTCGCCAGGCCGGCGAGGAAGGCGGTGGCCCCACCTTCCGCAACAGCGTGCTGACCGCCACCGAAAACGGTTATGGCAAGCGCACCCACATCGATGAGTACACCCGCCACGGCCGCGGCACCAAGGGCATGATCGCCATCCAGCAAAGCGAGCGCAACGGCAAGGTCGTGGCGGCCACACTGGTGGGCCCGGATGATGAGATCATGCTGATCACCGATACTGGCGTACTGGTGCGCACCCGCGTGGCTGAAATCCGCGAAATGGGCCGTGCCACCCAAGGCGTGACGCTGATTGCGCTGGATGACGGCGCCAGCCTGATCGGCCTGCAGCGCATCGTCGAAAACGATGCCGGTGAAGAAGCCGCCGATGCGGTCGACGACAACCAGCCAGATCTGCCCGCCGACAGCCCGGACACCGACGCTTGAACCGCCTGAACATCAACTCCTTGACTGGTAACGCCATGAAACGCTCTGCCTCCCTGACCACGCTTGCTGCAACTGCCTCCCTGGCGCTGGCGACCATCACCTTTGCTGCACCGGCACAGGCGCAGGATGCCGCCCGCAAGGAACTGGCCACACGCATTGTCAACCTGCAAAAGGTGCACGATATGGACCCGCTGATTGCGCAGCTGGCCAGCTCCGCCACGCAAACCGTGGTGTCCACCTGGTTGCCCAAGCTCGATCAGGTGCCGCAGGCACGCCAGAAAGTCGCCGCCGACCAGCTCGATGCCGAGCTGAAGAAGTTCAATGAAGACAACGTGCGCACCATCAAGTCCCGCAACGAGACGGTGGCGCTGGAAGTGCTGGTGCCGGTGTACGCCGAACGCTTCACTGCCGATGAACTGCGCCAGCTGATCACCTTCATGGAATCGCCGGTGATCAAGAAGTTCTATGCCGCCAACCCGCAAATGGGCAACCTGCTGGCACAGCGCCTGGTCGAAGCCACCCGCAAGGACGTCGAAACCCGCATCGACCAGTTCGACCACCGTGCCGCTCAGATCATCGGCAGTGCCGGCGGCAAAAGCAACGCCGGTGGCAAGAAATAAGCAATGGCATCCTCTGCACGCCCCCACAATTTCTCGGCCGGTCCGGCCACCATCCCCGATGCGGTGCTGCAACGCGCTGCCGCCGAAATGCTCGATTGGCCGTACCCGGACGGCCGCCGCAGCGGCATGGGCGTGATGGAAATGAGCCACCGCGGCGAGGCCTTCGGCATCATCCTGCAGCGCGCGCTGGACGACCTGCGCACGCTGCTGGCCATTCCGGAGCATTTCCGCATTCTGTTCATGCAGGGCGGCGGCCTGGCCGAAAATGCCATCGTGCCCCTGAACCTGAGCCGCGGCGAGGCAGCCAGCTTCGTGGTCACCGGAGGCTGGAGCCAAAAGAGTTACCTCGAGGCGGGAAAATTCTGTACCGCGCACCTGGCGGCCAACAGCGGCGTGCAGCAAGAGAATGGGGGGATGCTGGCGTACACCAATGTGCCGGATCCTGCCAGCTGGCAGCTCGCCACCGACAGCCGTTACGTACATATCTGCGCCAACGAAACCATCCATGGGGTCGAATACCAGCAACTGCCCGATCTGGCGGCGCTGGGCTGCAGCGCCCCGCTAGTGATCGACTTTTCCTCCAACGTGGCGTCGCGCCCGGTGGACTGGAGCAAGGTCGGTCTGGCATTTGCCGGCGCTCAGAAAAATCTGGGACCGGCCGGGCTCACTTTGGTGGTGGTACGCGAAGACCTGCTGGGCCATGCCATGCAGCACTGCCCGAGCGCCTTCGATTACGCACTGGTTGCCAAGAACAACTCGATGTACAACACACCGCCGACCTGGGGTATCTACATCGCCGGCCTCACCTTCCAGTGGATTCTGGAACAGGGCGGCGTGGCCGCACTGGAGGCACGCAATCACGCCAAGGCACAGCTGTTGTATGAGTACATCGACCAGTCCGGCTTTTACAGCAACCCGGTGGATCCAGCCGTGCGCTCGCGCATGAACATTCCCTTCTTCCTGGCCGACGCCAGCCGCAACGCCGACTTCCTGGCCGGCGCGCAAGAACGCGGCCTGCTGCAGCTCAAGGGCCACAAGTCGCTCGGCGGCATGCGCGCCAGCATTTACAACGCCATGCCAATCAAAGGCGTACGGGCGCTGGTCGACTACATGCGCGAATTCGAAACCCGCCACGCCTGAATCCCATTGCCACCATCACCATGACCCGCACCATTGCCGACTTGCGCGTTGCCATTGACGCCGTAGACCAACACCTGCTGCAACTCCTCAACCAGCGTGCCACGCTGGCCAACGAGGTAGGCAACATCAAACGCCAGGAAGGCTCCCAGGTATTCCGTCCCGAACGCGAAGCGCAGGTGATCCACAACCTGCAGCAGGCCAATGCCGGCCCACTCAAGGATGTGAACGTGGCCAATATCTGGCGCGAAATCATGTCCGCCTGCCGCGCGCTCGAGGCGCCGCAGCGCGTGGCCTATCTGGGCCCCTCCGGCACCTTCAGCGAGCAAGCGGCCGAAGCCTTTTTCGGTGTCAGCATCGACCATGTGCCCTGTGCCAGCTTCGACGAAGTTTTCGAGGCCACGGCGGCCGGCCGCGCCGCCTTCGGCGTGGTGCCCATCGAAAACTCCACCGAGGGCGCCGTCACGCGCTCGCTCGACCTGTTCCTGACTTCACCACTGCACATTATCGGCGAAACCAGTTTGCTGGTACGTCACAACCTGCTCCGCGCTCAAAATGACCTGGAAGGCATCGAGGCGGTCTACGCCCATCCGCAAGCGCTGGCCCAATGCCAGAACTGGCTGAGCACCCACCTGCCCCATGCCGAGCGGCATGCCGCCACCAGCAACAGCGACGGTGCGCGCATGGCGGCCAGCAATCCGGCCTGGGCGGCCATCGCCAGCGTGCGCGCCGGCAGCCAGTTCGGCCTGCACGTGGTGGCTCCCGCCATCCAGGACGAACCGTATAACCGTACCCGCTTTGCCGTGATGTGCCTGCCGCAAACCCTGGCCATGCCCGAGGCCACGGGCAATGACTGCACCAGCCTGGTACTGTCGGTGGTCAATCGCCCGGGCGCCCTGTACGAACTGATCGAGCCGCTCAAGCGCCATGGCGTGTCCATGACGCGCTTCGAATCGCGCCCGGCACGCAGCGGCCAGCAGTGGGAATATTTCTTCTACATCGACATCATCGGCCACATCAGCGACCCGCAGGTGGCTGCGGCACTGCATGACCTGCGCCCGATCTGCGCCTATTACAAGGTGCTGGGCTCTTACGCCATCAACGGGTAAGGGCGCTATAGCATGTTCAACCGATTGGCCTTGATCGGATGCGGCCTGATGGGAGGTTCGCTGGCGCTGGCGCTGCAGCGCGCCGGACTGGTACGCCACATCATCGGCTACAGCCCCGATGCCGAAACCCTGCAGGTGGCACTGGAGCGCGGCGCCATCCACACTGCGGCCGCCAGCGCCGCATTTTCCGTACGCGATGCCGACCTGGTGGTGCTGGCCGTACCGGTGGCTTCCACCGACAGCGTGCTGCAATCGATTGCGCCCAGCCTGCGTGCCGATACCATCATCACCGACGTCGGCTCCACCAAGCAGAACGTGATTGCTGCAGCCCACGACGTGCTGGGCGAACGCGCCGGCCAGTTCGTGCCCGCGCACCCGATTGCGGGCAAGGAAGTGGCCGGCATCCGGCATGCCGATGCCGATCTGTACCGTGGCAGGCAGGTGATCCTGACACCGGCGCGCTTTACCCGCATCGGCCCGCTGCATGCCGTCACGCAAATGTGGGAAGCGCTGGATTGCCGTGTGCAAACCATGACGCCCCACGCGCACGATGCCGCCTTTGCCGCCGTCAGCCATCTGCCGCACATGACCGCCTTTGCCTTGCTGCACAGCATCCTGCACCAAAGCGATGCGGCAGACACGCTGGCGTTGGGCGGTTCCGGGTTTCGCGATTTCACACGCATTGCGGCTTCGAACCCAGCCATGTGGCGCGACATTCTCCTGTGCAACCGGGAAGAGATGCTGCACCAGACTCAGGCCCTGATCAAGTCATTGCAAACCTTTGCCCGCGCCATCGAGGCACGCGACGGCGAACAGCTGTATGCGCTGATCGACGAGGCCAGCCGGACCCGCGCCCAATGGCGCATGACCACCAAGGACGACAACGCGCTGCTCTGAGCACGCCCACCGACAAGGCAATCCGTGAGCCACAAGCCCTCTTTCCTGGACATTCCACCCCTACAATCCGCCCACGGCACAGTACACCTGCCCGGCTCCAAGAGCATCAGCAACCGCGTGCTGCTGCTTTCCGGCCTGTGCCAGGGCCGCACCACCGTGCACGGCTTGCTCGATTCAGACGACACGGCCGTCATGCTGGCCGCCTTGCAGCAGATCGGCTGCAGCGTGCAGCGCAACGGCAGCACGGCACACATTACCGGCATGGGGGGCATGCTGCCCGATACCGTGCGCAACAGCGATCCGCTCACCCTGTTCCTGGGCAATGCCGGCACCGCCATGCGCCCGCTCACGGCTGCCCTGGCCATGCTTAATGGCCACTTCCAGATGACCGGCGTACCACGCATGTACGAGCGCCCGATCGGCGACCTGGTGGATGGACTGTTGCAAATGGGCTGCGACGTGCAGTATGACGGCACCCCCGGCTACCCGCCGCTACGCATCGGCCCGCGCCAGACATCGGAAAACAACCGCCACGCGCCCCGGCAGATCCAGGTGCGCGGCGATGTTTCCAGCCAATTTCTGACGGCATTGCTGATGGCGGCGCCGCTGGCGGCCCACGCCACCACCATCGAGATCGTCGGCGAGCTGATTTCCAAGCCCTACATCGCCATCACGCTCAACCTGATGCGCCGCTTCGGCGTGCAAGTGCAGCGCGATGCCGACGACGGCTGGAAGCGTTTCACTATTGCTGCGGATGCAACGTACCGCTCTCCAGGCACCATCCATGTGGAAGCGGATGCGTCTTCGGCCAGCTATTTCATCGCGCTGGGAGCGATTGCCGCTGATCCGGCGCTGGGCCACAGCATCACCGTACAAGGCGTAGGCTGCGACTCCATCCAGGGCGATATCCGCTTCATCGAGGCAGCGCAAGCTATGGGCGCACACATCAGCAGCACGGCAGACAGCATCACCATCACACGCGGGGCATGGCCGCTGCGCGCCATCGATCTGGACTGCAACCACATTCCCGACGCCGCCATGACGCTGGCGGTGATGGCGCTGTTTGCCGACGGCGCCACCACGCTGCGCAACATTGCCAGCTGGCGCGTCAAGGAAACCGACCGCATTGCAGCCATGGCCTGTGAACTGCGCAAGCTAGGCGCCAGCGTGGAAGAAGGCACGGACTACCTGCGCATCACGCCGCCGGCTGCGGCCGCAGACTGGCGCCCTGCCAGCATCCACACCTACGACGACCACCGCATTGCCATGTGCCACTCGCTGGCGGCGTTCAACCCGGCCGGCGTGCCCGTGCGCATCGAAGACCCGGCCTGCGTGGGCAAAACCTTCCCGACCTACTTCCAGACCTTCTTCGGCGTGTGCCAGGCGGATGCCGCCCGGATACCGGTACTGTGCGTGGATGGTCCCAGTGCCAGCGGCAAGGGCACGCTGGCGCGTGAGCTCACTACCGCACTGGGCTACCACCTGCTGGACTCCGGCGCACTGTACCGCATCGTCGGGCTGGCGGCACGCCGCGCCGGCCTGCTCGACCAGTCCGCCCTGGACGAATCGCGCATTGCCACACTGGCGGCCTCGCTGCCGATCCGCTTTGCCGATGACCGTGTCTGGCTGGATGGTGAGGACATCACCGACCCCATCCGCACCGAACAGGGCGGCATGGACGCCTCGGCGGTGTCGGCACTGCCTGCCGTACGCGCAGCGCTGGTACAGCTGCAGCATGGCTTTCGCCGCCTGCCTGGGTTGGTCGCCGATGGCCGCGATATGGGCACCGTGATTTTTCCGCAGGCCACGCTTAAGGTCTTTTTGACGGCCAGCGCCGAGCAGCGTGCGCAACGCCGCCATAAGCAATTGATTTCGAAAGGAATCGACGCTAAAATAGCGGACCTTCGCGCCGACTTGCAGGCACGCGACGTCCGCGACAGCTCACGGGCGATAGCGCCCATGAAGCCGGCCGAGGATGCCTTGCTGCTCGACAACTCCGATATGGATGTGCCCACGTCCGTGCACACGGTGCTGGAGTGGTGGCAAGACAGACTGCCCTTTGCCACACTTCCGGCACAGGGCTGAATCGCCCCGCAAGCTGCTTGCGGATTGTTGTTCATTAACCAACCCCGCGATGCCCGGCATCGCAAGAACCCCTGCGTGCGACAGGTGGACGGCAATGGTGCCGCCGCGTTCCCGCTCGCAGACCAGGAACCTCAATGTCTGAATCTTTTGCTGAACTCTTCGAAGAATCCCTGAAACGCGCCGAAATGCGTACGGGCGAAGTCATCACCGCCGAAGTGGTGCGCGTCGAACACAACCACGTCGTGGTCAACGCAGGCCTGAAATCCGAAGCCTACGTGCCAATCGAAGAGTTCAAGAACGACCAGGGCGAAGTCGAAGTGCAAGCTGGCGACTTCGTTTCCGTGGCCATCTCCAGCGCCGAAAACGGCTTTGGCGAAACCATCCTGTCGCGTGACACCGCCAAGCGCCTGGCCTCCTGGCTGGCCCTGGAAACCGCGCTGGAATCCGGCGACTTCGTCAGCGGCACCACCACTGGCAAGGTCAAAGGCGGCCTGACCGTGCTGGTCAACGGCATCCGCGCCTTCCTACCCGGCTCCCTGGTTGACACCCGTCCGACCAAGGATCTGACCCCGTACGAAAACAAGACCCTGGAATTCAAGGTCATCAAGCTGGACCGCAAGCGCAACAACGTGGTGCTGAGCCGCCGCGCCGTGCTGGAAGCCTCCATGGGCGAAGAGCGCGCCAAGCTGCTGGAAACCCTGAAGGAAGGCGCCATCGTGCATGGCGTGGTCAAGAACATCACCGAATACGGTGCGTTCGTGGACCTGGGCGGCATCGACGGCCTGCTGCACATCACCGACATGGCATGGCGTCGCGTGCGTCACCCCTCCGAGGTGGTGCAGGCTGGCCAGGAACTGGACGCCAAGGTCCTGAAGTTCGACGCCGAGAAGAACCGCGTTTCCCTGGGCCTGAAGCAGCTGGGCGAAGATCCGTGGCTGGGCGTCTCCCGCCGCTACCCGCAAGGCACCCGCCTGTTCGGAAAGGTCACCAACATTGCCGACTACGGCGCCTTCGTCGAGCTGGAACCCGGCATCGAAGGTCTGGTGCACGTGTCTGAAATGGACTGGACCAACAAGAACGCTGCCCCGAGCAAGATCGTGTCCCTGGGCGACGAAGTGGAAGTCATGGTCCTGGACATCGACGAAGACAAGCGCCGCATCAGCCTGGGCATGAAGCAGTGCAAGGCCAACCCGTGGCAAGAGTTCGCGCAGAACACCAAGCGTGGCGATCGTGTTACCGGTCCGATCAAGTCCATCACCGACTTCGGCATCTTCGTGGGCCTGCCTTCCGGCATCGACGGCCTGGTGCACCTGTCCGACCTGTCCTGGAACGAGTCCGGCGAAACCGCCGTGCGCAACTACAAGAAGGGCCAGGAAGTCGAAGCCATCGTGCTGGGCGTGGACGTCGAGCGCGAACGCATCAGCCTGGGCATCAAGCAGCTGGACTCCGATCCGTTCACGACTTTCGTGTCCATCAACGACAAGGGCCAGATCGTGACCGGCAAGGTCAAGAGCGTGGATGCACGTGGCGCCGAAATCGATCTGGGCGAAGACGTGGTGGGCTACCTGCGCGCCAGCGAAATCAGCCAGGACCGCGTGGACGACGCCAGCCAGGTGCTGAAAGTGGGCGACGAAGTGTCCGCCGTGATCACCAACATCGACCGCAAGAGCCGCAACGTGTCCCTGTCCATCAAGGCCAAGGACACTGCCGACCAGCACCAGGCCATGAGCGAACTGAACACCCAGTCCGCCCGTGACCACGCCGGCACTACCAGCTTGGGCGCTCTGCTGCGCGCCAAGCTGGACAACAGCAACAACTGATCGTTCCGCGATCCTGCAGGGTACTGCGGTGCCCTGCAGCTGCCGGCTGCGGCCGGCAGTTGTTGTCTGCAATCCCTCCTGTTCTCATACCCGAGGGCTTGCACAACCAGGCGCCATGCTCTGCCCGGTTTTGCAAGCCTTTGACCATTTTCTGTCCCATGACCCGCTCTGATCTCGTTGACGAACTGGCTGCACGCTTCCACCAGCTTCCCCATCGTGATGCCGAAATGGCCGTCAAAACCGTGCTTGACTCCATGGCAGACGCCTTGGCCCGTGGCCACCGCATCGAAATCCGCGGCTTCGGCAGCTTTTCCATCAACCACCGTCCCGCCCGCGTCGGCCGCAATCCGCGCAGCGGCGAAAGCGTGGAAATCCCGGAAAAACGCGTGCCCCACTTCAAGCCCGGCAAGGCGCTGCGCGAAGCGGTCGATCTGCCCGGCAAAGGCCCTGCGGACTGAGCCGCCGCCAGCCACCATAACGCCGCATACAATGGCCAGAACGCTGCATCCGGCATGACCGTGCAGTTTCCCTTCCTGTTTGGGGGCAAGGCATGAAATACCTGTTCTGGCTAATCAAAACCATCCTTTTCCTGGCGCTGTTTGCGTTTGCACTGGGCAACCAGCAAAACGCCACCGTCAACTTCCTGTTTGGCCATTCACTGACCCTGCCGCTGGTGGTGATCGTGCTGGCCAGCTTTGCCCTGGGTGCAGTGCTGGGCGTGGCCGTGATGCTGCCACGCTGGTGGAAAGTACGGCGCTCGGCGCGCGGCGCCCAGCAGCAGTTGCGCGAAGTGCGCGATACGCAGGCCGCTTCCAGCTCCGCAACGGTACAGGCTACCGGCGAAGCTGCCGTAGCACCTGACCTGGAGCGCCACAAGACCGATCCCTCCCTGCCTTTGCAGCCCTGATATTCCTGCGTATGGACAACGATTTTCCCGTATGGCTTCTGATGGCCCTGCCGATTGCATTTGGCCTGGGCTGGCTGGCGTCGCGCCTGGATTTGCGCCAGTTGCGCACTGAAAACCGCAGCGCGCCCAAAGCATATTTCAGGGGCCTGAACTACCTGCTCAATGAGCAGCAGGACCAGGCCATCGATGCCTTCATCGAGGCGGTACAGAAAGATCCGGACACCTCCGAGCTGCACTTTGCGCTGGGCAACCTGTTCCGCCGCCGAGGCGAGTACGAACGCGCCGTGCGCGTGCACCAGCACCTGCTGTCGCGCGCCGACCTGAGCGCTGCCGACCGCGATCGTGCGCAGTATGCCCTGGCCATGGATTTTCTGAAAGCGGGCCTGCTGGACCACGCTGAAACCGCGCTGCGCGTACTCGAAGCCAGCCCCACACATGCATCCCAGGCCAACATGGCCTTGCTGGGCATTTACGAGCGCTCCCGCGATTGGGTGCAGGCCGGCAAAGCGGCCCAGGCCCTGGAAAAGGACGGCGAACAGGATTTCAGCAATCGGCGTTCACACTTTCTGTGTGAATTGGCGCTCGCTGCACAGCAGGCCGGCGAAGCCGAACATGCTGCCAGCCTGCTGCAGCAGGCGATTGCCACGGCGCCAGAGGCAGCGCGGCCTCGCCTGCAGCAGGCCGAACTGGCCATTCAGCAAAAACATCCTGAACAGGCCATGGAAGGGCTGCAGCAGGCACTACAGGAAATTCCTGCCTTTGCCCCCTTGATGGCGGCCATGTATGCACACCTGGCCCGCGAAGCAGGACAGACCGAATTGGCGCGCGATACCCTGCAGGCGCTGCAGGACAAGGCCCCCTCCATCGACCTGGTTGAGGCACTGGCCTGGCTGGACCGCGAACAGCAGCATGGCGACACCGCCACAGCGCGCTACCTGGAACACCTGCAGCACCACCCGTCCCTGATTGCCGCCGCGCGCTGGCTGGAACAGGAGAAGCTGCAAGGAACCCCGGAGCAGGACAGTGTGGGCCGAGCCCTGCAGACGGCCATTCGCCCGCTGGCGCGCTACCGCTGCGCGGCCTGCGGCTTCGAGGCACAGCACCATTACTGGCATTGCCCCGGCTGCCAGAGCTGGGACAGCTATCCGCCACGCCGGATCGAGGAACTCTGACGGCTCGCGGTCAACACCATGATCCGCAAAAAAGGCGACCGGGAGGTCGCCTTTTCTGTCAGTATTGCCTTATCCGGATCCCGGACAGGCTCAGTGCATCTGCACCGAGCCCTGCACCACCACCCGCACGGTGGATTTGCCCGGCTCGACCGGCACCGGCGCATCTGCAGGCCCCGCCTTGAAGGCCATGGCGCGCACTGCCATCGGACGCACACCGCCAGAGCCGTCGGCAGTGACGGATACCTCGCGCAGGCTGTAGCCGTTGAAGCCAAAGCCACGGCTGATGGATTGCGCCTTGTCGCGGAAAGCGTGGATGGCTAGCGTTTGCGCCTCGGTTTCGGTGCGCCGACGCAGGTCGCGACTCACGTCAAAACTGATGCCGGCGATGGTCATGGTCTGGATGCGGCCGGCAGTCTGGCTGATGCGCGGCATGTCGTTGCCGGAAAGCACCAGTTCGGCCGACCCCTGCCATTGGTTGATGCGGCCGTCCCGATCATGGGTGGGATACAGGCTGAAGTTGCCGGTCTGGAGTGACATGGCCTTGTCGCGCGCCTGGGGACGCGCCACCTGCAACGCCGCATCCAGTGCCTGGCGCAGCTGCGACTGCACGCTGGCTGCATCGCGGCCCTGCCTGGTCGTACTGAGCACCATGCGCATTTCGTCCTGCTGTACTTCCACCGTGCCATCGGCGGACAGGCTAGCCACATTGTTCAGCACGGGCGACGGCGCAGCAGCGCCCTGCGCCTGTGCACTCAGGGAAAACACGGCCAGCATGCTGCCGAGCCAGAGCGGCTGCAAACTACGCCGCAATGTGGGGGTTCCTGGCATGAAGGTCATCCTTTCAAAAATCGGTCAGGGATCAACAGACGGCATCAGCGGCCGGGCGGCGCCGGCTTGCGATCCCCAACCCGTTGCGTGCGTAACTGGGAACGGATGGCGCGGCGCAATTCCTGCAATTCGTGGTTGCTGAGACGGCGCTGTCTGGCATTTTGCACGCAAGACTGAGGCATGGACAGGGATCTACGCAGGTCGTCCTGGACTGGTGGGCCAGGAAATTGCTTGCCCACTTCCACCGGATCAGCACACCCCGCTTGCGCGTGTGCCTGGCTGACGCCCCCAAGAGCCAGCCACACCCCGGCCGCCGGCAGCAACGCTCGAAAACCGCGCAGCGTGCGTATGCCCCCAATGATGGCAAATATTGGATGAGAAGAAGGCCGGATGGAAAACTTCATGCTGTCTGACTGGTCTGTGCCGGCACCATTCAGGCCGACAAGAGAAGGTTTCTGGAAGGCCCTGTATGGGCAATCTTCCAAGGTTTCAGGAAGCCTAGCATAGCTACCCGCGCGCGCGCTTACTAGGAACTTTCTCGTGAAAAAGGCAAAGTGGGGGCAATAGATGTAACAGTATGAAAAGCTGCGCAAAAAGGGCTGGTTTTTCCCTTTTTGCGACCTAACATCTTCCCATGTTACAAATTCACGGAGTACCGCAATGACCCAGGCAAATCTCGCCCGTCCCGACAAAATCGTGGTGGTGGACGATGACGCCCGTATCCGCGACCTGCTGCGCCGCTACCTGAGCCAGGAAGGCTTTGAGGTAATGGTGGCCGAAGACGGCAAGAACCTCAACCGCATTCTTTTGCGCGAAACCGTCGACCTGATCGTGCTTGACCTGATGCTGCCCGGCGAGGACGGCCTGTCGATCTGCCGCCGCCTGCGCGCAGCCAATGACAAGACCCCCATCATCATGCTCACGGCCAAAGGCGAAGACGTGGACCGCATCGTCGGCCTGGAAATCGGCGCGGATGACTACCTGGGCAAGCCTTTCAATCCGCGCGAGCTGCTGGCGCGCGTACATGCCGTGTTGCGCCGTCGTCCGGCCATGGAAGCCCCGGGGGCTCCGTCCACCGAAACCGAAATCGTCAACTTCGGCAATTTCGTATTTGACTTGAGCGCGCGCACGCTGAAAAAGGACGGTGAGGACCTGCCGCTAACCACTGGCGAATTTGCCATGCTCAAGGCCTTGGTGCGCCACCCGCGCCAGCCTTTGTCGCGCGAAAAACTGGCCCAGCTGGCACGTGGCCGCGAATTTGAACCGTTTGACCGCAGCCTGGACGTGCAGGTATCCCGCCTGCGCAAGCTGATCGAAAGCGATCCGGCATCGCCGCGCTACATTCAGACCGTATGGGGTGTCGGCTATGTGTTCGTACCCGACGGAGGCAGCGGCAACTGATGCGCGCAGCGCCGTCTGACCTGTTCTCCGGTTGCGCCGTAGCCTTGCTTTCATGACCCGTGCTTCCCTGCGCACACTGACCCGGCTGCTGAAACAGCGCAGCCACGACGCCACTGCCGAGCCCGCCGGGCCGGCAGTGGCGTCCGTGCCTGCGCCGGCCGTCCCGGTCGCGCCCCACATGTCGTCGCGCTGGGGGCTGAACCTGTTCTGGCGCACCTTCATCATGGTGGGCCTGCTGCTGACCATGAGCACGATTGGCTGGCTGATGACGATCCGCTCGCTCGATTTCGAGCCACGTGCCACCCAAACCGCGCAACAGATCGCCTCCCTGGTCAACCTGAGCCGCGCCGCCCTGGTGTACTCGGATGCCATCGGCCGTTTTTCACTGATGAAAACGCTGGCGGAAGAAGAAAGCGTACGGATCCTGCCGCGCGAAGCCGATGACCGCATAGAACTCATCGACCAGGACCAGCTCGACGAACGCATCACCCACGAACTCAAGCGCCGTCTCGGGCCGCGCACCGTGGTGGCCAGCGCCGTCAACGGCGAGGAAGGCCTGTGGATCGGCTTTGATATCGACGGCGACGCCTACTGGCTGCTGACCGACCAGTCCCGCCTGATTCCTGTGGGCGGCACCACCTGGCTGGTCTGGATGATGATGGCTGCGGGCCTGTCACTCACCGGCGCGGCCCTGATGGCCGGCCTGGTCAACCGTCCCCTCAAGCAGCTGGTGATTGCCATCGCCAAGATCCGCGAAGGAGATTTCAACGCCGGGCACCTGGACGAGTCGGTTTCCACCAGGGAGCTGCGCGAAGTCAATATCGGCTTCAACCGCATGGCCGAACAGATGGCCCGGGTCGAGCAGGAACGCGCCGTCATGCTGGCGGGTATCTCACACGATCTGCGCACACCGCTGGCGCGCCTGCGACTGGAAGTGGAAATGAGCGTGCCGGACGAGGAAGCCAGCAAGTTCATGGCGGCCGACATCGAGCAGGTCGACAGCATCATCAACAAGTTCATGGACTACGCGCGTCCCGAGGCCAAGCAGCTGACCACGGTGGCACTGTCCGACGTGGTGCAAACCTGTGCCTATCCGTATCTGAACACCGACGATGTGACAATCGAGGTGGAGGTGTCCGACACTTTGCGCGTCAGGGCCGACGAGGTAGAACTGGCACGCGTGGTGTCCAACCTGCTCGAAAACGCGCGCCGCTACGGCAAGACGCCGGAAACCGACATCACCGATATCAGCATCACGGCCAAGGCCGAAGGCAATTTCGCGCACGTGAACGTCCGCGACCATGGCAAGGGGGTGCCCCCAGAGATCCTGAATCGCCTGACGCAGCCTTTCTACCGCGCCGATGAAGCACGCACCTCCGCCGTGGGCAGCGGGCTGGGCCTGTCGATCGTGAAGAAGGTAGTCGAGCACATGGGCGGCACGCTCATCTTGAGCAACCACCCACAAGGCGGCCTGCAGGCGGATCTGCGCTTGCCCCGGGTCAAATAAACCTACACGGGAAACAGCAGCACCACGGCGCGCGCTTCCATGCTGCGCTCTTCCCCCACCGGGCCCAGTTTTTCAGCGGTCTTGGCCTTGACGTTGACCTGCCCTGCAGCAATGCCCAGGCACTCTGCAATGCTGCCGGCCATGGCCGCCTTGTAGGACGCCAGCTTGGGCTTCTGGGCGACCACGGTGCAATCCACATTGCCCACCTGCCAGCCCCCCTGCTGCACGCGGCGCATGGCCTCGCGCAGCAACACGCGCGAATCGGCGCCCTTGAAGGCAGGGTCGGTATCGGGGAACAAGGTGCCGATATCGCCCAGGCCAGCAGCACCAAGCACGGCATCCGTGATGGCATGCAACAGCACATCGGCGTCGGAATGACCCAACAAACCCAAATGGTGCGGGACCTGCACACCTCCCAGCCAGAGCGCGCGCCCTGCAACCAGTTGGTGCGTATCCCAACCCTCACCCATGCGAAACGGCGGACGGAAAACAGAAGGGGTATTCATGCCCGCCATTGTCGCACTGCCGGAATTCAGGTGCGCGCACGCGCCTGCAGCACCGCGTCGGCCAGTGCAAAGTCGTCGGGATAGGTCACCTTGAAATTCCAGCTGCTGCTGGCCACCAGCATGGGTTGCAGCCCCAGCCGCTCGATGGCGCTGGCCTCATCGGTGATGGTGTCGGCGGCATGCTGCAGACCGGTTTCCAGCGCCTGCAACAGCACGCCCAGGCGGAACATCTGCGGTGTTTGCGCCAGCCACTTGTCGCTGCGCACCACGGTAGTGCTCACACGCAGCGGCATGCTGTTGGGATGCTCAGCCTTGAGGGTGTCCGGCAAGGGCTGCGCCAACAGGCCGCCCACGCTATCGTCCTGGCAATTGACGATCAGGCGAGCGATCAGATCGGGCGTTATCAGGCAGCGCGCGGCGTCGTGCACCAGAACCCAGTCGTCGCTCTGCGCCCCTCGCCGCAGCAGTTCCTGCAGGCCATTGAATACGCTCTCTGCCCGGCTCGCGCCACCGACAGGTGCGGTGCTCCAACGTTCTGCAGGGATATCGGCAGGGCTGGGCTGCTGTGCAAACCAGGTGTCACCTGGTGCCAGCACCAGCAGGGTCTGGGCAACTGCGGGGCAGGCAGCAAACGCGGCCAGGGTATGCCAAAGCATGGCGCGGCCTGCGATGGGCTGGTATTGTTTTGGAAGGGCTGTGCCGGCACGGCTGCCGGTGCCAGCGCAAGGAATCAAGGCGTGAATGTGTGAAATACCGAGGTGCATGGCGGGATTGTGCCCATGAATCGGCACTACCGTACAACCAGCACACCAAATGTCTGTGTTTTCACCGCTGGTCACAGCTTGACACCCCCATTAAAATGACGCTTATCCCCCGCGCCCATCATGGCCGCGGGTATTTGTGTTTTACCCGGTTTTTGCATGGATCTGCCCAAACTTTCCACCGGCCAGCGTTATACCCTGCCGCGTCCCCTGGCCAGCGCCGATGCCGCCCTGCTGGCGCAACTGGCCGCGCGCGACAAGGCGGCAGACCGCTGCACCGCCATCGTCACCGCCGACGCCGCTGATGCCCGGCGTCTGTTGGAAGAACTGCCGTTCTTCGAGCCGGCCTTGCGCTGCGTGCTGTTTCCCGATTGGGAAACCCTGCCCTACGACAGCTTTTCACCGCACCAGGACCTGATCAGCGAGCGCCTGGCCACGCTGTGGCGCATCAGCCAGCACCACAAGGACGATGGCGCCGACGTGGTGCTGATTCCCGCCACCACCGCGCTGTACCGGCTGGCACCGCCCGCCTTCCTGGCCGGCTATACCTTTCACTTCAAGCAGGGACAGCAACTGGACGAAGCCGCGCTGAAAAGCCAGCTCACACTGGCCGGCTATGCACATGTGAGCCAGGTCGTCAGTCCAGGTGAATACGCGGTGCGCGGCAGCCTGATCGACCTGTTTCCGATGGGCGCTGCGCAGCCCTACCGGGTGGACCTGTTCGACGATGAGATCGACAGCATCCGCACCTTCGACCCGGACACACAGCGTAGCCTGGATCTGGTACCCGAAGTGCGCCTGCTGCCCGGGCGCGAATTCCCCATGGACGATGCTGCCCGCGCGCGTTTCCGCTCGCACTGGCGCGAACTGATCGAGGGCGACCCCACGCGCAGCCGCCTGTACAAGGATATGGGCGCCGGGATCGCCACCGCCGGCATCGAATACTACCTGCCGCTGTTTTTCGACGAAACAGCCACGGTGTTCGACTACCTGCCAGAGGCCAGCACCCTGGTGCTGCACGATGATCTGGAAACGCCCTTCCAGCGCTTCTGGCAGGACACACGCGAACGCTACCGGCTAGCCACCGGCGACCCGGAGCGCCCGCCGCTGCCGCCGGAGGCGCTGTTCCTGAGCTCGGACCAGTTTTACCTGCAAGGCAAGCGCTTTGCCCAGCTGGCGTTGCGCCCAAGCGAACACCAGGCCACCGCCTACGCCGAATTTACCGCCCTGCCCAGCGTGGCCGCCAACCGCAGCAGCGAAGATCCGCTGATGTATCTGCAGGCACACATTGCCCGTACACCGCACCGCGTGCTGCTGCTGGCCGAAAGCGCCGGACGCCGCGAAAGCCTGCTCGACTTCCTGCGCGCCAGCGGCGTGCAGCCGGTGGCCATGGATACCCTGGCCGAGTTTGCCGCCAGCGACGAAAAAGTCGGCCTGGCCACTTCGGCGCTGATGCTGGGCTTTGCCTGGAACGAACAGGCCATCGACCTGATCACCGAGTCCGAACTGTTTGCCGGCAGTGGCAGCGTACAGCAGCGCCGCCGGCGCCGGCAGGAACAGGCCAGCGATGTCGATGCCCTGATCAAGGATCTGAGTGAGCTGAAAGTGGGTGATCCGGTGGTGCACAGCGCGCACGGCATCGGCCGCTACCACGGTCTGGTCAACATGGACGTGGGACAGAAAAATTCCGACGGCACGCCCGCGCTGCAGGAGTTCCTGCACCTGGAGTACGCCAACGATGCCACACTGTATGTGCCGGTCAGCCAGCTGCACCTGATCAGCCGCTACACCGGTGTCAGCGCCGACGAGGCGCCCTTGCACAAATTGGGCGGCACCCAATGGGAAAAAGCCAAGCGCAAGGCCGCCGAACAGGTGCGCGACAGCGCTGCCGAACTGCTCAATATTTATGCACGCCGCGCCGCCCGCGAGGGTTTTGCCTTCCGCTTCAGCGCCGCCGATTACGAGGTGTTTGCCAACGATTTCGGTTTTGACGAAACGGCCGACCAGCTGGCCGCCATCCACGCTGTAATCCAGGACATGGTCAGCCCACGCCCGATGGACCGGCTGGTGTGCGGCGACGTGGGTTTCGGCAAAACCGAAGTGGCCCTGCGCGCCGCCTTCGTGGCGGTCACGGGCGGCAAGCAGGTAGCCTTCCTGGCCCCCACCACGCTGTTGACCGAACAGCACTACCAGACGCTGAAGGACCGTTTTGCCAAGTGGCCGATCAAGGTGGCGGAGGTGTCGCGCTTCCGCTCTGGCAAGGAAGTCACAGCCGCCATCAAGGGCATCGCCGACGGCACGGTGGACATCGTGGTCGGCACCCACAAGCTACTGTCCAGCGATGTGCAATTCAAGAACCTGGGCCTACTGATCATCGACGAGGAACACCGCTTTGGCGTGCGCCACAAGGAGCAGATGAAGAAATTCCGCGCCGAAGTGGACGTGCTGACGCTGACCGCGACGCCTATTCCGCGCACCATGGGCATGGCGCTGGAAGGTCTGCGTGATCTGAGCGTGATTGCCACCGCACCCCAGCGCCGGCTGGCGATCAAAACCTTTGTGCGCAGCGAAAGCACCGGCGTGATCCGCGAAGCCGTGCTGCGCGAACTCAAGCGCGGCGGCCAGGTGTACTTTCTACACAACGAGGTGGAAACCATCGAAAACCGCCGGCAGCGTCTGCAGGAAATCCTGCCCGAAGCGCGCATCGCGGTGGCACACGGCCAGATGCCCGAACGGGAACTGGAACGTGTGATGCGCGACTTCGTGGCGCAGCGCTTCAACATCCTGCTGTGCTCGACCATCATCGAGACTGGCATCGACGTGCCCAGCGCCAACACCATCCTGATCAGCCGCGCCGACAAGTTCGGCCTGGCACAGCTGCACCAGCTGCGCGGGCGCGTCGGCCGCAGCCACCACCAGGCCTATGCCTACCTGATGGTGCCCGACATCGAAGGGCTAACCAAGCAGGCCGCGCAGCGGCTGGACGCCATCCAGCAGATGGAGGAACTGGGCAGCGGCTTCTACCTGGCCATGCACGACCTGGAAATCCGTGGCGCCGGCGAAGTGCTGGGCGAAAACCAGAGCGGCAACATGATGGAGATCGGCTTCCAGCTCTACAACGAGATGCTGGCCGAGGCCGTCAAGCAGCTCAAGGCCGGCAAGGAGCCGGACCTGCTGTCGCCGCTGCAAGCCGTGACCGAAATCAACCTGCATGCCCCCGCCCTGCTGCCGGACGATTACTGCGGCGATGTGCACCTGCGCCTGAGCTTTTACAAGAAGCTGGCCACGGCCAAGACCGCGGAACAGGTGGACCGCCTGCTGGAAGAACTGGTGGACCGCTTCGGCAAACTGCCGCAGCAGGCCGAAACCCTGGTCTACGTGCACAGGCTGCGTGTCATGAGTCAGCCCTACGGCGTGCTCAAGGTGGAAGCAGCGCCCACGGTGATCACCATCACCTTCAAACCCAATCCACCGGTGGACCCGATGGCCATCATCAAGCTGATCCAGAAACACCACCACATCAAGCTGGCCGGCAACGAAAAGCTGCGCATCGAACGTGCGCTGGAGAAGCCGCTGGACCGCGCGCTGCTGGTGCGCGACATCCTGAAGAACCTGGGGCAGCCGCTGGAGGAAACGGCCCGTTAACTGCGCACAACACCGGCTGGTGTGTCATGGCATTTCTGTATACTGAAGTTGTCAATGCTTCAACAGGAGGTGTCATGACTTATCCCGACTACCCAGTCCCCGCAGTCACGGGCGGCAGCTACCAGGAGCCTACCGACTCGCAGCGCAACTACATGTATGTGACCTATGGGCTGTATGCACTGGGCCTGCTGGTGGGTATCAGCCCGCTGGTTGGCGTGATCCTGGCCTATGTCAAGCGTGACGACATGCGCGGCACCATCTTCCACGACCACATGCGCTACCTGATCCGCACCTTCTGGGGCACCTTGCTGGGCACGTTGCTGGGCGTGCTCCTGTTGGTGGTGCTGGTGGGTTACCTGGTGCTGGCGCTGGCAGGGGTGTGGTACATCTTTCGTGTGGTGGTCGGCATCATCCGCATGCTGGACAATCGTCCGGTCACGCCCACCGGCTGGTGGATGTAGACAAGACCGGCACTGCCTGCCTTGAAGCGCTGCCAACGGCAGCCCGGTTGATTTTTCGGTCATTGGCACAGGCGGCGCCATCTCCAGCCAGCCTAAAATCATCTTTTGCCTGCACCGTTCACCGTCATGACTGATTCTTCCCTGGTAATCCGCGTTCAACCTCCCCTGCCCAAACTATCGGACTATCGCCTGATCGCATTCGACATGGACTCCACCCTGATCAATCTGGAATGCGTGGACGAAATTGCCGCCGCCGTGGGCAAGAAGGAAGAGGTCTCGGCCATCACCGAAGCGGCCATGCAGGGCATCATCAAGAACTTCAAAGAAAGCCTGCGCAAGCGTGTCGCCCTGCTCGAGGGCGTGCCCGAGACAGCCCTGCAAGAGATTTACGACCATCGACTCCAGCTCAACCCCGGCGCCGAAACCCTGCTGCGCGCCTGCCAGCAGGCCGGCCTGAAGGTGCTGCTGGTGTCGGGCGGCTTCACCTTCTTCACCGAACGGCTGCGTCCGCGCCTGGGACTGGATTTCACGCGCTCCAACCAGCTCGAAGTGGTGGACGGCAAGCTTACCGGCCGCATGATCGACCAGCCCTGGGGCGATATCGTGGATGGGGCCGAAAAAGCCCGCACCTTGCAGGAAGTGGCCACCCTGATGGGCATTGCACCCGCACAGACCATTGCCGTGGGCGATGGCGCCAACGACCTGAAAATGATGGCCGAAGCCGGCCTGTCTGTCGCTTACCACGCCAAGCCGGCGGTACGCAGCCAGGCCATGGTGGCCATCAACGAAGGCGGTCTGGACCGGTTGCTCGAAGTACTGCACTGATCACATTCTGCAACGCAATCGCGGCCAGCAACCAGTATGCTGTGACCATGACGACGTCCACCTCCCCATCGCGCTGGCGCCGCGCGCGTTCCTGGCTGCTGCAACTGGCACTGATTGCGGCGGTGCTGCTGGCCGTGCAGGCTTGGCAAACCCGCAACATGGCCAGTGGCCCGGCCCCCGAAGCCAGCTTCCAGCGCGCCACCAGCCCCACCGTCGAACAGACCCTGGCGCAATGGCGCGCCACGCACGGCGGCCAGCCAGTGGTACTGTATTTCTGGGCGACTTGGTGCACTGTGTGCAAGGTCGAGCAACCCATGATCGACGATCTGGTACGCAGCCACCCGGTGCTGCCCCTCGCGCTGCAGTCCGGACCGGCTGCCACTGTCGCCGCCTACGAACAGCGCAGCGGCCTGCAATGGAACAGCGCCGTCGACACCCAAGGCGACATCGCGCGTGCCTTTGGCGTGCACGCCACGCCCAGTTTCGTCGTGCTGGACGGCGATGGCCGCATCGCCAGCCGCACCGTTGGACTGACCAGCCCCTGGGGCTTGCGCCTGCGCCTGTGGTGGACCGGTCTGACTGGCTGAGGCTCAGCCCGTATTGCGCAAGGCGGCCGCAATGCCGTTGAGGGAAATGTGAATGCCACGCTTGAGGCGTGCCGGACTTTGCTCCCAGGCAGGCACCCCCTGCTTGAGGGTAGCCGCCTCGCCCGCGCGATAGCGCCGCATCATTTCCACCTGCAGGTGGTTGAGCGGATCGATGTACGGGAATCGGTGGGCAATCGAACGCGCCAGCGCCGGATTCGATGCCAGACGTGCGGCCTCGTCGGTAATCAATTGCAGCATGTCCTGCGTGGTTTGCCATTCGTGGTGAATAGCATTGAAGATGCGACGGCCCAGCGCCTGGTCCGGGACCAGCTCCACGTAACGCTCGGCAATCGCCATGTCGGTCTTGGACAGCACCATGTCCAGGTTGGACAGGAGCATCTGGAAAAACGGCCAGTCCTGGTGCATGGCTTGCAGCTGCTGCAAGCGCGACGCATCGATCTTGCCAGACTCGCCCTGGAGCCAGCGCTGTACGCCGCTGCCAAAGCCGGCCCAGCCAGGCAGTGCCACACGCGACTGGCCCCAGCTGAAGCCCCAGGGAATAGCCCGCAAATCCTCGATGGTGCGCAAGGTCTTGCGACTGGCCGGGCGTGATCCGATGTTCAGCTCGGAGATTTCGCGCAGCGGCGTGGAGGCAAAGAAATACTCGGTAAAGCCCGGCGTCTCGTACACCAGCGCGCGGTAAGCCACATAGCAGGCATCGCTGATCTGCTGGGCCGCTTCCAGATAACTGTCCGGCACCGGCTGTGCCGGGGCCAGCAAGCTGGCTTCCAGCGTGGCAGCCACCAGTGTTTCCAGGTTGCGGCGGCCGATTTCGGGGTTCGCGTACTTCGCACCGATCACCTCACCCTGCTCGGTCAGACGCAGCTGGCCGTTGACCGTGCCTGGCGGCTGCGCCACCACGGCCTGGAAGCTCGGCCCACCGCCCCGTCCCACCGTGCCGCCACGGCCATGGAACAGGCGCATGCGCACGCCGTGTTGCTCGCCCAGCGGAGCGAACAAACCCAGCAATTCCTGCTCGGTTTGGTACAGGTTCCAGGTGCTGGTGAACATGCCACCGTCCTTGTTGCTGTCGCTGTAGCCCAGCATGATGTCCTGTTCACCGCCGTTGGCCAGCACCATGTCCAGCACACCCGGCAGCTCGAACCATTCGCGCATGATGCGGGTGGCCCCCTGCAGGTCGGCAATGGTCTCGAAGAGCGGCACGACAATCAGGTCGGCCTGCACCTGCGGCGTGCCAAAGTGGCGCAGCAGCCCGGTTTCCTTCATCAACACGGCCAGTTCGAGCAGGTCGCTCACATCTTCGGTATGCGAAATGATGCAGTGGCGCAGCGCATGGCGCCCATATCGACGCACATGCTGCAGCGCGGTGCGCAACACGGCCAGTTCGCTGCGCAGATGGTCGCTGTAGTCGGCATGGGGCACCTTCAACGGCCGCACATCGCGCAGCACCGCCTGCAGACAGGCCCGCTTGCCGGCCTCGTCCAGGGCGCTGTAATCGGGCTGCAGCTGCGCCACGCGCAGCAGTTCGGCCACCACGGCTTCGTTTTCTTCCGAGTTCTGCCGCAAATCCAGCGTGGCCAAATGGAAGCCGAACACCTCCACGGCGCGCATCAGCTCGTTCAGGCGCAGTGCCAGCAAGGGCACGCCGTGATGCTGCTGCAGCGAATCCGCCATCACGCGCAAATCAGCCAGCATGGCCTCGGCACTGTCGTAGGGCACTGCCTGCACGACCGCCGGCATCGGCGCGGCATGGCCGGTACGCTCCCGCAGCGTGGCAGCCACGCGCGCATACACGCCGATCACCGCGCGGCGGTAGGGCTCATCCTGGCGGTGAACATGGGTATCGCCAGAGGCATCGGCCAACGCCTGCAGTTCGGGCGTGACGTCCACCAGCCCGGTGGACATGGACAGCTCCTGCCCGAGCGCGTGAAGCTCATGCAGATAGTGGGTCAGCGCGGTTTCGCATTGCAGGCTGAAGGCCAGCGCCATGCTGTCGGCGTTGACGAACGGGTTGCCATCGCGGTCACCGCCCATCCAGTGGCCCATGCGGAAGAACGGCGCGATCTGTTCACCCGGCAAGGACTCTTCCAGCTCGGCGTACAGCCGTGGCACCTCGCGCAGGAAGGTGGTGTGGTAATACGCCAGCGCATTGCGGATTTCGTCGGCCACCGTGAGCTTCTGGTCGCGCAGGATGCGGGTTTGCCACAGCTGGGTGATGCGTGCCTTGAGCAACACTTCGTTGCGCGCGCGCTCGCGCTCGCCGGCCAGCTGATCGCGCTGCGCGAGCAACTCGGCAATGGCGCGCTCAGCTGTCAGGATGATGGTGCGCTGCACCTCGGTGGGGTGCGCCGTGAGCACCGGCGACACATAGGCCTGCTGCAGCAGCCCGGAAATTTGCGCCGGCTGCACACCCTGCTGGCGCAAGCGCTCCAAACTGGCGGCCAGCGAACCATGTTGCAACTCGCCCTTGCGCTCGTGGTGCTGGCGGCGGCGGATATGGTGGTTATCTTCGGCGATATTCGCCAAATGCGAGAAATAGCTGAAGGCGCGCGCCACCTGCACGGTCTGCGGCAGCGGCAGACCCTTGAGCAGGGCTGCCAACTCCTTGCCGGCGCCAGTGTCATCATGCAGGCGGTAGGCCACCGACAGCTGGCGGATGCGCTCCACCAGCTCGAAGGCAGGCGCCCCCTCCTGTTCCCGGATCACATCCCCAAGCAGCTTGCCCAGCAGACGGATATCGTCAATCAGGGGCTGTTCTTTGGCGGCAGCTTGGTTTGTAGAGGTAGGCATGGCGGGCGGGCAAGGTGAATATCAATTGACAAAAAAAACGGATTTTTCAGGATACCACCGGATCGGACCGGTTTCAGCGCAATGTGGCTTCGGCCTCCATCGCCAGCCAGCCTTCATGGTCCTGCACCCACAGCACCACCTTGCCATCACCGGCCTCCCGCTTGCCACACACGCGCAAAGGACGCGAGTCATACACCGGGTGCACTGCACGGAAACGGAAGGTCCGCACCTGGACCTCGGGACAATGGCAGTGCACCAGATCCAGCAGCAGCGTGGCCATCAGCGGGCCATGCACCACCAGCCCCGGATAGCCCTCTTGCTGCACATGGCTGCGATCGTAATGGATACGGTGGCCGTTGAAAGTCAGTGCCGAATAACGGAACAACAGCACCGAATCAGGGAACACTTCGCGCTGCCAATCGGCCTGCGCAGGGGGCGCCAGCGGAGCCGGGGCCTGATCATTCGCAACGGCGGCCTGGCGGTACACGATATCGTGCCACTCGGTCAGAGCCAGACCGTGACGATTGCTCACCTCATGCCGCACCAACACAAATACCAGTTCACCGCTTTTGCCCTGCTTGTGCGTGACCGCTTCGATGTGCGACACGCGCTGGAGGGCATCACCCACACGCAGGGGATTGTCGGTGTTCCAGTGCAGGCGCCCGCCCGCCCACATGCGGCGCGGCAGCGATACCGGCGGCAGAAAACCGCCCCGTCTGGCGTGCCCGTCGGGGCCCAGTTCGCTCTGGCGATGCTGCGGCAAGAAATACAACCAGTGCGACAGCGGTAGCACCGGACATTGCTGAGACGCATCCGGCACCGGGTGATCAAGCGTGGCCAAGAGTCCGCGCAGCGGTGCTGGCGTCAGCGTATCGGTGGCTGACTCCTGCCGGCCTACCCATTGTTGTAGCAAGGCGATTTCTTCTGCAGTCAGCATGGCATGTCCTTTCAGGCTTAGATCAGCATTCTGCCGCTACCGCCGCCTCGCTGCAGTGCGGCACCTGGCCGACCCCTTGATTACAACGCGCGCGCCATGCGCTGCACGCCTTCTTCAATCTGCGCCAGATTGCTGGTGGCAAAACTCATGCGGAAGCAGGACACGTCCGGATCCTGCGCAAAGAACGGTGCGCCCGGCACGAAGGCCACCAATTGTTCCACAGCACGCTGGGCAAAGACATTGGAATCGGCTTCGCCGCCATGGGCGCCGGTCAGGCGCACCCAGAAGAACATGCCGCCAGCGGGCGCATGGAAGCTGACCGTATCACCCAGCACGCTGCGCAGGGTATCGGCCATTTTTTGTGCACGCTCGGCGTATGCGCGGCGCACCTGCGTCACCGCCTGCGGCAGGCGGTTGCTTTGCAGGTAGGCTGCAGCCGTGGCCTGTGCAAAGGTGCTGGTGTTGGCATCGCTGAACTGCTTGCACATGACGGCATTGGCCAGCAGCGCGGGCGGGCCGACCAGCCAGCCCAGGCGCAGGCCAGGCGACATGATCTTGCTCAGGCTGCCACAGTGCGCCAGCCAGTCGCGGCTGCCGGGCACCTGGCTGCTGAGTGCCAGCAGGCTGGGCGGCGGCGGCGCATCGAAATACAGATCGCCATAGGGATCGTCCTCGACCACCAGAGTCTGGTATTGCGCTGCCAGTTCCAGCACGCGCTTGCGCCGCTCCAGCGTGAGCATGGCGCCGCTGGGGTTGCCAAAGGTCGGAATCAGGTACACCAGCTTGGGCTTGTGCTCGATGATCAGCTGCTCCAGCTTGTCCACCTGCACGCCGTCACCGTCGATCGGCGCACTGATGACTTCCGCGCCATACAGTCGGAAGCACTGGATCGTGGCCAGAAAGGTGGGACCTTCAACGATCACCTTGTCGCCGGGCGACACCATGCACTTACCGATCAGGTCCAGCGCCTGCTGGCTGCCGGTGGTGACGATGAAATCCTGCTCGGCCAGCGGCGCGCTCTTGTTGGCGGAATACCGGGCGATCTGCTCCTTGAGCGGCCCGAAGCCTTCGGTGGCGCCATATTGCAGCGCTGCCCCCGGCCACTGTTGCAGGGCATCGGCACTGGCCGCACGGAAACCTTCCACGTCAAACAAGGCAGGATCGGGAAAACCGCCGGCAAAACTGATGATGCCTGGCTTTCCCAGCAGTTTGAACAATTCGCGAATGGCAGAAGTTTCGCAGTTTTGCAGGCGTTGAGCAAATTGCATGGAAGATATCCTGAAAATCAATGCAGCAGCGCGTGCCACAATACCAGACACGGCCAACCATCGTTGCAACTATACGCCTTTGCAACAGCGCCGCCTGCCAATGCGCCTTCGCCCATGCCATGAAAAAAGAACAAATCGTCCGCTTTTTCCAGACCCTGCAAGCGACCAATCCGCACCCCGAAACCGAGCTCGAATACAGCACGCCCTTCGAATTGCTGATTGCCGTATTGCTCAGTGCGCAGGCCACCGACGTGGGGGTGAACAAGGCCACGCGTTTGCTGTTTGCAGTGGCCAACACGCCGCAGGCCATCCTCGATCTGGGACAGGACGGGCTGGAAAGCTACATCCAAACCATCGGCCTGTACCGTAGCAAGGCCAAACACATCCTGCAGTCGTGCCGCATCCTGCTGGAGCAGCACGGCGGCCAGGTGCCGGACGACCGCACCGCGCTGGAGCAGCTGCCCGGCGTGGGCCGCAAGACCGCCAGCGTGGTGCTCAACGTGGCCTTCGGCCACCCCACCATGGCGGTCGATACGCACATATTCCGGCTGGGCAACCGCACCGGACTGGCCCCCGGAAAAACCGTACTCGAGGTCGAAAAGAAGCTGCTCAAGCGTATTCCACCCGAGTTTTTGGTGCATGCGCACCACTGGCTGATCCTGCACGGGCGCTATATCTGCAAGGCACGCACGCCCGAATGCTGGCGCTGCAGCGTGGCCGACTGCTGCGACTACCAGCCCAAGACGCCGGCGCCAGCGGCACGGCGCACGCCCCGCAAGACCGCCGGCTGAATCAGCACCGTACCAGGCGCCGGCAGACTGCGGCCGGCATTCCCGTTACTCCGATTTTTCTGACACCCCGGCACTGGCAAAGCTGGCCATGTCGCACAGCATGGTGCAGGCCGACGGCAGCAGCGGCCAGGCCAAGGCGGCGCCGGAGCCCTCGCCCAGGCGCAGACCCCACTCCAGCAGCGGTTGTGCCTGCAGGATGTCCAGCATGAAACGGTGGCCCGGCTCACCCGAGCAATGGGCAAAAATGCAGCGCTGGCGCACCAGCGGCTCCATCTGCACCGCCACCAGCAGCGCCGCCGTCACGATCAAGCCATCGATCAGAATCACGCGCCGCTCGGCGGCTGCCTGCAGCATGGCGCCCACCATGGTGGCAATCTCATAACCGCCCAGCGCGGCCAGGGCATCCAGTGCATTGCCGGTGTCGGGGTTGGCATCCAGCGCCTCCTGCAGCACGGCCATCTTGCGCTGCACACCGGCAGCATCCAGGCCGGTGCCAGCACCGGTGCAGGCCGCCAATGGCACACCGTGCAGGCGTGCCAGCAGCAGCGAGGCCGACGATGTATTGCCGATGCCCATCTCCCCCAGCATCAGGGCATTGCCCGGCAACTTGCGCACCAGCTCCTGCCCGTTGCTGATGGCCTGCAGGCACTGCTCCTTCGTCATGGCAGGGCCCTGGCTGCAGTCTGCCGTTCCTGGCGCCACCTTGTACTGATGCAACTGCGAGCGCGGTGCAATGTCACGCGCCACGCCGCAATCGGCCACGCTCAAGGCGATGCCATGCTGGCGCGCCAGCACGCTCACGGCCGCGCCACCGGCCAGAAAGTTTTCGACCATTTGCCAAGTCACATCCTGTGGATAGGCCGACACGCCTCGGCGCACCAGTCCGTGGTCGCCGGCAAATACCACCATGTGCGGCTGCTCCAGGCGCGGCTGTGTAGTGCCCAGAATCATGCCGATCTGCAGCGCCAGATCTTCCAGTCGCCCCAGGGAACCCAGCGGCTTGGTCTTGTGATCAATGGCGGCCTGCAGTTCAGCGAGCAGCTGTGCATCGTCCAGATCAGCTACCGTATCCAATGTCAACCTCATCGTCATCTCATGCTCCTTGTTGCCGAGGATGCAGCAGGCTACGCAAGGCGGATGCGCCAAAGTGCTGCTCCACAAAGTCAGCCATCTGCCCGAACACCGTGTCGAGCGAAGGCACCGAGGCGCCAAACAAGGTCTGCTGCACGTTGGCGTTCTCCAGCAGACCGTGCAGGTAGACGCCCAATACCTGCCCCACCTGCGGCACACCGGGGGTGGCCGCACCATTGGTCCAGCCCAGCACCGTGCCATCCTGCGTTGCCAACGCTGGCGCCGCCACATGGCCCGAACGGACCATGGCCGGGTGTTCCTGGGTCTTTCCCATGTGAATTTCATAGCCCTGCACCGGCAAGCCGGCCAGCGCCTGCCAGCCATCGGCCAGATCGGCAGACAGGATCGCCTGCGTGCGCTGCACGGTCTTGCCCGGCTCGAACCGGGTCACCAGCGGCAACAGGCCCAGGCCCGGGCCGCTGCCCCCGCCTTCCAGCCAATCCAGATCGATCACGGCCTCGCCCAGCATCTGCAGGCCGCCACAGATGCCCAGCACACGACCGCCACCGGCCGCATGGGCAGTGATGGCCGCATCCAGCCCCTGTGTGCGCAGCCACTGCAGATCGGCCATGGTGTTCTTGCTGCCCGGCAGCACCACCCAGTCTGCACCAGCCAGCGCAGCGGGATCACGCACCCACTGCAGACGCACGCCCGGCAACTGCCGCAGCGGCTCGAATTCATCCAGATTGCTGATGTGCGGATAGGCCACCACGGCCACGCGCACTGTCGCCTCTGCGGACCCTGTGGTGCTGGAATCGAACACGCCGTCCTCTTCCGGCAAGCCATGGTTGCGCCACATCGGCAAGGTAGCCATGACCGGCACGCCGGTCATCTCTTGCAGCATGTGCGGTGCCGGCGCCAGCAGCGCACTGTCCCCGCGAAACTTGTTCAGCACAAAACCCTGCAGCAAGGCCCGATCTGCCTCGGGCATCAACGCCCAGGTGCCGTACAGATGGGCGAAGGCGCCGCCCCGATCGATATCCGCCACCAGCAGACAGGCGGCACCCACATGCCTGGCAATGCGCAGATTGACCACATCACTGGCCATCAGGTTGATCTCGGCCGGCGAGCCCGCCCCTTCGATCACCACCACATCGTTCTCGGCGCGCAGCGCATCGAGCGCGGCGGCAATGTGCGGCCAGACATGCTGGCTGCGCCCGCGCCAGGGCATGGCCGTCAATGCCGCATCGACCTTGCCCAGCAGCACCACCTGACTGTGCGTATCCGCCTCCGGCTTGAGCAGCAAGGGATTCATGCGCACGTCGGGCTCAGCGCCAGCGGCCAGCGCCTGGAAATACTGTGCACTGCCGATTTCGCCCCCGGCAGGATGAGCGGCCGTACCCGCGACCACGCGGGCGTTGTTACTCATGTTCTGCGCCTTGAACGGCGCCACCCGCAAGCCCTGGCGGGCATACCAGCGGCACAAGGCCGTGGCCAGCCAGCTCTTGCCTGCGCCACTGGTGCATCCCAGCACCATCACGCACGGCGCCAACGTTTCCTGACTCATAAATGGACCTCCTGCATGGCCTGCAGCCAGGCTGCGGCCAGGGCATCCTGTGCTTCGGGCGTATGCACACACACGCGCACACACCCCGGCAGGCCAAAGCTCGTGCAATCGCGCAGCTTGACACCACGCCTGCGCAGGCTGGACTGCACTTCATCCCATTTCGGCGCAAGACCGCTCAGCACCGGGCCAGCCTCATGCGACAACTGCAGCACGTCAAACGTCAGCGCCTCGTCGGCTGCGGACGTTGTGGCCAGAGGCCACGGCAGGCGCATCACGCCAAAATTGGTCTCGCTATCCAGCCATTCCAGGCCCAGCATTTGCAGGCAATTGATCTGCCGCACTTTCCAGCGCCGCAGCGTGTCGCGCGCCACCTCCAGCCACGCCTGTGTCTCTGGCTGGCACCAGCTTTCCAGCAGCGCCACACCGGCCGCTCCCAGAGGCCAGGATGGTGCAGCCCGCAACAAGCCTTGCACGCGGTGCCGGTCCTCGTGCGCCGGAGCGATGGCATAGCCGGCGCGCACGCCGCACAACCCGAGCGCCTTGTTCGGTGTCCACAATTGCCATACGGCATCACGATCCAGCCCCGGCGTCACATCAACCTGTGTGAGCTGCAACGGTGCATAGGCGCAATCCAGCACCACGGTGGCATCGGGTTTGCGCTGCGTCCACTCCTCGGGCCAGGGCTGCACCTGCCCCAGCGGACTGGTCGGGGCGCATAACCAGATCAAATCGGCCTGGGCCATGCTGGTGACCTGCGGCATGCCATGGGTCAATGCGGCGCGTGTGTAATCCCCATAATGGAACTCGGGCATCCAGACAGCGGCCCGGTGCTGGGTCGCCGCCACATCGGCGGTAATTCGTGCAATCAGCTCGCTGGCGCTGGCCCCCGGCACAATGCGCCACGGCGCCACCCCGTGGTACGCCGCCAGCCGTTCACGCAAGGCCACATAGGTTGGATCAGGATAGTGCTCAAAGGACGCCTGCCGCACTGCCTCCAGCGTCTGCGGACAAGGTCCGGCGGCATTGCTGTTGGTGGAAAAATCCCAACGCGGCACCCCCATCGCATCCGCACCGCCATGCACGCTGCTGCCCTGCGGCAACTCTTCAGTCCACATCATGCAGCCCCTTTCCAGGCCACGGCAAGCCATCCCGCCAACATTCCCACGCCCAATATCCACCACAGTGCGTACCGCGCCAAACGTGCCGCGTGCTGCACATGCTGCGCGGCCAGTGGCCGCCCTGCGGCGTGCAACACATAAACACCAGGTTTGCGCAAGGGCACATCCAGCGCCAGCGCCATGGCCGCCATCGGCCAGCCGCTGTTGGGAGATGGCGTTTGCACGGCTTCCCGCCGCCAGCGCCGCCAGTTGCTGCCGCCCCCGGCCAGCAGCAAGGCCAGACCGGTCAGCCGCGCGGGTAGCCATGCCAACGCGTCATCGATGCGCGCAGCCCATTTGCCAGCCCACTCCCAGTGCTGTCCGCGGTAATGGCCCCGATACCCCCACATGGAATCTGCCGTGTCGGCATAACGCTGCAGCGCCGCACCTGGCAAACCCAGCACAGCAAACCAGAACAGCGGCGCAACCACTGAATCGTTGAGATTCTCGGCCAGGCTTTCGATCGCGCTTTCACGCACCTGCGTGGCATCGAGCTGCGTCACATCTCGGCTCACGATGCGCGCCAGCTGCGCCTGCCCTTGCGGCAAGGAGTGCGCCAAGGCCGCATCAACCGCCAGTACTTCATCGACCAGCATGCGCCAGGCCAGCAGCGGCTTGAGCAGCACCCCCAGCAGCAAGGCGGCCCAGCCCCACGGCAGTTGCAGGATCAACCACTGCAGCGCCACTGCCGCCAGCACCACCCCCATGGCACCCAACCACCAGGCAGCGGCGCCACGCCAGAAAGAGGGCCAGTCGCTCGCGCCCTCCCGCGTCCGTGTCTGCAGCCAGCGGCCGGCGCGCTGCAAGTACTGCCCCATCCATACCACTGGATGCCAGCGCGGCGAGGGCTCACCCATCCACTGGTCAATGGCCAGCGCCACCAGCACAGCAGCAACGTCGGTCCACCAAAGCAGGCTGTCCGTCACGGCCGCGCTCCTGCCGGCCCACCCGCTCGCAGACGGTCAGCAGCCCGCCCCATCAGTCACCAGACTTTCCTGCCGTCATGCCCAGCCGCTCGATCAGGTTCAAATCGGCATCCACATCCGGATTGCCGGTGGTGAGCAACTTGTCACCATAGAAAATGGAATTGGCACCTGCCAGGAAGCACAGGGCCTGCATGGTGTCGTCCATGGCGCGGCGGCCGGCCGACAGGCGCACACGCGCCTCGGGCATGGTGATGCGGGCGGCAGCAATCATGCGCACGAACTCGAGCGGGTCGATATCTTCGGCATCGGCCAGCGGCGTGCCTTCCACCTTGACCAGGTTGTTGATTGGCACGCTGTCCGGGTAGCGCGGATGCAGATTGGCCAACTGGCCGATCAGCTCGGCACGCTGGCGCCGGCTTTCGCCCATGCCGATGATGCCGCCGCTGCACACGCTCACCCCCACACTGCGCACGTGCTCGAGCGTGTCCAGGCGGTCCTGGTAGTCCCGCGTGCTGATAATGTTGCCGTAGTTTTCGGGCGCGGTATCCAGGTTGTGGTTGTAATAGTCGAGGCCGGCGGCCTTGAGTTCCTCGGCGTGCTCCCTGGTGAGCATGCCCAGCGTGCAGCATGCTTCCAGACCGACCTCTTTCACGGTCTTGATCAGTGTCACCACCTGCTCGATGTCGCGGTCCTTGGGCGCGCGCCATGCAGCCCCCATGCAGAAACGCGTGGCGCCAGCCGCCTTGGCCGCCTCGGCGGCTTCGCGCACGGCGCCGGCTTCCATCAGCTTGGAAGCATCCACGCCGGTGTCATAGTGCGCCGACTGTGGGCAGTAGCCGCAATCTTCGGGGCAGCCACCGGTCTTGATCGACAGCAGGGTGGCAAACTCCACCTCGTTCGGATTGAAGTGCTCACGGTGCACCTGCTGCGCACGGAACAGCAACTCCGGAAACGGCAGCGACAGCAACTCTTCGATGTCATCAACCGCCCAACGGTCGGTGCTCGGCGCCACCGGCTGGCCATTGCGCGGAGTGCAGAGATGCACGGGCTGTTCTGCATTGCCACCGTGGCAGCTAACGGGGTTATGGATTTCAGGAGTATTCAACATGATCAGTTTGCTTCCGGATGCCGCCCTCGCGGGTAGGGGAAAATTGTTTCACACACGGCTTGTGTGAAGCTGACAGGCATCAGTCTTCAATGCCGCGTTGCGCCGGAATACCAGCTTCGAACGCGTGCTTGATCTGACGCATTTCCGTGACCGTATCGGCCAGATCAATGATTTCCTGCGGGCAACGCCGGCCCGTGAGGCAGACATGCACATGCCGGGGGCGCATTTTCAGGGTCTCCAGCACATCCTGCAGGTCCAGCCAGCCGTACACCAGGGGATAGGTGATCTCATCGCACACTACCAGGAAATACTCGCCTCCCAGAATCGTCGCCTTGGCCTTTTGCCAGCCATCGCGCGCCAGCTGGGCCGACTTTTCCAGATCCTGACTTTTCCAGCTAAAACCATCTCCCAGCCCTTCCACCGGAACGCCGATCTGCTCGAACATGCGGTGCTCGCCAAAGCGCGCACTGGGCACTTTCATGAACTGGTAGATCTTGACCGGCTTGCCACGCCCGGTGGCGCGCAGTGCCAAGCCAAAGGCGGCAGTACTCTTGCCCTTGCCGTCGCCAGTGTTGACGATCAGGATGCCGCGGCGCTCTCCTTCCGGTGTCTCGTACGGCTTTTCTTTGGGTGGTTCTTCGATTTTCATGCACGCTCCTCCTGGGCTTTCAGACAAAGCGGCAACCCGGCCGCCATCAAGGTCACATGGCTGCACACGGCCGCCACACGCTGGTTGAGTGCACCCAGCGCATCCACAAAGGCACGGGTTTCGCCGCCCAGAGGAATCACGCCGAGGCCGATTTCATTGCTCACGATATGCAGCGGCCCGGGGCAGGCGACAATTGCCTGCAGCAGCTCTCCGCTAGCCACCGCATCGCTCGGGCTGCCATGCAGCGGCATCAATTGCTGCGTCAACCACAGTGTCAGGCAATCCAGCACGATCAGGGTATCGGCGCGGCCATGCCTGCTCAGTGCCGATACCACGTCCAGCGGCGTGTGCACATCTGCAGCCTGCAAGGTCTGCATGCCGGGTACGCGCTGCGCGCGCTCCTGTTGGTGGCGCGCGATGCGCGCCTGCATTTCGGCATCCCAAGGCAGTGCTGTGGCCAGATAGAGCGCACGGTGCTGCGCCGACTGTTGCAGCCAATGTGCCGCAGCACGCTCGGCGCGTGCCGTCTTGCCGGACTTCTGCCCCCCCAGAATCAACTCATGCTGTACGCCCCCCACGGGCACTCCTTCTGTTTTCCTGCCGCATCGCCATGCGGCGCGAACCGAATCGACCATTGTACGGTCAGGATTCGCAATGTTTATCCTACAATTGAAGTTTGGAACCGGATGATAGGCAAATTGCATGTCTCCGGCCGACAGCCTGCAATTTTCCGTGCCATGACCACTTCGCCCTCTCCAATGTCGCTCGATCAGGTTGCCGATCGCCTGGAGCACATTCTGCTGCGTTACCAGGAATTGCAGAAAACCAACGGGTTGCTGCAGCAGCAACTGCATGAGGTCACCCAGGAGCGCGACTCTCTCAAATCCCGTCTGGCCGCAGCCCGCGCCCGCGTCGATGCCCTGCTGCAACGCCTGCCAGCCGACGTGCTTGCCACACCCGAAGGCCATCCGGCGCCCATCACCGCCTGGGGCTCCCCTGACAACCTGCCTGCCGAGGATGATTAAGCCATGAAGCAGATCGAACACACGATCATGGGCCAGGCCTATACCCTGGCCAGCAACGACGATGAAATGGAACGCATGCGTGACGCCGCACAGCGGGTCGATGCGGCCATGTGCAAAATCCGCGATGCCGGCAAGATCCGTGCGCGCGAGCGCATTGCCGTGCTGGCAGCGCTCAACCTGGCCTACGACCTGATCATCCGGGAAGAACAGCAAGCCCAGGCTCTCGCCATTGCCGATGGCGCCGCAGACACAGAAGGCAGCGCCCGCCTGCAAGCCTTGCTGCAGCGCATGGACCAGGTGCTGGCAGAGGACGGTCGCCTGCTCTGAGCAGCCCCCGCATTTTTTACATCTCGCGGGCTGTTCCTTCCGGCCCGAAAAGCCTAAAATGAAGACGTCTGCAGCGAGCCTGGTTTTATAGTTCCTTGAACCAATGCTCTCTGAGCCCGGGCTTGGTACATTGCCTGGCCAGCGTGATCATCTCGCGTCAGATGAACCCACGGCCTTGCTGCCCTCGCCCACCTGAACCCCTCCGTTCAGGATGACGATCAGGTTCCGCTGCAGACACCTCTCACCCTTCTCCCTATCTCCCCCCGTTTCGCCTACAATTCCGGCCATGATTCTGGAACCTGTCACTATTCTGGAGCTGGCGGCGCTTGGCCTGACCGGCGGTTTCATGGCTGGCCTGCTGGGCGTTGGCGGCGGCATGGTACTGGTGCCATTCATCGTCTGGATCCTGACCGGCCGTGGTGTCGAAGACGGCCTGGCCGTCAAGATGGCCATTGCCACCTCCATGGCCACCATCATGTTTACCTCCATCTCCAGCATGCGCGCGCACCACAAGCGCGGCATGGTGCGCTGGGACCTGGTCAAGGGCATTGCCCCCGGCATCATGATCGGCGCGCTGGTGGTCAGCCTGGGCGTATTTGCCCTGCTCAAGGGCGCCTGGCTCTCGGTGGTATTCGGCGTGCTGGTCATCGGGGCAGCATCGCAAATGTTTCTCGACCGCAAGCCCAAGCCCACGCGCCAGATGCCGCAGCGCCCAGGTCAGATGGCTGCCGGCAGTGTGATCGGTTTCCTGTCCGGCCTGCTTGGCGCAGGAGGCGGCTTTCTGAGCGTGCCTTTCATGACCTGGTGCAACGTGGCCATTCACAATGCCGTGGCCACCAGTTCAGCGCTCGGGTTTCCGATCGCGATCTTCAACGTGTTCGGCTATGTGATCAGCGGCTGGAGCGTGGTCAATCGCCCAGCATTGTCTGTCGGTTACGTCTGGCTGCCGGCACTGGCCGTGATCGTGTGCTGCAGCGTGCTGACCGCACCGCTGGGCGCCCGCACAGCGCATGCGCTGCCGGTCAAGACACTCAAGCGTATTTTTGCCATGGTCTTGATGCTGCTGGCCATCAGCATGCTGATGCAGGGCCTGCGCCTGCTGGGCTGGCGTTAAGCGGTCCGCGCCTGCCGCTCATTGCCCTGGCGTCACGCACCAGGGCGCCTGATCGTGCATCAGGGCCAGCCACAGGGCGATGGCGGAAATCACCATCAGGGCCAGTCCGGCCAAGCGGATGCCCCAGCGGCCATCGGCCAGGCCACGGTCTTTCAGGCGCAGCAGCAGCCACGGCCCTGCCATCAACGACACACTGGTACCCAGCACAAACAGCGCCATGACGACCGCGCCCTGCCAAACAACCCCCGTCAGGCCGGCCACCATCAGCGCCGAATACAGCAAGCCGCAGGGCAAAAAGGCCCACAGCATGCCGACCAGCACCGGGCCCAGGCGCCCGCCCTTTTGCTGCAGGCGCTTGATGCGCGACCATACATTGCGCGCCGAGCGCTCCAGCCAGAGCGGCTGGCGTGCCTGCACCAGCAATACCAGTCCCAGTAAAAAGGCCGCCACGTGGAGCATGCTCCACAACGGGCGCAAGGCCGCACTTTGAATCGTGAGCCAGCCCAGCGCCTGCAGGGTGGCCGCGGCCAGCGCTCCCAGCGCTGCGTAACCGATCAGCCGCCCGAGCTGGAACAGGCCCATGGCGATGGTCTGCTGCGCCGGCTTGCCGCCAGCGGTATATCCAATGCCGGCACAGGCGGCACCGCACATGGCGATGCAATGGGGGCCGCCGGCCAGCCCCATGAGCAAGGCCGTCAGGGCCAGGGAAAGTGTCATGGCAGTCCAGAAGAAGCGGCGCCATGCCGCAGCAGGCCCGCCGGAACGATCAGATAATTTTGGAGAATTTTATCGGAGTCCCGGCCTGCAGGTATTTGTCAAACACCATGGCCACGCCACGCACGAAATACCACCCCTGTGGCGTGACGGTGATGGCGTTATCTGTGATCTGCACCATGCCCTCGGCTTCCTTGACCTTGAGCTGCTCGATTTCGCGCACAAAGTAGCTCTTGAAGTCGATCAACCAGCTCACGTTGATGGATTCGAACTGCACCTCGCCCTGGCACATGATGGCCATGATCACGGAGCGCCGGATCAGGTCGTCGCGGCTGAGGGCCAGCCCGCGCACCACCGCAAAATGGCCGCGATCGATGGCATCGTAATACTCCTCCAGCGATTTGGCATTCTGGCTGTAGGTCGGGCCGATGCGCCCGATGGCCGATACACCCAGGCCGATCAGATCGCAATCGGGCTGCGTGCTATAGCCCTGGAAGTTGCGGTGCAACCTGCCCTGGCGCTTGGCGATGGCCAAGGCATCATCCGGCAAGGCAAAGTGGTCCATGCCGATGTACACATAGCCCGCCCCCTGGAATGCCTGCAGCGACTGCGCCAGCATCTGGATTTTTTCTGCGCCAGAAGGCAAGGTGTAGGCATCGATGCGGCGCTGCGGCTTGAAGCGCTCCGGCAGGTGTGCATAAGCGTACAGCGCAATGCGGTCCGGCCGCAGTTCGCACACCTGCTGCAGCGTACGCGCGAACGAGGCCGCCGTTTGCTGCGGCAAACCGTAAATCAGGTCGACGTTGACTGAATGGAAGCCGATGCGGCGTGCCGCCTCGACCAGGGCAAACACCTGCTCGGCCGGCTGGATGCGGTGCACCGCCTTTTGCACGGCCGGGTCGAAATCCTGCACACCGAAGCTCAGGCGGTTGAAGCCCAGGTCGAACAGAACCTGCAGGCGGGCCGCATCCACCGTGCGTGGATCCACTTCGACGGAATACTCGCCTCCCTCCACCAGCACGAAAGCGCGGCGGATCATGTGCATCAGCTCGCCGAGCTCTTCATCATTCAGAAAGGTCGGAGTGCCGCCACCGAAGTGCAGCTGCGACACCGTCTGGCCACTGCCGATGCGCGCCACGTGCAGGTCCAGCTCACGCTGCAGGTAGCGCAGGTACTCGGTGCCGCGCTCCTTGTGCTTGGTGATGATCTTGTTGCAGGCGCAGTAATAACAGAGCGATTCGCAAAACGGTACATGCACATACACCGACAACGGCCGCACATGCCCCGGCTGCGAGTTGTGACGCATTTCGAGCGCTCCGACGTAGTCGGACTCGCCGAAGGCCTCGACAAAGCGGTCAGCCGTGGGGTAAGAGGTATACCGCGGGCCTGCAATGTCGTAGCGGGCCAGCAGTTCGGGAGTGAGGGTGGGGGCGGTGGTGCTGCTCATCTTGAGAGCATTTTACTGGACTCCACTTTAGGGTGTTGCTTGACCTGCATCAACGCTAATGGCCAGCATGTGATAATACCCCTATTCCCTTCAGCTATATCAAGCTTGGCTTAGTCTGTTCATCACTTATGTCCTCCTCTGTCCACAAGACCTTCAAAGTAGCCTGTTCCAACTGCAATTTGCGGGAACTGTGCATGCCTGTCGGCCTGACCGAGGCCGAGATGAAACACCTTGACTCGATCATCGAAACCCGGCGCAAGATCCGTCGCGGCGAGGCGTTGTTCACTCACGGCGATCCGTTCAACGCGCTGTATGCGATCCGCACCGGCTTCTTCAAGACCGTGGTCGCTGCCCAGGATGGTCGCGACCAGGTAACCGGTTTCCAGATGGCAGGTGAAATCATCGGGCTCGACGGCATCGTCAACGACCTGCACACCTGTGATGCGATTGCCCTGGAAGATGCGGAAGTCTGCGTCATTCCCTACCAGCAGCTCGAAGCGCTGTCGCGCGAAGTCACGGCATTACAGGCCCACGTGCACAAGATCATGAGCCGCGAAATCGTGCGCGAGCACGGCATGATGCTGCTGCTGGGCAATATGCGCGCCGAAGAACGCCTGGCGGCGTTCCTGCTCAATCTGGTGCAGCGCCTGCATGCTCGCGGCTTTTCCCAGCACGAGCTGGTGCTGCGCATGACGCGCGAGGAAATCGGCAGTTATCTGGGGCTCAAGCTGGAAACCGTCAGCCGTACCTTCTCGCGCTTTGCCGAACAAGGCATTGTCGAAGTCAGGCAGCGCCACGTACGCATTCTGAATACGGACGCCTTGCAGCAGATCGTCAACCCGGGCTAAACCGGCCCTTCAAGCCGCCAAAGACCAGTCACCTCCCAGTTTCTGCCCGATGGCTTCAGCAATACAAAGGCCCCATGCAATGGCATGAGGCCTTTTTCATGGATCGGACGGCGCGCAAGGTGCCGCCCTGGATTCAGTGCTGCTGATTGTCACCGCCGCCGGTAGCCGCGTGGTTACGCGCGCGCATGGCCGGCGAGTACTGGGTGCCCGAAGCGCTCAGGGTATGGTTTTCGGCATCGTCGAACGTGTTCAGCACTTCGTTGGGCGATTGCATGATGACGAACCAAGTGATGATGCAGGCCACCACCACGGCCAGCGGCCCGCCAATCACCATCCACACCATCGGATACTTCCACCAGGGGCGGTCGTCCTCGTGCACCGGCATGCCGGGCAAGGTTGCCTTGGTATTGCTCATATTACTCAATTCCTTGTCCATTACTGCGGCGCCAGGAAGGCCGCTTTTTCGGTGACCACACTGTTGCTTTCCAGTTCACGCACTTCCAGGTAGATCGGGTGTGATCCAGGTTCGACGGCGCCGTAGGGCACCCGCACGCCCAGGGCATGCTGCTCCACCTCGGCCGGGCCAATCGTCACTTTTTCGCCTTCGGCCACTACGGCGCCCGGCAAACCATTGACGCGGATTTCGTAGGTCTGCGGACGCTCTGTAGTGTTCATGATGCGCACCACATAAGTGTTTTCGATCTTACCGCCCTCCACGATGCGCGACATCACGCCGCGGTCGCGAATCACATCCACGCGCATCGGTGCGCGCATGCCGAGACTGACCACCAGCATGGCGGAAATCAGCAGCAGGATACCTGTATACACCAGCACACGGGGGCGTTTGATGCGGTCCCAGATTTCGTTCTTGCCCCAGTTGTTGGTCATGGCGTTTTCGGTGGAGTACTTGATCAGGCCACGCGGATAGCCCACCTTGTCCATCACCTCGTCACAGGCATCGACGCACGCACCGCAGCCAATACACTCGTATTGCAAGCCCTGCCGAATATCGATGCCGGTCGGGCACACCTGCACGCACATGGTGCAGTCGATGCAATCGCCCAATGCCAATGTGCTGCGGTCAGCGCTCTTGGAGCGCGGGCCGCGCGGCTCACCGCGCTGTTCGTCATAAGTCACGATCAGCGTGTCGGCGTCGAACATGGCGCTCTGGAAACGGGCGTACGGGCACATGTACTTGCACACCTGCTCGCGCATGAAACCAGCATTGCCGTAGGTGGCGAAACCGTAGAAGAAGATCCAGAAGGTTTCCCAGTTGCCCAGATTCCAGGTGGCAAAATTGCTCATCAGATCACGGATGGGGGAGAAATACCCCACAAAGGTGAGCCCCGTCCAGAGTGCAATCGCCAGCCAGACCAGGTGCTTGCCACCGCGCTTGAGGATTTTCTCGCCGTTCCAGCCGCTCTTGTCCAGACGCATGCGCGCACTGCGATCCCCTTCGAGTTTGGCTTCGACCCAAAGGAAAATTTCGGTATAGACGGTTTGCGGACAGGTATACCCGCACCACAGGCGCCCCGCCACTGCCGTGAACAGAAACAGTGACAGCGCCGAAATGATCAGGATGCCGGCCAGATACACCAGATCCTGCGGATACAGGACCAGGCCGAAAATGAAGAACTTGCGCGTGCCCAAATCGAACAGCACGGCCTGGCGCTCTCCCCAATTCAGCCAGGGCAGGCCATAAAAGACGATTTGCGTAAGCCACACGAAAATCCAGCGCCAGGAGGTGAATATCCCGGAGACAGTGCGCGGATGAATGGCCTTCTTTGATGCAAACAGCGACCCACCGCCAGCGGCCTTGATGATCGAATCCTTCTCGATCGGAATGATCTTCTTGTCAGGGTCCCCGGACGCGTAGCCGGAGTTATCCTGCTTTTCCTTTGACATAGTCAGTCAACCTTCCAGCTGGCACCACAATGCACCCGGCACCTTGCCAGCTTTTGCAGCCATATATACAAAATCGCCATGACCTGCTGACTGCGGCGGGCCATGGCGAGCAACACTGTCAGCTGCAACGTGACATGTTATCAGGTCGGCTTATTTGTTGGAGAGACCCCACACATAAGCAGCCAACAGGCGGATCTGCTCAGGCGTGAACCTGTTTTCCCACGCCGGCATGATGTTGGTCTTGCCTTCGGTGATCTGGCGCATGATGGCCGCTTCGCTCGGCACACCCATCAGCCAGACGTTGTCGGTCAGGTTGGGGGCGCCCAGCGCCTGGTTGCCCTTGCCGTCCGCACCGTGGCAGGCCGCACATACGGTGGTGAACTTGGCCTTGCCGATGGCTGCCTGGGCAGAATCATGCGGCAGATTCGACAGGCTCATCACGTAGTTGGCCACCGCCTTGGCATCTGCCGGCGTACCGCCGATAGCGGCAAGCTGGGGCGGCATGAAACCATGGCGGCCCTTGGTGATGGTCTGGATGATGGTGTCCGGCTTGCCGCCCCACAGCCAATCCTTGTCGGACAGGTCTGGGTAGCCATTGCCGCCCTTGGCGCTAGAGCCATGGCACTGGGCGCAGTTGTTCAGGAACAGACGCTGACCCATGCCCACGGCCTGCGGATCCTTGGCAATCTGTTCCACCGGCATGGCCGCATACTTGGCAAACAACGGCGCCACCTGGGCATCCAGCTTGGCCTTCTCGGCTTCATACTGGCCCTTGGAGGTCCAGCCCAGTGCGCCCTTGTTCGTGCCAAAGCCCGGATACAGGATGAAATAGACAATCGTAAAGATCACCGTCAGCCAGTACAGACCCACCCACCAGCGCGGCAACGGGTTGTTCACCTCGCGCAAGTCACCGTCCCACACGTGGCCGGTGGTCTTATCTTCGGCGGTATGTGCGCGTGCACGTGCACCAAACAGAAGAATGCCAATGCAGAAAAGAATGCCGAAGGCTACGATGGCCACCACGTAGCCGGCCCAGAACGGACTGTTGAAGTCACTCATTTTGCTTCCTCACTTTGTTTGTCGGTGCCGGGCGCGTCCTCGTTCAAGAATGGCAGCTGTGCAGCCTCATCGAATCGGTGGCGATTGCGGCGGGACAAGGCCCACGCAATCAACCCCAGAAAGACCAGCAGGCTGGTGACAGTCGCTAAACTGCGCAGGTCATTGATATCCATGGAAACCCCCGAGCTCCTTTTTTATTACTGCAGTGCAACGTCCACACGACGGGCCTGACCACCAGTGCCTGCATTGTTGTCTGCAGGCTTCGACAGCACGATGCGGTCTTCTGCCACACCATTGGCCTTGAGCAGGTCACGCACGGCAAAGGCGCGCTTCTTAGCCAGCTCTGCATTCTGGGCAGCGTTGCCAGTGGCATCGGTGTAACCGCTCACCACGGCCTTCTTGCCGGCCTTCACGCCGGCCAGTACATCCGTCAGGGCTTCGGCGCCACCCTTGGCGACTTCGCTCTTGCCGGTGGCAAAGAAGAACTGCACCACGCCGTTTTCGACCTTGACCGCGGCTTCGTCTGCGGCCACCGCAGCGGGAGCGGGAGCCGGGGCAGGCACGGCCGGAGCAGGCGCAGCTGCAGCGGCTGCACGCTGCTTTTCCTGCAGGGCAGCCATGGCGCTGCCCAGCGACTGCAGGTAGGCAATCAGTGCCTGCTGCTCGGTCTTGCCCTTCACAGCAGCCGGCGCACCAGCGATCTCCGCGTCGCTGAAGGGCACCCCGACCTTGCGCAGTGCAGTCATGTGCGCCGCGATGGTGGTGTCATCGACCAGGTTCTTGGACAGCCAGGGGTAAGCCGGCATGTTGGACTCGGGCACGACATCACGCGGGTTATGCAAGTGCTGTGCATGCCAGTCGTCGCTGTAGCGGCCACCCACGCGCGCCAGATCGGGCCCGGTACGCTTGGAACCCCACTGGAACGGATGGTCGTACACCGATTCACCGGCCACCGAATAGTGGCCATACCGCAGTGTCTCGGCGCGGAACGGACGCACCATCTGCGAGTGGCAGTTGTAGCAACCTTCACGTACGAAGATGTCGCGTCCGGCCACCTGCAGGGCGGTCGGCGGCTTCATGCCTTCGATAGGCTGTGTCGTGGACTTCTGGAAAAACAGCGGAACGATTTCGACCAGACCCCCAAAGGAGATCACGAGCACAATCAGTACGATCAGCCAGAAGTTGCTAGTTTCAACTTTTTCGTGGCTCAGGCCACCTGTAGCTTGCGGGTTTGCCATTGTGTTGTTCTCCTCAGGCGTGCGCCGGGGCAAGTGCAGGAATCTGCGTGGTCACGGAACGGCCCTTGGTCGCCGTCATGACGGTGTTCCACAGCATGATGACCATGCCACCCAAGTACAGCACACCGCCCAGCAGACGGGTTGCGTAGAACGGGAAGGTAGCTTTCACGCTTTCAACGAAGGTATAGGTCAGGGTGCCGTCGGGGTTGATGGCCCGCCACATCAGACCCTGCATCACACCGGCAATCCACATGGCAGCGATGTACAGCACGATGCCAATGGTGGCTACCCAGAAGTGCAGTTCGATGGCCTTGACGCTGTACATTTCCTTTTTGCCGAACAGACGCGGAATCATGTAGTACATGGAGCCGATGGTAATCAGACCCACCCAACCCAGTGCGCCGGAGTGCACGTGGCCAATGGTCCAGTCGGTATAGTGGCTCAACGCGTTGACGGTCTTGATCGCCATCATCGGGCCTTCGAAAGTGGACATGCCGTAGAACGACAGCGACACGATCAGGAAACGCAAGATGGGATCGTCACGCAGTTTGTGCCATGCGCCAGACAGGGTCATGATGCCGTTGATCATGCCGCCCCAGCTCGGTGCCAGCAGGATCAGGGAGAAGACCATGCCCACGGACTGGGTCCAGTCGGGCAGCGCCGTGTAGTGCAAATGGTGCGGACCGGCCCACATGTAAGTGAAGATCAGTGCCCAGAAGTGCACGATGGAGAGGCGATAGGAATACACCGGACGCCCTGCCTGCTTTGGCACGAAGTAATACATCATGCCCAGGAAGCCCGCGGTCAGGAAGAAGCCCACGGCATTATGGCCATACCACCACTGCACCATGGCGTCCTGCACGCCGGCATAGGCAGAATAGGACTTCATCAGGCCAGCCGGAACGAACGCGCTGTTGACGATGTGCAGCACGGCGATGGCCAGGATGAAACCTCCGTAGAACCAGTTGGCCACATAAATGTGGCGCACCTTGCGGGTACCGATGGTGCCGAAGAACACGACGGCGTACACCACCCAGACCACGGCGATCAGCAGCTTGATGGGCCACTCGAGCTCAGCGTATTCCTTGGCAAAGGTGTAGCCCAGCGGCAGCGTGATGGCAGCAGCTACGATGACCAGTTGCCAGCCCCAGAATGTGAAGGCAGCCAGCTTGTCACTGAACAGGCGCACCTGGCAGGTGCGCTGTACCACGTAGTAGGAGGTACCCATCAGACCGCAACCGCCAAAGGCGAAGATCACGGCATTGGTGTGCAACGGACGCAGACGCCCATACGACAGCCATGGAATACCAAAGTTGAGCTCAGGCCAGGTCAACTGGGCGGCGATGGTCACGCCTACCAGCATGCCGACCACGCCCCACACGACGGTCATGATGGCGAACTGCCGTACAACCTTATCGTTGTACGTTGTTGCCTGCATATTGGAGAAACTCATTTTCACCTCTCTCTTTAAAAAACCTGCTCGACGTCATCTTATCCTTAAAAAACATGTGGTCACATGTCAGTCTTGCTTGAAGATACGTTGACCTTCGGCTTCAACGTCTTCGAACTGTCCGCTGTGGATGGCCCACCACAGTCCGACTAGAATAAAAAAGACCAATCCGATCGACAAGGGAATCAACAAGAACAGAATATCCACGCTGCCTCCTTTTAAATCCGGTCTAGCTTGCGCACCAGGCGCAAGGCATTTCCAATGACCAACAGTGAACTGAACGCCATGCCCAGCCCGGCCAGCCAGGCCGGCACCATGCCCATCGCTGCCAGCGGGATGGCCAGCAGGTTGTAGCCGGCAGCCCATGTCAGGTTTTCACGCACCACGCGCATGGTGCTGCACGCCAGCTGATAAGTATCGGCAACAGCTTGCAGGCTGCTGCCCAGAATCACGAAGTCGGATTGCGCCTGGGCCAGCGGTACCGCCTTGCCCAGTGCAAAGGAAACATGCGCGCCCGCCAGCACCGGACCGTCGTTGATGCCATCTCCCACCATGGCTACGTGGTGGCCATTCTGTTGCTCGGCGCGCAGGAAGGCCAGCTTGTCGCCGGCGCTACAGCCACCCTGTGCCTGCTCGAGGCCAAGCTGGTCGGCGATGCGCTGCACGGCATGGGGACGGTCGCCCGACAGCACCTGCAGACGCAGGCCCGCGTCACGCAGCGTATCGACGGCAGTCTGGGCATCGGTACGCAAGTCTTCACGCAGGACAAAGGTAGCCAGCCAACCGTGCTCATCGCTCAGGTTGGAATGCAGGGCGTCTGCCGGCAGTTCAGCCACGGTGTGTGGCGACACGTTGCAGAAGGCGTCCGAGCCGAGCCGCATGACGCCCGCAGCATCACCGCTGGCTGCGGCCATCGTACCTTCCAGCCCCTTGCCCGGATGTTCGGACACCTCGCTGGCCAGCCACTGCTGGTCAAGCAATGCCTCTCCCTCGAGACCGGCTGCTGCCACGATGGCACGCGACACCGGATGCAGCGAATGGCGTGCCAGCGCAGCCGCCTGCAGCAAGGCCTGCTGCGGATCGACGCCCGGGCGCACCAGCACGCACTCGAGTGCGATGGTATCGGCAGTCAGGGTGCCGGTCTTGTCGAATACGATGGTGTCGACCTGCGACAGACTTTCGAGCGCCTGCAGACGGCGCACCAGCACCCCATGCCGTGCCAGGCCACCCGCCGCTGCCAGCATGGCCGCCGGCGTGGCCAGCGACAGCGCGCAAGGACAGGTCACGATCAAGACGGCAACGGCGATCATGACGGCGCGCGCAGGATCCTGCGGCCACCACCAGGCAGCGGCTGCCAGCGCCGACAACAGCACGATGACCAGGAACGGCTTGGCCAGACGATCTGCATGCTGCGCCAGGCGCGGCTTGTCCACCGAAGCGCCTTCCATCATGGTCACGATCTGGGCGTAGCGCGTACTGTCCCCCAGCCGTTCGATGCGCATTTCAACCGGCGACTGGATATTGTGGCTGCCCGCAATCACGCTGGAACCCTCTTCGCGCCGCAGCGGCCGCGATTCGCCGGTCAACAGCGCCTCGTCCACCATGGTGCGGCCACCGATCACTACACCATCAGCCGGAAAGCCTTCACCCGGCAGTACCCGCACGATATCGCCGACCTTGAGGCGGCGCAGCGTCACACGCTCGTATTCGCCGCGTTTGTTGCGCCGGTCCACGCTTTCGGGCAAGCGGTTCATCAGCGCTTCCAGCGCTCCCGCGGTGCGGTCGCGCATGCGCCATTCCAGCCAGCGTCCGCTGAGCAGGAAGAACACGAACATGGTGAAGGAATCGAAGTACACCTCGGCGCCAAACATGCCGTCCGGCTCGAAGGTGCCCAAGGTGCTTGCGCCGAAGGAGATCAGCATGCCCAGCGATACCGGCAGATCCATGCTGACACGCCGATGGCGGATGTCATTCCAGGCGTTGCGGAAAAACGGCTTGCACGAAAAGATCAGCACCAGCACCGACAACAGCCAGGAGCCCCAGCGCAGCAGGTAACGCAGGTCTGGGGCAATCGCATGGGAAACGTATTCGGGCCACGCATACATCATCACCTGCGCGGTGGCAATGCAGGCAACCGCCCACTGCCAGCCGGTTTCGCGCGCTTCCAGGCGGCGGCGCTGCGCGGCAAAGGCATCATTGGCCGGCACGGCACGGTAACCGGCGTGCTCTACCGCCTGCATCCACTGCGAAGGCTTGACCTGGTCGGGCTTCCAGGTGACCTGGGCACGATGGCTGCCCGGGCTGACGCGCACGTCCTGTACGCCGGGTACGGCTTTGAGGGCATCTTCCACAGTCAGGGCACAAGCGGCGCAGTGCATGCCCTCGATGGCGACACTGGACTCCCACACATCCTGCTGATCCGCACACCGGCGGCTGAACGCACCCCATTCATCGGGATCATCCAGCAGCTCGACCTGTGTGGCCGTTGGCGCCATAACAACTGCAGACATCACACACCCACGTCCTGCCCATTCCATACGGCATGGAAAGTTTCACTGCCGCAATTGTAGGCACCCGTAAAATTTGCGCGGACGGTTTTACATATCGCCCTGAATGGCAGTCAAGTTAAAAGCGTGCGGGACGTTTTTCGAGGAAAGCGCCTATGCCTTCGCGGTGCTCTGCACTGTCGGCGTAATCATAGGCAGTCTGCAGCTGTACCCGTAGCACCGGAGCGTGCAGCTGCATCCAGTCGCGCATCATCTGCTTGTGCATGCGCGCCGCTGCCGGCGCCAACCGGACGATGCGCGCCACGCTGCGCTGCACATCCTCGCGCAATGCCGCTGCATCCGGCAGCATGCGGGTCAGGAAACCGCGGCTGTGCATTTCGGGCGCCTGGTACACGCCAGCCTCGAGCAGGATCGAGCGCGACAAGGTCGGGCCCAGCACCCCCGCTACCAGCGCCGCTTCGCGCGGTGCCATCGGAAAACCCAGTTTGGCGATTGGCGCGCCGTAATTGCTGTCCTGCTCGGCAATGCGGATGTCGCAGCAGCTGGCAATCTCGACGCCGGCGCCCATGCAATGCCCTTCGATGGCTGCAATCAGCGGCGCATCGCAGTCCAGCATGGCCGACAAGCCGCCCCATACCAGCTCTTCGTGGAAATGGCGCAGGCTGTCAACGTCGAAGCGGAACGCACTGTATTCGGAAATATCTCCGCCGGCACAGAAATTGCCATCGCCCCCCTGCACCACGACGCAGCGCAGCGGGTCATCGGTGCGGGTCTGCTGCTGCAAGTGCAGGAAGACATCGCGCAGCTGGCGCCACATGGTGCAGGACATGGCGTTGAAGCGGCCGGCGTGGTGCAAAGTGACGCTGGCATGGCGCGCGCCGGGGGTTTCATCAATCATGCAAGTGACTTCGGACATACCGGCCTCCCTATCGCGCACGGCGGCCGGCCCACAGCCACATCAGGATGCCGGCCAGAATCATCGGCACGGACAGCCACTGCCCCATGCTCAGCCCCAGCCCCAGCAGGCCCAGGAAATCGTCCGGTTCACGGAAGTATTCGGCGGTAAAGCGGAATACGCCATAGCCGAACAGGAACATGGCGGCCACCCGTCCCGGTTTGTGCTCCTTGCGCGCGTACAGCCACAGCAGCACGAACAGCAGCAGGCCTTCGAGCAGGAACTGGTAGATCTGTGACGGATGGCGCGGCAGCATGCTGCCGCTTTGCGGAAACACCATGGCCCAGGGCAAGGCAGGGTCTGCAAAGCGGCCCCACAACTCGCCGTTGATGAAATTGCCGATACGCCCGAAGGCCAGGCCGATCGGCACGCAGGGCGCAACAAAGTCCGCCACCTGCAGCCAGGGGCGCTGGCGCGAGCGGGCAAACCAAAACATCGCCGAGATCACACCCAACAAGCCCCCATGGAAGCTCATGCCGCCCTGCCATACCTTGAAGATGTCGAGCGGATGCAGCAGGTAGTATTCGGGCTTGTAAAACAGGCAATAGCCCAGGCGCCCACCGATGATGACCCCCATCACCCCCAGGAACAGGATGTCTTCCACATCCTGGCGGCTCCAGGCCCGATCGCCCTGGAGGTGCACAAACGGCGGATGCTTCAGGCGCTGAATGCCCAGCGACAGGAAGGCGGCAAAGGCAGCCAGATAGGTCAGGCCGTACCAGTGCACAGCGAACGGGCCGAGCTGGATGGCGACGGGGTCGATTTGGGGATACATCAGCATGGCATGTATGGTAACAGTGCCGTGCCTGCAAAAAGGCTCTGCTGCGACGGAGCTTTGTGGAGAATTGTCACCCGCATGGGCGCACCGTTACATCGGTGCGACGGCTGTGCATCAGCCAAGATGCTGCGTCAGGACGCAGAAGCTGCAGACGAAACACTCAGGCCGACTGCAGAAGCAGCGGAGGCCGCGGCTGGCGGCATGGACGTATCAGCGGGCTTCGGACCATAGACCCTGAGCAACAGCAGTGCCGCCAGTGCAGCCACTGCCAGCCAGAGCCATTTCATCCAGCCGCCGGAATGGGCCTGCGCAGAAGACACCGGCGCCGGAACGGCAGTTGCCGTGGCGGCGTCCGTGGCCGGAGCAGTCGCTGCGACGGCGGCCCCCAGACCCAGCATGCCGAGCAAATCGCTGCCGAGGGCACGTTCCACATGGCCACGCTGCGCGAACAGCAGCTGTGCAAACTGCGGCTGTGTCATGCCGTTGGTCTGGATGTGCGCACGCAGCACACCCAGCAATAGCGGGAAAGCTGCCGACAGCAGATGGCCGATATTGCCGGTGGACATGCCGCTTTTGCCCGCCAGCAGATTGACCAGAATGGACGTATCCCCCAGCATGGACGCGAGCAATTGGTCGCCAAACTCCAGCAGCGAAGGCTGTACTGCGGTGATGGTGCTGTCAATCTGCGGGCCAGTGACCAGCTGGAACAGCTGACTGGCCTTGTCCTTGTCACCGGCCTGCATCTCCAGTTTTCCCAGCAGCACCGGCAGCGCCAGGCCGATGGCCTTGCTAGCCACAGCGTGCGACTCGCCCAGCTGGCTGGTGAGGTAACCGGACAGCACGCTACCCACCTTTGTCTGAATCAGCGCCGTCAAATCGATGGACATGGCATCTCCAAAGTGTCATGGTCAAACAGCTGCGCTGCGCAACATCCGGCACAGCAGCTCTGGCCCAGTGTAACCGCGCGCCAGACGCGGCCGAGGACATCTGCCGCATGGCCACGCAATCACTGCAAACTGCAGAAGCTTCAGCGCAAGGCAGTGCTACCCGCCTGCAACGCCTGCATGGCGCCCACCCCCACGGCTGCCCCGAAACGGCGCGCCAGTTTCTCGGCCACGTTGTCCCGCTTGGTGTAGTCGACGATGCGTTCCTGCTTGACCACTTCGCGCGCCACATAGTCGGCATTACCCAATTTATCAGCCAGGCCCATCTGCACCGCCTGCTGTCCGGTCCAGACCAGTCCGCTGAACATGTCGGGGGTCTCGTGCAGGCGGCTGCCGCGCGCCTTGCGCACCACACCGATGAATTGCTGGTGCACCTGGTCCAGCATGCTCTGTGCATGGGCTTTCTGGGTATCGTTCATCGGGCTGAACGGATCCAGGAACCCCTTGTTGGCGCCAGCCGTGATCAGGCGCCGTTGCACGCCCAGTTTTTCCATGGTGCCGGTAAAGCCGAAGCCATCCATCAGCACACCCACACTGCCGACCATGCTGGCCTTGTCTACAAAAATCTGGTCGGCAGCCACAGCCACATAGTAGGCGCCAGAGGCGCAGGTATCTCCCACCACGGCATACAACGGTTTTTTGTAGTGCGTTTTCATGCGCACCAGTTCGTCATTGATGATGCCGGACTGTACCGGACTACCCCCGCCGGAATTGATGGACAGGATCACGGCGCGCGAGCCGGCATCTTCAAACGCCGCCTTGGCCGCTGCCAGAATCGTGCTGGCGCTACCGTCGCCCCCGTCGGCGATCTCGCCACGGATTTCCACTAGCGCAGTATGGGGGGCGGTTGTCCGGGCGGCATCCGGCATGCCGCGCTGCAGCAGCACCCACGCCATGACGGCAAAGAACACCAGCCAGGCCATGCGCACAAATGTGCGCCAGCGCCGTGCCGACGCCTGTTCGCGAATGGAGGCCAGGGCCACGCGTTCCAGCATGGCACGTTCCCATCCGCTCGCTCGCTCTTCAAGTGGTTTCAAGTTGTCAGAAGTATCGGGCATGGCACACGCATGAGCCGGAATCCACGCAGGCGGGTCCGGCCGGATTTGGAAAAGGGTTGCAATTCAGGATTGTAGTTTCAGCCTGCCCCGATCAGGATAACTTTGCCGGCACAGTGTGGTGATCCGGCTGCCACCACACCTGGCCAGTGTGTTCGGACACCTGCAGCTTGATCAGCCCACCCTGGCACGGCCCGCCCACACAATCCCCGCTGGCCGGATCGTACACCGCGCCGTGGCTGGCGCACAGCAGCCACTGGCCTGTGTCGTCAAAAATGCGGTTGGGCTGCCAGTCCAGCTCCATCGCCACATGCGTGCAGCGGTTCAGATAGGCAACAGGCATGCCCTCGAAGCGGCCGACAAAGGCACGCACCGGCTGCCCCAGATGCACCACCTCGAAAGGCACTACATCGCCCCCTTCGAGCAATGCACCGGATGCGCAAATGGCGATGGCCTCCATGTGCACCCTTCAGCGCTCCAGCAGCCACTGACGCAGGTCGGCAATGCTGTCCGCCACATGCAGTGGCTGCCATTCGTCGAAACCCACGGTGCCATGGGCGCCATAGCTGACTGCCACGCTCGGGCAGCCTGCGTTGTGCGCCATTTGCAGGTCGTGGGTGGTATCACCGATCATGAGTGTGCGCTGCGTCGGCACCGCCAGCTCGGACATCAGCTCATTGAGCATCAGCGGGTCTGGCTTGCCCGCGGTTTCTTCTGCCGTACGGGTGGCGTCGAACAGCGTGCGCAACTGCACCGCTTCCAGTGCCTCGCGCAGGCCGCGCCGGCTTTTGCCGGTGGCCACCGCCAGCAAATATCCCTGCGCACGCAAATCGGCCAGCAGCTCCGGCACACCGTCAAACAAGGTAATGTCGTTCATGTGGCGCGTGTAGTGGAAACGGTAACGCTCGGACAGTTGCCGGTAGCTGCTGGACGGCACGTCCGGCGCCACCCGGCCCAGGGCTTCGGGCAAGGCCAGGCCGATCACATAGCTGGCAAGTTCCCGCGTCGGGCGCTGGCCGCCCACGTCCACCACTGCCTGCTGCAGACACTGCACGATGCTGGCGGTGGAGTCGAAGAGCGTACCGTCCCAGTCGAAAGCGATCAGGTCAAAGCGGCGGTCGGGAGCGTCATCAATCGGGTTCATGGCTGCATTGTCACCGATCCGCAAAGACATGACCGCAATCATGCAGGTGCATCTGCAGCCGACACGGCTTTTGTCACAATGGCAGCAAACCATCAGGAATTGCCATGTACGCAGTCATTCTTGCCCTGCATGTTCTGGGCGCCACGATCTGGACCGGCGGCCATCTGGTGCTGGTGTTCACCGTTTTTCCGCGTGCCCTGCGCGCACGGGATCCGCGCATCCTGCTCGACTTCGAACAGGGTTACGAAAAAATCGGCATGCCGGCCCTGTTGGTGCAGGTGGCCAGCGGCCTGTGGCTGGCTGCGCAATTGCTGCCGCCGTCGCAGTGGTTTTCCATGCAGACACCGCTCAGCCACGCAATTGCCACCAAGCTGGTGTTGCTGGCGCTGACCGCGGGCATCGCGGCGCATGCGCGCCTGCGCGTGATCCCGCGTCTGCGCGCGGACACCCTGCCCCTGATGGCCTGGCATGCGCGCGCCGTGACCCTGCTGTCAGTGCTATTCGTGCTCACCGGCGTCGGCTTGCGTACCGGCAGCTGGCTCTGAACCGCCGGCAAACGCCTGCAGCGCCGGCTCCAGCGGCTGCTCCAGCTGGACTGCCTGTCCGGTGGAGGGATGGGTAAAGCGCAGGCGCCAGGCATGCAGGAACATGCGCTTGAGGCCGGCCTTATGCAAGGCGCGGTTGTACTCGAAATCGCCGTACTTTTCGTCACCGGCAATTGGATGACCGCTGGAGGCCAGATGCACCCGGATCTGGTGCGTGCGGCCGGTTTTGATGGTGACTTCCAGCAACGTCATGGGGCCCAGCGGGTGCGCGATGCGCCGTGCCACCCGCACCAAGGTGAGCGCCTTCATGCCTTCCGGATCGTCCTTGCCGGTCGGCTTGACGCGACGTTCGCCGTCAGGGCTGCCCGGCACCGCCACCAGGAACTTGCGCAGGGGCGTGTCGATCACCTTCTTGCTGGCTGGCCAGTCGCCCTGCACCAGCGCCAGGTAGGTCTTGCCCGTTTCACGGCGGCGGAACTGGTCCTGCAGCGCGGTGAGCGCCGAGCGTTTCTTGGCCACCAGCAGGATGCCGCTGGTTTCACGGTCCAGCCGGTGCACCAGCTCCAGAAAGCGGGCCTGCGGGCGCGCCCGGCGCAGCTGCTCGATCACGCCAAAGCTGACCCCGCTGCCACCGTGCACCGCCACACCGGCAGGCTTGTTGACCGCCAGTAGCCAGTCGTCCTCGAGCAGGGCGGGAAATTCGCGCCCCGGTATCGCAGCGGCCTGGGTGCTGCGCTCGGCCACGCGCACCGGCGGAACGCGCACCACGTCGCCAACGGCCACACGGCTGTCGGCGGTGACACGGCCCTTGTTGATGCGCACCTCGCCACTGCGGATGATGCGGTAGACATGCGTCTTGGGGACGCCCTTGAGCTGGCGCAGCAGATAGTTGTCGATGCGCTGCCCCGCCGAATCTTCGTCCACTGTTAGGTACTTGACGGTTGCGGCAGCTGAAATCGGGGCTTTCACGCCTATAATGTTCTTCACTGTATGGTCGAATGTTGTAACTGCTTGATTTGAATAAGTTTAAGGCAGAAGCAGCGGCCCGGAGGGCAAGTCCGTACAGAAACCGTCAATGCCGCTGGTCAGCAGCACTGTAAACCGCAAGCCCGAGCTTGTCGTGGCAGTGGCCTGGCTGGTGCAGGATTGACGCCACGAAACCCCGAATATGGAATACCTTGTCCGGCTGGCCCGTTTCCGGTTTGCCAGCCGGCTGGATGAATGCAAGTGCCCGGCATGTTGCTGTTGCTGTTCTCCCTTGGCGTGAAGCTGACTGGTCTGTTGTCACCAGCGCAGCACTGCGTGCGCCGGAGCAAGCCAGCACCATCCGCCCGGCGCCGTTTCCGGCACCTGTCTGCCACGCTTCCGGCTTTTCGCCCAATGCCGCTTCCGCCACCTGAGCGTGTGCGGCCGGCATGCTGGCGGCTGCCCGCATTCCTCCTCCCCGCGCCCTTTGTCGTCCATCCTGCCCCACAGGCAGGTTAAGGCAGCCCAGGCAATTCCCTTCGTTTCCGGCGTCTTTCCAGGCATTTGTGCGGCCTCCTGACCATCAGGCGGGCCGCGTGCAGATTATTGCGGGCTATGCGGCCCCGGGAAGGAATTCGCATCATGAAACGGATGCTCATCAACGGCACTCAGTCCGAAGAACGTCGTCTGGCCATTGTCGACGGCCAGAAACTGCTCGATTACGAGATCGAAATCGAAGGGCGCGAACAGCGCAAGGGCAATATCTACAAGGCCGTCGTCACCCGCGTCGAGCCCTCGCTCGAAGCCTGCTTCGTCGACTACGGCGAAGACCGCCACGGCTTCCTGCCGTTCAAGGAAATTTCGCGCCAGTATTTTGCCGAGGGCGTGCCGGTCAGCCAGGCCCGCATCAAAGACGTCCTGCGCGAAGGCCACGAAGTAATCGTCCAGGTCGAAAAGGAAGAACGTGGCAACAAGGGCGCCGCCCTGACCACCTTCATCAGCCTGGCCGGCCGCTATGTGGTGCTGATGCCCAACAACCCGCGCGGCGGTGGCGTCAGCCGCCGCATAGAGGGCGAGGACCGCGCCGAGCTGAAAGAGGCGATGGACCAGCTCGAATACCCCAAGGGCATGAGCATCATCGCGCGCACCGCCGGCATCGGCCGCAGCGCCCCCGAGCTGCAATGGGACCTGAACTACCTGCTCAAGCTGTGGGAAGCGATCGACAGCGCCGGCGGCGCCGGCAAGGGCGCCTTCCTGATCTACCAGGAATCCAACCTGGTGGTGCGTGCCCTGCGCGACTACTTCAGCTCCGAAATCGGCGACATCCTGATCGACACGGATGACATCTTCGAGCAGGCACACCAGTTCATGAACCACGTGATGCCCGAGCATGCCAGCAAGGTCAAGCGCTACCGCGACGACGCCCCACTGTTCTCGCGCTTCCAGATCGAGCACCAGATCGAATCGGCCTATGCCCGCATCGTCACGCTCCCCAGCGGCGGCGCCATCGTGATCGACCACACCGAAGCCTTGGTTTCGGTGGACGTCAACTCGGCGCGCGCCATCAAGGGCAGCGACATCGAGGAAACCGCCACCCGCACCAACCTGGAAGCTGCCGACGAAGTGGCGCGCCAGATGCGCCTGCGCGACCTGGGTGGCCTGATCGTGATCGACTTCATCGACATGGACGAGCAGAAGAACCGCCGTGAAGTCGAGAACCGCCTGCGCGACGCACTGCGCCAGGACCGCGCCCGCGTGCAGTTCGGCACCATCAGCAAGTTCGGCCTGATGGAAATGAGCCGCCAACGCCTGCGCCCGGCACTGAGTGAAGGCGCCTCCATCCCCTGCCCGCGCTGCGGCGGTTCCGGCCACGTGCGCGACACCGAATCCAGCGCGCTGCAAATCCTGCGTATCATCCAGGAAGAGGCGATGAAGGACAACACAGCCGCCGTGCACGCCCAGGTGCCGGTCGAGGTGGCTTCATTCCTGCTCAACGAAAAACGCTCCGAGATCGCCAAGATCGAGCTCAAGCAGCGTGTGCAGGTGCTGCTGGTGCCCAACAAGGGCCTGGAAACACCGCATTACAAGCTCGAACGCCTCAAGCACGATGACAGCCGGCTGGAAAACCTGGACGTCAGCTACAAGATGGCCGAGGAGATCGAAGATCCGACCACGGTCACACGCCGCAGCCAGGAGCCTACCAACCGCCAGACGCCGCTGATCAAGGGCGTGCTGCCGGACGTGCCGGCTCCGGTCATGCCGCCCAAGGAGGAAACGCCGCCTCCCGCACCGGTGGTGCCGCAAGCCGTGCCGGCGCAGCCCCTGACTGGCTTGGCCGCACTGTGGGCGAGAATCAAGCGCATGTTCGGCTTTGGCGGCGCCCCGGAGGCAACTACTCCCATGGTGGTTACGCCGGAACTGGTCGAAAGCAAACCGGCCGACGAAGCTCGCCGCAGCAATGGACGCGGCGGCCGCGGCCGCCAAGGCACCCGCAGCGGCGAACGGGGTAGCGGTGAGCGCAGCAGCGCTGAACGCACAGAACGCACTGGCGAGGGCCGTCCGCCGCGTGGCGAACGCCAAGGCGAAGCACGCCAGGGCGAACAGCGCCGTAACCGCAAGGAAGACCGCGGCGAGGGCCGCCGTGAAGAGCGCGCAGAGCAGGAAGCCGTGCAGCAGGTGGCGGACGACAGCCGCCAGGAAGCACGTCGTCCACGTCGTGAGCGGGGCGAAAGCCGTCGCCAGCGTCAGACCGCCGAACCGACCGAACTGAGCAGCATCGAGCAGCCTGCAGTCGCTGAGGTTGCCGCTGCCGGGGCAGCAGGTGCAGCCGCCGCCGTGGCCCTGGCCGCCCAGGCCGACACCGCCGCACCAGAAGTTGCTGCACCTGAAGCAGCCGAAGGCGAGGTGCGCGAGCGTCGTGAACGCAGATCGCGTGACCGCTATGGCCGCGACCGCCGTAACCGTGGCGAACGCGCCGCGCAGCAGGAACAGCAGGCCGGCACCGAGCAGGATGCGGAAGCTGTTCCAGTTGCTGAGGCAGGCGAAGCTCCGCGCAGTTACTTCTCGGCCAACGCCAATGCACCGGTCCCCAGCCTGGTCGAAACCGCTGCCGAAGTGGCTGTCCCTGCGCAGGCAGAAGCCGCATCCGCACTGCCCGCCCCCGCGCCGGTACTGGCCCTGACTGTCGAGGAACCGCCGCTGGCACTGCAGGCTCCCGCTGCCCCCGAAGAAGCAGCTGCTGTCAGCCACCACATGCCCAAGGTGCAAGCCTACGTGCTGCCGCTGAACGAGCTGCAACAAGTCGCCCGCACTGCAGGCCTGGAATGGGTCAATTCCGACCCGGACAAGATCGCCGCCGTACAAGCTGCGATTGCAGCCGAGCCCAAGCCGGTCCGGGTACCGCGTGAACGCCCTCCGGTGGTTGTGCTCGACGAAGGTCCGCTGATTCTGGTGGAAACCCGGCGCGATCTGGCTTCGGTCGTGCTGCCGTTTGAAAGCGAAACACAGCAGGGTTAAATCCAGTCTGTACCCGCTTCCCTGCAAAGGGCTTGCTTACAAGGCAAGCCCTTTTTGGCCTTTGCCTGGAGGAAAGCAAGTGGCTTACCGAATGCCTGGATGGCCGCACACCTCTGTTCTTTGCCTGAATTCGATAGCGAATACAGCGACGGGAATGTTCATGATGTTTTCAAGGTAGAGCTCCCCCACATGATGGCGCTGCACGCCACCTTGCACGCGCCTGCACCCGGTACACACAACCCATGCCAACGGCAGCCTGGCGCGTGTGAAATGCATGCCTGAACTTACCCCTTTGCAGAGCGCAATCATGATGCAAAAGTCTATGCGCGCTTGCCACAGCAAGGCTGTGACATTTGCTGCCGCCATTACGGGGCCTCCAAAGAGGCACCTGCTCAGACCAGTGCCGCCTGCTTCCAGGCCTCGGCAGCCGCAGCAGCATCACCGCGCTGTTCAGCCAGGACCGCCATGGCACGCCAGCTGTTGCGGCGCAGCTCCGGCTCGGACTGCAAGCCGCGCACAGCCTGGCCCAGCAATTGCTGCGCCTTGCCCCACAACTGGCGCTGCATGCAGGCCATGCCCATCAGATACTGCAGGTCGGCGCGCGCAGGGTGTTGTTGCCAGGCGGTTTCGATGCGCTGCAGCCAGCTGCCGTCACAATCCTGCAGGCTGCCTTCAATGGCAAGCAGCAGGGCTTGCCGCTGTGGCGCCGACAAGGTATTGGGCTGCGTGGCAAATTGCTGCCATACCGGCAGCAGCCATTCACGCGCCCGCGCCTGCTGACCTCCCAGGCGCAGCACCTGGTGCGCCGCCTGGGTCGCCACCTCGGGCCAGCTGCGCTCAGCGGGATCGAGCTGGCGCCAAGCCTGCTCCAGCTGTTCCATATCGAATGCCGTTTGCAGCCGATCGGAAATCAGTCGGCCCAGCAGCACCCTGGACGCCTGCGGCGTGAATGCCTTGTGACGCGCCAAGGTACGGGCCGTTTCCAGCGCCGTACCGGTCTCCCCTTGCTGGCGCGCTGCCTTCAGCTTGTAGCGCAAGGCCACCACGCGGCGGGCAGCACCCTGTGGCAAGGACTTCAGGCGCTGCATCGCCAGATCGGAGTGGCGATCTTCCAGCGCCCAGCGGATACCGCGCAGCTGAATACCCTCGCGCACATCGTTGGCGGCATCCCCCTGTACCTGGCCGGCTGCCGCCAGCGCCAGCGTCTCGTGGCGATCGCGTTCATTGCCGTCCTGCATGGCCTGGCTGCTTTCTGCCAGCAGATAATGCGCCAGCGCACGCAGCTGCTGGCCATAAGGCAGCTGCCGCCCTTCCCTGGCCAGCTCACGCGCTTCGTCACTGTCACCGTGCAGTGCTTCCTCCTGCAGTAGCGCCTTCTCGGCGGCCTGACGCGCACGGGAAAAGCGTCCCGACAGGTAATAGGAGAGTGCATCGAGCAAATGCCCATGCATGGCCCGTTCACGCTGCTGGATACGCCAGCGACGCGCATGGCGCGGCAAGCGGTAGAGGCCCGAAAAAAGACGCAGTGCGCCATGGCCGAACAGGAACAGGCCCACCACCAGCAAAATGGCCATGTTCATCGACATGTCCACAGCCCGCGTGGGTGACAGATAGAAAGTGACGGCAGCCTGATTGCTGCCGGCCAGCAAGGCCAGCAGGGTTGCCAGGACAAACAGGAAAATCAGCCAGACAAGCGCGCGCATGGCGATCAGCTCCGGATGCCGCTGGCTGCGGGCTGTGCCTTGCTGGCAGCGGTCTGCGGGCGCGCTGCCACCGGAGCGGCAACCGCCGAGGCCGCGGCGGCGCTTTGTGCACGCGACAACGCATCCAGCGTATCGGTAATGGCTGGCAATTCGGTGGAATGGATGTTTTTCAGGACTTCATCCAGCTGCTGGCGCGCAGACACCAGCAGCGGCGAGGACGTCCGGAAATAGCGTGCCAGTTGTTGCTGCACATCCTGCACGTCGCTACGCGCCAGTTCGACCTGACGTGCCAGCAGGGCCATGCGCGCGTTCAGCAGGCGCAGACGCAGACCTTCGCGCAGAAAATATCCTTGTTCGGGCGCCAGCAGCGCGGCATCACGACTGTGGATGGTGCGCACCCGCACCAGTCCCGCGGCCGTATCGCGTACCTGATTCCAGGTGCGCTGCCACCAGTTGGCGGCGTTCTGCCCTGCAGGCGCGCGCCCGGCCTGTGCGGACACGGAAACCGGCTGCACCCATTCACTTTGCAGCGGCAATGTGTCCACCATGCGCAACACACCATCTATACGCCCGGCCAGTACCGGCACATCGCTCACGTTGGCCTTGCGGATGGCATCGATGTCGCGTTCGATGGCCAGCTGCAAGGCCACCAATTGCGGCTGGCTGGCACTTTGCAGACGCTTGTCGGCGCTGAGCAAGGCGGCCAGCATGGGTTGCGCACTGCCGGTAAGCTGTGACTGCTGCAGGCCCAGTTGCACCGCCGCGTCGATATCGACCAGCAGGTTTTCGTCCTTGGCGTGCGCCAGGCCCTGCAATACGCTGTCGATCTGGGCACGCTGCGCCTCCAGCTCGCTGACCTTGACCTGCAGCAACGCCACGCGCGCACCGGACTCCTTGCTCTGCTCACTGGCCAGCCTGGCCAACGCACTGCTGTCGCGGCTTTGCAGACCCATGCCTGCCACCTGCCGCGCCACCTGCTGCTGCAGTTGCTGCGCGGTGCGCCAGGCGAGCGCAGCGCCTGCCAGCGCCACCAGGGCCAGCACCATGGTTAGCAGCAACATCACCCGCGACAAGGCCGACAACCTGTTGCGCGGCGCAACAGGTGGCGAATCGGGCACAGGTGTCTGTGTGGTTTCCGTAGTCATAGCCACGATTGTATCGATTGCAATACATCCGCCAGTGACGGCCGCGTCTGTAGCACACGGCCAAAACCACAGTGGGCGGCGCGTTCGGCAATGCGCGGATGGGTGGCCAGAGCGGTAGCCTGCTGCCAGTCATGCCCGGGCAGGAGTTGCTGTAGATGGTCAAGCGCCTGGGAGCTGCTGCACACCCAGAGCGCGTTCGGCCCGTTCCATGCCCGCACCTGTTTGCACTGTTGGTCGGACCATTGCGGCGCGCGGCGCTGGTAAGCGACGACCGTGTCCACCGGTATGCCGATGGCGTCCAGCTGGCGTGCCATCCAGTCACGCCCGGCGCCGGCATCCGGCACCTCGCCGTTTTCCAGCACGTGGTCCGTGCCGCGCACGCGCAACACGGCCCGATCCGGTGCCAGGTGCTGCACAATCAGCGGCCACAGGGTTTCGGAGTCGAATTGCCCGGCCTCGGGAGGGGGACTGTCGATGCGGTCTGCGGGCACTCCCTGCTCAAGCAGGGCCTGTCGCGTACCACGCCCCGGCGCCCAGGCCCGCAGCGTGGCCGCCTGCCAGCGCGCCAGCGCGTCCGGCACGACTGCAAAAAAATAACGCACCGCCGGAATGCTGACAAAGTAGGCGGCCTGCCATTGCGGCAGATTACTCCACACCTGTTGCAGGCGCTGCTGGTACGCAGCTGCAGGCACGGCGTCCACCTCGATCAGCGGCAGCGCACGCACCTGTGCGGCATCGCCAAGCTGCTGTTGCAGTGCCTGCGCCCACACATCAGCCTGCGGCTGGGGACGCGTGACCAGCACCATGGCTTGCTGCATGTCAGTCCTTGGCAGCCACACGCGCGCCTTGCGCGATCAGCGCGGCAGCCGCTTGCTCACCCAGCGCAGCTGCCTCCTCCAGCGACTGCACGCGGCCCTGCACCTGCGCCTCGATCAAGGGCACGTCCGCCGCTTCAGCATCGCCCCAGGCCGCACGCACGGACAGCTGATCGCCCTCCAGCGTGGCATGCGCCGCCAGCGGCATGGAACAGCTGCCGCCCATGGTACGGCTCACGGCGCGCTCGGCGCTCACGCGCAGCCAGGTGGGCTGGTGCACCAGCGGCGCCAGTGCGGCCAGCAGATCAGGACGGTGGCTGCGGATCTCGATGCCAAGCGCCCCCTGCCCCGCCGCTGGCAACATCTGCCCCGGTTCCAGCACATGGCGGATGCGCTGCGCCAGACCCAGGCGCTTCAGGCCGGCTGCAGCCAGCACGATGCCGTCGTACTGGCCTTCGTCCAGCTTGCGCAGGCGGGTATCCAGGTTGCCGCGCAGGGGCTCGATTTTCAGGTCGGGACGGGCCGCACGCAGCAGCACGGTACGGCGCAAACTGGAAGTGCCCACCACGGCGCCCTGCGGCAAACCCTGCAGGCTCGCATATTGGGGAGAAACAAAGGCATCGCGCGGGTCCTCACGCTCCATCACGCAGGCCAGCACAAAGCCTTCGGGCAGCTCCATGGGCACGTCTTTCAGCGAGTGCACAGCCAGATCGGCACGCCCTTCCTCGAGCGCCACCTCCAGTTCCTTGACGAACAGGCCCTTTCCGCCCACCTTGCTCAGCGTGCGGTCCAGGATCTGGTCGCCGCGGGTGGTCATGCCCAGCAGGGTGACGGTATGACCCTGGGCCTGCAGCAGTGCCTGCACGTGTTCGGCCTGCCACAAGGCCAGGCGGCTTTCCCGGGTGGCAATGGTCAGATTCAGGGGGCTGGAAACAACATCGGACATAGCAATCTCGGTGGCAATGTCCCGGCCGCAGCCGGGCGCAATATTCAACTGGCACACATGCTAGCACGGCTGCCGGCCAACGGCCCTGCCACCAGGCTGTCTCTTGATGGTGCTCAGGCGGTGGCGGTGATTGACTACAATCGTGGCATCGCGTCCGCTGCCCATAGGGGCGCACCCAGCAACCATTCGACTGCACCATGTCCACATCCCAGAACCAACTCGACACCAAATCCCAGGCCTGGTCGGCCCTGTTTTCCGAACCGATGAGCGAACTGGTGCAACGCTACACCGCCAGCGTGTTTTTCGACAAGCGGCTGTGGCAGGCCGACATGCAGGGCAGCCTGGCCCATGCCGAAATGCTGGCCACGCAAGGCATCATCAGCCAGGACGACCACGCGGCCATCCAGCAGGGCATGGCACAGATCCGCAGCGAAATCGAAGCCGGCAGTTTCGAGTGGAAACTGGAACTCGAAGACGTGCACCTGAATCTGGAAGCGCGCCTGACGCAGCTGGTGGGCGATGCCGGCAAGCGTCTGCATACCGGCCGCAGCCGCAACGACCAGGTTGCCACCGACATCCGCCTGTGGCTGCGTGGCGAAATCGACCTGATCCTGGATCTGCTGCGCGGCATGCAGATGTCCCTGCTGTCGGTTGCCCGTCAGAACGTTGATGTGATCCTGCCTGGTTTCACCCATCTGCAGGTGGCACAGCCGGTGAGCTTTGCGCACCACCTGCTGGCCTATGTGGAAATGTTTGCACGCGACGAAGAACGCCTGCAGGACGTGCGCCGGCGCGTCAACCGCCTGCCGCTGGGCAGCGCGGCGCTGGCCGGCACCACCTATCCGCTCGACCGCGAGCGCGTGGCACGCACTCTGGGCATGGAGGGCGTCTGCCAGAACAGCCTGGATGCCGTCAGTGACCGTGACTTTGCCGTCGAATTCACCGCTGCCGCCAGCCTGATCATGGTGCACATCAGCCGCCTGAGCGAAGAGCTGATCCTGTGGATGAGCCAGAACTTTGCCTTCATCCGCATTGCCGATCGCTTCACCACCGGCAGCTCTATCATGCCGCAGAAGAAGAACCCGGACGTGCCCGAACTGGCGCGCGGCAAGACCGGACGTGTGGTGGGCCACCTGATGGGCCTGATCACGCTGATGAAAGGCCAGCCGCTGGCCTACAACAAGGACAACCAGGAAGACAAGGAGCCGCTATTCGACACGGTGGATACCGTGCGCGACACGCTGCGCATCTTTGCCGAAATGATCGGCGGCCAGACCAACCCGCGAACCGGCGTCAAGGAAGGCGGCATCAGCGTCAGCCCGGATGCCATGCGCCTGGCTGCCAGCAGGGGCTATGCCACCGCCACCGATCTGGCCGACTACCTGGTCAAGAAGGGGCTGCCATTCCGCGATGCCCACGAAGTGGTGGCGCATGCCGTCAAGACGGCACAACAGCAAGGCGTGGATCTGTCCGAACTGCCGCTGGAAACCCTGCAAGGCTTCAACGCCAGCATCGAAGCCGATGTGTACGAACAGGCCCTGACCCTGGAGGCGTCGCTGAATGCGCGCAACACCCTGGGCGGCACCGCGCCGGCGCAGGTGCAGGCGCAGTTGGCACGCCATCAGGCGCGTCTGCAGGCAGATCACGCCGCATGACGCAGCTCGAAATCATGCTCGGCCTGATGCTGGCGCTGACCGTCACGGCCAGCTACCAGATCCTGCGCGGCGTACTCGGCATGAAGCGCCGCCCGCCCGAATACGCACGCGCGGTCGGTCGCCGCATGGTGCTGACCACGGTGGCCTTCATTGCGGTACCGATCCTGATCGTGCTGGGGCGTGATCAGTGGGGCAACATGACCAGCCTGTACGCGTTCCTGGCGGGCCTGCTCACGGTCAATGCCATCTGGATGCGCAACATCCGTTGACAGGATTCATGCCCGCCAGCGTTGTTCGGCGGCCAGCACGGCATTCGGATAACGGGACTGGCCGCGTGAGCCGTTGTAGCGGCCCAACGCCATGAACAGGCTGCCGTTTTCCCGCGCCAGATAGTAGCGCAGGATCACGCAGCCGAAACGCAGATTGGTTTGCTGGTGAAACAGCTTGCCGGAATCGCCATCGCCAATGGTGCGGGCCCAGAACGGCATCACCTGCATCAGGCCGCGCGCGCCCACTGGGGAGACGGCAAACTTGCGGAAATTGCTCTCGACCTGGATCAGGCCCAGCACCAGCGAGACTTCCAGCGCGGCGCGCATTGATTCATACCACACGGTTTGCAGAAACTCGTGCCGGGTAAAGTCGTCGATCATGCGGCTGCCCAGGCGCTGCTTCATCTGTGCCTGCCAGCGGTAGTATTCGAGTTGGGCGCTGCGGTCGGCAAACACGGGCACCGGCGGCGCCGAGGTATGCACTGCCGCACTCAGCGCATTGCGCACCGAATCGGCCAGATACTCTTCCTTTTGCGCGCCGGCCCGGGCAGACAGGCCGGCTCCCCATGCCGCCGCGCCCAGGCCCAGCTGTGCTGCATGGAGCAGCCAGCCGCGACGCCCTGTCCTGGCGCCCTCATGCCAACATGGGCTTGCCATTGTGCTCAGCAGGCTACACGCTCCAGCAGCCAGCTGGCGATATCCCCCAGTGGCAGCTTTTGCGCTTCGGCATCGCGGCGGTGCTGGTATTCGCACTCGCCAGCCTGGATGCCGCGGTCGGACAGCACCACACGGTGCGGCACGCCAATCAGCTCCCAATCGGCAAACATCACGCCCGGGCGCTCGCCGCGATCGTCCAGCATCACATCGACGCCAGCGGCACGCAGGGTGTCGTACAGCTTGGTGGCCTCGGCCTTGACGGCTTCGCTGCGGTCCATGCCGATCGGGCAGATCACCACGGTAAACGGTGCAATCGCATCCGGCCAGATCATGCCGCGTGCATCGTGGTTCTGCTCAATGGCCGCCGCCGGCAGGCGCGTAACGCCAATGCCGTAGCAGCCCATTTCGAAGTGCTGCGTCTTGCCGTTGACGTCCAGGAAGGTGGCGTTCATCGGCTTGCTGTACTTGGTACCCAGGTAGAAGATGTGGCCAATCTCGATGCCGCGCTCGATGGCCAGGCGCCCCTTGCCGCAGGGCGACAGGTCACCGGCCACGATGTTGCGCAAGTCGGCCACCAACTCGGGCTCAGGCAGGTCGCGGCCCCAGTTGACACCGGTGATGTGGGCATCCACCTGGTTGGCGCCACAGACCCAGTCGGCCATGACCGCCACCTCGCGATCGGCCACCATGCGCACCGGCTTGAGCAGGTTGACCGGGCCCAAGTAGCCGGGCTTGGCGCCGAAATGCTCCATGATTTCGTCTTCGGTGGCAAAGCGGAAGCCATCCTGCATGCCCGGCAGCTTGCCCACCTTGACTTCGTTCATGTCATGGTCGCCACGCAGCAGCAGCAGCCAGACCTGGCTGCCGGTGATATTGCCGTCCGCATCAGTCCGGTCAGTGGCCAGCACCAGCGACTTGATGGTGTTCTGCAGCGGCACACCCAGAAATTCGGCCACTGCGACACAGGTGCTCTTGCCCGGCGTAGGCACCACCTGCATGGGCTGGCCGGCGGCCGGACGCGGCTGCGTCGGCGCCAGGGCTTCGGCCTTTTCGATGTTGGCGGCGTAATCGCTGTCGGGGCAATACACGATGGCGTCCTCGCCGGTGGCGGCGATTACCTGGAATTCCTCGCTCAGATCGCCACCGATGGCGCCGCTGTCTGCTGCCACGGCGCGGTAATCCAGCCCGAAGCGGTCGAAGATGCGGCGGTAGGCTTGCGCCATGTTCTGGTAGCTGGCCTTGGCGCTTTCGGCGTCCTTGTCGAAGCTGTAGGCGTCCTTCATGATGAACTCGCGGCCGCGCATCAGGCCGAAGCGTGGGCGACGCTCGTCGCGGAACTTGGTCTGGATCTGGTACAGGTTCTTGGGCAGCTGCTTGTAGCTGCGCAAATCCTGCCGTGCGATGTCGGTGACTACCTCTTCGCTGGTGGGCTGCAGCACGAAATCGTTTTCGTGGCGGTCCTTGAAGCGCAGCAGCTCGGGGCCCATCTTGTCGAAACGGCCGGTTTCCTGCCACAGCTCGCCCGGCTGCACCACCGGCATGGTCACTTCGATGGCGCCAGCACGATTCATTTCTTCGCGCACGATGGCCTCGACCTTGCGGATCACGCGCAGGCCCATGGGCATGTAGGTATAAACCCCCGCCCCCAGCTTCTTGATGAAGCCGGCGCGCATCATGAGCTGATGGCTGACGACCTCGGCATCGGCCGGGGCATCGCGGAGAGTGGTGATCAGGAACTGGGAAGCTTTCATGGCAAACGGTTGGAGTCAGGAACAGACAGGGGCTGCGATACTGCAGCCCACTGCACGGCTATGCCGATATTTTCGTTGATAACTGCGCCCAGCCGTGCATAATGGCTTCAATTAGAGAATCTGGAGTTGGACATGCTAGACCGGGAAGGTTTCCGTCCCAATGTCGGCATCATTCTGCTCAACCGAAAAAATCAGGTGTTCTGGGGCAAGCGTATCCGCACCCACAGCTGGCAATTCCCGCAAGGCGGCATAGATCGCGGGGAATCGCCAGAACAAGCCATGTTTCGCGAGCTGCGGGAGGAGATCGGCCTCTTCCCGCACCACGTGCGCATCATGGCCCGCACCCGAGACTGGTTGCGCTACGAGGTGCCCGACCGTTATATCCGCCGCGAAGCACGCGGCCATTACAAGGGCCAGAAGCAGATCTGGTACCTGCTGCAGCTGGTGGCTGGCGACTGGGAGCTCGACCTGCGCGCCACCGATCACCCTGAGTTCGACGCCTGGCGCTGGAACGACTATTGGGTGCCGCTGGATGTCGTGGTCGAATTCAAGCGCGGCGTGTACGAAATGGCCCTCACCGAGCTGGCCCGCTTTGTGCCGCGCAATGATCCGCGCAACCGCTATCTGCGCACCAACCACAAGCTGCGCGATCGCCAGCAGATGCCGACACAGGATGTGCGCCACCTGGGCGGCACGTTCGGGCCTGCAGCCGGTTTCGACCTGCCGCCAGACGCCTGTTATGACCCCCAACCTCCGGGCTCGCCCGAGGCTCCTTCTCATCCATTTTCCAAATCATGACCGCATTTCGCACCTTGGGCGCCGCACTGCTGACTGCCACCGCCATGCTGTCCGGCGGCACAGCGCTGGCGCAATACGACAAGGAAGAAGCCATGCGTACCTGGCAGGAAGGGGCCGTGCCTGCTGCGCCTTCCTTCAGCACCCGCAACCTGGTCGAAGTGGCGCAGCGTCCCTATTCCACCCTGAAAGTCGGCGTGGACGTGGACACCATCACTGTGGGCGCCACCGATGGCGTGGTGCGTTATGTGATGCTGTTCAAGAGCCAGAACGGCACCAGCAATGCCTATTACCAGGGCGTGCGCTGCACCACCCATGAAATCCGCACCTATGCGCGCTACGACTTCGATGCCAATCCACCTGGCTGGATCGAGACCAACACCGAGTGGAGTTCGCTGTTTGAAGCCCGTTCGCGCTATGCCAATGATCTGGTGCGCAAGGGCCTGTGCGACAACATGACGCCTCCGGTCTCTACTGCCGAGGCGCGTCGCGCAGTGCGCCGTGGCAATGCCTCCTGGATGAATCCGGATTTCGGCACGCCCAGCCGCTGATTCCGTTCAGGGCCGCGGCGAAAGCACCATGTTGTCGCGGTGGATCATTTCGGGCTCTGCGGTATAGCCCAGCACCGCCTCGATCTGGCTCGACGGCTTGCGGCACAGCAAGCGTGCTTCCGAACCGGTATAGTTGGCCAGGCCACGCGCCACTTCCACGCCGTCGGCACCGAGTACGGCAATGACCTCGCCGCGCCGGAAGTGGCCACGCACCTCGGTCACACCGATCGGCAGCAGGCTCTTGCCTTCCTGCTGCAGCTTGGCCACCGCGCCGGCATCCACCACCACGGCGCCATGCATTTTCAGATGATCGCGCATCCATTGCTTGCGCGCCTGCTGCTTGCCGGTGGGCGCCAGCAGCACGGTTCCCACCACCTCGCCTTGCACCAGCCGCAGCAGCGCGTCGGGCTCACGCCCCCAGGCGATCACCGTGCTGGCGCCAGAGCCGGCCGCTCGCCGCGCTGCCAACACCTTGGTCAGCATGCCGCCGGTTCCGATGTTGCTGCCGGCGCCGCCCGCCATGGCTTCCAGCGCAGCGTCACCGGCGGTGGCCACGGCCACCAGCTTGGCATCGGGGTGTTTGCGCGGATCGGCGCTGTACAAGCCCTTCTGGTCAGTCAGAATCACCAGCAGATCGGCTTCCACCAGATTGGCCACCAGCGCGCCCAGTGTATCGTTGTCGCCAAACTTGATCTCGTCGTTGACCACGGTGTCGTTTTCGTTGATCACCGGCAGCACGCCCAGTTGCAACAGCGTGGTCAACGTGGAGCGCGCATTGAGGTAGCGCTCACGGTCGGACAGGTCGGCATGCGTGAGCAGGACCTGTGCCGAGGGCAGATGGTTCTCGCGCAGCTTGGTTTCGTACATCTGCGCCAGACCCATTTGTCCCACTGCGGCGGCGGCTTGCAGTTCGTGGATTTCACGCGGCCGCGTATGCCAGCCCAGGCGCTTCATGCCCTCGGCAATGGCGCCGCTGGACACCATGATCACCTCGCGCCCTTGTGCGTGCAGCACCGCCAGCTGGCGGCACCATTCGCCAATGGCCTGCTCGTCCAGACCGCGACCTTCGTTGGTGACCAGGCTGGAGCCCACCTTGATCACAATGCGGCGGGCTTGCTGCAGCGCGGCAGCGGGATCGGCGACAGGAATCAGATGGCTCATGGTGCAAACAGCAAGGAATGGGACGAAAGCCGGTACGGCAAATTCAACTGGCGGCCGGCTTGCGGCGTGCACGTGGCACCTCGGCCACCGGCGTCGGTGCCGGTTCGGAGGCCAGTTCGACAAAACGCGGGTCGACTTCGGCCGGCGGCTGCTCGGCCTCGACCTGGCGATGGATATGCTGAAAGATCTCGCGGATCAGCTGTTCGCAGCCCTCGCGCGTGAGTGCCGAGATCTGGAACACCGGACCCTTCCACTTGAAGCGCTTGACGAAGTCGCGCACACGTTGTTCGCGTTCTTCCTGCGGCACCATGTCAAGCTTGTTGAGCACCAGCCAACGTGGCTTGGCATACAGCTCGGCATCGTACTTCTTGAGTTCCTGCGTGATGGCCTTGGCCTGTTCCACCGGATCGACGGCGTCGTCGAACGGCGCCATGTCCACCACGTGCAGCAAGAGACGCGTACGCTGCAAATGGCGCAGGAACTGGTGGCCCAGGCCGGCGCCTTCGGCCGCACCTTCGATCAGGCCTGGCACGTCGGCCACCACAAAGCTTTGCTCGGGGCCGACGCGCACCACACCGAGATTGGGGTGCAGCGTGGTGAAGGGATAGTCGGCAATCTTGGGGCGCGCATTGCTGACTGCAGCAATGAAGGTGGACTTGCCTGCATTGGGCATGCCCAGCAGGCCCACGTCGGCCAGCACCTTGAGTTCGAGCTTCAGGCTCTTGCGATCACCCGGATGGCCGGGGGTTTTCTGGCGCGGCGCACGGTTGATGGCGCTCTTGAAGCGCAGGTTGCCAAACCCGCCGTCGCCCCCCTTGGCGATCAGCACCGGCTCGTCAGGTACCAGCAGCTCATACAGCTGCTCGCCGGTTTCGGCATCACTGATGATGGTCCCGACCGGCATCTTGAGCGTGACGTCGGCACCGGCCGCGCCGAACATGTCGGATCCCATGCCGTGTTGGCCACGCTTGGCCTCGAAACGGCGTGCATAGCGGTAATCCACCAGCGTGTTGAGGTTGACGTCGGCCACCGCCCAGACGTGGCCGCCACGGCCGCCGTCGCCCCCATCGGGGCCGCCGAACTCCTTGTATTTTTCGTGGCGGAACGAAGCGCAGCCATTGCCGCCGTCGCCCGCAGCGATGTCGATGAACGCTTCGTCAACGAATTTCATGAAAATTTCCTAGGGGTGGCCTGCTGCCATCCATTGAGTGCTGACATTGTAGGCGAAAGGGCTTCGCCAGAAACAGGCAAGCCCCGAACGCATCGGGGCTTGCTGGGCCGGAGCCTGGGCTCCGGCGGGAGATCACCGTGCCGGATTACTCGGCCGGAGTGATGTCCACCACTGCCCGGTTCTGCGCACCGCGCTGACCGAAGGACACGTGGCCGTCCACCAGGGCGAACAGGGTGTGGTCCTTGCCCACGCCCACGTTGTTGCCAGCGTGGAAACGGGTACCGCGCTGACGCACGATGATGGAACCAGCGCTGATCAGCTGGCCGCCGAATGCCTTCACACCCAGCATCTTGGGCTTGGAATCACGCCCGTTGCGCGTAGAGCCGCCGCCTTTTTTATGTGCCATGACTTACTCTCCTTAGTGCATCAAGCGTTGATGGAGGCAATTTCCAGCTCGGTAAACAGCTGGCGATGGCCCTGGCGCTTCTGGTAATGCTTGCGACGGCGCATCTTGAAAATGCGCACTTTGTCGTGCTTGCCGTGTGCGACCACTTTGGCCACCACGGTTGCACCGGACACCAGGGGAGTTCCCACGGTCAGGCTGCCGCCGTTGCCGACTGCCAGCACCTGATCGATGGTGATCTCGTTACCCTCGTCCGCAGCAATCTGTTCTACCTTGATCTTGTCGCCGGCTGCAACGCGATACTGCTTGCCGCCGGTTTTTATGACTGCGTACATGTGTAAACCTCAAATAATTGAAAGCCTGCCAGACGAATTTCCGGCAAGCCGCATATTATAGTGTTCCCACCCAATAAACACAAGCCCCTCGCGCATTGCATCATGCAAACGCAGGAAACACGGTATCCGGCGGCCCTTCGAGTCCATTTGAGCTGCATCCTGTTTCTATAATTGTCAGGTCTGCGCAAGGCGACCCTGTCGGCTGCCTGCATTGCGGCCCATTGTTCTACTGGATGAATACCTTGTCTGAGTCCCCCGCAGCTTCCGCCCTGTCCCTGATCGCCCCTGACATGCAGGCCATGGACCGCGTGATCCACGAACGGCTCCACACCGGCGTGCCGCTGGTTGCCGAAGTATCGCAGTACATCATTTCGGCTGGCGGCAAGCGCCTGCGCCCCGCCCTGCTGCTGATGATGGCCAACGCGCTGCAGTACCATGGCACGCAGCACCATACGCTGGCCGCCGTGGTCGAATTCATCCACACCGCCACCCTGTTGCACGACGACGTGGTCGACGAATCCACCTTGCGCCGCAACCGCCCCACAGCCAACGCCACCTTCGGCAACCCGGCGGCCGTGCTGGTGGGGGATTTCCTGTATTCGCGTTCGTTCCAGATGATGGTCGCATGCAAGAACATGCGCGTGATGGACATCCTGGCCGATGCCACCAACGTCATTTCCGAAGGCGAAGTCTGGCAGCTCATGAACATGCACGACGCATCGCTCGGCGAAGACGCCTACCTGCGCGTGATCCGCTCCAAGACGGCGCGCCTGTTCGAGGCCAGCACCCGCATTGCGGCCGTGCTGGCGGGTTGCGATGCCGAACGCGAAGAACTGTGCGCCGCCTACGGCCAAGCCGTGGGCACCGCCTTCCAGATCATCGACGACGTGCTGGATTACGAAGGCAACGTGGAAGAACTGGGCAAGAACCTGGGCGATGACCTGCGTGAAGGCAAGAACACCCTGCCGCTGATCATTGCCATGCGCCGCGGCACCCCCGAGCAAGCCGCCGTGGTACGCAATGCCATCGAGCAGGGCTCGGTCGATGCACTGCAGGAAATCGCCCACATCGTGCGCAGCACCGGTGCACTGGACGGAGCACGTGCTGCCGCTGCCGCCGAGGCAGAGCGCGCCATTGCCGCCATCACCACGCTGCCCGACAACCCGTACACCGAAGGCCTGCGCGTCCTGGCCTCCGCCCTGCAGGGACGCAAAACCTGATTGGACCAGTCGGGTAAGGCACGCATACAATAGGTGCGTGACTATATCCACCCTGAGCCTTTCCACGGCATTGAATGCCGACCTGCACTGCCATTCGACTGTGTCGGATGGCACCCAATCGCCCGCTTGGCTGGCAGAGCGCGCCCGCACCAATGGTGTGGAATTGTGGGCCTTGACCGACCATGACGAGGTGGACGGCATCGCCGAGGCGCGCAGCGCAGCGCTGGCGCTGGGCCTGCCGTTTCTGGCAGGCGTCGAAATTTCCGTCACCTGGCTCGACAAGACGGTGCATATCGTGGGCCTGGGCATTGATGCCGAAAACCCGCTGCTGGTGGAAGGACTGCGCAGAACACGCGGCGGCCGCGAGGAACGCGCCCGCGACATGGCCGACGAACTGGCCAAGGCGGGCATCCAGGGCGCCTTTGAAGGCGCGCTCAAGTATGTAGGCAACCCGGATCTAATCTCGCGCTCGCACTTTGCACGCTATCTGGTGGAAATCGGCGTGTGCGCCGATGTGCCCGAGGTGTTTCGCCGCTTCCTCACCGAAGGCAAGCCCGGCTTTGTACCGCATCGCTGGGCCACACTGGAAAATGCCATCCAGTGGATTACGCAGGCCGGCGGCATCGCCGTCATCGCGCATCCTGCACGCTACGACTACACACCGCAGCAGGAGCATGCCCTTTTCGTCCGCTTCAAGGAACTGGGCGGCCAGGGTGTGGAAGTCACGACGTCCAGCCATTCTGCTGCCGAATGCGAAACCTACCGCAACCTGGCCCTCGAATTTGACCTGTACGCATCGCGCGGCAGCGATTTTCACTCACCTTCCGAAAGCCGGCTCGACTTGGGCCTGCTGCCTCCGCTGCCTGCCGGCGTCAAGCCGGTGTGGCAGGCGCTGGAACACCGCATTCATTACCCTGCATCCCCTGTATAAGCCATGGCCCAGTTGTTTGAAATCCACCCCCTCAACCCGCAACCCCGCCTGATCAAGCAGGCCGTTGCGCTGCTGGACAAAGGCGAAGTGCTGGCCGTGCCCACCGATTCCAGTTACGCGCTGGTGTGTCATATCGATGACAAGGCTGCCGCCGATCGCCTGCGCCAGATCCGCCAGGTGGACGACAAGCACCTGCTGGCGCTGCTTTGTCGCGACCTGAGCGAGCTCTCCAGCTATGCACGTGTGGACAACCGCCAGTTCCGCATGCTCAAGCTGGGCACTCCGGGTCCGTTCACCTTCATTCTGGAAGCCTCCAAGGAAGTGCCGCGCCGGCTCAGCCATCCATCGCGCAAAACCATCGGCCTGCGCGTGCCCGAGCATGCCGTACTGCAGGCCCTGCTGGCCGAACACAACGGCCCGCTGCTGAGCAGCACGCTGTTCCACCCGGACACGCAGGAGCCGTTGCACGATGTCTCGGACGTCAGCGACCTGCTCGACCGGCAGGTGGGCGGTATCATCGACAGTGGCACTTGCCCCCATCAACCCACCACCGTGGTGGACCTGACCACCATGACCCACGGCGATGCACCGGAGCTGATTCGTCGCGGTGCCGGCGATCCGGCCCAGCTGGGCCTGTAAGCACCCCATGGATATCGCCAACATCATCCAGACCATTGCCGTTTTTGCGCTGCCGGTGCTGTTTGCCATTACGGTGCACGAAGCCGCACACGGATACGCCGCACACCACTATGGCGATTCCACTGCCTGGATGCTCGGCCGTGTCACGCTCAATCCGCTCAAGCACATCGACCCGGTCGGCACCATCCTGATGCCGCTGCTGCTGTACTTTGTCACCTCTGGCACCTTCCTGTTCGGCTACGCCAAGCCGGTGCCAGTGCGCTTTGACAAGCTGCGCAATCCGCGCCGCGACATGGTCTGGGTGGCCCTGGCCGGCCCGGCATCGAACCTGCTGCAGGCGGTGGGCTGGGGCGCACTGCTGTACCTGCTGCTGGGCATGGGCCTCAACCAGCCATTCTTCGTGCAGATGGCCAAGGGCGGCGTGCTGGTCAACGTGGTGATGTTCGTGTTCAACCTGTTTCCGCTGCCGCCTCTGGACGGCGGCCGCATCGCCACCGGCCTGTTACCGCCGCGCCTGGCGATTCCCTTTGCCCGCCTGGAGCCCTTTGGTTTTTTCATCGTCATGGCGCTGGTCATTACTGGCGTGATCAGCCAGTTGTGGATGTTCCCGCTGATGAGCCTGACCTATGCGCTGATTGAAGGTGTGCTGTCGCCCCTGAAGTGGCTATTCTGACCAAATGGCTGTAGAACCACCCTTGCCGACCTACCTCAGGCCGGCAAGGAAAGTGCACGCTCAACCGCCCCGCTTCTGCAGCTGCGTGCATAGGTTCTTTGTTCCACTCTGAACTTGTATCCGCTTACCAGTGGCAAGCACCATAAGCAAGTTTTACAGCCGATCGCATTGATCGTCATCAAGTTTTTGCACTGATATAGTGCATTAAGGCTCTATTTGAGCCCATGCTGTGACAACAATTTTCCAACAATTACATAAATTGTGAAAAACATTCACAGCCCATTGGCATTATTAGCTATATGATTCGCACTCACACCTTAGTGCAGGCTTTTTTCCTGTAATCATGTTGCCCTTTAGCTTAAATCCATGTCGCTATTTCTGATCGAAGACCACCCCCTATACCGTGAAGCATTTGCCAGCCTGCTGCGTCGCCTCGTGCACGACCAGGACGTGGTGGAACTCGACCGCATCGGCAGCCTGCCGCTTGCCGCCAAGTCGCACGGCCAGCCCAACATCGTCTTTCTTGACCTGACGCTCAGCGATACGCTCGGCCTGTCCGGCATCCGCGAAATCAAGCACGCCTACCCCGGCACCCAGCTGATCGCCCTGATCGACCAGGCCACCGAACAGCAAGAAACCGCCTGCATGGAAGCCGGCGCCGACGGCACCCTGGCCAAGACCCTCTCCAGCGCCGAAGTGCTGGCCACGCTGCGCCAGATGCTGGTTCCCGATGCCGAAGAGATCGAAGGCGAACTGAGCAATACCAAGCTGTCCAAGCGCCAGACGCAGCTGCTGGTGGCACTCGAACAAGGTCTGAGCAACCGCGACATCGCCGACCGCCTGGGCATCAGCGAACACACCGTCAAGGTACATCTGTGGCGTCTGTTCCGCCGCCTGGGCGTCAAAAGCCGCACTCAAGCCATCCACACGGCACGTCTCAATGGTCTCATTCGCGCTTGATCACCCCTTGCGTCTGCAGGCGCCACAGGGCAGCATGGTGTAATGCACCTTGCTGCCCTTTTTTGTTGACCACGTCTTCATGCTGCGCGACTATCTTGTAGACCTGCTGACCCCTGACAGCTCCGGCCCCATGCAGTACGCCCTGGATCGTCGTACTTTCTGGTTCAGCCATTATCTGTATACCGGCCTGCGCACCAGCAGCGGCATTCTGCTGATTGCCCTGCTGGCGCTGTGGCTGCTGTCCCCGCTTCTGGCCATCGCCACGGCATTTGGCGCATTTGCCATGGCGCTGGTGGATCAGGTCGGGCCCTGGCACACCAAGATGCGCGAAATGGTGGTGTCGCTGCTGCTCAACACCGGCGCCTCGCTGGGCGTGGGCCTGCTGACCGGCTCTCCCTGGACGCAGGCGGTGTTCACGGTCCTGCTCGCCTTTGCCTCGGGCTTTCTGCTGCTGTATGGCAAGCGCGGCATGCCGGTGCAATTTGCCATGCTGCTGGCCATGACGCTGTCCATGGTGCATGTGGACGAACGTCCCGACGCGCTTTGGGTCAGCCTGAGCCTGGGCGGCGGCGGCCTGCTTTACATGGTGTATGCGCTGTGCGTGGCCTGGGTGCAGCAGCCCCGCCTCAAGCAGCAGGTGCTGGCCGAATGCCTGTTCGAACTGGCCCATTACTTTGACATCAAGCGCGGCTTTTACGAGCGCCATGTCAACCTGGACCAGCAGTTCACCAAACTCATCCGCAAGCAGGTGGAGCTGTCCGAAAAGCAACAGGGCGCCCGGGACCTGGTGCTGCAGCGCAAGCAAGGTCCGGACGATGCCCGCCTGATTCAGATCCACCTGGCCATGCTCGACGTGTACGAGCAGATCCTGTCCACCCATGCCGACTATACGGCGCTGCACCGGCATTTTGGCCAGCACGAAGTCCTGCTGTTCCTGCGCGACCTGATCGACAAGGCCATGCGCGACATCGAAGCTGTCGCCTATGCGGTCACACGCGACCGACCCAGCGAAAGTCCGGTCAGCTACGTAGCCGAGCAGCGCGCCATCGAATTTGACCTGCACGCGCTCACGCAGCAAGACATCGACCCGCAAGCGCTGGTGCTGCTGCGCTCCACCTACTACAAGATTCTGGAAACCGCCACCCGCATCCGGGCCCTGCACATGGCGACACGACAGCGGCCCGAACAGCTGCCGCCCCTCAACCTGGGGCTGTTCGTCTCGCGCCCGCGCATCGGGCTGGACATGCTGCGCAGCAACCTGTCGATGGAATCGCCCATCTTCCGCTACGCACTGCGCACCGGCATGGCGGTGGCTGTAGCACAGCTGCTGGCCCAGGTGCTACCTTACGCCTCGCACGCGTACTGGATCATGCTTACCATCGTGATCATCCTCAAGCCCACCTATAGCATGACACGCAAGCGGCGCCAGCAGCGTCTGCTGGGAACAGCCATTGGCTGCGTGCTGGCCATCGGGATATTGCAGCTGGTGCACAAGCCACTGGCCCTGCTGCTAGTGTTGTACCTGTCGCTGATGACCTCGTCCACCTTCATGCAGATCCGCTACATGTACTCGTCGGCGGCGGCCACGGTCACGGTGCTGGTGCTGCTGCAGCTGACCACCCAGGGGGGCGGCACGCAGATGGTGCTGGAGCGCCTGACCGATACCGCACTGGGCGTGCTGATTGCCACGGCCTTCAGTCATGTGTTCCCCAACTGGGAACGGCAATCCCTACCGGGGCAACTGCGTAGGCTGTTTGGCAGCGCGCGCCGCTATCTGGAGGAAAGCCGCGCCTTGCTGCTGCAAAATCTGGCGCAGGACCAGGCCTATCGACTGGCACGCAAGCAGTTTCTGGACAATGTTGCTGGCGTCAACGCCGCGCTGTTGCGCATGCTGGACGAACCGCGCCGGCGTCAGCAAGGGGTGACCGAAGTCAACCGTCTGCTGGTGCGCATTTACCTGATCGCTTCCCACGTGGCCGGGTTGCGCATGCTGCTGCGCCGCCATCCCGACTTTCAGCAAAGCCGGGCCTATCAGCAACTGGTGGATCTGGCCCTGCGCGAAGCGGCACACCACCTTGCCATGGCCGACCAGGTGACAGGGAACACGCACGCCAACGGCGCTGCAGAGACACTGGCGGCCCCAGAGGCCACTCTGCCGCTCACCGCGGAAACGCTTCCCGGCAGCTCACCGCACACACGCGCCGTCTTGCAGGAGCGGGCGGCCAAGCTGCGCGCGGACGCACAGGAACTGCAGCACCTGAGCCAGCTGGCACAGCAAGCCCTGCGCCGCAACCGCCTGGTGGATGCAGCCTAGGGGCAAGGCCTTGTGCCGCACTTCACTGGTGAACGTAGCTTAGCGACGAGGCCGCCAGGCAGCTTAAATTGGCAAGGCCACCAGATCATGGCCGTCGGTGTTCACCACGCGCGCGCGGGTGAAGGTGCCGACCTTGAGCGTCTTGCTGATTTTTTCGGGCGGCAGCAGTTTGACCACGCCATCGATCTCGGGCGCGTCGGCGTAGCTGCGGCCCACGCCCCCCTTCTTGCCCTGGTTGGGCGCGGCATCCACCAGCACCTGCATGTCGCTGCCGATGCGCTGGCGCAGCTTGGCCGCCGAGACCTGCTCGGCCACGGCCATGAAGCGGGCACGGCGCTCTTCACGCACGGCATCCGGTAAGGCGCCGGGCAGTTCGTTGGCGGTAGCGCCTTCGACCGGCGAATAGGCAAAGCAGCCCGCCCGATCGATCTGCGCCTCCTGCAAGAAATCGAGCAGGTGCTGGAATTCTTCTTCGGTTTCGCCGGGGAAGCCGGCAATGAAGGTGCTGCGGATGACCAGTTGCGGGCACAGTTCGCGCCAGCGCTGGATGCGTTCCAGGTTCTTTTCACCGCTGGCGGGGCGCTTCATGCGACGCAGCACCTCGGGGTGGCTGTGCTGGAACGGCACATCCAGATAGGGCAGCACCAGGCCTTCGGCCATCAGCGGGATGATCTCATCCACGCTGGGGTACGGGTACACATAGTGCAGGCGCACCCAGGCGCCGTATTGTTTGGCAATCTGGCCCAGGGTCTGCGCCAGCTCGAAGGTGCGGGTCTTGACGGGCTTGCCGTCCCAGAAGCCGGTGCGGTATTTCACATCCACGCCATAGGCGGAGGTATCCTGGCTGACTACCAGCAACTCCTTGACGCCGGTTTCGAACAGCGCGTGCGCTTCCCGCAGCACGTCGCCGATCGGGCGGCTGACCAGATCGCCGCGCATGCTGGGAATGATGCAGAAGGTGCAGCGGTGGTTGCAGCCTTCGCTGATCTTGAGGTAGGCGTAATGCTTGGGCGTGAGCTTGATGCCGGCGGCCGGCACCAGATCCATGAAGGGATCGTGCGGCTTGGGCAGGTGCTGGTGCACCGCGCTCATCACCTCCTGGGTGGCATGCGGGCCGGTCACGGCCAGCACGCTGGGGTGCACCTCACGCACCAGGTTGTCGCTGTCGTGGCCGGTTCTGGCGCCCAGGCAACCGGTGACGATCACCTTGCCGTTGTCGGCCAGTGCTTCGCCAATGGTATCCAGGCTTTCCTTGACTGCGTCATCGATGAAGCCGCAAGTATTGACGATAACCAGGTCGGCGCCGGCAAAACTTTTGCTGGTGCTGTAGCCTTCGGCGCTGAGCTGGGTAAGGATGAGTTCGGAATCGGTGAGTGCCTTGGGGCAGCCCAGGCTGACAAAGCCGATTTTGGGATTGGTAGTAGTGCTGGAAGCAGTCATGGCCGCTATTGTCGCAGTTTGGCGCCTCCCTGCCCAGCGGCTAGGGAGGTGCTGTGGCGGCCACGCCGCTGCGGTGCGGATTTAGCGCTTGGGCTGGAATGCAGCCAGCCACTGCTGCAGGTTGGCCTGGTACTGGTTCTGCATCTGCTCCTGCAACTGCTGCGCCATGTGCTGGCTTTGCTCGGTGTAATTGTTCATCATGTCCTGCATCATCTTCTGGCCGGGCATCTGCAGCATGGTCTGCCAGGCCTCGGGCTGGAAGCCGGGCGCCATGTCCATCAGCTTTTTCTGCATGTCGGCAAAGGCCTGGATGCTGCTTTCCAGGTTGGCGCCGAAAAAGCCCTGCATGGCGTGGCCATAGAAGCGGATGATGTTGGCCAGCACCTGCTCGGTAAAAATGGGGCTGCCGCCGGCCTCTTCCTCGAGGATGATTTGCAGCAGGATGCTGCGGGTGATGTCGTCGCCGGTTTTGGCGTCGCGCACCACAAAGGGCTCGGCCGCCATCACCAAGGCCTTGACCTCGGCCAGCGTAACATAGCTGGAACTGGAAGTGTCATACAACCTGCGATTTGGATACTTTTTGATGATACGGATGGATGTATCCGCCTGTTCTGGTTCGGATTGCTGCTCTGCGGTAGCTTGTTTGGCCGTACGGGAAGTGGTTGCCATGCAGCGGGCTCCTTGTGTCTTGGGTCTGCAAGATACGCCTGCAGGCCTGCGCAAATAAACATAAACTGACTCCTTGGAATTATGCCTGTAACCGGCGCTTCATTTCCGTGTGGAAACCCCAGCATGAATACCACCTCTCGCCCTTCCGATCTGTTCCAGCCCGTGGATGAGGCCGCGCTGCGCAAAGCCGCCGCCGTATTGGCTCCGGCCCACCATGGCTACCTGGCCGTGCTGCAGCCAAATAGCAGCTGGCCGCAAGTCAGCCGCGTGGCACTGGGCCGCGACGCGCAGGGCACGCCGCTGATTCTGATCTCGCAGCTGTCGGCCCACTTTGCCGCGCTGCAGGCCGACGCACGCTGCTGCCTGCTGGTGGGCGAACCCGGCGCCGGCGACCCTCTGGCGCATCCACGCATCAGCATCGACTGCCTGGCGGAGCACTGCCCTGAAGAGGAACGTCCTGCCTTGCGTGCCGCCTTTGTAGCATGGCAGCCCAAGGCGGCGCTGTATGTGGATTTTGCGGACTTTGCGTTCTGGCGGCTGCGGCCGCAGCGGGCGAGCTTCAATGCGGGGTTTGGGAAGGCGTTCATGCTTGTAGAAGAGGATTGTGCGGCACTACAGAAATTCAATGCATTAAAGTCTTCATAAGCAATCATTTGTTTATATTATATTGAAATAATAAATTTATATGATTATAAAATGCCATATTACAATGCCATCATGGTATCTTCCACGCTGACTTCACTGCTCGTCATTGGCTTTGGCGCTGCGTTGGGCGCAGTGTTGCGCTGGCTCTTCGGTCTGGGGCTGAATGCGCTGTATCCGGCCATTCCGCCCGGTACGTTGCTTGCCAATTTGCTGGGAGGCTATCTGATCGGTGTGGCCATTGCCTGGTTTGCCTACCACCCGGAAGTCCCGGCTTACTGGCGCTTGCTGGCCATTACCGGATTTCTGGGCGGGCTGACCACGTTTTCCACTTTCTCGGCCGAAGTGGTCACACTGTTGCAGCAAGGGCGCCTGCTGACGGCCATGGGCGCCATCAGTGTGCATGTGGCGGGCTCTTTGCTGATGACCTTGCTGGGCATGGCCAGCGTACAAGCGCTACGGCGATAAATTCATCGCCAGATCTGGTTACACGCGATACGACGCCCCGTTTGGTGCCCAGAAAATTTCAGGACAGGAAAGTTCTGCCTCAATCAGGCCATGGTCTGGGCCGCAGGCGTGATTTCGGAACTGCCTTCAGGCGCTGCGTTCTGAGTCAGGAAACGTGCGCCTTACTGCGGCGCCTCTCCTTCAGGCTTGGCGTAGGCAGCCTCCACTTCAGGCCGCTGCTGCAGGGCGTCCAGCAGCGCCTGCGCCCGCTCCGGCTGGTCCGGCTCCAGCAAATGCCAGGTGCGACCTTCTGCATCCGTGGCCTGCGGATACATGGGCCGCAGCCGCGCGCTCCGGGCAGCCAGCCAGGCGTGCAGGTCTGGCGGCACATCTGGCACTCTTAAAAGTACAACATATTCCATAGTACTAGTTTTATTCAAAATAAACGTGACATACATCACGACTAAAAAAGATATGTTACTTCTATTTTTATAGATTGCATATCGGCGAATGTCATGGCTATTCGCGCGATACAAAAAAAACTATCTTTGCAGAGCCTGCAGCAAAAGGCATCCCCATTTCATGGCCCGCAAGGCCCCGTTTCTGGAGTCATCCCATGCCACAGACTCAAAACCCTGGCGAGATTGTCGTCATATCACGCCCCTCTGCCCAGCTGCGTGCTGCCCCGAACGCTCACGTTCGCAGCGCGGAGCCGTCCGAAGCCGATGCACTCAATGCAGTGCTCAAGGCCAACAAGATCAGCTTGATGCCCATGTTCGATCTGACCGAAGAACTGGTCGCTGCCCGCATGAGCCCAAGGGTGATGCCCGGGCTTCCGCCTGAGCTGGACCCGTCGCTGTTCTACTCGGTTGTCGGAGATGTGAAGAACGTTGACAAGCTGCTTGCCGATCTGCTCAAGCAGCCCTCTGTGGAGGCCGCTTACTACAAGCCGCCAGGGGAACCGCCCGTGATGTACCGCGAAGATCTCGAGGTGCTGCGCAGCGCTGCGCCGGGCGAAGACCTCAGTCCTGCGCCAACGCCGGATTTCAGCGGCAGGCAAGGCTATCTGGAAGCAGCTCCGACAGGGGTGGACGCCCGCTTTGCCTGGAGCAAGCCCGGCGGCCGGGGTGACAATGTACGTGTGATCGACTTGGAATGGGGATGGAACTTTACCCATGAAGACTTGCTGGCCAATAGCGGGGGCCTGCTTGACGGCACCAATGGCAGCGATACCGACCACGGTACTGCAGTGCTGGGCGTGATCGGTGCGGACGACAACCAGCAGGGCGTGCTCGGCATTGCCCACAACGCGGCCCTTTCGGCGATCTCCTTCAATGGCAATTCTTCTGCCGCTGCCATTCGCAAGGCAGCTGACCGGCTGTCTGCGGGTGACATCATTTTGCTCGAAATTCACCGTCCCGGCCCGAATGCCACCGGCAGCGGCCAGCAAGGCTACATCGCCATCGAATGGTGGCCGGATGATTTTGCAGCTATCCGCTATGCCACCAACAAGGGCATCGTCGTGGTCGAAGCTGCAGGCAACGGCGCCCAGGATCTGGACGCCGCCATTTATTCCACGCGGCCGACGGGCTTCCCTAGCAGCTGGACCAACCCATTCAACCGCAATAATCCGCAATGTGGCGCCATTCTGGTCGGAGCCGGTGCGCCGCCTGAAGGCACGCACGGACGCGACTATGGTCCGGCGCGCTCCCGTCTGGATTTTTCCAACTACGGCTCAGCCGTCGATGTACAGGGTTGGGGCCGCGAAGTGACCACCACCGGCCGCAGCTGGGGCGTGGCTGATCTGTACAACGGCGGTCCCAACGCCTGGTACACCGACCAGTTTTCCGGCACCTCCAGCGCCAGTCCGATCGTGACCGGGGTGCTGGCCTGCGCCCAGGGCTGGCTCAAGGCCGCAGGAAAAGCGCTGCTCACGCCCGACACGGCACGTCAGGTGCTGCGTGCTACCGGCTCGGCCCAGCAGGATGCCACCGGCCGGCCGGCCAGCCAACGCATCGGCAAGCTGCCGGATCTGCGCCAGATTCATGCCAGCCTGTTCCCGAAATCCGTAGTCAAGGATGCGAAAGACCGCACCAAGGACTCCATCAAGGATGCGGTCAAGGATCGCAAGGAAAAATCCGAGGTCAAGGAACTGAAAGATCGGGTAAAGGAACACATCAAGGACCGGAAGGACGTCAAGGAGTTCAAGGAAATCGAAAAGCCCCGCAAGGAGCTCAAGGAAATCGAAAAGTCGCTGGATCAGATCCATGACATCCGGCAGCGTATTCAGCCCGCCATACACGATACCTTGCAGCCCACGCAGGGTACCAGTCTGAAACAGGCTGACCGCCTGGAAGTGCTGGAAGCCACGGTGGCAGAACTGGTGCAGATATTGGGGCAGCAGTGTGACATTGCTGCAGATCCCCATGCGGTGCCGAAATTTCAGGATGCCAAGCGGGTTACGGACAAGCAGCGTGTCCTGGAAAAGTGGGCAGGAGAGAAGCACGGCAAGGAAACCATGTTCGACAAGCGGATCGGTGACAAGGGTCCCAAGGACGGCAAGGACGTGCGCGAAGGCGGCGACATGTTTGGCTCACGTTTCAGCGATCTGGGACAGAAACTGCCAGCGGCAGGCGACAACCAGGAACTGCTGGCCCGGCTGGCAACCCTGGAGGCTGCCATGCTGGAGTTGGCGCAAATGCTGCAGGGCAACGGCGAGCATTTCATTGACGAATCACTGCGCCCGGACGTTGCAGGTGCCTCGATGCAGGACCTGCAAAACAACCTACGCAACGATGGATCAAGTGACTTCTGACCCCCACAGTGGTCGAATCGTGCGCTGGCTTGTACTGCACGATCTGCTCGATACGAGCGCGCCCTGGCTGATGCGCCAGTGGCGCGCCCGATTGGGGCCGGCAGCGGATTCGCTGCTGGCTGTCGACACGCTCACACTAAATAGACATGTCCGGCAAGTCTGGCACCTGGACAGCACCGGACAGTCCAGAGGCCTCTGGCACATCACAGTGCCTGGACAGCCAGCGGCTCTGGTCGATACCAGCCAGCTACTCGGCGTGCTGAACCGGCATCAGCCCTGCCGCGCCCCACTGCACGGCACGGATGCAGAATACAAACTGATGGAACGTCATGCCAGCCTGCTGGCCTGGCTGCATGCACTGGGAGTCAGGGTGCTCAACCGCCCCAGCCCGGAAAATCTGGGTGGCCCGCTACCACCGCTGCTCAGGCTGCGCATGGTGGCCAAAGAGCTGGGTCTGCCCATCGCGGCGGTACATGCCCATTCCGGCGCGATGGACGATGAAGGCGCACATGGGCGTCAAGTGATTGTGCTGACCGGCAATGGTAGGCTGTGGGGCCCGGACAGTGGATACTTGCCCCCTGCCCTGCACGCACCAGCGCTGCGCCTGACCGAAGTGCTTGGCTACGACATACTCGGCCTGCAATTTTGCATAAATGCAAAAGGACTCTGGCTGTTTGCGGGTCTGCAACCAACTCCCGATTTGCAATCCGGAGGCAACGCGTTGGCCGAGCGTCTGGCAGAACGAATGGACATGCCCATGCAGGTCCGGGAGTTTTGCATATGACAATGACACCCCGTGTAGCCGTAGTCGGCCTGTGTGCCGAAGCGCCCTGCCAACTGCTGCTGGATGCCTTGGCTGAGGAAGATATCGAAGTGTATGCCATCAACCAGCAAGAGTTCGAGCACTGGCCCCTGCACTGGAGCCTGGACGAGCGAGGCTTGCACGGCAGCTTCTCGCCACCCGACGGGCGCGAACCGGTGCCAGTGGATACCCTGTCGGGTATCTACTTGCGCCCGCTGGACGGACCGGCTGCATGGGGCAAAAACGCCGCACGCGGGCAGGCCATGCAGCAATGGATCAACAGCTGGGTGGAACTGGCGGAGGTGCTGCCCTGCCGCGTGGCCAACCCCGCATCGGCCATGAACAGCAATGCCAGCAAGCCCTATCAGACGCAATTGCTGGCTGCAGCCGGTTTTCATATTCCGCCTACGCTGATCACGAACATCCCGGAGCAGGTACTGGCCTTTGAGGTTGAACAGGGCGAGCTGATCTTCAAGTCGGCCAGTGGCGTGCGCTCCATCGTGCGCGCGCTGGATCAGGGCAGCAAGCAACGGCTGGATCTGGTGCGCCATTGCCCCACCATGTTCCAGAAAAAACTGGCAGGCACCAATGTGCGCGTGCATGTAGTGGGACAACAGGCATTCTGCGCCGAAGTGGACTGTGCCAGCATAGACTATCGCTACGGCACTCGTGATGGTCAACCGGCCACGCTGCGCAGCACCACCCTGCCCGCCGACCTGCGCTGGCGCTGCATCCAGGTAGCCCATCAGCTGGGTCTGCCCTTTGCCGGGCTGGATTTGCTGCTGGGTGAAGATGGCTTGACATATTGCTTTGAAGTCAATCCCAGCCCGGGCTACAGCTATTTCGAAAACGCCACGGGCGCCCCGATTGCGCGCGAATTGGGGCGCTGGCTGGCGGGCATGCAGCCTTAGACAAACCGGCCTGCGCCGCGCCGCTCAATCCAGCCGCAATTCCTGTATCTTGCGAGTGATGGTGTTGCGCCCGATGCCCAGGCGGTGCGCGGCGTCGATGCGGCGCTGCTGCGTGGCATCCAGCGCGGCGCGGATCAAGGCGCGCTCGCATTCGGCCATCAGCTTGGGCCAGATATCGGTTTCGCCCGAGGCCAGCATGTCGCTGGCCTGCTGCTGCAGCCCGTACTCCCAGTCAGCCACAGGCCTTACTTCGGTTTCGGGCAAGCGGCCAGACAATGTGATGGCTGGCGGTACGGCGTCCTCCACCTCCAGCACTTCGGGCGGCAGATCCTTGGTTTCCACCACCTGCGAGGGCGCCATCACCGTGAGCCAATGGCATACATTTTCCAGCTGGCGCACATTGCCCGGAAAGGCAAATGCCGACAACCGCCGTGCGGCATCGACACTCAGGCGCTTGGCTTCCACACCCAGTTGCTGCGCGCTGCGCTGCAGGAAGTGCCGCGCCAGCATAGGGATATCTTCGGCACGCTCACGCAGCGCCGGCAGGCGCAGCCGGATCACATTCAGGCGGTGGAACAGGTCTTCGCGAAACACCCCGTCGCGCACACGCTCCTCGAGCTTTTGGTGTGTGGCCGCGATGATGCGCACATTGGCCTTGATTGCCTGGTGCCCACCCACACGGTAAAAATGGCCGTCGCTCAACACGCGCAGCAGCCGGGTTTGCAGCTCGAACGGCATGTCGCCGATTTCATCCAGAAACAGCGTGCCGCCGTCGGCCTGCTCGAAGCGACCGCGCCGCTGCGCCTGGGCGCCGGTAAAGGCGCCTCGCTCATGGCCGAACAGCTCGCTTTCCAGCAAATCCTTGGGAATGGCGGCGGTGTTGATGGCCACGAACGGGCCTTGCGCGCGCGGCGAGTGCCGATGCAGCGCACGCGCCACCAACTCCTTACCAGTGCCGCTTTCTCCAGTCACCAGCACCGTGGCACTGCTGTGCGCCAGCCGGCCGATGGCGCGGAACACGTCCTGCATGGCCGGCGCCTGGCCCAGCATTTCCTGCTGCTGCAAGTCGCCATCCTCCTGCAAGGCCTCGCCACTGGCGCGCGCCTGTTCCAGCGCGCGGCGCACCAGCTCGACGGCACGGGGCACGTCAAACGGCTTGGGCAGGTACTCGAACGCCCCCCCTTGAAACGCCGACACGGCGCTGTCCAGATCCGAAAATGCCGTCATGATGATGACCGGCAACTCGGGCCGTTGCGCATGCACGCGCGCCAGCAATTCCAGGCCTGACAGGTCTGCGCTGTCCGGCATGCGGATATCGCTGAGCAGCACTTCGGGATAGCCGAAGGTGTCCGGATCTTCCAGCGCCTGCAACACTTCGGACGGACTTGCGAAGCAACGTACCGGCAATTGCTCGCGCTGCAAGGCGCGCTCCAGCACAAAGCGGATGGACGCGTCGTCATCAACAATCCAGACAGATTTCATGGTCGCACCTCTCAAGAGCACAGTATGCACCGTTTTAGTGCATCTATGCATTGACATGGCGCAGCTGCTCAGGCCAGCGGAATCACGATGCGGAAGGTAGTGTTTCCCGGCACGCTTTCGCATTCGATCAGGCCATGGTGCTGCTGCACATAGGTCTGGGCCAGCGTCAGCCCCAGCCCGGTACCATCGGCCTTGCCGGTCACCAGCGGGTAAAACACCTGCTCCAGCAGTCCTGGCGGAATGCCGGGACCGTTGTCCGTTACAAGCAATTCCAGTGCCAGCTTGTGGCGTTGCCGCCCCAGCGTGACTTGGCGCACGATGCGCGTGCGCAACCGGATGCACGCGTCGCCCTGCGCGCGCCGCTGCTGCAGTGCCTGCGCCGCATTGCGCACGATGTTGAGCACGGCCTGGATCAGGCGCTCCTTGTCACCGGGAAACTCGGGAATCGAGATGTCGTAATCCCGCTCGATGGTGAGCCCTTGCGCAAACTCGGCCATGACCACGCTGCGCACGCGCTCACACACTTCATGGATGTTAACGCTTTCCACCCGCGAAGCGCTGCGGTGCGGCGCCAGCATGCGATCCACCAGCGATTGCAGGCGATCGGCCTCGCGGATAATGACCTGGGTGTACTCGCGCAGCGCCGGGTCGGGCAAGTCCATTTCGAGCAGCTGCGCAGCGCCGCGCAGCCCGCCCAGAGGGTTCTTGATTTCGTGCGCCAGATTGCGCATCAGTTCCTTGTGCACCTGCGACTGCGACAGCAGACGGTCTTCGCGGTCGTGGCGCGCCTGGGTTTCCAGCGGCAGCATTTCCAGCACCACCCGGTGGTGCTCTTCGGCCGGCGTCACGATGACATGCACCGGCAGCGCATCTGCGCCGGGGCGCAGCAATTGCGCGTCGTAGCGCAAGGTGGTGAATGGCTCGTTGCCTGCATCGTGTACCGCCTGTAGCAGTTGCTGCGGATCGGACACATGGCTGGCCAGGCTGCTGCCGTGCAGCATCTGGCGCGAATGGCCGATGGCATCTTCCAGCGCGGAATTGACGAAGTGCACCCGGGCGGAGGCGTCCAGCACCGCGATCAGCGATGCCAGCTGGTCAAACGCGGCATAGCCTGGCAGGTCCTGGCCCGCCGCACGCTTGGACTCAGCCGCCGGCACGCTGCAGCTCCCGCTGGATGCCGGCAATATCGCTTTCGGTGCGCTGGATATTGGCGCGCAGGTCGGCCACGCGGTTCAGGTATTTCTGGTGGTTGCGGGCCTCGCCGCCGATGCGCTCGGGTTCGCCGTTGTTGTATTCGCGGCGCAGCTCGCCCAACCGCTGTGTGGCCTTGTCGAGCTCGGCCTTGAGAATGGCTCGCGCCTGGGATTCACGTGCCAGCTGTGCCTGGCTGTTGACGGCAGTGCGCGCCATGGTGGCACGCGCCGGCTGCACAACCGGCGGGCGCGGCGCCGGCACAGCCCCACGACCGGCATTGCGTACGACGGAGACAGCCCCACCCTGCAAAGGAACGCAGCCGCCCTTGCTGATACGTGTGACCTGGTTGGTGTATTCGTTGCCGCACCGGTAAATGGTGCTGTTGCTGGCTTGCGCTGCAAACGGGATCCACAGGATCAGGGGCAGTAGAAAGTGCAATTCTCGCTTCATGGCTTTTGCCATTTTGCCTCAAATCTGCAAACAATTCATGACAGCAAAAAAGCGGCCGAAGCCGCCTGTTTGCCCTGCTGCAATTGCTTACAGCGAGTAGTACATGTCGAATTCAACCGGGTTGACCTGAACGCGGACGCGGTTCACTTCGGTCATCTTCAGGTCGATGTAGGCATCCAGCATGCTGTCAGTGAACACACCGCCCTTGGTCAGGAAGGCGCGGTCCTTGTCCAGCTCTTCCAGCGCCTGGTCCAGGCTGTGGCACACAGTGGGCACCAGCTTGTCTTCTTCCGGCGGCAGGTGGTACAGGTCCTTGGTGGCGGCTTCGCCCGGATGGATCTTGTTCTCGATACCGTCCAGACCAGCCATCAGCAGCGCCGCAAAGCCCAGGTACGGGTTCATCAGCGGATCCGGGAAGCGGGCCTCGACGCGGCGTGCCTTGTCGCTGGCCACGTGCGGGATGCGGATCGATGCGGAACGGTTGCGGCTGGAGTAGGCCAGCTTGACCGGTGCTTCGAAGTGCGGCACCAGGCGCTTGTAGCTGTTGGTACCGGGGTTGGTGATGGCGTTCAGGGCACGTGCGTGCTTGATGATGCCGCCGATGTAGTACAGCGCCAGATCGCTCAGGCCAGCGTAGCCGTTGCCCGCGAACAGGTTCTTGCCGTCCTTCCAGATGGACTGGTGCACGTGCATGCCGGAACCGTTGTCACCAGCGTAGGGCTTGGGCATGAAGGTAGCGGTCTTGCCATAAGCATGGGCCACGTTCCAGATCACGTACTTCTGCAGCTGGGTCCAGTCGGCGCGCTCGACCAGCGTGCTGAACTTGGTGCCGATTTCGCACTGGCCGGCGCCGGCCACTTCGTGGTGGAACACTTCCACCGGAATGCCCAGCGATTCCATGATCAGCACCATTTCGGCGCGCATGTCCTGGGTGCTGTCGACCGGGGGCACCGGGAAGTAGCCGCCCTTGAGCGTGGGACGGTGGCCCTTGTTGCCGCCGTCGAATTCGGTGCCCGTGTTCCAGGGAGCTTCGTACTCGTCGATCTTGTAGAAGCTGTGGCCGGGTTCGGTGCTCCAGCGCACGTTGTCGAAAATGAAGAATTCGGGTTCCGGGCCAAAGAAGGCGGTGTCACCGATGCCAGAAGCTTTCAGGTAGGCTTCGGCGCGCTTGGCGATGGAACGCGGATCGCGATCGTAGGCCTTGCCGTCACCCGGCTCCAGCACGTCGCAGTTCATGATCAGCGTGGTTTCTTCAAAGAAGGGATCGATGTTGGCGGTGTTGGGATCGGGCATCAGCAGCATGTCGGAAGCTTCGATGCCTTTCCAGCCAGCCATGGACGAACCGTCAAAAGCATGGCCTTCGCTGAATTTGTCTTCGTCAAAGTGCGAAACGGGCACCGTGACGTGCTGCTGTTTGCCACGCGTATCGCTGAAACGGAAGTCGACGAATTTGACTTCGTTTTCCTGCACCATTTTCATCACGTCTGCGACGGTTTTTGCCATCTGTCTCTCCTCAAGAGGGTTTGCACATTGAAACGGTAGGCGGCCTGCCCATCAGGCCAACCCGTTGCCCGTAATACAAGCATGAAGCGTGCCAACTTTCATGCTTGCTTTTTGAATGCACTGCCTACACCTGCAACAGAACATCGCCACAATGAATATTGTGCACCGGCTGCGCTTTGAGTGCACCTGCCGCGTGCGAAGAATCCATTGTGGTGCACACTCCATGGGTGTGCACATCGTTGGTGCATCACAACTGTTCCGGGTGCTGGATCGGGCCCAGTGCGCACTGCAGTGCGTTCAAGCCGGCCAGCAGTTCGACAAATGCCTGCTTCACCTGGTGCGGATCGCCCTTCACGCCCAAGTCGATATGCGGTCCGTATTCCGGATGCTGCAGCGTAGGCAGGCTGAATACCTTCACGGCGGTATAGTGCGCCTCGATCTGCTCCATCAGCGGCGTGAGTTTGGCTTCGATGCCGCCCTTGACAACCACGGCGTTCTCGGCCCACTGGCGCTTGCCGAACCAGCGCGAGTAATAGCTGTCCAGCGTCCACTCCATCATCGGCCAGGCCATGGCCGGGAAGCCGGGGTAGAAATGCACGTGTCCGCACGAAAAACCGGCAATGCGGTTGTAAGGATTGGGCACGATCTGCGCACTGGCAGGAAACACCGCCATGTTCAGGCGCTTGCTATGCTCGGCACGCTGCGGATCGAAGGGCTCACCCTTCTGCGCGGCGAGCTCGCGAAAACGCTCGGTGATCAATTCAGCCCCTACTGGGTGCAGTACCAGTTCCTCACCCAGTGCTTCGGCGGCGGCCTGGCGCGTTTGGTCGTCCGGCGTGGCGCCGATGCCGCCGCACGAAAACACTACATCGCCACTGGCAAAAGCCTGTCGCAGCTGCGCGGCGATGTCGGCGCGTTCATCCCCCACCATGTGCACATAGGACAAACTCAGCCCGCGCGCCTCGAGCAGCTCGATGGTCTTGGGCACGTGCTTGTCAGTGCGGCGACCGGACAACAGTTCGTCGCCTACCAGAATCAATCCGAAACGCGGCATCTGCGCATGCGGCAGGGGTGCCTGGATGCCATAAGGCAAGGCGGAAGTAGCACTCATTTCAATTCCTTGATGGGGGAAATGGCAAAGGCTTGGGCGTGATGTCACGCGCAGTCACATCCATGGTAGCGCCAGGCGCCGGGCGCTGGCTGGCGGCCTGCCCGGCACGCAGCTGCTGCAGCGCATGCAGGCAAAAATGGCTGAACCACAGCGACGAGAATGCAAACACCAACGCATAGATCCAGATCGCCACCGGAATCAGCACCACGAAGGCGGCAATGAACAAGGCCGTGGAAGCCCACACCACACTGGGCGCGGCGCCCATCAGTCCGGTAATGATGCCCATGGCCAGCAGCTCCAGCCGGTACTGCTGCATCAGCTGACGCCGTTCGGCCTTGCTGGCGTGCTCGGCCCAGGCGTCGAAACTCATCAGGCGATAGCTGAGCCAGCCCCAGATCAGCGGCGGCACCACCAACACCAGCGGCGGAATCAGCCAGAACGGAAGGCTCAGCAGCAACAGCAGCAGCGCCAGCACGGTGTGCCCCAGGGCCCAGAACACGCTGCCGACGAAGCCGGCACCGTGCTTGCGCTCCAGGCGCGGAAAGCGGCGCTGCTCGACCATGCGAACCAGCGCCGGGGTCATGAAAAGGGATACGACCAGCAACGAGATGATTACGATCAGCGGCGTGATCGCCATGACCACCACCAGCGATGGCACCACTGCCTTGAGCTGCGGCAGCTGAACCCAGTCGAACAGCTGGAAAAGCACGGTTTGCACCGTGGTACCTTCCAGCAAGCGTTGCACCGTATCAACCGCCGGCCACCAACCCCACTGTCCGAACGCCAGCCCGGCAGCCACCATCAGCGCCAGGGGCAACAGGGACAACATGATGACGCGCGGATGCAGGCAATAAACCAGTGCGCGCCAGAAGGCTTCCAACATGATTTTCATGGCGGCAGTGTAGCGCACCCGCAGCCACTGCCGCAGCGATGGACCCGGGGCACCAGCATTGTGTTCAGGGTTGACGCTGTTGCAGGCTGGCCACATCTTCCGGGCTGAGCCAGCACCACTGGCCCGGCGCCAGGTCGGTCGGCAGCGCATAGCCGCCGATCCGGCTGCGATGCAATGCTTCCACGCGATTGCCCACGGCGGCCAGCATCCGCTTGACCTGGTGGTATTTGCCTTCGCCCAGGGTGAGGTCCAGCGTGTATTCACCTGTCACGGTGCATGCCACGGCATGTACCGGCTTGGGGTCATCGTCCAGCACCACGCCGTCCAGCAGACGCTGCACCTGGCGCGCATCTACCGAGTGCTTGCAGGTGACCTGGTAGACCTTGGGCACATGGTAGCGCGGAGAAGCCATGCGGTGAATCAGCTTGCCATCATCGGTCAGCACCAGCAGGCCGGTGGTGTCCTGATCGAGCCGACCTACCGCCTGCACGCCTTGCACCGCCCCTTTTTGCGGGCGTTGCCGCAATGGCCCCGGCAACAGCGTATATACGCTGGGCCAGGCCGACGGCTTTTGCGAACATTCGGTGCCGGTCGGCTTGTGCAGCACGATATAGGCCTGCGCATGGTATTGCCACGGCTGGCCTTGCACCTCATATGGCATGCCCTCGCGCGGCTCAACCAGATGGCTGGCATCGGTAATCGTCTGGCCATCAAGCTGCACCAGGCCTTGCTGCACCAGGCCGGCGCAAACGCGGCGGGTGCCAAAGCCCTGGCTGAACAGCAGATCGGCCAGTGTAAGAACGAGAGTTTTCGACATGCCGCGATGATACTGTGTGCCGCCGATGCGGCCTTATTCGACGCGATCGATGCGCTGCACCTTGAAAGTCCAGCTGGCCGGTTTGCCCTTGCGTCCCCGTGGGCCTGCCGCATTGTTCAAGCTGCGGATTTCGAGCATCTCTTCGCGCGGCTTGCCGCCACGCCCGGTGCCCGTCACGCGGATGCTGCGCACATAGGCAGCCGCGCCCACCAGGGTGTCCTGCTCTTCCAGGCTCATCAGCATCAGGCCGCGCCCGCCCTTGGGCATTTGCCGCAACTCGTCCACGGCAAAGGTCAGTAAACGGCCACCAGCGCTGGCACAGGCCACATGCGTGGCCGGCTGCACCGGCTGGCTGCTGCTGTCACCCTGCACCAGTGAAGGCGCGCACACGGTTTCGCCCTCGTTGCAGGTGATGAAGGCCTTGCCGCCACGCTGCCGTGACACCATCTGCTCGACCGTGGCCAGGAAGCCATAACCGCCGCTAGCGCTCAACAGCAGTTGCGCCTGCGCCGGACCGGCAAAATAGTGCAGCAAGTGCGTGCCCGGCTCCAGATCGATCAGGGTGAGCACCGGCTGGCCGTCGCCGCGCGCGCCAGGCAGACTGGCCACCGGTACGCTGTAGACGCGGCCATGGTTGCCAAAGGCGAGCAAGGTGTCCACGGTGCGGCACTCGAAAGTGCCGTACAGGCCGTCGCCGGCCTTGAAGGCAAAGCCAGCCGGATCATGGCCATGGCCGGTGCGTGCGCGTACCCAGCCTTTTTCGCTGATGACCACCGTGACCGGCTCGTCCACCACGCGTACTTCGGCCACGGCTTTCTTCTCGGCCTGAATCAGGGTGCGGCGTTCGTCGCCAAACTGTTTGGCATCAGCTTCGATCTCCTTGATCATCAGGCGGCGTAGGCTGGCCGGGCTGCCCAAAATTTCTTCGAGTTTTTCCTGCTCGGCACGCAGCTCGGACAGTTCCTGTTCGATCTTGATCGCTTCCAGCCGTGCCAATTGGCGCAAGCGGATGTCCAGGATATCATCGGCCTGGCGTTCACTCAGGGCGAAACGCGCCATCAGCGCGGCCTTGGGCTCGTCGCTTTCGCGAATGATGGCAATCACCACGTCGATGTTGAGCAGCACCAGCTGCCGCCCTTCGAGGATGTGGATGCGGTCCAGCACCTTGCCCAGCCGGTGCTGGCTGCGGCGGGTGATGGTGGTCTGGCGGAAACTGATCCACTCCTGCAGCATCTGGCGCAGCGATTTCTGCGTGGGCCGGCCATCCAACCCAACCGAAGTCAGGTTGATCGGAGCCGAAATCTCCAGACTGGTGTATGCCAGCAAGGTGGTGATCAGATCCTGCTGGCTGACAGTGCGGCTCTTGGGTTCGACCACGATGCGCACCGGCGCATCCTTGTTGGATTCGTCGCGCACGCCGTCCAGCACGGCCAGCACGCTGGCCTTGAGCTGCAGCTGATCTTGCGTCAGCGCCTTCTTGCCGGACTTGACCTTGGGGTTGGTCAGCTCCTCGATGTCTTCCAGCACCTTTTGCGAACTGGTGCCTGGCGGCAATTCCTGCACGACCAGCTGCCACTGGCCGCGCGCCAGGTCCTCGATGGTCCAGAGCGCGCGCACCTTCAGGCTGCCCCGGCCGGTGCGGTAGGCATCGGCAATGTCGGCCTCGCTGCTGATGAGCTGGCCGCCCCCCGGAAAATCCGGCCCCGGCAGGATCGCCAGCAATTCTTCTTCGGACAGCAGCGGGTTCTTGACCAAGGCCACACAGGCATCGGCGACTTCATGCAGGTTGTGGCTGGGAATTTCAGTGGCCAGCCCCACGGCAATGCCGCTGGCGCCATTGAGCAGCGCGAAGGGCAAGCGCGCCGGCAGTTGCAACGGCTCCTGCGTGGAGCCATCGTAATTGGGCACAAAATCCACCGTGCCCTGGTCGATCTCGTCCAGCAGCAAAGTTGCGATGCGCGCCAGCCGCGCCTCGGTGTAGCGCATGGCTGCGGCGCCGTCGCCATCGCGGCTGCCGAAGTTGCCCTGGCCATCGATCAGCGGGTAGCGCTGCGAAAAGTCTTGCGCCATGCGCACCAGTGCATCGTAGGCAGCCTGATCGCTGTGCGGGTGGAAGCGGCCCAGCACGTCCCCCACCACGCGCGCACTCTTGACCGGCCTGGCGCCAGCCACACCGTTGCTACCGCCAAAGGACAGGCCCATGCGGTCCATGGCGTACAGGATGCGGCGCTGCACCGGCTTTTGCCCGTCGCACACATCGGGCAAGGCGCGGCCCTTGACCACGCTGAGGGCGTATTCAAGATAGGCACGTTGTGCGTAATCGGCCAGGTTGGGAGTGGCGTCCTGCTGGTCACCCGGTGGCATATCGGAAAATTCGGGAATATCCATGAACGAAAAAAATCAGCGTGCGACAGGCTTGTCGCTCGGATCCCTGAGAACGACATCGTCGCTCAGGGCGGTAACGGCCACCGGAGCAGGCAGGGTCTCCGCACGGTTCACCTTGGCGGCCACCACATCCAGGGCAGTGGCAGGCCCGGCAGGGTCTGCAGCATCCTCAGCAGCGTGGGCCGCATGCGAATTGGACATTTTCAGCACCACGGGGGTGGCCTGTGTCGCTGCGACGCGGGCGCCGGTGGCATTGCCGGCTGCAAAGCTCTTGTTGACGCGGCCCTGGCGCGGCATCCTGGCTAGCGGAATCGGCGCCGCGCCCGCATACGCAACGGCAGCGCCAGGCTTGAGCGTCTGGTAAATGGACAGCACCGTGCGCACGTAGTTTTGCGTTTCGGCAAAACGGGGAACGGCATTGCCGGCGCGCTGCACGGCTCCATGGCCGGCGTTATATGCAGCCACGGCCAGATCCAGCCGGCCCGGGAACTTGTTGACCAGGTACTTCATGTAGCGTGTGCCCAGACGGATGTTGAGCGCCGGATCGGTCAGCTTTTGCTCGACCGACAGATTGGCATCGGACTGCAGGCCCATGTCGCGCGCGGTGGCCGGCATGATCTGCATCAGGCCGACGGCGCCGGCATTGGACACGGCCATGCTGTTGAAGCCGGATTCGGCCGCGATGATGGCCTGGACCAGCTCGTGATCCAGCCCATTGCGCGATGCCTCGCGCTCCATGTGCCGGCTGACTGCCTTGTACGATCTGGATTGGTGGATCAGGGCCACCAGTCGGTTGGCCTTGGTGCCGGCGGCGGCATCGGCAGCCGGGTTGTAGGCCAGCGCACGGCCAGACCCAACACTGTTGAAGCCGCGGCTCAGGGTCGCCACCTGGCGCGGATTGAACCGGCTGACGTTATCGGTCTTGAAGTAGAGCTGGTAGCGCTCGTCCACTTTGCGGTCGGCAAAGTGCGTCATGCCGTCACTGTCGACAAACCCCCACACATCGGCCTGGGCGGCCAGCGGCAGGACACTGCCGGCTGCTGCCAGCAACCAGCCCGCATAGCGGAAAAACTTGTAGGCCATCAGATATCCAGTTCCATGGCGTCGCCATGCAATTCCATCAATTCACGCCGTGCCGCGGCCTCTCCGCGTCCCATCAGGCGGGTCATGCATGCCTGAGTCTGCAGCCGGTCCAGAGTTCCCAGGTGCACTTGCAACAATCTGCGCGTATCGGGGTTGAGCGTGGTTTCCCACAGCTGTTCGGCGCTCATCTCGCCCAAACCCTTGAAGCGCGAGATGGTCCACTTGCCCTCGGCGATGCCATCCTTGCGCAGTTTTTCGAGAATGGCCTGCAACTCGGCGTCGTCGAGTGCGTAGTGTTTGGAGGCGGGTTTCTTGCCCCGCGCGGGCGCATCCACCCGAAACAGCGGCGGCTGCGCCACGTACACATGCCCGGCATCGATCAGGCGGGGAAAGTGCCGGAAGAACAGTGTAAGCAATAACACCTGGATATGCGAGCCATCCACGTCGGCATCGCTCAGGATGCAGATCTTGCCATAACGCAGGCCGGACAGATCGGGATGGTCGTCGGGACCGTGCGGATCCACACCCACCGCCACGGAAATGTCGTGGATTTCGGTGTTGGCAAACAGGCGATCGCGCTCGACCTCCCAGGTGTTGAGCACCTTGCCGCGCAGTGGCAGCACCGCCTGGGTTTCCTTGTTACGCCCCATCTTGGCACTGCCGCCGGCGCTGTCGCCCTCCACCAGGAACATCTCGTTGTGGGCCAGATCACGGCTTTCGCAATCGGTGAGCTTACCTGGCAGAACGGCCACGCCACTGCCCTTGCGTTTTTCGACCTTCTGGCCGGCGCGCTGGCGCGACTGCGCTGCCTTGATCACCAGCTCGGCCAGCTTCTTGCCATGCTCCACGTGCTCGTTGAGCCAGAGCTCGAACGCCGGCCGCACAAAACCCGAGACCAGCTTGAGCGCATCGCGCGAATTGAGTTTTTCCTTGATCTGCCCCTGGAACTGCGGATCAAGCACCTTGGCGCTGAGTACGAAGCTGGCGCGGGCAAAGACGTCCTCGGGCATCAGCTTGACCCCCTTGGGCAGCAGGGCATGCAGCTCGATGAAGCTCTTGACCGCCTGGAACAGGCCCTCGCGCAGGCCGCTGTCATGGGTGCCGCCGGATGGAGTCGGAATCAGGTTGACGTAGCTTTCGCGCACCGGCGCGCCGTCTTCGGTGAAAGCCACGCACCAGGCTGCGCCCTCGCCATCGGCATAGACCTCACTGCCATCGGCATATTGTTCACCCTCGAACAGCGGAATCAGCGCATCGGCCGGCAGCTCCTGCATCAGGTAGTCGCGCAAACCGCCCTTGTACTGCCACTGCAGCTGTTCCCTGGTTTTTTCGTTGGTGAGCCAGACGCCGGTACCGGCCATCAGCACCGCCTTGCTGCGCAGCAGATGCACCAGGTCACCCCAGGGCAGCTGGCTGTTTTCGAAGTAGCGGGCTTCGGGCCAGGCACGCACGGTGGTGCCCTGCCTGCGGTCGCCCGGCCCGGCCTGGCGCACCTGCAGCGGCTGCAGCACCTCGCCTTGTGCAAACACTATCTGCGCCACCTGCCCATCGCGGTAGCTGGTCACCTCCATGCGCTCGGACAGGGCATTGGTAACGCTGACCCCCACACCATGCAGGCCGCCGGAAAAACTGTAGGCTCCGCCCTTCCCCTTGTCGAACTTGCCCCCGGCATGCAGGCGCGTGTACACCAGTTCGAGCACCGACGCGCCTTCTTCGGGGTGCATGCCAAACGGAATGCCACGGCCATCGTCTTCGACCGTGACCGAACCGTCTTCATGCAGGATGACCTTGATCTTCTTGCCGAAACCGGCCAGGGCTTCGTCGGCCGCGTTGTCGATCACCTCCTGAACGATATGCAGCGGCGTATCGGTGCGCGTATACATGCCGGGACGCTGACGAACCGGCTCCAGCCCTTTGAGGACGCGAATGGAGCTTTCGGAATAAGTGGTGCTGGATGTATCAATGGCCATCTTTTTATTTTACGTGGTGCAATGCAACAGGACTGTGGTTTTTTACAGTCTTTTCTCCTTCACGCCACACCCTGCGCAGAGTCCGCAAGCAGCCTGAGCGTGTTGCTGCTACCATCCGGCTGAACCTGTTTCCCTTGGTCCCATCTGCCCCACCATGCACCCTGCCACTCCAGCTCACCGCCCGCTTTCCATGACGCAAATCCTGCTGTGCGGAGCCCTGATCGTGACGCTGTCCATGGGGGTGCGGCACGGTTTCGGCCTGTGGTTGCAGCCGATGACCACGGCCAACGGCTGGACGCGTGAACATTTCTCGCTGGCCATGGCGGTGCAGAACCTGATGTGGGGCTTTGCCGGCATTTTCGCGGGCATGCTGGCAGACCGCTTTGGCGCCGTCAAAGTGCTGATGGGCGGCGCACTGCTGTATTGTGCCGGCATGCTGGGCATGGCCTACTCGGCCAGTCCCACCATGTTGGCGCTCACCTGCGGCATGCTGATCGGCATGGCGCAGGCAGGCACCACCTATGCCGTCATCTACGGCGTGATCGGCCGCAACATCGCGCCGGATCAGCGTTCGCTCGCCATGGGCATTGCCGCAGCGGCCGGCTCGTTCGGACAATTCCTGATGTTGCCCCTGGAAGGCTGGCTGATTGCCGACACCGGCTGGCAAACTGCGCTGCTGATTCTCAGCCTGGCCACGCTGCTGATCATCCCGCTGGCGCTGGGCCTGCACGAGCCGGGTTTTCACGGCAACGGCCCGGCACGCCGCGATCAAACCATCCTGGAAGCGCTGGCGGAAGCGCTGCGCTATCCCAGCTTCCAGCTGCTGACGGCGGGTTACTTTGTGTGCGGATTCCAGGTGGTGTTCATCGGCGTGCACATGCCCAGCTACCTGCGCGACCATGGCTTTGCGCCGCAGGTGGCCAGCTATTCGCTGGCGCTGATCGGATTGTTCAATGTATTCGGCAGCTATCTTACCGGTGCGCTGGGCCAGAAAATCACCAAGAAGTACATTCTGGCCAGCATCTACCTGGCACGCTCCGTAGCCATCATCGTGTTCCTGTCAGTGCCGCTCACGCCCACCAGCGTTTACCTGTTCTCGGCTGTGATCGGCTTCCTGTGGCTGTCCACCGTGCCGCCCACCAACGCCATGGTGGCCCACATTTTCGGCGTGTCGCACCTGTCGATGCTGGGCGGTTTCGCGTTCTTCAGCCACCAGATCGGCTCCTTCATGGGCGTATGGCTGGGCGGCGTGCTGTACGACCGTACCGGCAGCTATGAAATCGTCTGGTACATGGCGATTGTGCTGGGCGTGCTGGCCGCTGCCGTCAACCTGCCGATCCGCGAACACGCCATCGTACGCCAGCCGGCCGGAGCCGCCGCATGAAGACCTCGCCGCACACTCCCGTCAAATTGGCATGGGGCGCACTGGCGCTGGTCGTGCTGCTGGCCACCCTGCTGCTGTACACCCGGCCCGATTTCATGCTGGCGGTCAACCAGCTGGTCTGGGCCTGTTTCGGGCTGGCGCCCTGAGACGCGCAGAGATACCGACCGTAACGCTGGCAAATCAGGGGGACTTCCACGACAGGGTAAAAATATGGCAACATCGCAAGATTACAATCGGGTGCCAGGTGATGCCGCTGCATGGCCGGCCAGCCCCACAGTTCAGAACCGATCCAGAAAAGAGTCTTTCATGACCATCCCAACCGGAAGCATTGTTGCGCTCGTGACCCCCTTCCTGCCTGACGGCCAGGTCGATTACCCGACCCTGCGCAAACTGGTGGACTGGCACATCGAGCAAGGCACCGACTGTCTCGGCGTAGTCGGCACCACCGGCGAATCCCCCACGGTCAATGTCGAAGAGCATATCGAGATCATCCGTGTGACCGTCGAGCAGGCCGCCGGCCGTGTGTCCGTCATGGCCGGCTGTGGCGCCAACTCCACGGCCGAAGCCATCGAACTGGCCAAGGCGGCACACCGCGTCGGCGCCAACAGCCAGCTGCAGGTGGTGCCCTACTACAACCGCCCCACGCAGGAAGGCCAGTACCAGCATTTCAAGGCCATTGCCGAAGCCGTGGGCGACCTGCCCATGATCCTGTACAACGTACCCGGCCGCGCCGCAGCCGACCTGCAACACGATACCGTGCTGCGCCTGACGCAGATCCCCGGCATCGTGGGCATCAAGGAAGCCACCGGCGACATCGCCCGCGCCCAGTGGCTGATCCGCGACGTCCCCAAGGGCTTTTCCGTGTTTTCCGGCGACGACCCCACTGCCGTGGCACTGATGTTGTGCGGCGGCCAGGGCAATATCAGCGTCACGGCCAACGTGGCTCCGCGCCAGATGCACGAACTGTGCGTGGCAGCGATGGCGGGTGATCGCGACCTGGCCATGCGCATCCAGCTGCAGCTGATGCCGCTGCACAAGTACCTGTTTGTTGAACCCAACCCGATTCCGGTGAAGTGGGCCATGGAACGCATGGGCCTGTGTGGCGGTACCTTGCGCCTGCCGCTGACTCCGCTGTCCCCCGCCAACCATACCGTGCTGGAAAGCGCCCTGCAGGCCTCCGGCCTGCTCTGATCCGAATGACGGACGAAGGAAACCCTGTGAAGACATTGCTGAAATTGTCCCTGGCAGCCATGGCGGCCGCCAGCCTGGCTGCGTGCTCACCCTTTGTGGGCAGTGGTGGTGGCATCGACTACAAGTCGGCGCAGCGCGCCAACGCGCTGGAAGTGCCTCCTGACCTGACCCGCATCAGCTCCGAGAGCCGCTACAACATGCCGGCCAGCACCAGTGCCAGTGCCTACCAGGCACAACGCCAGGCCAGCAAGGGCGAACCTGCCGCCACCGCCATTGATCAGGCCGGCGATGTGCGCATCCACACCGAAGGCAATCAGCACTGGCTGGTGGTCTCGCGCGCTCCGCAACAGGTTTGGGAACCCGTACGCGCCTTCTGGGAAGACAACGGCTTTGTGCTGTCCACCAACGACCGCCGCGTCGGCGTGATGGAAACCGACTGGGCCGAAAACCGCGCCAACATTCCGATGGACGGCCTGCGCCGCGTGCTGGGCAAGGCGCTCGACTCGCTGTATTCCACCGGCGAACTGGACCGCTTCCGCACCCGCATCGAGCGCAACAGCAGCGGCGGTACCAATATCTACATCACGCACCGTGGCATGAAGGAAGTCCTGACCGGCCGCGACAAGGAAAGCAGCACCTGGGTCGACCGTCCCAACGATCCGGGCCTGGAAAGCGAAATGATGCGCCGCATGATGGTGGCGCTGGGTGTCCCGCAGGAACGCGCCGACGCGCTGGCCAAGTCCGCCGGCAGCGCCGCACCGGTTGCTGCCGCTGCCGGCCAGCAGCAGGCTCCCGCACTGCAGGCCACCAACGGCACGCTGACGCTGCCCGGCAGCTTTGACAGCACCTGGCAACGCGTCGGCCTGTCGCTCGACCGCAGCGGCTTTACCGTGGAAGACCGCGATCGCACGGCCGGTATCTACCAGCTGCGCTACGTGACCCCTACCGCTGGCGATGCCAAACAGCCTGGTTTCTTCGGCCGCCTGTTCGGCAGCAAGACGCCTGAAGCCAAGCCGGTGCAATACCGTGTCCTCCTGCAGCAGCAGGGTACCGATACGGTGGTGCGCGTAGTGGATGCCCAGGGCCAAGCTGCTCCGGCCAGCGATGCCAACCGCATCCTGAATCTGCTGGCCGAGGATCTGAAACGCCACTGAATTGGCTCTGAGGTTCAAAAGCCTGGGCAGCGGCAGTGCGGGCAATGCCACTCTGGTAGAGGCCCGCAGCGGCACCCAGGCCGCTTATCTGTTGATCGACTGTGGCATGTCGCCACGGCAGTTGACGTTGCGCCTGCAGCAGGCCGGCGTGGAACCGGCGCAGCTCAGCGCCATCTTCATCACGCACGAGCACAGTGACCACATCGGCTGTGCCCCGGTGTTCGCGCCGCGCCATCGCATCCCGGTCTGGATGAGCCGCGGCACCCATGCTGCCATCGGCTGCCCAGAGGTTCTGGACGATCTGGTGCAGTTTGCCCGTGACGGAGACGCGCTGGATCTGGGCGCCATGCAGGTGCTGCCCTTTACCGTGCCGCACGATGCGCGCGAACCGCTGCAGCTGCTGTGCAGCGACGGCAACCGCCGGCTCGGCATTGCCACCGATCTGGGCCATGCCAGCCCCCATGTGGCGAGCATGCTGCAGCACTGCCACGCCCTGCTGCTCGAAGCCAACCACGACCCATCCATGCTCGCAGCCTCGCGCTATCCGCCGTTCCTGAAAGCACGCGTGGCGGGTGATTTCGGCCACCTCAGCAACGGCGCCTCCGCGGCACTGGCCCGCTTGCTCAACCATGCGTCGCTGGGCCATGTTTTGGCGGCCCACCTCAGCGAACGCAACAACCGGCCGGAACTGGCCGCGCAGGCGCTGTCCGACGCCCTGGGGCGCGGCGTCAACGAGGTCATGCTGGCCAATGCCGGGCACGGCAGCGCATGGCTCGGAGTGTGAGTCAGGATGTAATACCCGCTTACAAAAGCGAACACCCCCTTCACCTTGTAGGAACGGCTTTGTCATGCATGCTGCGTAAACTAGCCCCATGACTGTTTTCCATCCACTGTTCGATACTGCTTTCTCCCTCACAGCCGGCACCGGCAGCACCGCCAGTGCCAACGAACTGCAACAGCTGTTGCAGCAGCAACAGCAGGCTTTTCATACCCAGCCCTATCCCACGCTGCTGCAACGGCTCGACCGGCTGGATCGCCTGCAGCGCATGCTGGAGCAGCACCAGCAGCAGTTTGCCGATGCCATTGCCGCAGACTACGGTCATCGCAGCCGGCATGAAACCCGGCTGGCCGAGCAGGTGGTGCTAGATCTGGAACTGCACTACACACGCCGCAAGCTCAGGCGCTGGATGCGACCGCGCCGGGTAGCCACAGCCATCAGCTTTCGGCCCGCGCACAACCGCCTGCTGCGCCAGCCACTGGGCGTGGTAGGGGTGGTGGCTCCCTGGAACTACCCGTTGCAGCTCTCGATCGGGCCCGCCATAGGGGCGCTGGCTGCCGGCAACCGTGTCATGATCAAGCCATCGGAGTTTTCGCCCAACTTTGGCGCCGAACTGCAGCAGGCCGCGGCGCGCTACTTTGGCGCCAACGAGCTGGCCGTGGTGCTGGGCGATGCAGAGATCGGCAAGGCATTCGTGCAAATGCCTTTCGATCATCTGCTGTTTACCGGTTCCACCGCAGCAGGGCGGCAGGTGGCACAGGCCGCGGCGCGCAATCTCACGCCAGTCACGCTGGAACTGGGCGGCAAATCACCCGCGCTGATCGACCTGTCGGCCAACATGACCTTGAGCGCGCAGCGCATTGCTGCCGGCAAGCTGCTCAACGCCGGGCAGACCTGCATTGCCCCCGACTACGTGCTGGTGCACCGCAGCCAGCACGATGCTTTTGTCGAGGCCTACTCTCAGGCCGTACGCACACTCTACCCCTCTATCAGCGACAACCCGGATTACACCAGCATCATTCACCAGAACCATTTTGGCCGTCTGGTCGGCATGCTGGAACAGGCGCACCAAGGCGGCGCACAGATCATTGCACTGGGCGACACCGACCCCGCGCAGCGCAAGCTGGCGCCTTGTCTGGTGCTGCAGCCGCGCCCCGACATGCAGCTGATGCAGGATGAAATTTTCGGACCCATCCTGCCGGTGGTCATCTATGACAACACCGAACAGGCTCTGGAGGTGATTCGCCAAGGCACGCATCCGCTGGCACTGTACTGGTTCGGAGAGGATGCACAGGCCCGCGACAAGATGCTGCACTCCACGCTGGCGGGTGGCGTTACCATCAACGATTGCCTGCAGCACTTTGCCCAGCTCGGCCAGCCATTCGGCGGCGTGGGCGCCAGTGGCATGGGCCACTACCGCGGTGAATGGGGCTTCCGCACCTTCAGCCACGAAAAACCGATTTTTCACCAAGCGCGCCTGAGCGGCACGCAGTGGCTGCGTCCACCGTATGGTGAGCGCTTCGAACAGGTCCTGCGCCTGTTGCGCGTGCTGCGCTAACATCACTGTCTTGCCAGTCATCCCCCTGCGAGGCCGCAACCCAAGTTACGATCCCACGGTGCGAACGCTGGCAGCTGTCTACCGTGCCGACTGGGGCAAGTCGGCCTCGTGACGTAGCCAGCCCAATGCCTGCACTACCACTACCGCCCGCAACCAACGCGCCAAGGCAAGCTGACCTTGAGCAAGTAAACACTGTTGTCTTACCAATCGTCACGATTGGGCGCGATGGCGGCCGGACAGTGACAGCGTGCATGCGGTACCCTTTTAGCTCTAGGAAATTCTGCATTTATGAAACGCACTATCCATTCCCTTCGCCGTACCGCCCTTATCCTGTCTGCCGCCTCCACCCTGCTGGCGGTGGGCGCGTGTTCTTCCATGGGCACGCGCGCACCTGGCCTGGAAGGCTATGAGCCCGGCCTGGGCAACGGCAGCAGCATCGGCATCAGTGGCAGCTCCGGCAGCGGCGTGCAAATGTATGGCACCGCAGATGTAGGCTTTGGAACTACCCGCGTACAAGGACCCGGCGGCACCAGTCGGTCTACCGGGTTGCGTTAAGCCTTGAAAATACAAAAAAATCCATATATAGGATAATGGGGTCCAGTTGTTTGCATGTAGCAGACGCATCTGGCCACCACCCAACCCTGGAGTTCTGACCACCATGAGCAATCGTTTCCAAGTTTCCAACAACCCCGGCATGGGCTGGGGCCGCAGCATCCCGGTCACCACACCGGCACAACGCAACAAGGTGCTGCGCAACACCTATCTGCTGCTGGCACTGAGCATGGTACCGACCGTGCTGGGCGCCTGGCTGGGTCTGGCCACCGGCATTACCCGCAGCTTGGGCGGCGGCTTGGGCATGATCGTGTTCCTGGCCGGTGCCTTCGGTTTCATGTATGCCATCGAACGCACCAAGAACTCGGCCGCCGGTGTGCCGGTGCTGCTGGGCTTCACCTTCTTCATGGGCCTGATGCTGTCGCGCATGCTGGCCATCGTGCTGGGCATGAACAACGGCACCCAGGTGGTGATGAGCGCCTTTGCCGGTACCGCAGGCGTGTTCCTTGTCATGGCAGCCCTGTCGTCCGTCATCAAGCGTGACCTGTCCGGCATGGGCAAGTGGCTGTTCGTGGGCACCCTGGTGGTGTTCTTCGGCCTGATCGTCAATATCTTCATCGGCTCCACCGCTGCCATGCTGGCACTGTCCACCCTGATGGTGGGCGTGTTCAGCCTGTACATGCTGTACGACCTGAAGCAGATCGTGGATGGTGGTGAAACCAACTACATCAGCGCCACGCTGGTGCTGTACCTGGACATCTACAACGTGTTCCAGGGCCTGCTGGCGATCTTAGGCATCGGCGGCAGCAGCGACTGATACCGCGTCGCGCAGCCGCGATTCCGTGGCACAACCAGTCCCAGGGGCCCTTGCGGCCCCTTTTTCGTGCCTTGCGCTGCCCCATTTCTATTCCGCCTGAGCCCCGCGGCAGCACCTGCAGCAGCATCAAAAATGTTGCATATTTCACAATAAAGTGATTAGATGCAACTGCGTGGACCAAGGGTCATCCGCGCCATATGTTGTCGACCCTGCGCAAGAAGGAAGTTGTATGTTCTCGATGCGAATCCATGGCCCACGCGCTGGTGTCGCGCTCCCGGCCATCCTGTTGATGACGCTGTCCGCAACGCCCCTGATGGCACAGGACAAATCCACCACTTACGATGGCAAGGCAATCCCCATAGGCAATGGCAAGGCACACACCGTGGTGCGAACCGGTGCCAATGGCCAGTTGCAATCGATCGGCATCGTCTTCACCGAAGACATGCTCAACGGCCTGCCGGTGGCCGCCAAGAAGAGCGTACCCGGCGGTTTTGCTTACGCGCTACCCATGCCCACCAGTGGACCGAAAACCGTGGTCGACCACGTCGTCATCAACTGGGAGTCAACTGGCCACCCTCCGCCCAAGGTGTACGATGTGCCGCACTTTGACTTTCACTTCTACCTGGTAAGCAGCAAGGAGCGGATGCACACTAGGTACCGGAGCGCTGCCGAATCCGGCAGCCCGGCCCAGAGGCCTGCCCCCCAGTTCATGGCCGCCAGCTACGTCCTGCCGCCCGGAACCGCCGTGTCACGCATGGGCGTACACGCCATCAACCCCGAAGCGACCGAATTCAAGGGACAGCCGTTCACCGCGACCTTCATCTACGGCTACCATGACAAACGCCAGGCCTTCCTGGAGCCGATGGCGTCGCTGTCCTTCCTGCAGTCGAAAACACCGTTCCGGGCGACCATCCCCCGGCCAGCCAGCTACAGCAAGGCGGGCCTGTACCCTTCCAGCTACAGCATCCAGTACGATGCGTCCAGCAAAACCTACGCGGTCATGCTGGACGATTTGCAATAAGCGGAACCTGCTGGAGGATCGCCATCAGGCGGTTGCAGCGCGCTCGAACACCGCCATGCTTTCCACATGCGCGGTGTGCGGGAACATGTTGACTACGCCGGCTGCCTTGAGCGTATAGCCGGCCTGATGCACCAGCAGCCCGGCATCGCGCGCCAGCGTGGCCGGGTTGCAGCTCACGTACACGATGCGCCGGGGCGGCTGCCAATCGGCCGGAGCCGTGTAGCCGCCTTCCACGCCCAGGCCCAGGCGTTGCTGATGGATGTCGGCCAGCGCCTTGGCCAGCGCAAAGGCGCCTTCGCGCGGCGGGTCCACCAGCCACTTGTCAGCCACACCGTCGGCCACCAGCATCTCGGGCGTCATCTCGAACAGGTTGCGCGCCACGAATTGCGTGGGCGCCAGCGTGCGGCCATGGGCATTGGGATTGTTGGCAGCGTAATTCTCACGCGAGCGTGCCACCAGCGCCTCGCTGCCTTCGATGCCCAGCACCTCGCGCGCCTGCGTGGCTAGAGGCAGGGTAAAGTTGCCCAGCCCGCAGAACCAGTCGATGATGCGCTCGTCCTGCTGCACATCCAGCCATTGCAGGGCACGCCCCACCAGCACGCGGTTGATGTGCGGATTGACCTGGGTGAAATCGGTGGGCTTGAACGGCATGGTGATGCCGAATTCGGGCAGGCTGTAGTCCAGCTGTGGCGTGTCGGGGCTGATGCAGTGCACGGTATCCGGACCCTTGGGCTGCAACCACCACTGCACGCTGGGATGCGCGGCGGCAAAGGCTTGCAGCTTATCCAGATCGCCCTGGCTGAGCGGCTCCAGGTGGCGCAGCACCAGCGCCACCACCTTGTCGCCGCAGGCCACCTCGATCTGCGGGCAGGTGTCGCGTGCATCCATGCTGGCGATCAGGGCACGCAGCGGCAGCAGCATGTCGCTCACGTGCGGCGGCAGGATGGCGCAGCTTTGCATGTCGGCAATGTAGCGGCTCTTGCGTTCATGAAAGCCGATCAGTACCTGGCCCTTCTTGATCACATGGCGCACCGACAGGCGCGCGCGCCAGCGGTAGCCCCAATCCGGCCCGTGGATCGGACGCAGCAGATGCCCGGCGCGGCACTTGCCCAGGTGCCAGAGGTTGTCTTCCAGCACACGCTGCTTCATGGCCACCTGTGCCGCCGGATGCAAATGCTGCATCTTGCAGCCGCCACAGGCGCCGGCATGCAGACCGAAATGCGGGCAAGGCGGCGTCACGCGCTGGGACGATTCGCGGTGCAACTCCGTCAGCGTGGCCGCCTCCCAGTTGTTCTTCTTGCGGTAGCTGCTGGCGCTCACCCATTCATAAGGTAATGCCCCGTCGATGAAGATCACCTTGCCGTCGGCACGGCGGGCCACGCCCTGTGCGTCCAGATCCATGGCGTGCACCAGCAACCAGTCGTCCTGCGCATGGGCCGGGCGCTCGCCAAAATGAGGTAACAATTCAGCCAGCTTGTCATCCACGGCAGGCTGTTCAGAAGGGGCTGCTTGGTTCGTGTTCATCACGATTCCTTTTATAAAACAAAAACCGCTTCCTGCACCCGGGTGCAAGAAGCGGAGCGTGCCAGTTCTGGCAAGCGATCAACGCTGCAGGTACCCCATCGGGTTGACGGTGCGGCCATTGCGACGCACTTCGAAGTGCAGCTTGACGCGATCGGCGTCGGTGCGCCCCATTTCGGCAATGGTCTGGCCCCGCTTCACAATCTGGTTTTCCTTGACCAGCAGCTTGCTGTTGTGCGCATACACGGTCAGGAAGTTGTTGCTGTGCTTCAGGATGATCAGGTTGCCATAGCCACGCAGGCCGGAGCCGGAATACATGACGGAACCATCGGCCGCAGCCATGATCGGGTCGCCCTCCTTGCCCCCGATGCCGACGCCCTTGCTGCGGACCTCGTCATAAGGTGTGACGATGGTGCGGCTTTGCGTCGGCCAGCTCAGGCTGATGCCATTGGCAGCCGAGGGCTGGGTGCCAGCTGCAGTTGACGGTGCGGGTGCGGGCGTGACAGCGGCGGATGGACGCGGCGTGGCAGGGGCTGCCGCCACGTGCGGCGCGCTGCCGGCAGGCGCCACGACACGCAGTACCTGTCCCACTTCGATCTGGTTCGGGTTGGGCACCCACTGACTGTTCCAACGCACGACGTCGCGCCAGTCCAGGCCTTGCGCCCGGGAGATGCTGCGAATGGTTTCCCCCGGCTGCACCGTGTAGTAACCCGGCTTGCCGTCGAACTCATGGCCCGGCAAGGTGGCCGGATCAATGCGCGGCACGGGGGCGCTGCCGATGGAGCGGTTTTCGACCGGGGCACGCGGCGAAGAGCCGCAGGCTGCCAGCACGGCTGCCATCGCTGCACATACCACCAGGCGCAACATGCGCTGCGACACGCCCGGGACTTGTTTCACTATCATGCACTTGTCCTCGTCTTGCAGGCATGGATGGCCTGCGCACAAAAAATCCGGCACAAGCAATGGCCCGAGTCAATGGAAACGGGTTGCGTTATGCCAGCCCCGATTTTAAGGGAACAAAAAACACCGGCTCGAGCACAGTTTGTTGCAAACCGTGAGCGGTCTTATCCAGCACCACCAGCACCTGGCTGGACGGGCCGGTCATCATGGGCGCCACGATGCGGCCTCCCACTGCCAGCTGGTCGATCCAGCTCTGAGGGATGGCCGCTCCGCCTGCCGCCGCAATGATGCCGGCATAGGGGGCGCCGGACGGGAAACCCGCCATGCCGTCTCCCAGCAACAAATGGATGTTGGGGATGCGGAACGGGCGCAGGTTGTCGCGGGCCTTGTCGTGCAAGCCCTTGAGACGCTCGATGCTGTACACCTCGCTGGCCACTTGGCTCAGCACGGCTGCCTGATAGCCGCAGCCGGTGCCGATTTCGAGCACACGGCCCAGCCGCTCATGCGGACGGCGGCCATGCATGTCCGGGCTGGCCAGCAACAACTCGACCATGCGCGCCACCACGCTGGGCTTGGAAATGGTTTGCTGCCAGCCGATCGGCAGGCTGATTTCCTGATAGGCCTGGTTCAGCAAGGCGCTGTCCACAAAGCAGTGGCGTTCCACCGCCAGCATGGCCCGCACAACCCGTGCATCCTGCAGGCCATCGGCTTGCAGTTGCTGCACCATGCGCTCGCGCATCGCCACCGCGCCATGCAGCCCGGCCTGCCCCACCGTGCCGGGCTGCTGCACCGGCACGATGTGGCGTTCTGCGACAGCAGCACGGCGCAGCACCGGCTGCGGCACAGTGCCAAGCGGCAGTGTGGGCACCAGCGGCCCGCTCCCCGGCGGCACCCGCGGCCTGCCGCGCGCAGGCGCAGGCGTTTCTGGCGGTGCCTCGCTGCTCCACTGGTTGCGAGCAGGGAACGTGGGCCGGCTCATGGCTGGCGCACACCTTCCGGGCGCTGCATGGCAAAGGCCTGCGCCCAGTACCCCAGCGACTGGTGGTTGGTCAGGTCCACCTGCAGCGGCGTGACCGAGATATGGCCGTCGGCCGTGGCGTGGAAATCGGTTCCTTCTGTCGCGTCCTTGACCGCGCCTGCATTACCGATCCAGTACATGGTCTCGCCACGCGGACTGACCTGGGTGATGACCGATTCGGCCGCATGGCGGCGCCCCAGCCGGCACAGGCGCATGGGCTTGAGCTGCTCCAGCGGCAGATTGGGAATGTTCACGTTGAGCAGCCAGGGCGCGGTCTTGCCTGGCTGTTCAGGCAGGAACGGCGCCATATCCAGCACGAGCCTACGCGCCACTTGGGCGGCCGCATCGAGGTTAGCCCAGCCCTTCTCCACCTGCGAGAACGCAATGGCAGGCACGCCGAAAAGAAACCCTTCCATGGCGGCTGCCACGGTGCCGGAGTAAATAGTGTCGTCACCCATATTGGCGCCGTTGTTGATGCCCGACACCACCAGATCGGGCAGCTCGTCCAGCAGCCCGGTCAGCGCGATATGCACGCAGTCGGCCGGGGTGCCATCGATGTAACGGAAACCATTGGAAGCCCGCTGCACGTACAGCGGGGAATGCAGCGTCAGTGCATTGGATTTGGCGCTGTTGTTGAACTCCGGGGCGATCACCTGCACATCGGCCACATCGCGCAGTGCGTCATGCAGGGCCTGGATGCCGGTAGCCTGGTAGCCGTCGTCGTTACAGATCAGAATTTTCATGTTACCGGTGCCAATACAGAACCGCCCCGAGCCACCCTGGCCCAGGCTGCAACCAATTGTAGTGGCTTGCCATGTCAGCCGTGCGACCTTCGGGTTTAGCCGAACAGACCGGCTGCAGCCACCAGATTCGAGGCAAACCAGGCATGGAAATAGCTGGCCTGCACGCTACCGTGACGGTAAACCGCTTCCACCGTTTCGCCACTTTCCGGGCGCATGGTGTGCGCCACCGGCGCCAGCGGCGTGTGCGTGCGCGAGTGGTGAAAGGTATGGCCGCGCAAGTGGCCATAGCCCAGGTCGACCTGCTGGCTGCCCAGTGCCGCCAGCCGTGGCTGCATCACCACCTGCCCTGGCAGCAAGGCCCACAGGGGCTGCACCGTGCCATCCTTGTGCTGCACCGACTCCATCAACGCCAGCATGCCACCGCATTCGGCCCAGACCGGCTTGCCGGCCGCAATATGCGCTGCCACACCGGCGCGGCTGCGCTGCGCATTCGCCAAGGCCGCAGCGTGCAATTCAGGGTAACCACCGGGCAGCCACAGGGCGTCGCAATCCGGCAAGGGCTCGTCGCCCAGCGGCGAAAAAAACACCAGCTGCGCCCCCAGTTGCCGCAAGGCATCCAGATTAGCCTGGTAAATGAAGCAAAAGGCTGCATCGCGCGCCACCGCCACAGTCTTGCCGGCCAGCAGCGGCGCGACGGGCTCTGGCGGCTGTGCCTGCAGGTCAACTTGCCACTGCTGCCAGCTGGGGCCGCCATCGGCCACCCACGGCAGCTGGCCCAGCGGCGTGGCGGCCAATGCGTCGGCCACGGCGTCCAGGCGTGTAGTGGCGTCGGCCACTTCCTGCGCCATCACCAGCCCCAGATGCCGCTCGGGCAGCGTGAAGGCGGCATCGCGCGGCAAGGCGCCCCAGAACTGGCCTTCGGCCAGACTGGCGGCCAGCATGCCAGCGTGGCGGGCACTGCCCACATGGTTGGCCAGCACGCCGGCCCAGGGCAAGGCTCCCTGGCGGGCTGTCTGGTAGTGCTGCAAACCGAATGCCACGGCGCCAAAGGTGTCTGCCATGGCGGCGGCGCTGATCACGCACAGCACGGGGATCCCCAGCATGCGGGCGATATCGGCCGCGCTGGGGGTACCGTCGTAGAGGCCCATGACTCCTTCGATCAGGATCAGGTCCGCCTCGTCGGCGGCACGCTGCACGCGCTGGCGCACATCGGCTTCGCCGTTGATCCACAGGTCGAGCTGGAACACCGGCCGGTCGCTGGCCAGTTCGTGCCAGTACGGGTCCAGGAAGTCCGGCCCGCACTTGAACACCTGCACGCGGCGGCCGGCCCGCGTATGCAGGCGCGCCAAGGCCGCAGTGAGCGTGGTCTTGCCCTGGCGCGAAGCCGGGGCGGCCACCAGCAAGGCGACGCAGCGGCTCATGCTGCGTCGCCTTCACAGCTGCCAGGACCTTGGTGGAACACCAGATCCGGCACCACTTCGCCAGCCACCAGATGCTGCTGCACGATGCGGTCCATGTTGGCATCGGTCACGTTGTAGTACCAGGTGCCATCCGGCTGCACGCACACGATGGGGCCGCCCTTGCAGGCGGCAAAGCAGCTGACACGGCTGCGCTTGACGCGCAAGTCGCCATCATGGATGCCGGCGGCCTTGAACTTGTCGCCCAGACTGTCGAACAGCGCCTGCGCAGCGCCATCCTGCGTGCAGCGCGGGCCGGTGCAGATCAGCAGGTGGCGCTTGTAGCCGCCTATCTTCGGCTTGGTCACGGTGCTGGTTTCGCTCATGCTTCGGCCTCCTCCTGCTCCTTGTCGGGTGCGCCCTGCAAGGGCTGCTCCAGCGTCAGGCGGATGTAGTCTTCGGGCAGGCGGTAGCGCTGCGCCAGTTCGGCCACGCCCTCGCCTGCGGCGTGCGCTATGCGCAGGTCCTCCAGCCAGCCGCTCAGGCCGGTCGACAGCGAGCGGCCTGCCTTTTCGCCGGCACGGGTGTTCTTCTCGCCGTCCACCTCGTACTTGTTGGCATAGCCGCGCGGCGTCACCATCAGGCCATCGCGCACAAAGGTGTTGCTGTTGCCGATCAGCACGGTAGACAGCATGCCGATGTCCTGGTCGGCCATGTGCACCAGCGTGGTGAACACGATATTCTGACGGCGGCGGTAACCCGATTTGACGATGGCCACCGGCGTATCGGGGCTGCGGTGGCGCAGGAACAGGCGCTGCGCCTCGACGATCTGCTGCGTGCGGCGGCCGCTCTTGGGGTTGTACAGCGCCACCACGAAGTCGCCATAGGCCACGGCATCCAGCCGGCGCGCAATGGTCGGCCACGGCGTGAGCAGATCCGACAGCGAAATTGCGCAGAAATCGTGCGTAAGCGGCGCACCGACCAGCGCGGCGCAGGCATTGATGGCCGACGCGCCCGGCACGATCTCGACCTGCACGCCGTCTGCGAAGCTGCCGTCCTCGCGCTGCGCCGGCGGAGTCCAGCCGGCCTGGAACAGCACCTCGAAAGTAGGGCCGGCCATGCCGTACACGCCGGCATCGCCCGAGGACACTAGCGCCACTTTCTTGCCCTGGCGCGCGCGCTCCAGCGCCTCGATGGCGCGGTCCAGCTCTTCGGTCATGCTCTTGCGGATGACCTCCTTGCCTTCGACAAGGTCCGCGACCAGCTTGATGTAGGTGACATAGCCGATGATGGTGTCGGCCTCGGCGATGGCAGCACGGGCACGGGCCGTCATGTGTTCGGCACTGCCGGGGCCGATGCCCACCAGCATGATCTTGCCGTTGGCGGCGGGGAAAGGTGCGGTCATGTCGTTGTGTTCCAGGAGTTTTCGGAAAGCAGTTCGTCCAGTGCACGCGGCTGGCGCCAGCCCAGCGCCGACAGCATCGGACGGTCGTAAAAAGCGGGTACCGGACCCAGGCACAGCAGGCCGAGCGCCTTGGCGCCTGCGGGCAGCTGCAGCAGTTCACCTACAGCCGTGGGATCGAACAGCGAGACCCAGCCCAGGCCCAGGTTCTCGGCACGTGCCGCCAGCCACAGGTTTTGCATGGCGCAGCCCAGCGAGACCAGCGCCATGTCACGCGGCATGGTGCGGCGGCCAAATACGGTGCCATCGTCGGGCGGCAGCACCACGGCCAGCAGCTCAGCGCACTCGCGCAGGCCCTCGACCTTGAGCGCCAGGAATTCCTCGCGCCGGCCATCGCTGGCCTGCAGCGCCTCGCCGGTTTTCAGGCGCTCGGCATCGACCAGTTCGGCCAGTGCCGCGCGCAGCTGCGGCCGCGTGATGCGGATCAGGTGCCAGGGCTGCATCAAGCCGACCGAAGGGCCCAGGTAGGCAGCCTGCACGATGCGCGCCAGCACATCGGGCGCCACGCTGGCGCCCGGCGTGAAATGGCGCATGTCGCGCCGCGCGGCCATGATGCGGTAGAGCGTGTCACGCGCTGCATCGGCAAAATAGGGGTCGTTGGCAGCGCCTGCGGCCGCAGCTTCGCCCTGCGCCAGCGACGCTACTGATACCGTCGCGTTGCGGCCGTCAGCGCCCCTGCGCTTGTGCTTTTCCACACGCAGCGCGCTGGCGGGCAAGGGCGTGTTACCGCCGCCCACCAGCAAGGCGGCCGCCTCGCTCACCGAGGGCGTGCCGGTGTACTTGCGCACGGTCTCGCTCGGATTGGGCACCGGCACCCGCGCCAGCACCGGCGCCGGATAAAAACGGATGCTCCAGCCGTACAGCTGCGCCAACTGCTGCAGGCCGGCCTCATCGGCCTTCAAATCGATACTGGCCACCGCCTGCACCTGCTCCGGCGTGCCGCCCACCTGCGCCAACGCTTCCTGCACCGCCTGCATCAGCGTGGCCACCGGAGTGCCGCGGTCGCAACCCAGCCCCAAAGCCCAGGCCGTCATGCGCGGTCCTCCGCACCTTGGCCCTGCGGCGGGCGGTACACCACCAGGCGCTCGGCCCACTGTTGCCAAAAGGCCTGGTCCAGCGGCTGCTGCGTCACCCACAGCACGGCCCGGTGATGCTCCGGACGCACCTGCTCGAAGCCGGACAGCAGCTCGACGTTGGCCGGCAGCGGCGTGCTGCGTGTCCACCAGTGGCGGCTGCCGCTTTCCTGCACAAAGGCGATCGGTTCACCGTTGACCACATGCGCCGACACGCGCGTGATGTTGATCTTGGGCGCCTCGACACGCCAGCCCAGGTGCCGGCCCAAGATATCGACCGGAATCGTCCGGCCCACATCCGACGCCGTGGTCAGCACCGGGGTGGCGCCGAGCAGAACAGCCACACGCTCGCTCCAGGCGTTGGCGCCGCCCACGTGGCCGGACAGCACCGGAATCACGTACTGGCCGGCATCGTCCACCACGATGATGCCCGGGTCTTCGTCCTTGCTCTTGAGGTGCGGCGCGATCAGGCGCACCACTGCGCCCAGCGAAACCAGGCACACGATCTGGTCGTAATTGGCAAACAGCGGGCCGATTTCGTCCTTGAGCGCACCATCGTAGGCGCGCACGGTGGTCGACAGGCCGTCAAACACCGGGGCAAATTTGGCGCTGGTGCAGATATGCGGCATGGGCAGACCATCCGGCCAGCGCTGCGCCAGCTGCAGCGCCTGTGCAGCGCCGTGTCTGGTGATGGCCACCAGGCAGACGCGCACCTGCTCATCGGCCACGGCGGGCGCGGAAAGTTTCACTTCAGACATGTTCGGATTCCGGTTGCGGGCTGCCCTTCCTGAGGCAGCCCTTGATGCGTTCGCCGCGTATGCGGTGCGGGTTCTTCACGATCAGCAGCGACAGATAGCTGACCTTGGTGCCGCGCAACTGCAACAGCTCGGCGCCGCTCAGGCTGCGTTCGTCCTCGGCACCCACGCGCTCGATGAAATGGCTGCCCGCCAGCAGGTCATGCTGCTGCAGCCAACCCAGCAAATCGTCCAGGATCGGCTTGATTTTCATCAGCACCAGCGTGTCAAAGTCGGGCAGCAGGCGATCGACCGCGCTCACGCCATAAGCGGCAGGCACGATCGCCACGGTATCGTCCTGCTCGGAGAACGGCACGCCCACGTCGGCACAGGCGGCGGTGAAGGAGTTGACACCAGCCACCACCGGGGTGTGCACACGCTCGTCCAGCAGGCGCACGGTGCGCGCCAGATGGCCGAAGGTGGCATAGGTGCTGGCATCGCCCTCCACCAGGAACAGCACGTCCTGGCCGGCCTGCAGCCACGGCAGCACGGTGTGGGCCGCCTTCATCCAGGCGCGTGCCAGCTTGTCGCCGTCGTGCGTCATCGGAAACAGCAGCAGCGCATGTTCGACAGGCAGCGGCACGCCGGCACGGGTGACGATGTCGAGCGCATAGCTCGGCGCCTTGCCGCTGCGCGCGGGATAGACCCAGACCGCATCGCGGCGCTGCAGCGCATCCCAGGCGGCGCGCGTGATCAGGCCGGGGTCGCCGGGGCCCAGGCTGAGGCCGATCAGGCGGCCCACCTTGTCTATCCTCGTCATGCCGACTCCTCTGCCCGGCGCGCACACACCAGACACACCGGATTCTCGGCTGCCATGCGGTGCATGTGCAGAATCGGCTTGCTGCGCGCGGCTTGCAGCTGCAGCACGTCCCAGTCGGCCTGCAGTTCGGTCAGCGTGGCGGTGGCCGTGGCCAGGTTTTCGAGCGTGACGAAGTTCATTACCAGCTGGCCGCCGGGGCGCAGGCGCTGCAGCGCCAGGCGGATCAGCTCGGCCAGTTCGCCGCCGCTGCCACCGATGAACACCGCATCCGGATCGGGCCAGCCGTCCAGGTATTCCGGCGCCTTGCCATGGAACAGGCTGTAGTTGCTGAGGCCCGCCGCTGCATGGTTGGCCTGTGCAATGGCGTGGTCGGCCTCGTTCTTTTCGATGGCGCAGACATGGCCCTGGCGGCACAGGCGCGCCGCCTCCAGCCCGACCGAGCCACTGCCGGCACCGATGTCCCAGGCAACGCTGTCCGCGCGCAACTGCAGCCGCGCCAGCGACACTGCGCGCACTTCCTGCTTGGTGATCAGGCCCTTGTCGGGCTGGCGCTGCTGGTAGACCTGGTCAGCCAGCCCCAGCAGCACCGGGTTGGCGCGTGCTTGCGTGCGCCACAACACCACCACGTTGAGCGCGGCAAATTCCATGGCAGCCGCCTGCCGCGGCGTCAGCTGGGCATGCACGCACTCATCTGCCTGCAGCAGATTTTCCGCCACCGCCATCTGGAACACATCGCCCAGGCCCTCGGCCAACAGCAGGCGGGCGATGCGCGCCGGCGTGTTGTCCGGGCTGGTCAGCACCAGCAGGCGGTCGTGCGCGCGTACGGCCTGCGCCAGGGCATACAGGCCATGGCCGGGCAAGGCGCCGCGCTGCCATTCGCCCGCATCCTTCGCATGCACGGAAACGATTTTCGCCTCTTGCCAGGCCAGCCCGATGCGGGCGCATGCCAGCTGCAGCGTGCTCAAATTCGGCAGTATGTCCAGCGCGTCGATGCAAACGTGATTGGCCAGGTATGGCGCAATGCCATGGCACAGCGGGTCGCCAGTAGCCAGTACCACGCATTGCTGGTTGGCCTCGCGCGCTGCGCTGATCCAGTCCGGTACCTGCCGCAACGCACCGCTCAGGTCATGCTGCACCACGCCCGGCTTGGTGTGCACGGCAAACAGCGCCAGCGTGCGCGCGCCGCCGATCAGCACATCGGCATTGCGGATATAGGCCAGCGCCGTGGCACTCAGGCTGGCGGCGCCGTCGTCCAGTACGCCGATCACGCGGCAGGGGTTGGGGTCTTTGCGATGCATGCTCATTCCGTATCAAAATCTGCCGAATGCGTGTGGCCGATTCCGGTGCGCCCGGCGGCCGTGGGGTGCGGCTGCCCTGGTGGCGACATCACGTCGGCCACCTTGTTGCCGGCAAAGTCGCACACCAGCACGCGCAACTGGAAGGCGTTGCCATAGCGCTCGGGGGCGGTCAGGGTGTCGATGGCGGCCTGCGCCAGCGCGGTGTGGAAGGCATCGCCCAGGCCGCGCTCCACCATCAGTTCGGCGCCGAAGCGGGCGGTCTTGGCGTCGGCAATGGCCTGGCAATCGTCTGCGCTGGCGCCAATGCGGCGCGCAATTTCGGCCACCAGATCGGTATCCACCACATTGCGGTTGGCATGGGTGATGGTTTCGCCCTGCGCAATCTTGGTCAGCTTGCCCACCATCACGCCCAGCACCACCAGCGGTATGCCCTGCGCCACCGCTTCGTCCAGCGCGTAACGCAGAAAATCACCCATCTGCACAAAACAGGCCGTTGGCAAATCGGGCTGCACGGCGCGCAGCTCGGCCATGGCAAAACTTTCGGTGCGGCCGCCGGTGGTCAGCGCCACCACGCCCCGCTGCAGCGTGGCCGCCACCTGGACACCTTGCACCACGCTGGCACGCCAGGCGCTGGTGGAATACGGCTTGACGATGCCGGTGGTGCCCAGAATGCTGATGCCGCCCAGAATGCCCAACCGCGCATTGGTGGTCTTTTTGGCCATATCCTGGCCCCCGGGCACACTGATGGTCACGTCCAGCCCGTGTTCCTGCAGCAGCGGCGCAGCCACTTCGCGCAGGTTGTCGGCAATGTTCTGGCGCGGCACCGGGTTGATCGCCGGGCCGCCCACTTCCAGGCCCAAGCCAGACATGGTCACCGTGCCCACGCCGTCGCCGGCGTGGTAGACAACGGCCCCGGCCTGGCCGGGCAGAATGCGCACATCCACGGTCAGGTGCGCCTGGTCGGTGCAGTCCGGGTCGTCGCCGGCAAATTTTTCGACATAGGCATGCGCGGTGCACGCCATGCCTGCGCCTTCCACCCGGCCATCCTGCACCAGAAAACGCACGCGCTCCCCATTGGGCAGCAGGCTGGTGACCTGCTCCGGCACTTTCCCTTCCTGCAGGCCGATGGCACAGGCGCGCGCCGCCGCAGCGGAGCAGGCGCCAGTGGTAAAGCCGGTGCGGGTACCCCTGGCTTTTGTTGGGCTGTTGTCCACGGGAGTCAACCCTGTTTCTGCTGCGCTTCTGCCAGCGCCAGCAGCGCATGGATCGTCGCCACCACCAGGGTGGAGCCGCCCTTGCGGCCATCGATCACGATCCAGGGCACTTCGGTCACCTCCGCCATCAGCGCCTTGCTTTCGGCAGCACTGACAAAGCCCACCGGCATGCCGATCACCAGTGCCGGACGCGCGCCCTCTTCCCGGATCAGGCGCACCAGTTCGATCAGCGCCGTGGGCGCATTGCCGATACCGACGATGGCGCCCTCCAGCAGCCCCAGCCGGTACGCCTTGCGCATGGCCTGCACGGCACGTGTGGTGTCTTCGGCCCTGGCCTGCTCGATCACATCCTCGTCACTAATGAACTGGTGCGTGGCCATGCCGAAGTGGCTCAGGCGCGGCACCGACAGGCCGACGCAGATCATTTCCACATCGGCTACCACTGGCGTGCCGCCCCGCAGAATGGCCTGCAGGCCGGCCGCCACGGCATCCGGGTGAAAGCGCGTCAGGCCATTGAACTCAAAGTCGGCATTGGCATGGATCATGCGGCGCACAATCGGCCACTGCGCCTGCGTATAGACATGACTGCCCGCTTCGCGGTCGATGATGGAAAAACTGTCGTGCTCGATCACCTGGCCGGCGCGGGTCAGCTGTTCGGTAACGGTATTGACGGTACTCATGGATGGTTTCCTGTTCACCGCTCAAAGGGCAGCGGCGTGCAAATGGGCGTGATCGTGATCGTGATCGTGCTCGTGCTCGTGCTCGTGCTCGTGCTGGTGCCCATGCGGGTGATCGTGGTCGTGGTGATGGTGGTGCGCATACCTGGCCGGGTCGTACTCCACCTTGGCATGCGGCGCGCCAGTCTGCCAGCGCCGCACGCGCTCTTCCAGCAAGGCAAACACCTCGGGCTCGAAACCGAAGTAGCGGCTGTGCGCAAAGCGGATCTGCGGGTACTGCCGTGCCAGATGCTGCATCTGCCGGTCGATGCGCTGGATCAGCGTGCCGGTAAACAGGTAGTACGGCAGCACCACGATTTGCGTCATGCCCAGCTGCACTTGGCGCTGCACCACGCGCTCCAGCCGCGGATAGGTAATGCCGGTAAAGGCAATCTCCACCAGCTCGTGGTCGCATTCCTCCCACAGCCAGCGCGCCATCTTGGCCACCTCGCCATTGGCCTTGCGGTCGCTGGAACCACGCCCCAGCACGATCACGCCAGTGCCGTGCGGATCGGGTGCGTCCAGCTTGCGCATGGCCTTGCGCAGGTTGCGGCGCAGGATCTGCAGCATGGGCTCACCGGCACCCAGGTGCGGCGCGCAATCGAACTGGATGGAAGGATGGCGCCGACGCGCAGCCTGCAGCGCATGCGGAATGTCGCCCTTGACATGGCCGGCCGCATTCAGGATCAGCGGCAGCACCAGCACACGACCGGAGGCCCGGGCTGCATGCGCCGCAGCACGGTCGAAGCCCTCATGCAGCAGCACTTCGGCGAACTCGATGAAGCACACCTCGATGCGCCAGCCAGGCTGGCGGCTGCGCCACTGTTCGGCAAACTGTTCGATCTCGATATTGCCGCTCACCTCGCGCGAACCGTGCCCTACCAACAAAAGCGTGTCGTTCATGCATGCTCCTTGCCAGCGTCGGTGGCGCGGCGGAATCGATGGGTGAAGCTGGCGTCGTACAGTTTGGATTTGGCCAGTTCCGGCCAGTGCCGTGCGCCCAGCGCCGGGCTGGCCACGATCATGCTCTGGCTCACCACGCCGGCCTCGCGGCACACGTCCTTGATGGTAGCCAGCGTGCCGCGCAGTATCTTTTCCTCGCCCGGCCAGCTGGCCTTGTGCACCACAAGCATCGGAGAGTCCTCCGACCAGCCGGCGGCGCGCAGTTCGGACTGCACCTTGTGCAGCAACGTGATCGACAGGTAAATGCACAGCGTGCAGCGGTGCGCGGCCAGTTCGGCTAGGCTTTCTCCCGCGGGCATGGGCGTGCGCCCTTCAACCCGTGTCAGGATCACGGTTTGCGTGACTTCGGGCAGCGTGAAGGTTTCCACCGCAGCGGCGGCCGATGCCATCGCCGAGGTGACACCGGGCACCACCGCCACTGGCACACCGGCGGCATCCAGCGGCTGCACCATCTCGATCAGCGTGCCGTACAGCGAGGGATCGCCGGTTTGCAGGCGCACCACCACGGCGTGCCGGCCCGCCTGTTCGATCAGCCAGCCGCAGATCTGTTCCAACGTCATGTCCTTGCTGTCGGCAATCTCGCAGCCGGCGGGCGCCCAGCGCGTAGCCGCTTCGCTGACCAGCGAGCCGGCAAACAGGATGGCGCCGGCGCGGGCGATCAGGTCACGTCCCTTGACCGTCATCAGGTCCGGGTCGCCAGGACCCGCCCCGACGAACCACACATGGCCTGGCACGGCGCTCATGCTGCAGTCAGGCGTTCATCCAGGCACAGGCGTGCCCACTGCCGGTCTTTGGCTTTGGCTGCCAGCCGCACGATGGCCAGGGTCATGACCGGCTCGGCCGCCACCAGCACCAGATAGCTGGCCGCGAAAGTAGCCCAGTTCAGGAACGGGGTGGCTTCACTGCCCAGGGACAGCCAGAAACCCACCATCAGCGTCACGCCGGCATAGTAGGTGGCGTCCAGCTTCAAAATATTGCGCACGGAAAAATCCTGGCCCAGGCGTTTGCCCAGCCCGAAGTGCAGCACCAGCAGCGGCACCATCAGCGACAGGCCGTTCACGCCCAGATGCACCAGATCCTGTGGTTCGAACAACAGGCCTTGCAGCAGCAGGCCTGCGGCAAACCCGAGCAAGGTGGGCACGAAACCCAGCAGCAGGTAAATCGGCATGGCGCCGACGAAGTGCAGTTCGGACGCGCCAACCGGCATGTGGAAGGATTGCATGAACAGCGAAAAGAACAGCGCTGCCAGCAGGGTGCGCACGATCAGCGCGGGTCGCTCGACGAGTCGGGGGGCGTACTTGGCAAGAAGGCCGACCGCAGCCACATTGGCCGCCGTGATTTTGGCGGCATCCAGAATGCCGGGTTCGATATGCATGGGGGATCTCCTGGGGTTGTAAAAACAAACGCAGAGGAGCAACGAGAGGGTGCCGCACGGCACTGCCCGCATTGCCCGCCGCAATGCTGAAATGCATGAAAAGCTTGCAGGCCGGTCTCCGGGCTTGTCAGTGGCGTGAGCCGCAGGCAGCGCCTTCCCGTATCCGTGGACACAGTGGCATGCTGCTGCCTGTTTACCTGACTTACCGTTGCGGGGGCAGCGCTGGAATAGGATGGGACATCCGCACCAGCTTCCCGTTTCACCCTTTGACAGCAACAGCCGCCGCAGGGCACCTTCAAGTGCAACGGATTATAGGCGAGTCTCCTCCCCATCGGCGGACCACCAGCCCCATGATTTCCTTAAATTACTTATTTCTATGGCTTGATTTGTTTTTATAAATTTCTCTAAACTTTCAACCTTGGCTATAGTTGACTCATCCCGTTTTTCTTCACCCCGCCAAGGAGCTGACCATGCCAGACCAGACCCCAAAATGTCCCGTAACGCATCTGACCACCGACTTTGGTGCGCCAGTCTCCAGCAACCGCAACAGCCTCACTGCCGGTGCGCGCGGCCCGCTGCTGGCGCAGGATGTCTGGCTGAACGAAAAACTGGCCAACTTCGTGCGTGAAGTCGTCCCCGAGCGCCGCATGCATGCCAAGGGCTCGGGTGCCTTCGGCACTTTCACCGTAACGAAGGACATCACCCAATACTCGCGCGCCAAGATTTTCAGCGAAGTCGGTAAAAAGACCGAAATGTTCGCCCGCTTCACCACCGTCGCTGGCGAACGCGGCGCCGCCGATGCCGAGCGCGACATCCGCGGTTTTGCCCTCAAGTTCTACACCGAAGAAGGCAACTGGGACATGGTGGGCAACAACACGCCGGTGTTCTTCATCCGCGACCCGCGCCAGTTTCCCGACCTGAACAAGGCCGTCAAGCGCGATCCGCGCACCAACCTGCGCTCGGCCACCAACAACTGGGACTGGTGGACGCTCAACCCCGAAGCGCTACACCAGATCACCGTCGTGATGAGCGACCGCGGCATTCCGGCCAGCTACCGCCACATGCACGGCTTCGGCTCGCACACCTACAGCTTCTGGAATGCCGCTGACGAGCGCTTCTGGGTCAAGCTGCACTTCCGCACCCAGCAGGGCATCAAGAACCTGACCGATGCCGAGGCCACAGAGTTGATCGGCAAGGACCGCGAAAGCCACCAGCGCGACCTGTACGAAGCCATCGAGCGCGGCGACTTCCCCAAGTGGACGCTGTACGTGCAGGTCATGCCCGAGGCCGATGCCGAGAAGTACCGCCTGCATCCGTTCGACCTGTCCAAGGTCTGGTACAAGGGCGACTATCCGCTGATCGAGGTGGGCGAGTTCGAGCTGAACCGCAACCCTGCCAACTTCTTTGCCGATGTGGAGCAAAGCGCCTTCGCCCCCGGCAACCTGGTGCCCGGCATCGGTGCCAGCCCCGACCGCATGCTGCAGGCGCGTCTGTTCAACTATGCCGACGCACAGCGCTACCGCCTGGGCACCAACTACCAGCAGATCCCGGTCAACCAGGCGCGCTGCCCGGTGCACAGCAACCACCGCGACGGCATTGGCCGCGTGGACGGCAACTACGGCGGCCTGCCGCACTACGAACCCAACAGCTTCGGCCAGTGGCAGGCCCAGCCCGAATTCATGGAGCCGCCGCTGCGCCTGAGCGGCCACGCTGCCCACTGGGACTATGACAAGGACGACAACAACTACTTCGAGCAGCCCGGCAAGCTGTTCCGCCTGATGACGCCTGCACAGCAGGAAGCCCTGTTCGGCAACACCGCCCGTGCCATGGGCGACGCGCCCGAGTTCGTCAAGTTCCGCCACATCCGCAACTGCAACGCGGCCGATCCGGCCTACGGCGCCGGCGTGGCCAAGGCGCTGGGCCTGGATCTGGACAAGGCGCTGGCCTCGCAGAAGGACGACCCGATGTTCGGCAACCCGCTGGTGGTGCTGCCGGTCTAAGCTGCCTGCTGCCGCCCCTGCTGCTGCCATCCGGGCGGCGCTAGCGGCCCCTTCCCGCACGGGAGACGGGGGCCGTTTTTCATGCCCTGCCACAGCGAGCATAAAAAAACCAGCCGCACCCTGACGGGACTGCGGCCGGTCAAGCGACAGACGCACAACATGCGTCTGAACGAGGGACTCAGGCCATAGTACGACGGTTCCAGGGCATGCGCATCAGCACACGAGCCAGCGCGCAGACGCCGGAGACGCCGGCCAGCACCAGACCGGCACCCACCACTCCCGACACCACGTAGAACGCAGGAGAAACAGTCGCCCCCAGCACGGTGCCCGCCACGATCATCGAACCGGCAGTAATCTGCACCTGGCGCTGCAGCTCCATGGGCTGGCTGGCATCCTGGCTGACCGGCAGCCCGGCGCTTTTCCAGCCATCGAGGCCGCCTTCCAGCACAAAGGCCTGGCAGGGGCTGCAGGCGGCCAGGGCAGCCGCATTCATGCGTGTACGGTTGCCGGAGCGGCAATGAAAAATCACGACGGAGCCGGCCTCTGCCTGCAGGCCGCCGCTTGCCAGCTGCTCCATCGGCACATGGCGTGCCTCGGCAATATGTTCACGGGCGTATTCATCTGCAGGGCGAATATCCACCAACACGGCACCCTGTGCCATGCGTTGCTGGGCTTCCTGAGGAGAAATAAGAGGCAGGGACATCAACTTCCTTATGCTGGTTCAATCGGGACAAAAAATCTGCTTGAGCGTGGACACCAGCTGCAGCACTGCCGGATTTTCGATGCGGTAATACAGCGTCTGCGCCTCACGCCGATAGGTAATCAGCCCGTCTTCACGCATGCGCGCCAAATGCTGCGACAGCGCCGACTGGCTCAATCCCACCTGCTCCTGCAAGGCGCCCACACTCATTTCCCCGTGCGAGATCAGCAGGCACAGCATCACCAGCCGACGCTCATTGCCTACGGAGCGCAGCAGCGCCGTGGCGGCAGTAGCGCCTTCCTCAAGGAACCGCTGGTCGATAGAGAGGGTGTTCACGTTCATAAAATTAGATTCTACTAATTTATAGCGGGATGGCTTTCAATCAAGAACAAGACCCATTCACCATGGATGGGTTTGCACAATGACATACAGGGCAGGCGCTGTCATGCTGCGTGCAGCGCGCGTCACAATATTTACACAATATTTTCATATCAAGATTCCAGAATGGTCTGATCCGTGAGTATTTCTGGCGCGTCCACGCCTTGCAGACCGCAAGATAGTCGAGCACCAGGCAGGAAAGGATCCACCTTGCTGAAAGACAAAGCCGTCGCCTCGCTCGGCCAGCAGTCATTGCTGATGCCGGCCTGGATCACCGCCGCACTGGCGGCCAATGACCGACTCAAACTCTACCTTTCGCTGACGCAGGCCGCTGCGCAGCACGCGCGCAAGCCCGAAGACAGCGTCGGCAACTGGAGCCAGGAACTGGCCCGCGCCGGCCTGCGCGACGCGCGCTGGACCCAGGATCTGGTGCGCCATGCCTACTACGACGACGGCACCCTGGTGCTGTCACACATGCCGCAATTGCTGCAGGCGCTGGGCGACGACCTGCAAATCATGGCACGTCCGGTGGTAGACGGTGGCATGGCCCCGGATGCCACCACCTTCAAGCAGCGCCAGGACTACTGGCTGCAGCGCCTGCAATCCATGCACGACGACGAAGGCCTGCAAACCGATACCCTGACGGCGCTCACCCACGGCAACCGCAAGTCCGGCGACAGCTTCCACCTGCTGGTAATGGACCTGCACAAGCAGATCAATACACTGGCCAGCAGCGTCGCCACCGAAAACCTGGATGGCGCCCACGTCTGGAACATCGACAAGGAGGACCGTCCACTGGTGCGCGCCTTCATGCGTGGCCTGCACCGGACCGCGCCGCTCAAGTTTGACCATCCCGGCCTGGACACTGCCGCCACGCGCAGCGGCAAGCGCCTGCTGATCCAGAACGACATCGGCACCAACGATGCGCACGTGCTGGTGATCGAAGTGGAAGACCACGGCATCCACCTCACCTATTCCGATCTGCACCCGCCCCGCTTCAAGTTCTTCCAGCGCCTGCTCGAACATGCCGGTTTCAGCTGGAAAGTGTCCGATCCGGTCATTACCCGGGACCTGAACGAGGGCAAGCCCTACACGGTCGGCGTCGCCACACTGCAGGCCCAGAGCCGGGAGTCTCTCGAACAGGGCCTGCACGACATCGCGGCGCGCATCGTGTTCGTGATCGACTGGAACCGCGCACGCAAGCGCCTGCAGCTGTTCGTCAGCAAGGCGCAGGCCATCTCCATCCTCGAATACACATCCGAACATGAATGGGGCCACATGGGCTGGCTGCTGGCCGGCGGCGAAACCCTGGTATTCGACACCATGGAAGCCGTGGGCGGCGACACCTTCCGCATCGGCGAGCGCCTGGATACCGTGCTGGGCGAGCAAGGCGCCCGCTCCTTCCTGATTGAGCTGCTGCACAACTGCAGCGAGCTGCTGCAACAACAGCAGCCGCTGGCCCTGGTGCAGGACAAGGCCCGTCTGCTACTTGGCCGTGCGCTGCAGCAACGCCATGTCGAATTCGACCTGCTGTCCGAACACGCAGCGTATTGCCACGCGCTGGCGCAGACGCTGTGCGACCTGCTGGCACAGCCCGGCTGCGAAGATTGCGAGCCGGCGGTAGCACGCGCCAAGACCTGGGAGCACCGTGCCGACCATCTGCTGGCGGCCGCGCGCACGCGGGCCGAACGGCAAGCGCACTGGCGCGGTGTGGTCGATCTGCTGGTGCAGGCCGACAACGTGGCCGACGTGCTCGAGGAGGCCACCTTCATCTATTCGCTGACGCAGGCCGAGCCGATCAACGGCCTGCCGCCATCGGTCATCGAGGTTCTGGGCAAGCTGGCCGACACCACGCTGGCAGCCATTCAGGATCTGGTCAAGGCGATTGAAATTGCCCGTCTGCTCGATGCCGGCATCGATACCGCCGACAGCGACGCCTTCCTGCAGACGCTGTGGCGCATGCTGCGCGCGGAGCGCCTGTGCGACGACCTGCTGCGCGCGGCGCGTCAACACATCGTGCAGACCCTGCATGCGCAGCCCGCGGCCATGCTGCTTGCCACCGAACTGGCGGCCACCATCGAATCGGCATCCGACGCGTTGGTAGCCACCGGCTACACCCTGCGCCAGATGGCTTTCCAGAAAACCGGAGTGCCGGCATGAGCAAACACCTCCAGCTTGCAGCCACCACCTGGCCCGAGCACTTCTACCTGATCAGCGCATCCGTGAACCAGACGCACGCCGCGCACGACGGCGCTGTCACGGCCGGCTTCGCCCCCAGCCGTGACAGCATGGGCTCCAAGGCCTACAACCTGCTGCGCATGGCGCAGGCAGGCTTGCCGGTGCCGCCGGCGCTGGTACTCGGCACCCATTTCGCACACCAGCCCAAGCAGGTCACACAGCCACTGTTTCAGGCCGGCATCCCGGCCCTGGAAGCAGCCTCCGGCCAGGTTTTTGGCGACACGCGCAAGCCGCTGATCGTTTCAGTGCGCTCCGGAGCGCCCATCTCCATGCCCGGCATGATGGAGACCCTGCTCAACATCGGCCTGTGCGATGCGACCTTGCCCGGGCTGCTGCGCCAGACCGGCAACCCGCGCCTGGTGTGGGATGCCTATCGCCGCCTGGTAGCCAGCTATGCCGAAGTGGTGGCCGGGCTGCCCGCAGCACTGTTCGAAACCGCGCTGCAGGATGCCACGCAAGGCCGTGACGAACGCACACTCGACTTCACCGAGCTGCGCGACCTGACCCGCCGCTATCTGGCGCTGTACGCCGAACATGCCGTCCAGCCCTTCCCGCAAGACGTGCACGCACAACTGTCCCAGGCCGTCCAGGCCGTGTTTGCCTCCTGGGATTCCGACAAGGCACGCGAATACCGCAAGCTCAACCAGATCGACGAGGCGATAGGCACAGCCGTTACTATCCAGCGCATGGTATTTGGCAATGCGGGCGGCCGCAGCGGCGCCGGTGTCGGCTTTACGCGCAACCCGAGCAATGGCGAACCGGCGCTGTGGATCGACTTCCTGGCCAATGCACAGGGCGAAGACGTGGTGTCCGGCCGCCGCAACGCCCATGGCCACGAAGCCATGGCGGATCTGGCGCCCGATGCCTGGCATGAACTGACCTGCGCCACGCGCACGCTGGAACAGCTGTTTGGCGACATGCAGGATTTCGAATTCACGGTCGAAGACAGTCTGCTCTACCTGTTGCAGGCGCGCTCCGGCAAACGCACGCTGCTGGCGGCCGCACGCATTGCACTCGACCTGCACGACGAAGGCCTGATCGACCGCAACACAGCGCTGCAGCGCACCGAGACCCTGCTGGCAGAAGACCTGTGCACGGTGCATCTGGCCAACGACAGCGGGGCACCGGCGCAACCGGTAGCGCAGGCTGCCAGCGCCTGCTCTGGTGTCAGCAGCGGCGAAATCGCGCTCGATGCCGAACGTGCCGCCAAGCGCGCCGCCAAAGGCCACTCCGTCATTCTGGTACGCAACGATGCCGAAACCAGAGACATTGCCGCGCTGGAACCATCCACCGGCCTGCTCACGCGCAACGGCGCACGCACGTCGCACGCGGCGGTGGTGGCACGCCAACTGGGCAAGGTCTGTCTGGTGGGCTGCGAAAGCCTGCGCATTGACAGCGCCGCGCGCAGCGTCCAGCTGGGAGAACTGCTGCTGCAGGAAGGCGACACGCTGACGCTGGACGGTAACGAAGGACGGGTGTACCACGGCCGCATCGCCACCGTGCGCGAGCCCGATCAACAGGTCATCGGCAGGCTGGAGTCGCTGCGCAGCGCAGAGTGACGCAGGCAGCGCCCTGCTGCGCGGCCACCGGTCGGC
>CAYPRU010000005.1:0-165499 GCA_964413485.1 uncultured Allobrachymonas sp. | reverse complement strand
CATCGTCAGGCTAGTTACAGCAAGGAAAGCGCCCCCGACCTGGGGGCGCTTTTTTTTTGCCTTCGACAAGAGGACGATGATGTCGAGTTAGTCGCGCGAAGGTGCTACGAGAGGCCGCTATTTGTCAAAGTAATTGGCGCCTTATGTTGGAGAAAAGGAAGCCTTATTTCCCACACGATCAGGATACCCCGAGGGCACGTTCCATGTAGGTTGCATCGATGCGTGGATGGTAGAAGAATGTGGCTAGTTTTTCCGATGGAGCATCGCCTGAGTGGATGACGAAGCTGCTTGTTCTTGTGGCCATATTGCCCTCCTGAGCACAGGTGTGTCTCAGGAGGGCAGGTCAAAATGAGTTGCTATATCTCCCTTCCTACAAATATGGTCTTAGGAAGGAAGTGTATTTACCCGGCGATGCCTGGGTGCAACAAGTCGCAAGCCCATGGTGAGGATGTCGATGCGAAACGCACAGGAGTTGACCAGTCTGGTGGTGTTTCTACCTGCCCTTTATAGTGGCAGGTAAATGCTACGCCCGCTGTTGCCTCTTCGTGAATATCGTTGGTGTGGGCACAATGTGTGAAACCACGTAGCGTGAGGAGCCGAGATATAAATGCTTGGATTACACCTAGTAAGGTGCCTGGGCAGGGCCAGCCCTCGACGCAGTTTATATTGGAAGGCATTACCTCAATGCGATAAGTATGCTGATGCGGAAGCCAGGTAACGACCAACTCAGCATCTAGCTGGTAAAAATCATAGGCTTGGGCGCGCATGATTGAGGATGTGTTGGTCCGGAAGTTTGTCATTCCGGCGAGTTCAACGATCCATTGCGGTGTATAAGGTGATGGGGGTAGGTTTCTATCCATCGGGGGTTCGCTAATCATATCGAATGTATCTCCTCCAAGAAAATTAGACCTCTACAAAGAGGGGGTGATGAAAAAGGGTTTGAACGTCAAGATGAATCAAAAAGAACATTTGATTTTTTCTGAATTTGCTGCCTGTGCTTACATCACAAGATGCCTTCTCTGTAGAGGCGTATCGTCGGCTTTGGTTGGAGTCAGAAGGTGGGCATTATCGACTTAACACTGACTTCTACGTGGAACCTTGTGATTGGGTGAGGTGCATTATAGATCCAAAAACATGAGAAATTTGGTTTCAATGATACTTTTCCATGATTGCCCATTGTGACGAAGAGGTTTTTGTGTTTGATGTTTTCCAATGGTTCAGCTTTTAGGGCTACGGGTGTGGGTTTTTTGAGTTTTTATGTCATTAATTACGGTTGTCCTGCATCTTGTCGTCAATTTGAAATATTTATTTGATAAGAGGGTTGATCGGTATTGGTTCGTACGTATCTTGTTGTTGTGATTCAGGCTGTCGCAGACACAGGCAGAGGCACAGGCACAGGCACAGGCAGTACCTCTGACGTTGCCGACGTTTCAATGTCGCTTGCAGGTTGTGCGTTTTGGTGTGATAGCTTGTTGCCAAGCCAAGCCAAGCCAAGCCAAGCCAAGCCAAGCCAAGCCAAGCCAAGCCAAGCCAAGCCAAGCCAAGCCAAGCCAAGCCAAGCCAAGCCAAGCCAAGCCAAGCCAAGCCAAGCCAAGCCAAGCCAAGCCAAGCTCTACCGAATTTCGTTTGCTGCTCTGTCAGCCCACATACCATGTAGCACTTGTCAATCGTATGGGAGGCTGAGCACAAATAGCATCCCTGTCAGGTTTGGTGCAGGTGGACGTGTGCGTGAAAGCTTGAGCTGCTACCCGTTGGCCTGGCGCGGGCAAATTCAGAACCGCACTGAAATAGCTTAGGAGGGCGAGCAGATATAGCGGATCCTCCGCTGCAGCAGTAGAAGGAGACTTGTCTAGTTATCGTGGCGCACCTGCCAGAATTCTCCAGGGCGACCTGGTGCGCCAATTCGGGGCCTGCGGTGGGGCCCGATTAATCCTTGGGAATCACTCGTGGATTGCCCGTATCGTCGATGGCTACATAAGTCAACGTGGCCTCGGTGACTTTCACATAGCGTTTTTGCTCGTAGAAAGTTTCTGCGTAGACTTCTACGTGGACGGAAATGGATGTGGTACCAATTCGCTCGACAGTGGCATAAAAAGAGAGGATATCTCCTACACGGACAGGTTGCTTGAACACGAATTCATTGACTGCGACCGTCGCGGTGCGGCCTCGGGTACGTTGGTATGCGGTGACGGCACCGGCGACATCAACTTGCGCCATGAGCCAGCCGCCGAAGATGTCTCCGTTGGCATTGCAGTCCGCTGGCATGGGGACGACCTTGAGTACCAGTTCGTGGTTGTTCGTCGATGGAGGGAGCTTATCCAGAAATGGGCGTTCGGAGCTTGCGGTTGGCATGGCCTGGGGGAGCGGCGGGTAGGTGGTAGAGTTCATGTTTTCCACGAAATGGTGTTAGGCGCATTGTGCCGAATTTTGGGCCCGCGCAAGCGGTGAGGCCGTAGCAGAGCCGGAGATAAGTGTTGCCAGTTACGACTTGACACTGGTCAGGTTCACGGAATGGGAGATCACAACATGCGGCGATCAGGAGAGGCTGTGGCAATGGATACAGCCGCCCCGATGGGGGCGCGTAACGATTGGCGTACCTTGCGCCGGCTTTTTCCGTATCTGTGGCGGTATCGCTGGAGAGTTGTGCTCGCCTTGCTTTTCGTGCTGGCGGCCAAGGTGTCCAACATCGGCGTGCCGCTGTTGCTGAAGCGGTTGGTGGACGGCATGAACATACCACCTGCCTCGGCGCAGGCCATGCTGGTTGTGCCAGTGGGGTTGTTGCTCGCATACGGAATGCTGCGGCTGATGAGCAGTGTGTTTACAGAATTGCGCGAACTGGTATTCGCACGCGCAACGGAAGGCGCTGCGCGTAGCATTGCATTACAGGTTTTCGGGCACTTGCATCGCCTTGATTTGCGCTTTCATCTGGAGCGGCAAACTGGGGGCATGACGCGCGATATCGAGCGAGGCACACGTGCCGTGCACTCTCTGATCTCCTACTCTTTGTACAGCATTCTTCCGACATTTGTCGAGGTTGGGTTGGTGCTGGGCATTCTGGCAACACGTTTTGATGCCGGATTTGCACTGATTACCGGCTGTGCACTGGTTGTTTACATCGCATTTACCGTCAGCGTGACTGAATGGCGTACAGCGTTTCGTCGCACGATGAATCGGCTGGATTCGGCTGCGTACGGACGGGCCATAGACGCACTGCTCAATTATGAAACCGTCAAGTATTTCAATAATGAAATGTATGAGGCGCAACGTTATGACGAAGCGTTGCGGCAATACCGGCAAGCAGCGGTGCGCAGTCAGCGCACGCTCAGCCTGCTCAACAGCGGGCAGCAATGCATTATTGCAGTAGCTTTGGTAGCGGTACTGTGGCGTGCCACGCAAGGCGTTGTGGCAGGACGCCTCAGTATTGGTGATCTGGTCATGATCAATGCATTCATGATCCAGTTGTATGTACCTCTGAATTTTCTGGGGGTACTGTATCGGGAGATCAAGCAGAGCCTGACGGATCTGGACAAGATATTCATATTGCTGGATACCCCATACTCCATCAAGGATACAGAAGATGCGCAGGCGCTCCGACTGGGCATACAGCCGCCGACAGTGCGCTTTGAACACGTAGGCTTTGCCTACGATGACGGGCGGCCGGTATTACAGGATGTGGATTTCGAAATTCCGCCAGGAAAAACGGTGGCCGTGGTGGGGGCATCGGGTGCGGGTAAATCGACTCTGGTGCGGTTGTTATACCGTTTTTACGATGCCGACCATGGGCGCATCCTGGTGGATGGACAGGATATTCGGCAGGTGCAACAGGACAGTCTGCGGCGGGCCATAGGGATCGTTCCGCAAGATACCGTGCTGTTCAACGATACAGTCGCCTACAACATAGGCTACGGACGCCCCGGCGCGACGCGCATAGACATTGAGCGAGCGGCGCAGGCTGCGCGCATCCACTCCTTTATCGAAGCAACGCCCAAGGGCTATGACACGCTGGTCGGCGAGCGCGGCCTGAAGCTTTCCGGCGGTGAGAAGCAGCGTGTGGCGATTGCGCGCACGCTATTGAAGAACCCGCCTATTCTGGTGCTGGATGAGGCCACGTCAGCGCTGGACTCAGTGACCGAGCGCGCCATCCAGCAGGAGTTGCACCAGGTGGCGGTCGGTAAGACCACATTGGTGATTGCACACCGCTTGTCAACGGTGGTGGATGCGCACGAAATTCTGGTGCTGGATGCGGGGCGCATCGTCGAGCGCGGCACACATGCGCAATTGCTGCAGCAAGAGGGACCCTATGCGCGCTTGTGGCAAACGCAGCAGAAGGCAGAACTGCCGCCGGTTTAATGTCCACGCCAGGCCGCGTTCCTGCAGGCTAATTGCGTAAATTGTCACGGGAACGGGCTATGATTAGCACGACCAGACGATTTCTAGGGTAAAACCTTTGAGGCTTTGATCCCAGAATGGCTTTTAATTTGGCCCTTATCGTGTTTCTATAAAACTGGAGTAAGACATGCGAAAATCCCTCATTGCCGTAGCCTGTGCTGCAACCGTCCTCACGCTGGCGGCTTGCGGCAAAAAAGAAGCGTCCGCGCCAGCCGCTTCGGCCGCCAGCGGTGCCGCAGCTCCTACCGCAGCTGCGCCGAGCCGCACTGCGGACACGCTGGGCAAGATTGCATCGTCTGGCGTCGTGAATTTGGGGGTACGCGAGTCCTCTGGCCTGGGCTACACGTTGGGCAACGGCAAGTATGTAGGCTTTCACACCGAGATGGCCGAGCGCATCGTTGATGACATCAAGAAAGACCTGAACCTTCCCAACCTGAAGATCAACTACCAGCCAATCACCTCGCAGAACCGCATTCCGCTGCTGCAAAATGGCACGATCGATTTCGAATGCGGCTCCACGACCAACAACCTGGCGCGCCAGAAGGACGTGGACTTTGCCGTGACCACCTATGTTGAAGAAGTGCGCATGGCGGTCAAAGCCAACTCGGGCATCAACTCGATCAAGGATTTGAATGGCAAGACGGTGGTGACCACCACCGGAACCACCGCCGTGCAAACCTTGCGCCGCGATGCACGTGCGCAGGGGCTGAACTTCAAGGAAGTCATGGGCAAGGACCACGCCGACAGCTTCCTGCTGCTGGAATCCGGGCGTGCCGATGGTTTCATCATGGATGGCTCGATTCTGGCAGCCAGTATTTCCAAATCCAAGAATCCCAAGGATTTCAAGCTGGTGGACGAGGTGCTCTCGGTGGAGCCGATTGCCTGCATGTTGCCCAAGGGCGACGCCAAGTTCAAGGCCGAAGTGGACAAGAGCATCAAGCGCCAGATTGCCGATGGCTCGCTGGAAAAGCTGTATGACAAGTGGTTCCTGCAGCCGATCCCGCCTGCCAATGTGGTCATTGGCCTGCCGCTGTCCGCAAGTACCAAGGCGGCCTGGGCCAATCCCAACGACAAACCCATGGAAGATTACGCCAAGTCCAAGTAACTGGCGCTTGTAGCTTCATTCGGGTTGGCCAGGACGACGCCGGTTTCCCGCCTCGCGGGGAGATCTGCATTGCCTGGCGCAAGTCCGGATGGGGCGCATGGGATGCCTGAGCACCAGGCGGACAAGGAGAGGACATGCTGGGACAATGGGATTGGGGCGTCTTTTGCAAGGACATCGTGACGGGCGACGTCTTGCCGGGCTGCCTGGGAAGCGGGCAGGACATCACTTACCTGAACTGGATGCTGTCGGCTTGGGGGTGGACCGTCTCGGTGTCGTTGACGGCGTTGATGGTGGCGCTGGTGATGGGTTCCATCATCGGCATATTGCGCACCTTGCCTGATTCGCCATGGCTGCTGCGCTTGGGGAATACGTGGGTGGAGTGGTTCCGCAACATCCCGCTGCTGGTGCAGATTTTCCTCTGGTACCACGTGTTGCCGGCCCTGGTTCCTGCTGCCAAGGCGCTCCCGCCCTTCGTGCTGGTGGTGCTGGCTCTGGGGTTGTTTACCTCTGCGCGTATCGCCGAGCAGGTACGGGCTGGCATCCAGGCTTTGCCAAAGGGCCAGCGTTACGCAGGCATGGCGCTTGGCTTTACCACACCGCAGTATTACCGTTACGTGCTGCTGCCCATGGCTTACCGTATCATCATTCCCCCCCTGACCAGTGAATCGATGAACATTTTCAAGAACTCGGCAGTGGCCTTTGCGGTGTCGATCCCGGAATTGACCCAGTTTGCCATGCAGGCCGGTGAGGAAACCGCGCGGCTGGTCGAGGTCTATCTGGCCGTGACCGTGTTGTATGCGATTTCTGCCTTGCTGATCAACCGCATCATGGCCATCATCGAAAAACGCACGCGCGTGCCCGGATTCGTGGCCTCTGGCGGTACTGGAGGGCACTGATCATGGGTCTGAGCTTTTCCTTTATCGACGCGGACTTCATCGGCAACTACATCATGAAGGGGTTGCAGTTCAGCCTGTTGCTGCTGGTGGTGGCAACGCTGGGTGGCATGTTGTTCGGCACAGTGCTGGCCCTGATGCGCCTATCGGGGAAAAAATGGCTGGGAGTTCCAGCCACGATCTACGTGAACGGCATGCGTTCGATTCCGCTGGTGATGGTGATCCTGTGGTTTTTCCTGTTGGTGCCACTGGTCATCGGTCGCTCGATCGGTGCCGAATACTCGGCTATCATCACGTTCGTTGCGTTTGAGGCAGCATACTTCAGCGAGATTGTGCGGGCGGGCATCCAGTCAATCCCGCGCGGCCAGATATTTGCCGGCCAGGCGCTGGGCATGACCTATCGCCAAAACATGCGACTGGTGATTCTGCCGCAGGCTTTCCGCAACATGTTGCCGGTATTCCTGACGCAAACCATCATCCTGTTCCAGGACACGTCGCTGGTATATGCTATCGGCGCCTACGACCTCCTCAAGGGGTTCGAAACTGCCGGCAAGAACTATGGCCGCACCACGGAAACCTATCTGATGGCGGCGGTTGTCTATTTCCTCATCTGCGTCAGTCTGTCGTGGATGGTAAAGCGTATCAACAAGAAGATTGCGATCATTCGCTAAGCCGGAGAAAGTCATGTCCGAACCCATGATCCAGATGAAGAACGTGTCCAAGTGGTACGGCCCGGTGCAGGTGCTGAACGATTGTTCGCTTTGCGTCGAAAAGGGGGAAGTGGTCGTGGTGTGCGGCCCTTCAGGTTCGGGCAAGTCCACCTTGATCAAGACCATCAATGCGCTGGAGCCGATCCAGAAAGGCGAAATCATCGTCAACGGAACCTCGCTGACCAACCCCAAGACCAACCTGCCGCTGCTGCGCAGCAAGGTCGGCATGGTGTTTCAGCACTTTGAGCTGTTCCCCCATTTGTCGGTCACGGAAAACCTGACCATTGCACAGGTAAAAGTGCTGGGGCGCAAGCTGGACGGCGCACGGCAGCGCGGCCTGAAAATGCTGGACCGCGTAGGCCTGATGGCCCACAAGGACAAGTTTCCCGGCCAGCTCTCGGGTGGCCAGCAGCAGCGCGTGGCCATTGCCCGTGCGCTGAGCATGGATCCGGTGGTGATGCTGTTCGATGAGCCCACCAGCGCGTTGGACCCCGAGATGGTAGGCGAGGTGCTGGACGTGATGGTGCAGCTGGCCGGGGAAGGTATGACCATGATGTGCGTGACGCACGAAATGGGCTTTGCACGCAAGGTGGCCAGCCGTGTCATTTTCATGGATGTGGGCGGGCGCATTCTGGAGGATTGCTCCAAGGAGCAGTTCTTTGGCAATCCCGAGGAACGGCAGCCGCGCACCAAGGATTTCTTGAACAAAATCCTGCAGCACTGAGCCAGCCCTGCTTGATTCGGCCCTGCCATGCTACGTCGCAGGGCCGTTTTATTTGGGACAATAGTGGTATGAACACCGAGCCGAACATCCTGACCATGACACGTCCCGACGACTGGCATCTGCATGTGCGCGATGGCGCAGCCCTGCAGGCTGTCGTGCCAGCCACTGCTGCGCAGTTTGGCCGCGCCATCATCATGCCCAATTTACGTCCGCCGGTGACCACTACCGAGCAGGCGTTGGCCTACCGACAGCGCATTCTGGACGCTGTGCCGCAGGGCATGTCCTTTGAGCCGCTGATGACGCTGTACTTGACAGACAATACGCCGCCCGACGAGGTGGCCAGGGCCAAAGCGGCCGGAGTGGTGGCTTTCAAGCTGTATCCGGCTGGTGCCACCACCAACAGCGATGCAGGTGTCACGGACATCCGCAAGACCTATGCCACGCTCGAGGCCATGCAGCGCGAGGGGCTGCTGCTGTTGGTGCATGGCGAAGTGACGGATGGTGATATCGATATCTTCGACCGGGAGGCGGTGTTCATTGAGCGCGTGATGCAGCCGCTGCGCAAGGACTTCCCGGAGTTGAAAGTGGTGTTCGAGCACATCACCACCCGCGATGCCGCGGATTACGTGCTGCAAGCCGGCCGGTTTACCGCGGCCACCATCACGGCGCACCATCTGCTGTACAACCGCAACGCCATTTTCCAGGGGGGGTTGCGCCCGCATTATTACTGCCTTCCGGTGCTCAAACGCGAGGTACACCGTCAGGCGCTGGTGCAGGCTGCCATCAGCGGTAATCCGCGCATATTCCTGGGGACAGACAGCGCGCCCCATCCGGCGCACCTGAAAGAACATGCCGCTGCCTGCGCTGGCTGCTACACGGCATTGAGCGCGCTGGAACTGTATGCGGAGGCATTCGACAACGCCGGCGCACTGGACAAGCTGGAAGCTTTTGCCAGTTTTAATGGGGCGGACTTCTATGGCCTGCCGCGCAATACCGGCGCTGTCACTTTGCGCCGTGAATCCTGGACTCTGCCCGAAGCCGTACCTTTTGGCGATGCGCAACTGAAACCGCTGCGTGGCGGTGAAACTCTGGCCTGGCGTGTTGCTGCCTGACTGGTCTGCACGCTGGCATGCACCGCTGATGCCATTGGCGCAGCAGGTATGGGAGCATTGGCAGGCAGAGGGCGACCTGTGCCAGGCTCTGAATGCATGCCAGGGGCGTGCGGGTGTGCGCTTTGTGCCGCAAGCAGAGTTGCCGCCTGGCGTGGCCTATGAGCAGCACATTTTTGACACCCGGAGGGTGCCGACGCGCAGCAATCTGCATGATTTCTACAATGGTCTGATGTGGCTGCATTTTCCTCAAGCCAAGCTGCGTCTGAATGCCCTGCAGGGGGCTGAACTGGCGCGCCTGGGCGGCGTAGGTTCTACGCGTGGCCCCTTGCGCGATGCCCTGACGCTGTTTGACGAGAATATGTTGCTGCTGCAGGCACCGGATGTGGTGTGGCAGGCTCTGGCGTGGAAACGCTGGCCGGAATTGTTCGGTGCGCTGCGACCCCTGTGGGCGGACTGCCGCCTGGTACTGTTCGGCCATGCAGCGCTGGAGCAGCTGGTGCAGCCGTTCAAGGGGATTACTGCCCATGTCTACCGCATTCCCTGCCACGTGGCAGCGGATATGGCAGCCTGGGACAACTGCCTGGTCCAGGCGCTGCACTCGGAGCATTTGCAGGCCAAACCCTTTGCCCATCTGCCGCTCCTGGGCGTGCCTGGCTGGTGTGCAGACAACGACGATCCGGCGTATTACCACGACGCCGGTGTGTTCCGGCCACTGCGGCGGCCGCCCTCTGCTGCAGTGACTGGAGCCTGAACGGGGCAGGTCGCCAGCAGGTTTGTGCGGCTTTACTTACAATATTCGGCTTGAAATATCCGGGTTTGCCCTTAGGATGTATTTGGTTTTCTTTCCCGCGGAGCCGTTCCGTGGGCCCTTTTTATTGCAAGGACCCTATGAAACGCATTGCCCTTTTTCTTTTGACCAATGTGGCCGTCGTGGCCGTACTGGGTATCATCACCAGTTTGCTCGGCGTCAACCGTTACATGACTGCCAACGGCCTCAATTACACCAGCTTGCTGGTGTATGCGTTCGTGGTGGGCTTTACGGGTGCCATCATCTCGCTGTTGATGAGCAAGACCATGGCCAAGGCCAGCATGGGTCTGCAGATGATCGATCAGCCGCGCAATGCAGACGAGGCCTGGATTGTTGATACCGTGCGCCGCTTGGCTACGCAGGCCAGCATCAGCATGCCTGAAGTAGGCATCTACGAAGGGGAGCCCAACGCGTTTGCCACGGGGGCCTTTAAGAACTCTGCCTTGGTGGGCGTGTCCACCGGTCTGCTGCAGGGCATGACACGGGAAGAGATCGAAGCCGTGCTGGGCCACGAAATCGCCCACGTCGCCAACGGTGACATGGTAACCATGACGCTGATCCAGGGCGTGATGAACACCTTTGTTGTGTTCCTGAGCCGCGTGATCGGCTCCATCGTGGACGGCTTTCTGCGGCGTGGTGACAGCGAATCATCCGGCCCGGGCATCGGCTACATGATCACCACTCTGGTGCTGGATGTGGTGCTGGGCTTTGTGGCGGCCATCATCGTGGCCTGGTTCAGTCGCCAGCGCGAATTCCGTGCCGATGCCGGTGCGGCACGCCTGCTGGGTAGTCGCCAGCCCATGATTCATGCGCTGCAGCGCCTTGGTGGCATGCATCCTGGTGAGCTGCCCAAGAGCATGCAGGCGATGGGCATTACCGGTCAGCTGGGCCAGCTGTTCTCCACCCATCCGCCGCTGGAGCAGCGCATTGCGCGCTTGCAGCAGGCGCAGCAGTTCTGAATTTCGGGGCTTGCTGAAGCAGCCAGCCAAACCCCGGCCCGATACACCAACCCCGGCAGCGGAACACCCGCTTCCGGGGTTTTTGCGTGGTACAAGTGGAAAGCTCAGGCAGCTACGGCGGGTACCGGTACGCTGGACAGGCCCAGCAGCTCCACGGTGCGCCGCGCAGCGATCCATTCTTCGTTGGTGGGCTCTACCGCCACCATGAATGCGCTGTCCGGAGCAGAAATGACGCTGGCATGCTGCCGGTTGGCGGCAGCATCGAGGCGTGCGCCCATCCAGCCGAGCTGGGCACATACCCGCTCGCGGATGATGGCGTTGTTTTCGCCCACACCCGCGGTAAAGACCAGCATGTCCACGCCCTGCAAGGCTACCGCCATGGCGGCAATTTCCTTGCCGATGCGGCGTACGTACAGGTCAAGGGCTGCCTTGGCGCGCTCATTCTGGTGTTCGAGTGGCAGCAAGACCTGGGTATCGGCAGAAATGCCAGAAATGCCCAGCAGGCCTGACTCGTGGTACAGCAGGTGCCCGACCTGTTCCAGACTGAGTTGTTCGATCTCCATCAGGTAGATCACGGCACCGGGATCGAGTGCGCCGCAGCGGGTTCCCATCATCAGGCCGTCCAGGGCCGAAAAGCCAAGCGTGGTGGCAGTGCTTTGCAGGTTCTGCATGGCGCACAGGCTGGCGCCGCTGCCGATATGTGCCACGATCACCTTGCCGCGTGCCAGGTCGCCGTGGCGTTCGGGCAGGGCCACGCTCATGTACTCGTAGGACAGGCCATGGAAGCCATAGCGGCGCAGGCCGCGCTCCCAGGCGGCCCAGTTGAGCGGCAGCATTTTCTCGACCGTGGGCAGCGTGTGGTGGAAGCCGGTGTCGAAGCAGGCCACCTGCGGCATGCGCGGGTATTGCGCCAGCAGCTCATGCATGGCTTCCAGGGCAAAGGGCTGGTGCAAGGGCGCCAGCGGGATATACGACTGCAGATCCGCCACCACTTCGGCATTGACCCGTATCGGTGCGAAGTATTTGGTGCCGCCATGCACCACCCGGTGCGCCACTGCGGCGATGCGCCGGTCACCCTGTTCCTGCAGCACCAGCTGTCGGATGTGCTCCAGTGCATCGTGGTAGGGGCGCTCTTTGCCCAGGCTGAGCGCGGTGGTGGGGGTGGTCGTGGTGTCGTAGGTGGGGTGGGGGCTGGTAATACCATTGACCTTGCCACCCCAGCGCTTCCTGCGCGGTACACCGTCGGTGCCGGACTCGAACAGCGCAAACTTGATGCTGGACGAGCCGCAGTTGAGTACCAGGATCAGTTTGGACATGGCATCAGGGGGGCGTGATGCGATACTGGTGCGCCAGCAGCACGGCCAGGGCGCACGAGGCCAGGCGGGCGTCCATGCCGTCGGCGCGACTGGTCAGCACCACCGGCACGCGGGCACCCAGCACGATGCCGGCGGTGTGTGCGCCGCCCAGGTATTCCAGCTGCTTGGCCAGCATGTTGCCGCTTTCCATGTCTGGTACCACCAGAATGTCTGCCTTGCCGGCCACGGGAGAGTGAATGCCCTTGATGCGGGCGGCTTCGGGCGAGACGGCATTGTCGAAGGCGAGCGGACCATCGAGCACGGCGCCGGTAATCTGGCCGCGGTCGGCCATCTTGCACAGGGCAGCCGCATCCAGTGTGGCCTGCATGCCGGGATTGATGGTTTCCACGGCAGCAAGAATGGCCACCTTGGGTTCTGGTACGCCGATGACGTGTGCCAGATCGATGGCGTTGCGGATGATGTCGGCCTTGTCGTCCAGGGTAGGCGCGATATTGACGGCCGCATCGGTGATGATGAATGGGCGCGGATAGGCGGCGGTCTGCATCAGGAAACAGTGCGTGATGCGGCGCTCGGTGCGCAAGCCGCAATCCCTGGCGACAATGGCGGCCATCAGTTCGTCGGTGTGCAGGCTGCCTTTCATCACGGCTTCGACCAGGCCGGCGCGAGCCAGTTCGGTTGCGGTCTCGGCCGCAGCATGGCTGTGCGGCACGTCTTCGATTTGTACACCCTCCAGATCCAGCTGGTGTTCTGCTGCAACCGCCTGCAGCTTGGCGCGGGGTGCAATCAGGATCGGGTCGATCAGGCCGAGTGCGCGGGCCTGCAGCGCGGATTCAAGGCTGATGCTGTCGCATGGATGTACTACGGCGACTTTCACCCCTCCCAGCTTCAGGGCACGGTCAACGAGACGCTGCTGGCCGTCCTGGTGTGGAATCAGGCGTACTTCGGGGATGTCGTGCGGGGTCCATTCGATATGCTCGGAGGGAGGAATGACCACGGCTTCGCCGGAGATGGCGACCTTGCCTTTCTGGTTGGTGCATGAGCAGTCCAGCGTGGCCCAACGCTTTTCGTCGTTCTTTTCCTTGACGGTGAGCGTGACCGTGAGGGTGTCGCCCAGGCGTACCGGTGCGGTGAAACGCAGCGACTGGCTCAGGTAGATGGTGCCCGGGCCGGGAAATTGGGTACCGAGCAGGGCGGAAATCATGGAGCCGCCCCACATGCCGTGGGCAATGACGGTCTTGAACGGTGTGGTGGCCGCGTACTCGGCGTCGAGGTGGGCAGGATTCAGGTCGCCGGAGGCCAGTGCGAACAGCTGGATGTCTTCCTGGGTGAGCGTGCGTTCCATGCTGGCGCTATCGCCTACCTGGAGCTCGTCGTAGATGTGGTTGCGCATGGTGCCCTCGGCAGAGGGCTTGACGGCGGTGGCCTGCGGCAGCAGGGATTGGAAGGTCTTGCTGGGGATGTCCATGATGCGATCGTGTGTTGTAGGGCTGGAGGGCATGGGAGAAGGCATCAGCGTTCCATCACATATTGGCCAGGGGCGTCTTCCAGTACGGGGTAGCCTGCTTCTGCGGCTCCCATGGCGGGCGGAATGACGCGCTCGCCAGAGTGCTCTTCCAGCCACTGGGTCCAGGACTCCCACCACGACCCTTTGGTGACCTGGCTGGCATCCAGCCATTCTTCTTGCGACAGGTATTTGCCATAAGCAGGACGGACCATCTGGCGGTAATGGCGGTTCGGGTGGCCAGGTTCGGTGACGATGCCGGCGTTGTGGCCGCTGCTGGTCAGCACGAAGGTGATGTCTGTGTCGGTGAGCAGGTGGATCTTGTAGACCGAGCGCCACGGCGCCACATGGTCACTTTCGGTGCCAACGACATACATGGGCAGGTGCACGTCGTTCAGTACCACTGGGCGCTCATCGACCAGGTACTTGCCGCGCGCCAGGTCATTGTGCAGGAACAGCTGGCGCAGATACTCGGTGTGCATGTGCGCCGGCATGCGGGTGGCATCGGCGTTCCAGGCCATCAGGTCCATGCTGCGGCTGCGTTCTCCCAGCAGGTATTCGTTGACCATGCGGGACCAGACCAGGTCGAAGGAGCGCAACCACATGAAGGCGGCAGACATCTGGCTGGAGTCGAGGTAGCCGCGTTCGGCCATTTGCGCTTCGAGCAGGTTGAGTTGGCTTTCGTCGATGAACAGGGCGAGTTCGCCAGGTTCCGAAAAATCGGTTTGCGCGGCAAGCAGTGTGATGGACTGCAGGCGGTTGTCATCATCGCGGGCCATGGCAGACGCACCGATGCTCAGCAGGGTGCCCCCAAGGCAATAGCCGGTAGCGTGCACCTTGGCTCCGGGCAGAATGGTGTTGATGGCATCCAGAGACGCATACAGGCCTTGCTGCAGGTAGTCTTCCATGCCAAGGTGATGTTCTGCCGCGCCAGGATTTTTCCAGGAGATGGCAAATACCGTGTAACCCTGGTCCAACAGGTAGCGTACCAGGGAGTTGTCTTGCGACAGGTCCAGGATGTAGTACTTCATGATCCAGGCCGGGATGATCAGTACCGGTTCCGGGTGTACCTGGGCGGTGGTTGGGGTGTACTGGATCAGTTCCATCAGCTGGTTGCGGTACACCACCTTGCCAGGTGTGGCCGCCACGTCGCGACCGACCACGTAGTGTTCGGTGATGGCGGGCGGAGCGCCACTCATCTTGCGTTGTGTGTCCTCGAGCCAGTTGTTCCACCCGCGCAGCAAGTTGGCGCCGTTTTCCTCTGTCGTGCGCTGCAGCACGGCGGGATTGCTCCAGAAAAAGTTGGAGGGCGACAGCATGCTCATCCACTGCTGAGCGGCAAACGCCACCCAGTCGGCGTGGTGCGGATTGACGCCGCGCACGTTGGAGGTGGCGGCTTTCCACCATTGCTCCTGCAGCAGGTAGCCTTGCTGCATCAGGCTGAACGGCCATTGGCGCCACGCCGGATCGCGGAAGCGGCGGTCGTCCAATACATGCGCCTGGGCAGATACGGGTTCGTGCAGGGCGCGTGTGGCATGTGCCACGACACCATCCTTGGCCAGCGTGGCGAACTGTTGCAGATGGTGTTGCGCCATGCACAGGAGCTCGAGTTGCTTGCCCGGCGATGCGCCCAGGTGGCTGGCCCAGTCATACCAGGCCATGAAATTGAGCGCAGGCGATTGTGACCCGGTCAGTCGCGCCACCAGGGCCTGGTATTTTTGATCCAGCGCATCCGCCTGCAAGCTGGCAGGGCAGGAGTCGGTAGCGGGAGTCTGGAAAGAGGGGGCGAGACTTCGCATGGCTGTCTTACTGTAAGAAGGGGACAAAATAGAATACTAGGCAGAATTTGTGTCATTCGTATAACACATGCCTGTGTACCTTGCTCTGTACTATGTTATCAAGGTATTTCCCTAATTTCTTGTAAGTAAATGATGATGCCGCGCTTGTGTGCCAACCTGAGTATGTTGTTTGCCGACCTGCCGTTCCTGCAGCGTTTCGAGGCCGCACGGCAGGCGGGATTCCACGCAGTGGAGTGCCAGTTTCCCTATGCCGAATCTGTCGACGAGGTCGCCCGGGCACTGCGTTACAGCGGCCTGCGGCTGGTGCTGCACAATCTGCCGGCGGGCAATTGGGCGCAAGGAGAGCGTGGCATTGCCTGTCATCCGGGACGGGTGGCCGAATTCCGGGAGGGAGTGGGGCAGGCGCTTGCCTATGCGCAGGTATTGGGCGTGCGCCAACTCAACTGCCTGGCAGGGCTTGTGCCGGATGGATTTGCACCGGCCGACATCCGGCACACCATGCGGGACAATCTGCGCTACGCTGCCGGACAGCTGGAGCGGCACGGAATGACCTTGCTGCTGGAGCCGATCAACACCTATGACGTTCCTCGCTTCATGGTATCGACCCTGGCACAGGGGCTTGACTGGCTTAAGCAGTCGGAGGCCTCCAACATGCGCCTGCAATATGATTTGTATCATGGCACCCGCATGGGAGAGGACGTGGCGGCGCTGTTGCGGCAGCACCTGCCGCACATCGGCCATGTGCAGATTGCCGATGTGCCGGGGCGGCACGAGCCTGGCACAGGGCACATGCCGTATGGGGCATTGCTGAGTCTGCTGGATGAGCTGGGCTACGAGGGCTATGTCGGTTGCGAATATGTGCCCTTGCAGGAGGGAGCGGGGGGAACTCAGGCGGGGTTGGGCTGGATCGGTGGGCTCGGCCTGCAGGCCTGATGGCGCCGGCCTACAATAGGAGCCATGAGCAATTCCCCTTCGATCATCTGGCGCAGACCTGACGGTAGAATCGTTTCGTGCTTTGAAAAAGTCAAGGTATTGAACGAAAACTACACCGAGCTGCAGGAATTGCTGCAGAACGCGCTGGATGATGCACTGCTGATGGGTTGCAGTGAAGCGCAGGTGCGTGGCGTGTTCCAGCAACTGCTGGATGGACTGCGGTCTACGGTGAAGGAAGATCCGAGCGCCATCTGATGCGGAAGTGGGGGCAGATTTCCCGCATAATCATCCATCATGAACCAGCTCGACGCCATTAAACAAATCACTACAGTTGTTGCCGATACCGGCGACTTCCGGCAACTGGCACAGTACCAGCCGCAGGATGCCACCACCAATCCTTCCCTGATCCTGAAGGCCGTCCAGAAGCCGGAATATGCTCCGCTGCTTGCCGAGACAGTGCAGCGTTGCGGCACCACCGATCTGGCCAACACCATGGATGAACTGCTGGTGCGGTTTGGCTGCGAGATCCTGAACATCGTGCCTGGCCGGGTGTCGACGGAAGTGGATGCGCGTCTGTCCTTTGATACCGCCGCCTCTGTGGCGCGCGCCGAACGCATCGTGGCGCTGTACCGGCAGCAGGGCGTAGCGCCAGAGCGCGTGCTGATCAAGGTGGCTGCGACCTGGGAAGGGATCCAGGCCGCGAACCTGCTGGAAAACAAGGGAATCCGCACCAATCTGACGCTGCTGTTCTCGTTCTGCCAGGCTGTGGCTTGCGGCAATGCTGGCGTACAGCTCATTTCGCCGTTCGTGGGCCGTATCTACGACTGGTACAAAAAGCAGGCTGGTGCCCAATGGAGTGAAGCGGCCAATGCAGGGGCCAATGACCCTGGCGTGCAGTCGGTACGCCGTATCTACAACTATTTCAAGCAGCACGGCATTGGCACGGAAATCATGGGGGCCAGCTTCCGCAATACCGGACAGATTGTGGCATTGGCGGGGTGTGACCTGCTGACCATCAGCCCTGAGCTGATGGCGCAGTTGAGTGCCACCGAGGCTGCTGCGGATTTTGCGCCGGCGCTCAGTCCGGCGCTGGCCGTGCAAGAATCGATGGCTGCCATCCGCTACAACGAGGCTGCGTTCCGCATGGCGCTGAACGAGGATGCCATGGCCACCGAAAAATTGGCCGAAGGCATCCGCGCGTTTGCAGCAGATGCCCAAAAACTCGAACAGCTGATGCTGGCAGCGGTCTGATCCATGCGCACGCATCTGTCGCCAAGGTTGGCGAGCGACGCTGCGGCATGGGAGACACTGACCGCGCTGGCGCAACAATTTCCCTCCAACCACGGAGAGCCGGGTCACTTGCGCGCCAGTGGCAGCTTTGATCTGCGCCAGGCCTTCGTGCAGGATGCAGGGCGTGTCGGGCGCTTCAGCCAGAGCCTGCATGATGCGCAAGGCTTGCTGGTGCATGCCGATTTTTCCAAGGCGCACATTGACGGTGCTGTAGCGGACACGCTGCAAGAGCTGGCACAACAACAGCAACTTACCGCCTGGCGTGATGCCATGTTTGCCGGTGCGCCCATCAATGCCTCGGAGCAGCGCCAGGTCATGCACTGGCTGCTGCGCTGTCCCGATGTGGCGAGTGTTCCAACGCACTTGCAAGACACTTGGCGCGACGTGGACACGGTGCGTACCGCTTTCCTGGATTTTGCCGAAAAAGTGCGCGCGAATGCGGAATTGACCGACATCGTCAATATCGGGATCGGTGGTTCGGACCTAGGACCACGCATGGCAGTGCAGGCACTGGCGCCGTACGTACTGGCTGGCAAGCGATTCCATTTTGTTAGCAATGTGGACGGACATGAGCTGCAGGCAGTGCTGAAGCAGGTACGGCCGCGGAGCACGCTGTTCATCATTGCCAGCAAGACTTTTGGTACGCTGGAAACCATGACCAACGCACGTACGGCATTGCAATGGTTCCGGGCCGCAGAGAGCGGCCGCCATGCGCAGAGTGTGGCGCAGCACTTTGTCGGCATCACCAGCAATCTGTCAGCGGCGGCGGCGCTGGGCATTCAAACCACTTTCGGTTTCTGGGATTGGGTCGGGGGCCGGTACTCGTTGTGGTCGGCGATCGGGCTGTCCTTGGCCATAGCGATTGGCTCCGATGCTTTCCGCGCCTTTCTGGCGGGGGGGCATGCGGTCGACAAGCACTTTCGTACAGCAGCACCGGAGCAGAACCTGCCTTTGCGGCTGGGTTTGCTTGACGTGTGGTATAGCAGCTTTCTGGGGTATGTGTCGCGCTGCATGGCACCGTACCATAGCGGCTTGCAACCCTTGCCGGCGTATTTGCAACAGCTCGAGATGGAAAGCAATGGCAAGGGCCGCAGCCGCTGCGGTCGGGCGCTGCAATACCAGTCGGCGCCAACCATCTGGGGGGAGCCCGGCTGCAATGGGCAGCATGCATTCTTCCAGCTGCTGCATCAGGGGCCGGCTGTGGTACCGGTCGAGTTCATTGCCGTGAAGCGGCCCGATCACCCATGGGCCTTGCACCATCGGCTGCTGCTGGCCAACGCACTGGCGCAGGCGGAGGCATTGATGCAGGGGCGCAGTGATTCCGAACCGCAGCGTCACTGCCCCGGCAATCGTCCCAGTACCTTCCTGCTGCTGGAGGAACTGACGCCGCGTACGCTGGGCGCCCTGATTGCGCTGTACGAGCACCGCGTGTTTGTGGCAGGTGCCGTGTGGGGCATCAACAGCTTTGACCAGTTCGGCGTGGAGCTTGGCAAGCAATTGGCCCAGGACATCACGCCACGGCTTGGCAACGGCGACACCAGTGGGTTGGACCCCTCTACGGCGGACTTGCTGCAGCGCTTGCTGTGAGTTGGCGCAAAAAAACAAACGGCCTCCCGCGCGGGAGGCCGTGGCCCATGCATCTTGACTGAGCGGGAGCTGTGTACGCGCAGCCTGGTTATTCCACTTTCAGTCGCTGCGGAGCATTGCTGCTTTTCTTGGGCAGTGTCAGCAGCAGCACGCCATTGTCGTACTTGGCCTTGGCTGCAGCATCGTCGATATCGGCGGGCAACTGGAAGCTGCGCGACACTTCGCCGTAGTAGCGCTCGGTACGCAGCACTTTTTCGTCTTCGGTCTGGCGGTCTTCCTGACGGATTTCGGCGCGCAGGGTCACGATGCTGCCTTCGACCGACACATGAATGTCTTCCTTGCGCACCCCGGGTATTTCTGCCTGTACCGTGAAGTCCTTGTCGGTTTCCTTCACGTCGATGCGGATTTGCGCTGTGGTTGGCAGCGGTTCGCCGTGCAGGGGCTTGATGAAGAAGCCTGGCGCGACGTCCTTGAAGAAATCATCGAACAGGCTGCCGCGTGTAATCAAAGAGCTCATGAAACATCTCCTGATGGAAAGTGAACGAAGAACTGCCAACTACCTGCAAATTCCAATACTATCCACATGCCATCCTGGCGGGCGCCTTTCAAGTCCTACTGAATGTATCAAATTGTGTCTTGGACCGATAGGTGCGGCGCACAGGGGGTCTGCTATCGCCAGTTGGCCTGTGACTGCCACTGCGATGGAGTGGGGTTCAGGGTTGTGAATAGGGATTGTCCAGACCCAATCCAGCCAGAATGCGGATTTCCTCAGTCTCCATGGCTTCAGCATCGGCATCGCTGGTTTCGTGGTCCCAGCCCTGTGCATGCAGCGCGCCGTGCACCAGCAAGTGGGTGTAGTGGTCGGCCAGCGGCTTGCTCAATTCGGCAGCTTCGCGCGCGATCACCGGGGCGCACAACACCAGATCGGCCATCACCACCGGAGCTCCGCTGTAATCGAAGGTCAGCACGTTGGTGGCGTAGTCCTTGTGGCGGTACTCGCGGTTGAGCGTCTGGCCCTCTTCAGCATCGACAATGCGCACCGTGATTTCGGCATGCTGCACATTGCTGCCCAGTGCATGGCGCAGCCAGCGCTGCACCTTGTGGCGCGGCAGTGCGCTGCGGTGCTCGGTGACGCCCTCGAAGCGGGCGAACTGCAGGGAGAGGGCAAGTTCTGGAAGCATGATAGGTGTGTCAGGCGGCGTCGCGCGCGCGGCGGCTGGCACTGCTAGCGGCGTCGTAGGCATCGACGATGCGTGCCACCAATGGATGGCGTACCACATCGGACGAGGTAAAGCGGATCTGAGCGATGCCCTGCACGCGCTTGAGCACGCGTTCGGCTTCGATCAGGCCGCTGGACTGACCCTTGGGGAGGTCGATCTGGCTGACGTCGCCAGTCACTACCGCCTTGCTGCCAAAGCCGATGCGGGTCAGAAACATCTTCATCTGCTCGGGCGTGGTGTTCTGCGCCTCGTCCAGGATCACAAAGGCATTGTTCAGCGTGCGGCCGCGCATGAAGGCCAGCGGGGCAATTTCCAGGGCATTGCGCTCAAAAGCCTTTTGCACCCGGTCAAAGCCCATCAGCTCGTACAGGGCGTCGTACAGCGGGCGCAGGTAGGGATCGACTTTCTGCGTGATGTCACCGGGCAGAAAACCGAGACGCTCACCAGCTTCCACGGCCGGGCGCGTGAGCACGATACGCTGCACGCTGGCACGCTCCAGCGCATCGACGGCGCAGGCCACGGCCAGATAGGTTTTGCCGGTGCCGGCTGGGCCGATGCCAAAGGTAATGTCATGGCTGGCAATGGCCTGCAGGTAAGCGCCCTGGGTTGCGGTGCGGGCGCGCAGGTCGCTGCGGCGTGTGGCCAGCTGGGCATCTTCGGTAGGGAGCGGTTCGCTGCCGTCCCCGGCCAGCATCAGCTGCACCACGGAGGGGGAAAGCGGACGGGCAGCCTGTTCGTACAGGGCCTGCAGCACTTCCATGGCGCGTTCGGCCTTGGCCTTGTGGCCGTCGACCTTGAACTGTTCGTGCCGATGCGCGATCTTGACGCCAAGAGACTGCTCGATGGTGCGCAGGTGCTCGTCCAGTGCACCGCACAAGTGCGCCAGGCGGCTGTTGTTGAGCGGGGTAAAGCTGTGGCGCAGGATCACGGGATAATGCAGTGTTTTTCAGTTGAAGCGCAAAGGATACTCCATGATCGGCAAACTTACCGGCACATTGCTCGAAAAAACGCCGCCCCAGGTGATGGTGGATTGCCATGGGGTGGGGTACGAGGTGGACGTGCCGATGAGCACTTTCTACAATTTGCCGGCGGTCGGGCAGCAGGTATCGCTGCTGACGCATTTCGTGGTGCGTGAAGATGCGCAGCTGTTGTATGGTTTTGCCACGACCGAAGAACGCGCCGCCTTTCGCCAGTTGCTCAGAATCAGCGGAGTGGGTGCGCGCACGGCGCTGTCCATCCTGTCCGGACTGTCGGTGGGTGATCTGGCGCATGCGGTGTCGGCGCAGGAAGTCGGGCGCTTGGTGAAGGTCCCGGGCATAGGAAAGAAAACTGCCGAACGTCTGCTGCTGGAGCTGAAGGGCAAGCTGGGTGCCGACCTGCCTGCGCTGGCCGGAAGTGCGACGCACAGTGATGCTCAGCTGGATATCCTGCAGGCGCTGGTAGCCCTGGGATACAGCGACCGGGAGGCGCAGGCGGCGCTCAAGGCACTGCCTGCCGATGTGGGGGTCAGTGACGGCATCCGGCTGGCACTGAAGTCGCTGGCACGCTGAGCGCCTGTATCGGCAAATTCAGCTGCACCCCAGCATTTGTCGTGCTTGCGGGCCGCTCAGCTTCCATAGGCCATCGGCGCTTCGGGTGCCCTTGGCATGGCTCCAGACGGGTGTCAGCTGGCGCAGGAACGGGTAGCGCGTGGAAGTGTCGGAGTCGAGGTTGGCCCAGAACCATACGGTGCCTTGCTGCAAGGCCTGGCACATGCGGGGTACGGCTTGTGCGTTCGGAACCAGTACCGTGGAGCCGAGCGGTGCATCAAAGGCGGCGGCTTCGAGCAATTCCTTGCGCCAGTTGTCGCGTTTCATGAGATCGGGGTTGGTCCAGTCGCTGATGATCCAGATGCGGTGTGGCAGGCGGGCCAGGTAGAAAGGCAGATCGTATTCGTATTCGTCGAGCATCACGATCTGATCGTTGGGCTGCAGTTCACGTTGCAGCAGCGGTGCCACCTGGCGGGATGACTCGACGTTGGGGCGCAGTGCCACCGCGGCAATCACGCCAAGGCACAGCAGGGCGGCAGCCGCCAGCGTGCGCCAGGGACGTGGTTCGCCTGGGGCCAGGCTTGTCATGGATTGCGTTAGCAGCACGGCCCATGCCGGCAGGCAGGGCAGGATGTACCCCACCAGCTTGGACTGCGGGATCGAGAAAAACCCGACGATGACCAGCAGCCAGACCCACCACAGACGCAGCAGCGCCTGCGGGGAGTCGGGCGCAACAGGCTGCAGCAGTTGCGCAAATGGGGGGCGCTGCGGCCACCAGCGGCGCAGTGCAGCTGGCAGCCAGATCACCCACGGCAGGCTGGCCAGCAGCAATACCGGCACGTAGAACCAGAAGGGGTGCGGGTTGTTGAACCCGGATTCGGTAAAACGCTGGAAATGCTGGTAAATAAAGAAGTAATGGAAGAGCCCGGAGAAGCGTTCTTCCACCAGAAAAAACCAGGGCAGACCGACGACGGCAAAAATCGCCAGTCCGGGCAGAGACAGCATGCGCAGCAAGACTCGCCACTGCCCCAGCCAGAGCAGCCACAGCACCAGCACGGCCCCTGGCAGTACGAAACCGATCAATCCCTTGGCCAGCATGCCGAGTGCCGCCAGTGCATAGGCGGCCCAGAGCCAGCCGCCGTGCGACTGGTCTTGCATCATGCGCATTGCCGCATGCGCTGCTGCCAGAATGGTGATGCTGATCATGCCGGCTACCAGCATGTCGAGGTTGACGTACTGGGCAGCGCCGAAGAACAGCGGCAGCGTGGCCAGCAACAGCAGGCTCCAGCGTGCCAGGCTACCGCTGGCGTAGCGGCGCAGGAACAGGTACAAGCCCATGCCCATCAGCCAGGCGCCCACCACGGAACCCATGCGGGCGGCCCAGGGATCGGCGCCGAACACCTTGAGTGCGGCACCCGAAATCCAGTAAAAGAGCGGCGGCTTGTGGAAAAACGGCAAGCCGTTCAGCAGCGGAACCGTCCATTGCCCACTTTGTGCCATGTCAAGCGCGATCGACGCATAGCGCCCTTCGTCAGGGAGCGCAAGCGGGCGCCAGCCGACAGACAGCAGCAGCCAGGCAGCCAAGGCGAACGCCGGGAACGCCACGGGGCGGCGTTGCCAGCAGGAGCGCAAAAAGGAAAACATAGCGTGGACAATAATGAGGGCGAAACGCGCATGGTACCGAAATTCCGCGACAGCATTGAGACTATGTGCACACGTTGGGATGGATGCTGTATATTCATACAGAAATTCTCTGCAACCCAGCTGCCCACGCCGATTCATGCCGATCCATACCGATGACCTGACCATTGCGCCGCACTCCGAGCCGGCGCGGCGCATGGTGTCGCCCGCGTCGGGGTCGCCCAACGAGGAGGCGCTGGAGCGCGCGCTGCGCCCCAAGTTGCTGGACGAGTATGTCGGCCAGATGAAAGTGCGCGAGCAGCTGGAGATTTTCATCGGTGCGGCGCGCAAGCGTGGCGAAGCGCTCGACCATGTGTTGCTGTTCGGGCCGCCTGGGCTGGGCAAGACCACCTTGTCGCACATCATTGCGCATGAACTGGGCGTGAACCTGCGCCAGACCAGCGGGCCGGTGCTGGAAAAGCCCAAGGACCTGGCGGCACTGCTGACCAATCTCGAGCCCAACGATGTGCTGTTCATCGACGAAATCCACCGGCTCAGTCCGGTGGTGGAGGAAATTCTCTATCCTGCGCTCGAGGATTATCAGATTGACATCATGATCGGCGAAGGGCCGGCGGCGCGCTCCATCAAATTGGATTTGCAGCCGTTCACACTGGTAGGGGCCACCACCCGCGCCGGCATGCTCACCAATCCGCTGCGCGACCGCTTCGGCATTGTGTCGCGGCTCGATTTTTACACGCCGCAAGAGCTGTCCCGCATCGTGGCGCGCAGTGCCGGCCTGCTGGGTGTGCCTACCGATGCCGAAGGCGCCTTCGAAATCGCCCGCCGCAGCCGTGGCACGCCCCGCATCGCCAACCGCCTGCTGCGCCGTGTGCGCGACTATGCCGACGTCAAGGGCAAAGGCAGCATTACGCTCGACATGGCGCAGCGCGCCCTATCCATGCTGGATGTGGACCCGCAAGGGTTTGACGTGATGGACCGCAAGCTGCTGGAGGCCGTGGTGCACCGTTTTGACGGGGGGCCGGTGGGGCTGGACAACATCGCTGCCAGCATCGGCGAAGAGCGCGACACCATCGAAGACGTGATCGAACCGTATCTGATCCAGCAGGGCTTTCTGCAGCGCACACCGCGTGGCCGCATCGCCACCATGGCGGCCTACCGGCATCTGGGCGTGGCGGCCCCGCAGTCCGGCGATGGGCTGTTTGACAAGGTGCCTGAGGCCTGAAGCATCGCAGGAGCCGGCCCATCCAGATCAGTGCGTGTGCCGTATCCGCAGCACGGCTTCGAGGGAGACCAAGGCAGCGCTTGCCACGGCAGATAACTGCTCTTCTCGACAAAAGCGGCGCACGCCACAGCTATACAGGGTGAAGGGGCTTGAGCACCGCAATAGCCTCCCGTATAATCTGCGCATCCCAAGGAGCGTTGCAACGCCATCGATTCTGCATGGCGTGAGGCTTGGGCACATCTTGCAACGACGCTCACCCCCTGATCCGGTGCGGTGAGTCTATATTCCTCCCGTCACTGGTTTTTTCCGAACATGCATTTGGAGCAAAACCTATGAACGCACAACAACAGCCCGTGGCGCCCGTCGATAGCGCCATTGCCGATATGGCCCTGGCCGAATGGGGCCGCAAGGAAATCCGCATTGCCGAAACCGAAATGCCCGGTCTGATGGCGATCCGCGACGAGTACGCCTCCAGCCAGCCGCTCAAGGGCGCGCGTATCGCCGGCAGCCTGCACATGACGATCCAGACCGCCGTGCTGATCGAGACACTGCAGGCGCTGGGTGCACAGGTGCGCTGGGCATCGTGCAACATCTTCTCCACCCAGGACCACGCCGCAGCCGCAATTGCCGCCGGTGGCACGCCGGTGTTCGCCATCAAGGGTGAAACGCTGAAGGATTACTGGGACTACACGCACCGCATTTTCGATTTTGGCACTGCCAATACCGCCGGTGAGGGTCCGAACATGATCCTGGACGATGGCGGTGACGCCACCATCCTGATGCACCTGGGCATGCAGGCCGAAAAGGACCAGTCCGTGCTGGCTAACCCGGGCAGCGAAGAAGAAACCATTCTGTTTGCTGCCATCAAGTCCAAGCTTGCTGAAGATCCGAGCTGGTACAGCCGCAAGAGCGCCGAGATCCAGGGCGTGACCGAGGAAACCACCACTGGCGTGCACCGCCTGAACGAGATGTCTGCCAAGGGCACGCTCAAGTTCCGCGCCATCAACGTGAACGACAGCGTGACCAAGAGCAAGTTCGACAACCTGTACGGCTGCCGCGAATCGCTGGTGGACGGCATCAAGCGCGCGACCGACGTGATGGTGGCTGGCAAGGTCGCCGTGGTGTGCGGTTACGGTGACGTAGGCAAGGGCAGTGCGCAGGCGCTGCGCGCGCTGAGTGCCCAGGTCTGGGTGACCGAGATCGACCCGATCTGCGCGCTGCAGGCTGCGATGGAAGGCTACCGCGTAGTGACCATGGAATATGCCGCTGACAAGGCCGACATCTTCGTCACCACCACCGGCAACCGCGACGTGATCCGCTACGAGCACATGGAAAAGATGAAGGACCAGGCCATCGTCTGCAACATCGGCCACTTCGACAACGAAATCCAGGTCGCCGAGCTCGAGAAGCACTGCGAGTGGGAAGAGATCAAGCCGCAGGTTGACCACGTGATTTTCCCGGATGGCAAGCGCATTATCCTGCTGGCGCGCGGCCGCCTGGTCAACCTGGGCTGCGCCACCGGTCACCCCAGCTACGTGATGTCTTCTTCGTTTGCCAACCAGACCATCGCGCAGATGGAGCTGTACTGCCATCCTGAGCGCTACGAAAGCGGTCAGGTCTATGTACTGCCCAAGCACCTGGACGAGAAAGTCGCGCGCTTGCAGCTGAAGAAGCTGAACGCCCAGCTGACCGAGCTGACCGATGCCCAGGCGGCCTATATCGGCGTCGCCAAGCAAGGCCCGTACAAGGCCGACAGCTACCGCTATTGATCGCCAGAGTGCGCCATGTCGCCTGTCGCCGTGTTTTCTGTTGCCGAGCGTGAACAGCTGCTGGCCCTGCAAGGGGTTGGTCCGGCCGTGATCCGGCGGTTGGAAGAAACCGGCCATGCGCCGTTAGCGGTGCTGGCGGGTGCCGATCCAGTCGAGATCGTGGCGCAGATTGCCGACCGGCTACCGGTATCCGGCTGGAAGAACAATCCGCATGCGATCCGTGCCATTGGCGCGGCCGTGGGGTTGGCCAACCATCTGCACGAGGAAGGCCAGGCCTGATGCGTGCCGACCAGCTGCTTGTCGAACGCGGCCACGCCGCCAGTCGTAGCCAGGCGCAGCGTCTGATCGCGGCTGGGGTGCAGTGGCGTCTGTCGGGGGCTGCCTGGCAGGCCGTACGCAAGAACGGCGAGGAGCTGCCGGACGACGCCGAGCTGCAGTTGCAGGATACCTCTGAGGCACGCTATGTGTCGCGCGGCGGGCTCAAGCTGGAAGGCGCCCTGGATGCAGTTGGCCTGGAAGTGATCGGTCTGCATTGCCTGGATGTGGGTCAGTCCACCGGCGGGTTTACCGACTGCCTGGTGCAGCGAGGCGCTGCCCATGTAACGGGGCTGGATGTGGGCCAGGGGCAATTGCATCCGCGCCTGCTTACCGACGCCCGCGTCACGTCCCATGAACAGATCAATGCCCGCGATGCTGCAGCGGTGCAGGCAGCGCTAGGCACGCAACGGTTTGACCTTCTGGTGGGGGATCTGTCCTTCATCTCGCAAACGCTGGTATTGCCAGTGGTATTGCCGTACCTGAAGGCTGGCGGCGAGCTGCTGATGCTGGTCAAGCCCCAGTTCGAGCTGCAGCCTGGCCAGGTTGGCAAGGGAGGCATCGTGCGTGACGCCCGCCTATATGCCGAGGTGGAACAGCGCATCCGCAGTTGTTGCGCACAGCTTGGCGTGCAGGTACTGCACTGGCTGGACAGCCCGATCGCCGGCGGCGATGGCAATCGCGAATTTTTTGTCCATGGCCGTAAGGCCACCATGTAAATCAACGTATTTTTTATAAAGGATTGACGCCATGACCGCGCCATCCGTGAGTTTTGAATTTTATCCGCCCAAGACCTCCGAGGGCTTTGAAAAGCTGGCCGCCGTGCGCCAGAGACTGTATGCCTTGCAGCCGGAGTTTTGTTCGGTCACCTATGGCGCCGGCGGCTCCACGCAGCAGGGTACACTGGATACCGTAAAGGCCATTCTGGATGAAGGTGTGAGCGCAGCCAGCCATTTTTCGTGCATTGGCGCCACACGTGACACGGTGCGCAAGCATCTGGAGGTGTTGCGGGCCATGGGTATTCGGCGCATGGTCTGCCTGCGCGGTGATTTGCCCAGCGGCCATGGCCTCGGCGGTGAGTTTCACCATGCCAGCGACCTGGTCAGCTTTATCCGCGTGGAAACGGGCGACACCTTCCACATCGAGGTGGCCGCCTATCCCGAAGTGCATCCGCAGGCGCGCAGTCCGCAGGCCGACCTGCGCGCTCTCAAGGCCAAGGTCGATGCTGGAGCCAACGGGGTGATCACGCAGTACTTCTTCAATGCCGATGCCTATTTCCGTCTGGTGGAGGAAGCACGTGCGATTGGCATCACCGTGCCTATCGTGCCAGGCATCATGCCGATTACCAGCAGCAGCCAGCTGATCCGCTTCTCGGATGCCTGCGGTGCCGAAATTCCGCGTTGGGTCCGGCTGCGCTTGCAGGAGTTCGGTGACGATGTGGACAGCATCAAGGCATTTGGCCTGGAGGTCGTGGTCGGATTGTGCGAGCGCCTGGTGCAGGGCGGCGTGCCCTCTCTGCATTTCTACACCATGAACCAGAGTGCCGCCACGCTGGCATTGTGCGAGCGATTGGGCTTGTACAAGCCGGCGACCTGAGGGCGATTCGGCCCATGTGCAGGCTGATCAGTGCGCGGCGCTCTTGCCGCGCATTTTTTGTACCAGTGTGACCACTGCCAGGACAAGGGCCCCGGCCGCTATGCCGATGCCCAGGTTCACCACAATGCCGGTGACCGAGCCGGCCACGGCGCCCCAGTCCAGCTCGACTTCATGCAGCCAGCTGACCAGCGGTGCAATGCCATGGGCCAGAATGCCGCCTCCTACCAGAAACATCGCCAGCGTTCCCAGGAAGGACAGGGCGCGCATCAGCCAGGGTGTGCCCCACAGCAGGAAGCTGCCGACGGGTTGCGAAAGCGGTCCATTTTTCTGGTGCAGCCACAGGCCGATATCGTCCAGCTTGACAATACCGCCTACTAGCCCGTACACGCCTATGGTCATCACGACGGCAATGGCCGACAAGACCATGATCCGCTCGGGCAAGGTGGCCGCTGCCACCGTGCCCAGGCTGATGACGATGATTTCAGCCGACAGGATGAAATCGGTGCGGATCGCACCCTTGATCTTGTCTTTTTCGTAAGCCATCAGGTCTACGCTCTGGTTCGACGCCGCGCGCACCAGGTCGGCATGCCCGGCTGCGTCCTCCGATTTGCTGTGCAGCAGCTTGTGTGCCAGTTTTTCCACTCCCTCGAAGCACAAATAGGCGCCGCCTGCCATCAGCAGCAGCTTGACCAGCCAGGGGATGAAGGTGCTGATCAGCAGCGCCAGGGGCACGAGAATCGCCTTGTTCACCAATGAGCCCTTGGCCACGGCCCAGACTACCGGCAGTTCGCGGTCGGCACTGACGCCGCTGACCTGCTGGGCGTTCAGTGCCAGATCGTCGCCCAGCACGCCGGCGGTCTTCTGTGCTGCGACCTTGGTCATGGCGGAAACATCATCCAGCAGGGTGGTGATGTCGTCGAGCAGTGCGAACAGGCTGGTTGCCATCAGGGGGCTTTCTGGAGTGGTCGGGAAATGGTCGCGATTCTAGCGGTGCGCTGTGTAGGTGGCGTGTCGCACCGACCGCAGTATTCCGGGGCGCCGCCGGGCACACCAGGTGCCGGCGGCCAGCTGTTGGGTCAGCCCAGCGTTACGCGCAGGAACTTGCGTTTGCCCACCTGCAGCACATAGGTGCCGGCACCCAGCTTCAGCGCCTTGTCGCTGATCACGCTACCGTCCACACGCACGCCGCCGCCATCGATCAGGCGGTTGGCTTCGCCGGTGGAGGCGGTCAGGCCGGATTGCTTGAGCAGTACGCCGATGCCAACCTCGGCACCGCCATCGCCCAGCAGCAGCTGGCGTTCGTCGATCTGCTCGGGAATGCCGCCCTTGCTGCGGTTGATGAAGTCCTGCTCGGCCGCATCGGCGGCGGCGGCGCTGTGGAAGCGCGCTGTGATTTCGCGTGCCAGCGCCACCTTGGCGTCCTTGGGGTTGCGGCCGGCTCCGACTTCAGCCTTGAGGGTGGCGATCTCGGCTTCGCTGCGGAAGCTGAGCAGCGTGTACCAGCGCCACATCAGCGTGTCGCTGATCGACAGCACCTTGGCGAACATGGTATTGGGTGCTTCGGTGATGCCGATGTAGTTGTGCTTGGATTTGGACATCTTCTCGACGCCGTCCAGGCCTTCGAGCAGCGGCATGGTCAGAATGCACTGCGGGTCCTGGCCGTATTCCACCTGCAAGTGGCGCCCCATCAGCAGGTTGAACTTCTGGTCGGTGCCGCCCATTTCCAGGTCCGACTTCAGTGCCACCGAGTCATAGCCCTGCATTAGCGGGTACAGGAATTCATGTACGCTGATGGAATTGCCGGCGTGGAAACGGTCGTGGAAATCATTGCGCTCCATCATGCGCGCCACCGTGTACTTGGCCGCCAGCTGGATCATGCCGCGCGCGCCGAGCTGGTCACACCATTCGCTGTTGTAGCGGATTTCGGTCTTGGCCGGGTCCAGCACCTTGCTGGCCTGCTGGTAATAGGTTTCGGCGTTGGCCTTGATCTGCTCGGCCGTCAGCGGCGGGCGCGTGCTGTTGCGGCCGCTGGGGTCGCCGATCAGGCTGGTGAAATCGCCGATCAGGAAGATCACGGTATGGCCCAGATCCTGCAGCTGGCGCATCTTGTTCAGCACCACGGTGTGGCCCAGATGGATGTCGGGAGCCGTGGGGTCCAGACCCAGCTTGATGCGCAAGGGCACTCCGCTTTGTTCCGAACGTGCCAGTTTCTGCGCCCAGTCGTTCTCTGGCAACAGCTCATCGCAACCACGTTTGGTAACCTGCAGTGCATGCAAAACCTGATCACTCAAGGCCAACGGCTTGTTTTCGGGGGTGTTTGACGGATTCATCGGGGATTTTTTTGCCTTTGCTTGGGTTACACGCGCTTGCAAATGGCGGATCCGGTTGCAGGGTTTTCAGGTAGTTGACAGGCAATCACTGTCATACTTTGACCTATTCGATGTCATCCTGATCCTACGCGTGTAGGTGGATGGCGCAAGTGCGTAGTGTTGCTTATTTTAGCCAACAGTGCCTGTGAACTGGCAGCGGCCCCTCCTTTCCGGGGCTGCTGCGTTGTATGGAGCGGTCGGAAATGAAGGGCCGCAGGGGCCAGTTGCCAGCTGTGAATAGTGGCCAGCGCCCCTCCAACGTGATAATTCAATGACCGAAATACAAGCTACTAACGATTCCGCAGCGGAAAAGGGGAGTCTGCGTCAAACGCTGCAAGCTGCAACACAGGAAGCCCGTGAATGGGCGCGTCAATATCCCCGTCTGGGCATGGGGCTGTTGGGGGGCGTAATGCTGCTCGGCGCTGGCGGCGCGTTTGCCATTGCCACGCCTGCGCGCGATGACGTGGTAGTGCAACACATTCTGCAAACCGTGCAGCCTGCCGTCGCCATCGATACCCAGCAGGCAGCCCTGCGCAACCATCACTTCATCCTGTACCGCAATACCGAGTCGCGTGAGCGCGATACGGCGGCCTCGCTGCTTGCGCGCCTGGGCGTCAGCGACAGTGCGGCAGAAAGCTGGCTGCGTGCCACCGATGCCGTGCGTGCCGAGGCGCTGGGCCATGACCGGCGGTTGGTACTGGCCGAGGTGCTGCCCGATCAGCGCCTGCAAAGACTGCGGGTGCGTTGGCTGGATGCCGAGCAGCCTTATCGCTACCGCGAGCTGCAAGTCAGCCGTACCGAGCAGGGCTTTGACTACAAGATCCAGACCGGCAAGGCCGAGGTGCAGTCCGAGTTGGCCACAGTCAGTTTTGATGGCCGGGGGTATTTCCACGCCACCGGTGCAGCCGATGTGCCGGCCACCGTGGCTTCGCAATTGCTCGAGGTGTTCGATCCGCAGGTCGATATCGAAAAGAATGCGCGCAATGGCGATTCCATGGCGCTGACCTGGGAGCGCCTGTCCGTAGAGGGGCAGACACTGGGCCACGGCCGTCTGCTCAGCGCCGACGCGCAGGTACAGGGCCAAAACTATCGCGCAGTCTGGTTCGATGGCGGCCGCGCGCAGGGCGGCAAGTACTATGCGCCAGACGGCCGTGGTCTGGAACTGGCCTATGTTTCGCCGCTACCCGGCGGCGCCTTTGTTACCAGTCCGTTTGTGGCGTTCCGCCTGCATCCGGTGCTGGGCATTTCGCGACCACATACCGGCGTCGATTTCCGCGCCAGCATTGGCACGCCGATTGTGGCGGTGGCCGATGGCACCGTGAACTTTGCAGGCATGCAGCCCGGTTATGGCAACGTCATCATCCTGCAGCATGCCAACAAGCAGAGCACCTTGTACGCACACCTGAGTGGCTTCAATGTATCTGCTGGGCAGCACGTCAAGCAGGGGATGGTGATCGGCAAGACCGGCAACACCGGGGTGTCGACGGGACCGCACCTGCACTTTGAAACGCGCACCAACGATGTGCCCGAAAATCCCGAAACGGTGCTGGCCGAGCGCCGCGGCAGCAATCTGCCGGTGGCACAACGTGCTGCGTTTGGCAAGGTGGTGGCCGATGCCCAGCGCTACTGGGATCAGGCGCACGGCATGCAGTTGGCCAGTGCCCGTTAAATGCGGCGGGCGTGCCGCTATCATGCACGCATGACCGATTCTGCTTCAGTTACCTGCATTGGCCTGATGTCCGGCACCTCGCTGGACGGCGTGGATGGCGTGTTGGTAGATATCCTGCCCGCTGCCGGCGGCGCATGGCGCTTTCATCAGCGCGCCTTTGCCGGCCTGGCCATGTCGCCAGCCCTGCGCGATGAACTCTGGGCCCTGCAGACGCCCGGCGACAATGAATTGCACCGTGCCGCCCTGGCGGCCAATGCCTTGATGCGCCTGTATGCCGAGTGCGTGCAGCAGCTGTGCCACCAGGCAGGTGTACCACCGCAGCAGGTGGCCGTGGTGGGCGCGCACGGGCAGACCGTGCGGCATCGGCCGCAGCAACTGGACGGTACCGGCTATACCCTGCAACTGGTCAATGGGGCCTTGCTGGCCGAACTCTGCGGGGTAGCCGTAGCCTGTGATTTCCGATCGCGCGATGTGGCTGCGGGTGGGCAGGGCGCCCCGCTGGTGCCGGCCTTTCACCAGGCCGTGTGGGGCGGCGGCCAGCCGCTGGCCGTGCTCAACTTGGGCGGCATCGGCAACCTGAGCCTGCTGCGGCCGGGGCAGGCCTCTGCGGGTTTCGACTGCGGGCCGGCCAACGCGCTGCTGGACTGGTGGTGCCAGCGCCATACTGGCCAGCCCTTCGATGCGGATGGCGCCTGGGCAGCGCAGGGGCAGGTGCAAGCTGCCCTGTTGCAGCAGTTGATGGCCGAGCCGTATATTCTGCAGGCTCCGCCCAAGAGTACCGGGCGTGACCTGTTCAATCCCGCCTGGCTGCAGCAGCAGCTCCAGGCCCATGCCGGATTGGCGCCAGTGGATGTGCAGGCAACACTGACCGCCTATACGGCATGTGCGGCGGCGCAACACCTGCGCCACCATGCGCCGGAGATCCGACAGCTGCTGGTGTGCGGCGGCGGTGTACGCAATGCCAGCTTGATGCGGTTGTTGCGTCAGGAGCTGCCGGGTGTTGCCGTGCAATCCACCGCCGAGCGCGGCATCGATCCGCAGGCAGTGGAAGCCACGGCCTTTGCCTGGCTGGCCTGCAAGGCACTGCGGCGCGAACCGGTGGATTTCATGGCGGTCACTGGTGCCAGCGGGCCGCGTGTGCCGGGTTGTCTGTATCCGTCCTGAACCGGCATGAAAAAGGGCGCCGGAGGGCGCCCTGCAGCAGTAACCAGCATGCCCCATCCATCTGGGGCACCGGCTGCCTGCAAGCGTATTACAGACTGTCGCCGAAATCCGCGCGGAACTTCTCGACCAGCTTCTGCTGCCAGCCGGAAACCGGGGCAAGTCGGCCATAGAAGAAGCGCAGGATGGCCGGCTCCTCGGTGAACTGCAGGCCTTCGATCAGCGTGCGGTTCTGGTACAGCCAGACCAGGCGGTCCACCACATACTTCACTTGTGACAGCGTATACACGCGACGCGGCATGGCCAGACGCAACAATTCCATGTTGGCCAAGGGTTCGGTGCCGTCCGGATCACGCTGCTCGGACATCGTGCCGCGCTCCATGCCGCGCACGCCGCTGACGATGTACAGCGCTGCAGCCATTGCGCCGGCAGGATATTGCGCCTGCGGAATGTGGTCCAGGAAACGCATCACGTCAATGTGGCAGCCCAGGCCGCCAGCCGGGGTGATAACCGGCACGCCGGCCTTCTGCAGTTCGTCCACCATGTAGGCGATGAACTGCGGCCCCTGGCTGATCATGTCCTCGTCCATGGTTTCGTCCAGGCCCACGGTCATCGCTTCCATCTCGCGCACCGACATGCCGCCGTAGGTCAGGAAGCCCTCGTACAGGGGCACCAGGCCGCGCATCTTCTCGTACAGCGCCTTGCTGCGGATGCAGATGCCGCCGCCGCGGGCGCAGCCCAGCTTGCGTGCCGAGAAGTAGATGATGTCGCACAGGTCGGCCACCTTGCGTGTGATTTCGCGGATGGACAGGTCCTTGCAGGATTCCTCGCGCTGCTTGAGGAAATACAGGTTGTCGGCCAGCAGGCTGGCGTCGAGCACCAGCAACAGCTGGTGTGCATCGCACACGCGGCGGACGTCGGTCAGGTTCTGCAGCGAAATCGGCTGGCCGCCGATCAGGTTGGTGCCGGCTTCCATGCGCACGAAGGCGATCTTGTCGGCGCCATGCTGGGCCACGATGGCTTCGAGCTTGGCCACGTCCATGTCGCCCTTGAACGGGTGGGCGCTGACCACTTCCAGACCCTTGTCCGAAATGATTTCTTCCACCATGCCGCCATTGAGCGTGATGTGCGCCTTGGTGGTGGTGAAGTGGTAGTTCATCGGTACCACCGAACCCTCGGTCACCAGCGAACGTGCCAGGATGTTCTCGCAGGCGCGGCCCTGGTGCGCGGGCAGGAAATACTCCAGGCCGAAGATTTCCTGCAGCTTGCTTTCCAGGCGCGTGTAGGTGGCGCTGCCCGCATAGCTGTCATCGGCAATCAGCATGGCGGCCTGCTGCTGATCGCTCATGGCGTTCACGCCGCTGTCGGTCAGCATGTCCATGAAGACATCCTTGTTCTTCAGCAGGAAGGTATTGTTGCCTGCCTCGGTGATGGCGTCGAGACGCTGTTCCACCGGAACGAGATTGAGTTTCTGCACAATGCGGACCTTGTGCATTTCGAGCGGTATCTGCTCGCCGCTGAAGAATTTGACGTGTGCCATGGATGGGAAGATCTCCGATTTGTTGAAAGTAGAAGCCCGAAGCCGCGGATCACACCGCAGCGGGTTTCGGGTTCTTTAGGTTCGGCGGGGATGTAGGACTGAAGTCCGACTAATACCCCTCGGGCATTGTGCAATTTGGGTGGGAACGCAGGGTAAGCGGTAGCGGATTTGCCTGATTCAGAGCAAGAGAGTGATAAAAAAACGTCAGGCCTTGCTCGCTTCCACCGCCCAGCTGGCGCCGCTGCCACGCCGCAGCAGTTTGTGCACCACGGGCAGGGCCTGCTCGAGCTGCTCCTTCAGCACGAAGGGCGGATTGATGATGAACATGCCACTGGCGCGCAATCCGTCGCGGGCACCATCCGCATCTGCACGGCCGATGGCCAGCGTGGCATGCAGCCAGCTCTTGCCGGCCTGCTGCGCCAGCGCCTTGAGCCGGCGCGGCAGCTCGTGCGCTTCGGGGCGTGGGATAACCGGATACCAGATCGCATAGCACCCGGTGACAAAGCGCAGCAGTGCATCCTGCAGGCAGCTGATGACCTGGGCGTAATCGGTCTTGAGTTCGTAGCTGGGATCGATCAGCACCAGGCCGCGCCGGCTGGGCGGCGGCAGCAGGCTCTTGAGGCCGGTAAAACCGTTGTTGCGCACCACCTGGATGGCATCTGGCCTGCCCAGTTCGGCCACATTGTTGTCGAGCAGGCGGCTGTCGGTAGGATGCAGCTCGAACAGGCGCAGCTGGTCTTGCGGGCGCATCAGGGTAGCGGCGATGAAGGGCGAGCCGGGGTATTTTTTCAGTGAGGCACCGCCATTGAAGCCGGCCAGCAGCTGCAGATAGGCGGTGATGGCTTCGGGCGCCTTGGCCGCGTTCGCTGCGCCGGGGCCGAATTGTTGCCACAGCGGCAGCACGCCTTCGCTGGCTTCGCCACTGGTATGCGCGTCGCTGCCGTCAAGCCGGTACAGGCCGGTGCCGGCATGGGTGTCGGCCAGCAGCAGTGGGGTGTCCTTGGCGGTGGTGAGATAGCGCAGGATGGCAATCAGCGTGATGTGCTTGAGCACATCGGCATGGTTGCCGGCATGGAAGGCGTGGCGGTAGCTGAACATGATGGGGATGACAGGAGAGTTTGCAGGGGCGTTCTGGCGCAGGGCCAGTCGCGCGTTGTGTTGTGGATGATAGGGGAGTTTGCGGACAGGACGGCATTCTGGTGTATTACCCGCTGCCTGCGCACAGGGCAGTGTGTGTAAGACCGCCAGCGCATCCGGCTGCATGAGCAAACGGGCCTGGGGAATTGCCTGATCTGTGCCTTCCTGCCACAGGGCACTTGCCTGTAGACCGGGAAAATTCGTATAATCAAAAACTTGCCTGCGTTTTTGGCCCGCGGCAAAAGCAGTACCCCCACCTAAGAGGTTCTCGCCAGAAGAACACCGAACGTGGAATAGGCCAGACGCCCCAAGCCGTGCAATGGTTGCGCGGCCGGCTAGCGAAATAGCCAGCCAAACCACATTTCCAAAGGAAAAGCCCATGAAAACATTCAGCGCAAAACCCGCTGAGGTGCAACATGAGTGGTTTGTGATTGACGCCACCGACAAGGTGCTCGGCCGGGTAGCCAGCGAAGTTGCCCTCCGTCTGCGCGGCAAACACAAAGCCATTTACACCCCTCACGTCGATACCGGCGACTACATCGTCGTGATCAACGCCTCCAAGCTGAAAGTGACCGGTACCAAGTCCCTGGACAAAATGTACTATCGCCACTCCGGCTTCCCTGGCGGCATTTATGCCACCAACTTCCGCGATCTGCAGGCCAAGCATCCGGGCCGCGCCCTGGAAAAGGCCGTCAAGGGCATGCTGCCCAAGGGTCCCCTGGGTTACGCCATGATCAAGAAGCTGAAGGTGTACGGCGGTGCAGAGCATCCGCACACTGCCCAACAACCCAAAGTGCTGGAAGTCTAAAGGAGCATCACAATGATTGGTGATTGGAACAATGGCACCGGCCGTCGCAAATCCAGCGTCGCCCGCGTGTTTCTGAAAAAAGGCTCCGGCAAGATCACTGTGAATGGCAAGGACATTCAGCAGTACTTCGGCCGTGAAACGTCGATCATGATTGCCAAGCAGCCGCTGGCACTGACCAGCAACCTCGAAGCTTTCGACGTGCAGGTCAATGTGCATGGTGGTGGCGAATCCGGCCAGGCCGGCGCCGTGCGTCATGGCATCACCCGCGCCCTGATCGACTATGATGCAGCACTGAAGCCTGAGCTGAGCAAAGCCGGCTTCGTGACCCGCGACGCCCGCGAAGTCGAGCGTAAGAAAGTGGGTCTGCGTTCTGCACGCCGTGCCAAGCAGTTCAGCAAGCGCTGATCTACTGCCTGCATGCAAGAAGCCGCACCGGCTTGGCCGTGTGCGGTTTTTTTATGGGTACACGCCATAAAACCACACTGGCAGTGTCAGGAATTGGGAGGAATCAGAAATGGTTGACTGAAATGGTGTACTATTTGCTCATTGCAAGGATCTTGAAAGACTCCCCATCATGACAACTACCGAAGAAACCGTTTCTGTCTCTGCTGCTGCCAGCGGAGATCCCATCGTCTTTACCGAAAGCGCTGCGGCCAAGGTGGCCGACCTGATCGCCGAAGAGGGTAATCCTGATCTGAAACTGCGCGTGTTCGTGCAGGGTGGTGGTTGTTCCGGCTTCCAGTATGGCTTTACCTTTGACGAGATCGTCAACGATGACGATACCGTGATGACCAGGAATGGCGTGTCTCTGCTGATCGATGCCATGAGCTATCAGTATCTGGTGGGCGCCGAGATCGACTACAAGGAAGACCTCCAAGGAGCCCAGTTCGTGATCCGCAACCCGAATGCCGAAACCACTTGCGGGTGCGGCTCCAGCTTCAGCATGTAAGATGTGGCCGTCCGGCCCGGCATGTGCCCGGCCTGTATGCCCGACCGCCCGCATGGGCGGTTTCTTTTTTTGACGATTGTTCATGTCCGGCTCTACTTCTCCGAATCACTCTGCACCCGATGAGCGCCAGCTGCGCCTGCTGCTGTGGCTGGTCGCTGTCGCGTTTTTCATGCAGACGCTGGATGCCACAATCGTCAATACCGCCTTGCCGGCAATGGCCAAAAGCCTGCGCGAAAGCCCGCTGCAGATGCAGTCGGTGCTGGTGGCGTATTCGCTGACCATGGCCATGCTGATTCCGGTATCGGGCTGGCTGGCCGATCGGTTTGGCACGCGCCGCATCTTTCTGGGGGCCATCCTGGTATTTGTCACGGGCTCGCTGCTGTGTGGCCTGTCCACCAGCCTGTGGCAGCTGGTGGTGGCACGGGTGGTGCAGGGGGCTGGCGGCGCGCTGCTGCTGCCGGTCGGGCGTCTTGCCGTGTTGCGCGCCTATCCACGTGAGCGTTTCCTGGCAGCGATCAGTTTCGTGGCAGTTCCGGGGCTGATCGGTCCCTTGCTGGGCCCCACGTTGGGCGGCCTGCTGGTAGAGCTGACCTCCTGGCACTGGGTGTTTCTGGTGAATGTTCCGGTCGGGCTGATCGGCTGGCTGGCGTCCAGCCGCTGGATGCCCGATTTCCGGGGGGAAGGGCGCACGCCGATGGATGTCGGTGGCTACGGCTTGCTGGCGCTGGGCATGGTGGCGGTATCGCTGTCGGTGGACGGCCTGTCCGGGCTGGGACTGCCACGCGTGGCGGCGCTGGTGCTGCTGGTGACCGGTCTGTCCTGCCTGGCTGCGTACTGGCTGCGGGCAGCGCGCCAGGAAAAGCCCCTGTTTTCGCCTACGCTGTTTCGGGTTCCGAGCTTGTCGATCGGCCTGCTCGGCAATACGGTGTCGCGCCTGGGCAGCAGCGCAGTGCCTTTTCTGGTGCCGCTGGTGCTGCAGCTCAGCCTGGCTTATTCTCCCGCGCAGGCCGGCATGATGATGCTGCCGATGGGGGTGGCAGGGATTGCCGTGAAGCAGTTTGCCACCTGGTCCATCACGCGCTATGGCTACCGGCACGTGCTGGTGGTCAACACCTTGTGCGTGGGCGGGCTGATTGCCAGTTTTGCCCTGTTGCAGGCGCAGCAGCCGGTCTGGTTGCTGATCGTGCATTTCGCCATTTTCGGCGCCAGCAATTCGCTGCAGTTCACCGCCATGAACACCCTGACCCTGCGCGACCTGGAATCGGCGCAAGCCAGTAGCGGCAACACCCTGCTGGCCATGGTGCAGATGCTGGCGATCAGCCTGGGGGTGGGCGTGGCAGGCGCCATGCTGGGCGGGTTTACCGATAGCTTGCAGGCCCAAGGACAGCCGCAGAAAATGCTGCAGGTCTTTCGTTACACTTTTGTTTGCATGGGGCTCATGACCATGGCCTCGGCCTGGATCTTCTGGCAGCTGTCGCCGCAGTCCCGCTGGGTGCGCAAACTGGAAGAGCTTCCCGTGCCAGACTGACGTCAACACGGGCTACACTTGCGGCGATGACACTCCCCTCCCCAAAAACCATGTTGCTGATGTCGTCCATTGCGGCCGTCATCACGATTGTGCTCAAAAGTCTGGCCTGGTATGTGACCGGCTCAGTCGGCCTGCTGTCCGATGCCATGGAAAGCCTTGTCAACCTGGCCGGTGCCGTGTTCGCGCTGTGGATGGTGACCATTTCCGAACGCCCGGCTGACAAGGAGCACCCTCATGGTCATAACAAGGCCGAGTACTTTGCCTCCGGCTTCGAAGGCATGCTGATTTTTGGTGCTGCGCTGGCCATTCTGTGGACTTCGGTGGAACGCCTGTTCAACCCGCAGCCGCTGGAACAGATTGGCTGGGGCATGGCATTGTCGATGGCCAGTACCCTCCTCAATGGCATTGGAGCCTGGCTGCTGATCACTGCGGGCAGGGCGCACCGCTCCATCGCGCTTGAGGCGGACGGCCGCCACTTGCGTACCGACGTCTGGACGTCGATTGGTGTACTGGCTGGCGTGCTGCTGGTGGAGCTGTCGGGCTGGCTCTGGCTCGACCCGCTGGTAGCCATCGCCGTAGCGCTGAACATTCTGCGGGAGGGCTGGCATCTGGTGCGTCGATCCGGTTCCGGCCTGATGGACAGCGTGGTGGATGAGGACACCGCCCAAGCCATCGAGGAGACGCTGCAGCGCTATGTGCAGGAACACACGGATAGCCATGGCCGCCAATGCGTGCGCTTTGACCATGTTGCGACCCGGGCGGCCGGACAGCGCAGTTTCGTGACCATGCACATGCATATGCCGGCCAATTGGTCATTGGGCAAATCTGCCGCTTTGCGCAATGAGGTCGAGCAGGCACTGGTAACGGCGCACCCGGCCCTGCATGCCACCATTGAAATGTTGCCCGATGGCGTCGAACCGGTCCAGACACTGGATGACCTAGGAGGAGGGCTGCCTGCCGAGCAATGATGCGGCGCAACAATTGGTGAATTCAAGCACGGGTTTTCACGGAATATTCATAATGCGTAAGCATATTTGTCATAGTTCCTCTTCACACTATCATAGAGATCCATGATCAAAGAGAGATTGAGACAACATATGAAAGAACTGCCTACGCCCACGTTTGATTTATCCCCGCGCATGCGCGGCCTGTCGGCCTTGCTGCGCAAACCCTTGCACAAAATGGGCAAGGCAGCCCCGTTCATTGGCAAGCGGGCCGCATCCAGCATCATCCTGCCCGCTGCTTCCGTGGCCGTTCCAGAGGCGTCACCAGTGCCAATCGTGCAAGTGGCAGAGCCGCGCAAGGCTCCCGGCCTCGATGTGCAGTGGGCACGTCACCTGGATGAAGTACGCGAAGCGCAACGTCTGCGCTACCAGGTATTCGCCGAAGAGATGGGCGCACAACTCAAGTGCAACATCCCCGGCCACGACATCGACCTGTTTGATGATTATTGCGAGCACCTGCTGGTGCGCGAAGCCGAAAGCGGCATGGTCGTGGGGACCTACCGCGTGCTCACGCCAGCACAGGCGCGCCGTATCGGCAGCATTTACAGCGATACCGAATTCGATCTGGTGCGCCTGCGGCATTTGCGTGCCAACATGGTCGAGCTAGGCCGCAGCTGTGTCCATGCCGAGCACCGCTCCGGCGCCGTGATCCTGGCGCTGTGGGGGGCATTGGCCGAGTTCATGGGCCGCAACCAGCTCGACACCATGGTCGGTTGCGCCAGCATTCCCATGACGCACCACGGCCTGCCCTCTGGCTACGCGGCAGCCAGCATCTGGACCCAGGTGCGCAAGACACACCTGGCTCCCATCGAATACCACGTCACGCCGCGACTGCCCCTGCCGGTCGAGCAGCTGCAAAGCGATGTCATCGTCGAGCCGCCGGCCCTCATCAAGGGCTATCTGCGCATGGGCGCCAAGGTGCTGGGCGCCCCGGCCTGGGACCCGGATTTCAACACGGCAGACCTGCCGTTGATGATGCGCATTGCCGAGCTGCCCAGCCGCTATCGCCGCCAGATCGAGGCAGCGCTGCGCGGGTGAGATGGCATAATCGGCTCTGATACTTTCCTTTGAATTGCCCGAGGCGGCTGTGGTCGCGCTCGGGCCTTTGTCATTGAAAATAATGCCGCATAACTATTCCCTGCTGGACCGTGATGAAAGCATCCTGGCCTTCAATACCCGCGTGCTCGACTGGGCTGCCCGTGAAGAAGTGCCGCTGCTTGAACGCTTGCGCTATCTCTCGATCGTTTCCTCCAATCTGGACGAGTTTTTTGAGGTGCGCATGGCGGATCTGCTGGATGCTGCACAGAATCACATCCATGAAGGGGATTTCACCGAGCGCCAGTACCTGAGCGTTTCGGGGCGGGCGCACCAGCTGGTGGCGCAGCAGTACGACATCCTGCGCTACAGCCTGTATCCAGCCCTGGAGGCGCACAACATCCGCATCGTTTCGCACGGGGAACGCACGCTCGAACAGCGCCGCTGGGTGAAAACCTACTTCGAAACCCAGGTGCGCCCGCTGCTGCTGCCTGTGGGGCTGGACCCGGCGCATCCGTTTCCCCAGGTGGCCAACAAATCGCTCAACTTCATCCTCAAGCTGGGCGGGCAGGACGCGCTGGGGCGCTCCAATAGCATCACCATCCTGAAGGTGCCGCGCGCATTGCCGCGCATCATCCGCATGCCGGCGCACCTGTGCCATGGGCAGGATCTGCTGGTGTCGCTGCCCAGCGTGATCCGTGCGCACCTGGCCGAGTTGTTCCCCAATCGGGAGGTTGAGCAATTGTCGCAATTCCGTGTCACGCGCCATTCCGACCTGGCCGTGGACGAAGACGATGTCAGCAACCTGCGCATGGCGCTGCGCGAAGGCCTGCAGCAGCGCCATTTCGGCAAGGCGGTGCGCATGGAGGTCTCTTCCAACTGCCCGGATGAGCTGGCCACCCTGTTGTGTCGTCAGTTCGACCTGCCGCCAGAATCGCTGTACCGTGTGCATGGCCCGGTCAATCTGGTCCGCATGAGCCTGTTGATCGATCTGGTCAATCGGCCGGAACTGTTGTTTCCGCCGTTTGCCTCCAGCTATCCCGCCGACTTGCGCACCAGTGATTCGATTTTCGAGCAGCTCAAGAAGGGGGATGTGATGGCGCATCAGCCGTTCGAGAGCTTTGACCCGGTGCTCGACATGCTGCGCGAGGCCGTGAACGATCCCCAGGTGCTGGCCATCGCCCAGACCATTTACCGGACCGGCTCCGACTCCGAGCTGATGCTGCTGTTGCGCGATGCCGTGCGGCGTGGCAAGGAGGTTACGGCCGTGGTTGAGCTGAAGGCGCGCTTCGATGAAGAGGCCAACATCAACTGGGCCGAAAAACTGGAATCCGTGGGCGCCCAGGTGGTGTACGGGGTGGTCGGCATGAAGACCCACGCCAAGATGCTGCTGGTGACGCGCCGCGAAGGCAAGAAGCTCAAGCGCTATGGGCACCTGTCCACGGGCAACTACAATCCGCGCACCGCGCGTCTGTACACCGATCTGAGCTACTTCACGGCAGACGATCAGCTCACCGGTGACATGCAGAAAGTGTTCGTGCATCTGGCCAGCCAGAACGAGATTCCGAATCTGTCGCGCATGATGCTGGCGCCGTACACGTTGCAGGCATCCATGTTGCAGCGCATCGCCCAGGCCGGACGTGCTGCGGCCAGCGGCAAGGGCGGGCGCATTGTGGCCAAGATGAACGCCCTTACCGACGAGGCGCTGATCCAGGCCTTGCTGGCGGCGGGGCGGCAGGGCGCCAAGATCGACCTGATCGTGCGCGGCGCCTGCATGCTGCCGGCACAGGTGCCGGGCGTGAGTGACAACATCCGCGTGCGCTCCATCGTGGGCCGCTTTCTGGAGCACTCACGCGTGTTCTATTTCGGTATTGGCGAAGAGGAACACCTGTATCTTTCCAGTGCCGACTGGATGAACCGCAACATGCTGCGCCGCATCGAGCTGGCATGGCCTGTCACAGATCCTGCACTGAAAAGGCGCATCATTGACGAATGCCTGTTGGCCTATGAATACGATGAAGCCCTGGCATGGGAAATGCAGGCAGACGGAAGTTACGCCCGCCCGGTGTCGCCGCTGGAACATCCGCGCAACGTACAACGCGCCCTGATGACGCGCTATCTTTCCCAGAACAGTGGAACCGTCAAGGCAAGGAAAAAAACCGGCAAGCATGGATGACCTTACCCTGGAGGACACAGCGATGGACCTGATTTTGTGGCGTCATGCCCAAGCGGTGGACGCGGACGAGAGCATCGACGATCTGCGTCGCCCGCTGACGGCAGAGGGCGAGTCGCAAGCCAAGGAAATGGCAGGCTGGCTCAAGCGCCACTTGCCGGCACATACCCGTATCCTGACCAGTCCGGCGTTGCGCACCCGCCAGACCGTACTGCGCCTGACCAAGCAGGAATACACCGTTGAGGAAGGCCTTGCTCCAGGGGCAACCGTCAGGGATGTGCTGCGTGTGTGCAACTGGCCGCGAGCAGAAGGGGCGGTACTGGTGGTCGGGCACCAGCCCACGCTGGGCAACGTGGCACAGCACTTGCTGGGCATGCAGATGACCTGCTCCATCAAGAAAGGGGCGGTATGGTGGCTGCAGCACCGGGTGCGTGACGGGCGCGAGCAGGTGATCCTGCGCGCGGTGCAGAATCCGAAAATGCTGTGAGGCTTCAGTGCAGTTGCAGGTGCAATTGCACTTCTGTTCTTGCCCAGGCCTCGACTTCCTGCCGCAATAGGTACAGCGACTGAGGATAGTCGTGTGCCCATTGGCGCTGCACAGTCAGCGAGAAACCAAGCGGGGAGGTGTGTCGCTGTAGCTGGATGCCTTCCAGATTAGGCAGGCGGCGCGCGTGGCACAGCAGCACCCCCAGACGCAGGGCGAGCAGCTGCGAGGAAAAACCGATGTCCCGGAAATCGGCGTCAAGCTTGCGCAACTTACCGCGATGGCCCAGCACCATCATGCTCAAATTGTGCAGCTCGGGCAGTGCAAAGCCGGGTGCTTCCGCATTGTCCAGGATATAGGCGCCATGCCGGTGGTAGCTGCTGTGCGAGATGTGTGCGCCGATCTCGTGCAGTCGGGCTGCCCAGCGCAGCTTGCGCTCGATGCGCTCGCGCTGCACTGCCATGCCTTCGACCGGGGTCATCTGGCGGAACAGCGCCAGCGCGGTGCGCTCCACGCGCATGGCCTGTTTCTGGTCCACATTGAATTTGTCCATCATGCGACTGACGGTGGTGGTGCGCAGGTCGGTGGTGGGTTGTTCCCGGTTGAGCAGGTCGTACAGCACACCCTGGCGCAAGGCACCCATGGCGACATGCATCTGCTCAAGCTGCAGGATGTCGAACACGGCCAGCAGCACCGATAGGCCACCAGCCAGCACTGGCTTGCGTTCTTCCTTGAGTGTGGGCAGGTTCAGGGCGTCCAGTGTACGGGCCTTGACCATTTTCTGCTTCAACCACTGCAGGCCATCGTGTGTCACCAGGCCAGGCTCACCGCCGTTGGCGCAAAGAATATCGCCAATCGCGCCAATCGTTCCGGCTGAACCGTAGGCCACGTCCCATCGGCCGGGCCGATAGGTTTCTAACGCTTCGTCGAGCACGGCCTTGGCGGCGATGTCCGCCTGCTTGAACAGCGTTGCCGTGTACTTGTTATCGGGAAAGTGCTGCATGGACCAGGTCACGCTGCCCAGCTGGAACGATTCCAGCTGTTGCGGTTCGAGGTTCTTGCCCAGAATCAGCTCGGTGGAGCGGCCGCCGATGTCCACCACCAGTCGCCGATCGGTCGAGTGGGGTAGCAGGTTGGACACGCCCTGGTAGATCAGGCGTGCTTCTTCACGGCCTGCGATCACGTCGATGGGAAAACCAAGGATCTGGTGTGCCTTGTCGAGAAATACGTCGCGGTTGTTGGCTTCACGCAAGGTTTGGGTGGCTACAGCGCGGATGTGGTCCTTGCGGAAACCGGCCAGGCGCTCGCGAAAGCGCGCCAGGCAATCCCAGCCACGTTGCATGGCTTCCAGGGACAGGTTGTTGTCGTCGTCCAGACCACTGCCCTGGCGTACGGTTTCCTTGAGGTATTCGACGCGCTGGATTTGCCCATGTTCGAACTTGCCGATTTCGAGGCGGAAACTATTGGAGCCCAGATCCAGGGCTGCCAGGCGAGTGCCATTGCGCATGGTGCAGATGTATGGAAAAAACGAAAGCAACTTCCAATCATATGACGTTCATCGCAACATCTGCCAGTTATTTCAACCTGTGGCCAAAACCACGGTGTGTCATAAAAATGACATGCAGTGTTTATACAGTTGCTCTGTTTTCTTCATCAGCCCATGACGGGCTGTTTGTTTTATTTCCATCAAGGATCCAGATCCATGAAATCCATCATCAAGGTTTCTGCTATCGGCTTGGCTGCTGCCATGGTTTTCGGCTTTGCACACGCTGAAGACACGACCGGCGCAGGCGCTTCTTTCCCTGCTCCGCTGTATTCCAAGTGGGCTGCCGACTACAACAAGGCCACTGGCGCCAAGGTGAACTACCAGTCGGTCGGCTCCGGTGCCGGCATGAAGCAGATCGAAGCCAAGACTGTTGACTTCGGTGCCAGCGACGAACCGATGAAGGATGCCGAACTGAAGGCCAAGGGTCTGGTGCAGTTCCCCACCGTGGTGGGCGGTGTGGTGCCGGTCGTGAACATCAAGGGCATCGCTGCTGGTGCCATGGTGCTGGACGGCGCCACCCTGGCACAGATCTACCTGGGCAACATCAAGAAGTGGAACGACCCTGCCATCAAGGCCTTGAACCCCAGCCTGAACCTGCCTGACGCTACCATCGCTCCTGTGCGCCGTGCCGATGGCTCTGGCACCAGCTTCAACTTCACCAACTACCTGAGCAAGGTGTCTCCCGAGTGGAAGAGCAAGGTTGGCGAGGGCAAGGCCGTCAACTGGCCCGTGGGTACCGGTGGCAAGGGCAACGAGGGCGTGGCCGCTTTCGTGGGCCGTCTGCCCAACTCCATCGGCTATGTCGAGTATGCCTATGTGAAGCAGAACAAGCTGGCCTATGTCAAGATGAAGAACGCCGCTGGCAAGGTGGTGGCTCCTGACGACAGCACCTTCAAGGCCGCTACCGCGTCTGCTGACTGGAAGAAGTCCTTCTACCAGATTCTGACCAACCAGAGCGGCGCCAACGCCTGGCCTATCACTGCTGCTACCTACATCATGATGCACACCAAGCAGGACAAGCCGCAAAAAGGCCAGGCCGTGCTGAAGTTCTTTGACTGGGCTTACAAGACCGGTGACGCTTCCGCACTGGCACTGGACTATGTGCCGATGCCTGCCGACGTGAAGGCGGTGATCCGCCACTCCTGGGCTCAGATCAAGTAATCTGTCCTGAACATGGGCGCCCGTCTGGCGAGCGCCTGCCGAAAAGCCCCGCACGCGTTGCGGGGCTTTTTCATGGGTGGCGCAAACGAGACAGCGAGAGGTGCACCGTGACCATTCATTTGGTTAACATGTAATTGTCATAATTTTGTCACGCAGGATTTTTACAGTCAGGGTTATTCAGACGCGGCCAGACGTTGCCGGTCTTGGCTCCACAGATCGAAAGGTTTCCATCATGCAATCCACTCGCAAGTTTGCGATTTTCGGCGCCGTCGCTGCGCTCACCTTGGGCTTGGCCGCTTGCGGCAAAAAAGAAGCACCGCAGACCTCTGCTTCCGCACCGGCCCAGGCCGCAGCAGGTGGCATTACGGGCGCAGGCGCTTCTTTTCCGGCTCCTCTGTACGCCAAGTGGGCGTCTGACTATGCTGGCACTTCCAAGGTCAAAATCAACTACCAATCGGTTGGTTCCGGCGCCGGCATGAAGCAGATTGAAGCCAAGACGGTGGATTTTGGCGCCTCTGACGAGCCGCTGAAGGACGAGGATCTGAAGGCCAAGGGCCTGGTGCAGTTTCCCACCGTGGTGGGCGGCGTGGTGCCGGTCGTGAACATCAAGGATGTCAAGGCTGGCCAGCTTACGCTGGACGGTCAGACGCTGGGGGATATCTACCTGGGCAAGATCACCAAGTGGAACGATCCTGCCATCGCCAAGCTGAACCCGGGCGTCACGCTACCGGCCAGCGACATCGCCGTGGTGCGCCGCGCCGACGGTTCCGGCACCAGCTTCAACTTCACCAACTACCTGAGCAAGGTCAATACCGAGTGGAAGGACAAAGTGGGTGAGGGCAAGGCCGTGAACTGGCCGGTGGGCACCGGTGGCAAGGGCAATGAAGGCGTGGCCGCTTTCGTGGGCCGCCTGCCCAACTCGATCGGCTATGTCGAGTATGCCTACGTGAAGCAGAACAAGATGACCTATGTCAAGCTGAAGAACAGTGCTGGCAATGTGGTCGAGCCGAACGAGAAGTCCTTCAAGGCCGCAGCTGCCTCTGCCGACTGGAAGAGCTCTTTCTACCAAATTCTGACCAATCAGGCATCTCCTGACGCATGGCCCATCACTGCAGCCACTTTCATCATGATGCAGGCCAAGCAGGACAAGCCTGAAAATGCCTCGGCTGTACTGAAATTCTTTGACTGGACCTACAGCAATGGCGACAAGACCGCGGCCGGCCTGGACTATGTCGCCATGCCTGATGATGTCAAGGCAGTGATCCGCGAGTCCTGGAGCAAGATTCAGGACGCTTCCGGTAAGGCGATTGCCTACAAGTAATCGAACGTTGTGATGTTCTGGCGCCGCCTGCACAATGTGCGCAGGCGGCGCCTACTTTGAAGTGAGGCAATATGTCTGCAGCTGCACCACCAGCCACTGCCATGAGCAAAGATACTGACAATACCCGTGCTCGCAAGAGCCAGATTCCTCCGAAAAAAGAACCGCGTCGCACTGGCGCCGTGGCCGACATGCTGTTTGCCGGCAGCGCTCGCCTTGCTGCGATCATCACCCTGGTGCTGCTGCTTGGCATCCTGGTGTCGCTGTTCGTTGGCGCCTGGCCTGCCATCAAGCATTTTGGCCTGGGTTTCCTGACGCGCAGCGCCTGGGATCCGGTTCAGGAAGACTTTGGCGGCTGGGTCATGATTTACGGCACGCTGGCCACGTCGGTGATCGCACTGGTCATTGCCGTACCAGTCAGTTTCGGTATTGCGCTGTTCCTGACCGAACTGTCGCCTGCCTGGCTGAAGCGTCCGCTGGGTACCGCCGTCGAGCTTCTGGCTGCCATTCCTTCCATTGTGTACGGCATGTGGGGCCTGCTGGTGTTTGGCCCGATCCTGGCGCGGTATGTTCAGGAACCCATGCAGGCCATGTTCGGTGAAGTGCCGGGCCTGAGCGTGCTGTTCACCGGCCCGCCGGTAGGCATTGGCATTCTGTCGGCTGGCATCATTCTGGCCATCATGATCATCCCCTTCATTGCCTCGGTGATGCGTGACGTGTTCGAGGTGACTCCGACGCTGCTCAAGGAATCCGCCTATGGGCTGGGTTCCACCACCTGGGAGGTCGTGTCCAAGGTGGTGCTGCCCTATACCAAGAATGGCGTCATCGGCGGCATCATGCTGGGCCTGGGCCGTGCCCTGGGTGAAACCATGGCCGTGACCTTCGTCATCGGCAACATGAACCAGCTGGCCAGCCTGAGCCTGTTCGAACCGGCCAGCTCCATTACCGCCACACTCGCCAACGAATTTGCAGAAGCCGGGGACGGCCTGCACCGTGCCTCGCTGGTGTATCTGGGTCTGGTGCTGTTCCTCATCACCTTCATCGTGTTGACCATGTCCAAGATCCTGCTGCTGCGCTTGCAGAAAAATGAAGGGAAGAAATCATGAGCGCAGTCATCGCAAGAGATCCGCGCCGCGCCAAGTTCAACCGCCGCAAGGTCGTCAATCTGATCGCATTGACGCTGTCCATGCTGGCCATGGCATTTGGCATTTTCTGGCTGTTCTGGATTTTGTGGGATACGCTGGCCATGGGTATCCAGGGCCTGACCATGGCTGCCTTCACCGAAATGACGCCCGCACCGAACGATCCGGGCGGCATCGCCAACGCGATCTGGGGCTCGGTGCTGATGGTGGCTGCGGCCACGTTGATTGGCACGCCGATCGGCATCATGGCCGGCATCTATCTGGCCGAATATGACCGCGGCGGCTGGCTCGGCGGTATCACCCGCTTCGTCAACGACGTATTGCTGTCCGCTCCGTCGATCGTGATCGGCATGTTCGTGTCCGCCATGGTGGTGGTGCCGCTGGCTTCTTTCTCGGGCTGGGCCGGAGCGATTGCCTTGGCGCTGATCGTGATCCCGATCGTGATCCGCACCACCGAAAACATGCTCAAACTGATTCCGCAGGGCCTGCGTGAAGCGGCCTATGCGTTGGGTACGCCCAAATGGAAGGTCATTTCCAGCATTACCCTGAAGTCGGCCATGGCCGGTGTGGTGACGGGCGTGCTGCTTGCCGTCGCGCGTATCGCCGGCGAGACTGCTCCGCTGCTGTTCACTGCGTTGAACAACCAGTTCTGGACCAGCAACATGAGCCAGCCCATGGCCAGCCTGCCCACCATGATCTTCAAGTTTGCAATGAGCCCCTACGAAAACTGGCAGCAGCTGGCTTGGGTGGGTGTGTTCGTGATCACCATTGCAGTACTTGCCCTGAACATTCTGGCACGCGTGCTGACGCGCCAGAAACACTGAAAAATTGACTAGGAAAACCCATCATGAGTGAAGTCATTGCCAGCGCCAAGCCCAAGCTGTCTGTGCGCGATCTGAACTTCTTCTACGGCAAGTTCCACGCGTTGAAGAATATCAACCTGGATATTCCCGAGCACCAGGTCACGGCCTTCATCGGTCCTTCCGGTTGCGGCAAGTCCACGCTGCTGCGCATCTTCAACCGCATGTATGAGCTGTACCCCGATCAGCGTGCCGAAGGCACCATTCTGCTGGACGGAGAGGACCTGCTGGAAAAAAAGAAGGATGTCGCGCTGCTGCGTGCCAAGGTTGGCATGGTGTTCCAGAAGCCGACACCGTTCCCGATGTCGATCTACGACAACATTGCTTTCGGTGTGAAGCTGTTCGAAAGCCTGAACAAGTCCGACATGGATGACCGTGTCGAATGGGCCCTGAAAAAGGCCGCCCTGTGGAACGAGGTCAAGGACAAGCTGAGCCAGAGCGGCTCCGGCCTGTCCGGAGGCCAGCAACAGCGCCTGTGCATTGCACGCGGCATCGCCATCAAGCCCGAGGTGCTGTTGCTGGACGAGCCTTGCTCTGCGCTGGACCCGATTTCCACGAGCAAGATCGAGGAGCTGATTGCCGAACTGAAGGGCGAGTACACGGTCGTGATCGTGACCCACAACATGCAGCAGGCGGCACGCTGCTCGGACAACACAGCCTACATGTATTTGGGCGACCTGATCGAATTCGGCAATACGAAAGAAATGTTCTTCAAGCCAAAGCGTCAGGAAACAGAAGACTATATTACCGGCCGCTTTGGCTGATACCAACCCGAAGGAGACTCCTCAATGGGAGAGAAACATCTGTCAAGCCAGTTTGATACCGAGTTGAACCAGGTGTCTGGCATGGTCATGGAAATGGGTGGCATGGTCGAGCAGCAAATGCGCCAGGCCGTGGAATCCATGGTGGTGTACGACGCGGATCTGGCCATGAGCGTGCTGAAGGCAGAGCAGCAGGTCAATGCCATGGAAATGCAGATTGACCACGAGTTGACATCCATCATCAGCCGCCGGCAGCCGACGGCGCGTGACTTGCGCCTGCTGATCGCCATTTCGCGCGCCACCGGCAACCTGGAGCGCGCCGGCGACGAGGCGGCCAAGATTGCACGTACCGTGCGCACCATGATCGATTCCGGCTACGCACGCACGCTGCCGTCCAACGAACTGCGCATTGCCGGCAACATGGCCAGCGACCTGCTGCGCAAGGCGCTGGATGCGTTTGCCCGCCTGGACGTGCACATCGCACTGGAAATCCTGCGTGCCGACAACATGATCGACATCGAGTACGACGGTTTCATGCGCAAGCTGGTTACCTACATGATGGAGGATCCGCGCACCATCAGTGCCAGCCTCGACCTGATGTTCCTGGCCAAGTCGATCGAGCGTATCGGGGACCATGCCAAGAACATCGCCGAGTGCGTGATTTATATCGTCAACGGGCTGGATGTCCGCCACACGCCGCTGCAGGCCATCGAGTCGCAGTTGTTGTAAACCCCTCTAGCCACACAGTGAACAGATGAGATTACAGCCAAGAATCCTGGTCGTTGAAGATGAGGCGTCCATCGCCGAGCTCATTGCGGTCAATTTGCGCCACAACGGTTACCAGATTACCTGGGCGACTGATGGCCAGGGGGCGCAGCGCGAGCTTGACGAACAGCTGCCCGATCTGATCTTGCTGGACTGGATGCTGCCGGGTGAAAGCGGCTTGCTGCTGGCCAAGCGCTGGCGCGCCGATGCACGCACCAAGGCAGTGCCCATCATTCTGCTCACTGCGCGTGGCGACGAAAACGATCGCGTGGCCGGACTGGATGTCGGCGCCGATGATTACATCACCAAACCGTTTTCCACCAAGGAACTGCTGGCGCGTATCCGTGCCGTGCTGCGCCGCCGTGCCCCCGAGCCGGAAAACACCGTGATCGAGTTGGGCAAGCTTTCGCTCGATACCGGTACCTACCGTGTGCATTTTGCCGACCAGCCAATCAAGTTGGGCCCGACCGAATTCAAGTTGCTGCATTACCTGATGAAAAACGCCGAGCGCGTGCATAGTCGTGCACAATTGCTGGATCGTGTTTGGGGCGACCATGTGTTCATTGAAGAGCGTACCGTCGACGTGCACGTCAAACGCCTGCGCGAATCCATGGGGCCGGCAGCCGCCATGATTGAAACCGTGCGCGGTGCAGGCTATCGCATCACGGCACTGAATGCTGTTGCGGCGCGGTGATGCGGGCTCTGCGGCACCTGTCATGTAGACGGAAACATCGCCCGCACGTTCCGGCCTCTTTCTAAACGGACATTGCATGTATTGGCGCATCAGCCTGCTGGTAATCTCTCACGTGATCGGAATAGGCCTTGCATGGTGGTTGCTGCTGGAGCGCAATGATCTGGTTGGGGCACTGGTGGCGCTGTTCATCCTGGCAGTCGGCGCCACGTCCTGGCTGGTATGGGATGCCTGGCTCAGCCTGCGTGTGCTGCGCTGGTTGCGCAGCGGTACGCCGGAACCGCAGCCATGGGCCTCCAATCTCTGGGGCGAGGTGGTCGAGGCTTCTCGCCGTAATCAGCGTCGCTTGCGGCGCCAGGCCCAGGAAGCCCAGGAAAAACTCGAAGTGTTCCTCGAGGCGCTGCAGGCTTCGCCGATCGGGGTGGTCATGCTGGACGAAGTGGGGCGCATCGAGTGGTTCAACCAGGTGGCGGCTGACCATTTCGGCTTTCGGGGCACGGACGATTTTGCACAACACATCATCAACCTGGTGCGCAACCCGGTCTTCGTCAAGTATTGGGTGCAGCAACAAACCGGCCAGGGGGTGCTGATTCCTGGGCGCAACCATACGCTGGAGCGCCCGGTGCGGCTGACGGTACAGTTCTTTCCGTATGGCAAGGGCAAGCGGCTGCTGCTGTCGCGGGATGTGACGGCCACCGAGCAAAACGAGCGCATGCGCCGCGACTTCGTGGCCAACGTGTCGCACGAGATCCGCACACCGTTGACCGTGCTGGCCGGGTTTGTCGAAACCATGCAAAGCCTAGATCTGAGCAAGGAAGAGAGTGCCCACTACCTAGAGCTGATGGGGCTGCAGGCACGCCGCATGCAGCGACTGGTGCAGGATTTGCTGATGCTGTCCACGCTGGAAGGAAGTCCCCCGCCGGATATGTCCGGGTACGTGGACATGGCCGACTTGCTGCAGGAGTGTGTGCAGGATGCCCAGGCGCTGTCTTCCGTGCTGGCCGCAGAAGAGGGTGCTGAACCGCACCAGATCCGCTGCGTGATCGATAGCCATGGAGAACAGATCAACGGCAGTGAACGCGAACTGATGAGTGCCATCAGCAATTTGCTCAGCAATGCTGTGCGCTATACCCAGCTTGGCGGACAGATCGAGGCGGGCCTGAAAATGCGCGGTGACGGCAGCATGCGCGTGTATGTGCAGGATGCCGGCCCGGGTATTCCGCGCGAACACCTGGCGCGCGTGACGGAGCGCTTTTACCGGGTGGATCGCAGCCGGTCGCGCGAAACTGGCGGCACCGGGCTGGGGCTGGCCATTGTCAAGCACATTGCCCAGCGGCACGGCGCAACATTGGACATTGAAAGCGAAGTCGGTGTTGGTTCGCGCTTTTCGCTGGATTTTCCCCCCCAGCGTTTATATCGTCCAGTGCTGCAGACAGCGCCTGCGACCTCCGCCGATGCACAGGCCGTTGTGCTGCCTGATCCGGTGCCGGATCAGGCCTGATATTGGTGGTTTATCGGGAAGGGCGCGGGCGCGCCACGCGGCGCAGCAGCGCCAGGAACAAAGCAGCCACCAAGGCCATCGCCAGCGCGCTGGTCAACCAGTAGGTGCTTGGCGTGTGCCAGCCGGGCCCCCATACCGCGTCGCCGTGGTGCACCAGCGCATAGCCGCCGCCAAGGCCCAGCCCCCACAGGAATAGCGTGTAAATGGCCGTCGGCGTGGAAACGACATGGAAACAGCGCAGCAGGAAAATGCCCATGACCTGCAAGGCGTCTGCCAGATGGTAGGCGGCGACCGCCAGCAACATGCCGGCTGCCAGCCGCGCCACGTCGGCTTGCTGCACATACAGGGCCGCGATCGGCTCCCGCGCCAGCGCCACCAGCCCCGCTGCCAGCAGGGCGCTGCCGGCAGCCACCCACAGTCCGGTATGCATGGCCAGGCGCGCGTGTTCATTCTGCCCCGCGCCGTGCCAGAAGCTGACGCGCGCACTGGTGGCGATGGCCAGTGACAGCGGCCACATGAACAGCACCGCAGCGGCATTGGCCGCTATCTGCTGGGCCGCAGAAGCCACTGTGCCCATGGGCGCCACCAGCAGGGACATCATGGTGAATGCGGTAACCTCTACCCAGACGGCCACGCTGCTGGGCAGGCCCAGCGCCATGAAACGGCGCAGCTCAGTGTAATCGGGCCGTTCCACGCGGCGACATAGCTGATAGGGCCGATAGGGACGGCCATGCCGCAGCAGGAGCACGATGACCAGCAACTGCACGACATGGGTGCACAGCGTGGCCAGGGCACAGCCGGTCAGCCCCATGGCTGGCATACCCCAACCGCCAAAGGTGAACCAGATGGACAGGGGTAGCTTGACCAGTAGCATGCCGGCCTGCAGCCCGGTTATCCATTGGGGCTGGCCGATGCTCTGGCTGAAGGTGTTGAATACACGTGCCAGCAGCGCCAGCGGCAGGGTCAGCGCCTGCACCGACAGATAGCTATGCACTGTTGGACGCAGTGCCTCCGGCACCTTGGCAAGCCGCATCACGGGCTCCCCTAGCAGGAGTAGCGCGCCGCCGGCCAGCGAGCAGGTGGCGGCGATATACAGCGACTGGCGTACGCTATATGCCAGCTGTAGGGGCTTGCGTGCACCATGCAGTTGCGCCCACAGGGGCAGCAGCGCCTGTAGAAAAGCCTGCAGTCCCACATACACGCTGATGTAGATGGCGGTGCCGATGGACAGCGCTGCGAGGGTGTCGGGGGCGTAGCGCCCGGCCACCATGGTATCGGCGATGGCAAAGGCCATCACCGCCAGTTGTCCCACCCAGATCGTGGTCGCGTGGCTGCCGATGGCGCGCCAGTCAAACAGGGGCAGTGTCATGACAGCTTCAGGGCGAGACGCGTTCAAACACGTGGATGGCGTCATGGCGGTCGGTGGGCCGGGTGACGGTGCCGCGCTGTTGCCATTGCTTCATGTCGTAGACATTGGCAATTGCCGGCAGGACCGAACTGTGTACCAGCAGCCAGCGACAGCGCTTGCCCTCCTGACCGGACTGCAGTGTGAGATCCAGATGGTATTGCATGGCAGCGCGTACCGAGCTGTCCAGGCCGACGCCTTCTGCACAGGTGCCGGCCGGCAGCGGGGTGTGCAACAGGCTGGCGATTTGCCGGGCGACCGGTACGTAGCCGCGTGCGTAATTGAATCCCGGCAGCCAGATGGTGGTCAGCAGGACCCAGCTCAGGCAGACGCCGCCCGCTGGCAGGATCATGCTTTTCCAGATGGCGGGACGCAGCCGCTTGGTACGCCAGCGCACCAGATAGATCCAGCCCAGCGTGGCGGTCAGGCCGGCCAGGAACTGGGCCCAATCGAAGGGCGGGACATAGCCATGCAGCTGCTTGGCGACCTGGCGCACGGCGCTGGCCGGCGCGCCCAGATGCATGGCCGTCCACATGAACCACAGGTAGCTGGCGCCCAGGGTAAAGAAAATCAGCGTGAACCAGTCGATGAAGGCGCTGACGCTGCGCCGGAACGTGGGCAGTGCAAACGCCGCCAGTGCCGCAAACGAGGGTAGGCCCAGCAGCAGCATGATCTCGGGACGCGTGCCCAGCCAGCCGCCCAGAGCGCAGAACACGCCAAGAGCGAGCGGCAAGGCCAAATGGCGGTTGGGGCGGCCGCGGCGCCAGTGCGAGCGCCAGCGCCACAGAGTCCACACGATGAACGGCCAGATCGGCCAGGTAAACCACAGATGCAGCTTGATCAGGCTGCGCCAGACCAGCCAGCGTTGCGGAAGCTCGATGATGCGCCAATGCCACAGATGCAGTGTGCTGGCCAGTGCCGCACACAGGCCGGTCAGCAGCAGGATGGCTGCCACCCAGCGCCAGAGCCGTTGCTGGTGTGCCTGCAAGGCGGCAGGATCGGGGACATAGCCTTCCTGTTCTTCGTGCAGCAGTGCCCAGTCCTGGCGCCGCGTGGCATAGGACAGCATGCCAGCCACGCCATAGGCCATGGCAAGTGTGGGCGCGCCCGACAGGGTCAGGCCGAGCATGCCGGCTACGCCAAAGGTGGCCGGCGTGTACAGGCGATAGGGCAGTGCCGCCAATGCATACAGCGACATGGCGGAAAAGCATAGCTGGTAGAGCGCTGGTCCGACTTCGTGGCTGGTCTGGGCCAGACCGAGGGAGGCGAGGAAGGCCAGCAGCCCCCCATCGGCCAAGGCGCGGGCATAGTCCTTGGGATTGGCTTCGCCACCAAAGGCAAAGCTGACCGGCTGCGCCTGCGGACTGCGTGCCAGGTAGTAAATGGCATACCAGACAGCAAACAGCGTCAGCGCGAGCACGCTCATGGACAGCAACCGTACTGACAGGAACGTGGACATGCCCGCAGGCGTGAGCTGGATGGCCCAGGCGCCCAGCCAGTAGGGCAGCAATGCATCGAAATGGGCGTCAGCGCCTGGCAAGCCGGAAGCCAGCCAGCCGGTGCGGCCCTGCGCCAGGTCGAGCATGTAACCAAGACTGGTGATGTCCACCTTGCGCCATGGATCGCGGCCGATGAAGCCGGCCATCACGTACACGGCGCAGAACAGCAGCAAGCCCCAGCGGGGCAGTCTGCGCACGCCGGCTTGGGTAACAATGGCGGGAGAGGGTTGATTCACGAAAGCCTGTGGTCAAGTTGGTAAATGCCTGTTTCGAGTGTACCGGCAGCGCAGGTGTTGCCGCCATTGCAGTGCAGCATGCGGGCCAGACATATGGAAGAACTGCACGCAAAAAAGGCAGCCGGATGGCTGCCTCGTCGTTGCCGCTGAGGCGGCAAGGGCATGAAGAATTACTTCTTGCCGTAGCGGTTGCGGAAGCGCTCCACGCGGCCACCCATGTTGTCCACCGACTTTTGCGTACCGGTGTAGAAGGGGTGGGATTCGCTGGAGGTGTCCAGCTTGAACAGCGGCAGTTCGCGGCCATCGTCCAGCTTGATGGTTTCCTTGGTGTTCACGCAGGAACGGGTGACGATCTGGTAGCCGTTGGACAGGTCAACGAAGCAGACTTCACGGTAGTCGGGGTGGATACCTTCTTTCATGGGGACTCCTGGTTGTCGCTGCGGTAGCCGCACCAGCCTATTCTGGCGTACTTTCCGCATCAAAGCTCTCCATTATCGCAGATGGACTGGGATCCGCAAGTTTTTTGTGGATTGTTGCCAGATGAGAAAGGGATATCGCCAAGGGAGTGGCGAGGCGGCACAATGCAATAGGCCGCCGCGCGCGGGGCTTCTTCATTGGCAGGAAAGGACACCAACATGAATCCATTGATCCAGGCGCTGGATAGCGCGGGCGATGCGCTGCTGCAACAGCTTGAAGCAATCTACCAGGACCTGCACCAGCATCCCGAGCTGTCGATGCAGGAGGTGCGTACCGCCGGCATTGCGGCCGACGCCATTGAGGCGCTGGGATACCAGGTGACGCGCAACGTGGGTGTGACCGGTGTGGTGGGGGTGCTGGCCAATGGCAATGGGCCGGTGGTGATGTTGCGCGCCGACATGGACGCACTGCCCATGGCGGAGGATACCGGGCTGCCCTATGCCAGTACGGTGCGGGCGAAGGACGAAGAGGGCCAGGAAGTGGGCGTGGCCCACTCCTGCGGGCATGACATGCACGTTACCTGGATGCTGGGCGCCGCCCGCATCCTGGCCGAGAACCGCGCCGCCTGGAGCGGTACCGTGATGATTGTGTTCCAGCCCGGCGAGGAAGTGGCGCGCGGTGCGCGGGCCATGGTGGACGACTGGGGCGACGGCCGCTTCCCGAAGCCGGACATCATTCTGGGGCAGCACGTGATGGTGGGAGCGGCGGGTACGCTGTACTACCGCCCCGGCGTGACCCTGTCGGCGGGGGACAGCCTGAAAATCAAGCTGTTCGGCCGAGGCGGGCACGGGTCCATGCCGGAAACGACGGTGGATCCGGTGGTGCTGGCGGCAGCCACCACCTTGCGCCTGCACACCATCGTGTCGCGCGAAATCGCGGCGGTCGAACCGGCCATCCTCACCATCGGCTCGCTGCAGGCCGGCACCAAGGAAAACATCATTCCGGATGACGCCACCCTCAAGCTGAACATGCGCACCTACAGCGATGACACGCGCGAGTACATGCTGGGCGCGATCCGCCGTATCTGCTGTGGCGAGTGCGACGTGGCCGGCTCGCCGCGTCCGCCCGAGTTCAGCACCATCAACAGCTATCCGTTGACGGAGAACGATCTGGTGTCGACCCAGCGCGTGGCAGCGGCGTTCCAAGGACAGTTTGGTGAACGCGCCGCGCTGGCGCCGCGCCCTGCTTCCGCCAGCGAGGACTTCAGCGTATTTGGCCGTACCTGGGGCGTGCCCTATGTGTTCTGGTTTGTCGGCGGCACCGAGCCGGAGGTGTTTGCCAAGGCCGTGGCCGAGAAGACGGTCAAGAAAATTCCGGCCAACCATTCGCCCAAGTTTGCGCCGGTGATCCATCCGACCCTCAAAACCGGGCTGCAGGCCATGCTGGTGGCCGCTGGGGCCTGGCTGCTGCCGCAGACACCGTAAGATGTCCCTGTACCGGCGCGTGACAGGGGGCATGGGGCCCCCTGGTGCCGTTCGGGAGTGCATGTGTTCGATACCAAGACCGTGCTGCTGTTCGTGGCAACCGCAGTGGCTGAGATCGTGGGCTGTTATTTGCCCTGGTTATGGCTGCGTCAGGGCCGGACGGCATGGCTGCTGCTCCCGGCTGCCGCCAGCCTGGCGCTATTCGCTTGGCTGCTGACGCTGCACCCAACTGCCGCAGGGCGGGTGTATGCCGCCTATGGCGGTGTGTATGTCAGCGTGGCCTTGTTGTGGCTATGGCTGGTGGATGGCATTGCACCAACGCGCTGGGACCTGCTGGGGGGAGCCGTGACGCTGGTCGGGATGGCCATCATCCTGTTTGCACCGCGCCCGTCCTAAAAAAAACCGCTCCGGAGAGCGGCTTTGGGGCGAAAGACGCACCTTCAGGCGTAGCTGGCCAGGGCGGTCTTCATCTTTTTCATGGCGGCGGCTTCGATCTGGCGGATGCGTTCGGCGCTGACGCCATATTCGGCCGCCAGTTCGTGCAGTGTCATGCCGCCGGAGCCGTCGTCATTGACGTGTAGCCAGCGTTCCTCGACGATGCGGCGGCTGCGCGCGTCCAGTGCGTTGAGTGCGCTGGCAATGCCGTCGGTAGCCATGACATCGCGTTGCTGTGCCTCAAGCACGGCAGTGGGCTCGTGGCGGGCATCGCTCAGATAGGCAATCGGGCCGAAGGCGCGCTCGCCGTCGTCGGACGGAGACGGGTCCAGCAGCACATCGCCGCCGGTCATGCGCGTCTCCATCTCGATCACTTCTTCGCGCTTGACGTTCAGGTCCTTGGCGATCAGGTCGATTTCCTGCTCGGTGAGGCTGTCGCGGTGCATGGCCTCATCGTCCATGCCGGCCAGCGCCTTGTAGCCCTGTTTTTTGCTGCGCAGGTTGAAGAACAGCTTGCGCTGTGCCTTGGTGGTGGCCACCTTGACCATGCGCCAGTTCTTGAGGATGTAGTCGTGGATCTCGGCCTTGATCCAGTGCATGGCGTAGCTGACGAGCCGCACGCCCTGGTCAGGGTCGAAGCGCTTGACGGCCTTCATCAGGCCGATATTGCCTTCCTGGATCAGGTCGCCATGGGGCAGGCCATAGCCCAGATACTGGCGCGACACGGCCACCACCAGGCGCAAGTGCGACATGATGAGGCGACCGGCAGCGTCCAAGTCGTTGTTGTTTTTCAGTTTTTCGGCGTAGTCACGCTCCTGCTCGGCGGTGAGCATGGGCATGCGATTGACCGCAGTGATATACGCGTCGAGATTGCCCAGTGCGGGCAGCGTCGTGGCGGCAGCCCAGTTGGGCGCCAAGGCAAGCTCGCGGGATGCGGTGGAAGCAACAGCAGTATGAGCCATGTGTCTTTCACTCCTTTGTGTATTGGAGCCATTCCGTGCCGGAAGGTTCCTTCTATTGCAGCCATGTTAGCAGTCCGACGCAAGGAGTGCTAAGGCTTGGTTCGAAAACCTGTAACAAATTCGGGGGTTTGCACCGCAGTCGCAGGGTGCGACGCTCCCCAGGGCTGCGCCTTGTTGCACATTGACTGGCTCGACTCAGCTCAGCAGCGCCTGGGCGAATTCGCGTGCGCTGAAGGTTTCCAGGTCTTCCAGTTTTTCACCGACGCCGATGAAGTAGACCGGTACCGGTTTTTCGCGCGCAATGGCGCACAGCACCCCACCCTTGGCCGTGCCGTCGAGCTTGGTCACGATCAGGCCGGTCAGCTGCAGGGCATCGTCAAAGGCCTTGACCTGTGTTAGCGCGTTCTGGCCGGTATTGCCGTCGATGACCAGCAGCACTTCGTGCGGGGCCGAATCGTAGGCCTTGGTGATGGTGCGGCGGATCTTTTTCAGCTCGTCCATCAGGTGCAGCTGCGTAGGCAGGCGCCCGGCAGTGTCCACCAGCACCACGTCCTTGCCGCGTGCACGACCGGCCGCCACCGCGTCGAAGCTGAGTGCGGCCGGGTCGCCGCCGGCACTGCTGACGATTTCGACCGTGTTGCGGTCGGCCCAGATGGCCAGCTGCTCGCGTGCGGCGGCGCGGAAGGTATCGGCGGCGGCCAGCAGCACGGATTGCTGGTGGTCGCTCAGGTGCTTGGTGAGCTTGCCGATGGAGGTGGTTTTGCCGGCGCCGTTGACGCCGGCGACCATGATCACGGTGGGTGTGTGCTCACCGATGACGAGCCCTTTTTCGAGCGGTTGCAGCAGCTCGGTGATGGCATCGACCAGCAGGGTGCGTACCTGAACCGGGTCGGTGGCACGGGCGGCCTTGACACGGGCCTTGAGGTCATCGAGCAGGTACTGGGTGGCGCTGACGCCGGCGTCGGCCATCAGTAGCGCGGCCTCGAGGTCTTCGTACAGCGCATCGTCGATGTGGGTGCCCGTGAATACGGTGGTGATGCTGGAGCCGGTGCGTTGCAGCCCGGACTTGAGGCGGGAGAGCCAGCCGGCGCGGTCGGGAGCGGGCGTTGGCGTTGGCGTTGGCGTTGGCGTTGGCGTTGGCGTTGGCGCGGGTGCGGGTGCGGGTGCGGGTGCGGGTGCAGGTGCGGGTGCGGCCGGTGCGCTGGTAGCCGGAGTGGCCTGCGGGGTAGCAGCGTCCTCTTCGGCTGGCACGGCCAGTGCGGCTGCTTCGAGCGCTTCGTCCGTCAGCGGCGCAGGCGCTGCTGCGACCTGGTCATCGTGCGGCTGGGTGAGCGCATTGGCCGGGGCCTGTTCGGCCAGCGGCAGGCTGGTTTCGGTGGGGGTGGCAGCGCCGTCGTCGTGGCTGAAGGTGCGGCGCAAACGGCTGAGCCAGCCCTTGCTGCCCGGGGCTGTGGGCTCGCTGTCGGCCGGAGCCTGGTCCGGTGCCGGTGGCGCAGGCATGCTGTCCGCTGGCGCCGCCGGTTCCTGGCTGGGGGTCGGTGCAGCAGGGGTTTCCTGCGGAGCGGGTTTTTTCTTGAAGAAACTGAACATGGGAAGTAAATGGTTACAGCTTGCCACTTGTAGGCAGGGCATGCACTGATTGTAAGCTGTGGTCCGCCAACGCTTTTCGCTCTATCATGCGCACGTGGAATCGCCGGAACGCATGCTGTCTGGTCTGGTTCGGCCGCTGCAGGCGGTACACCGGCCCGGAGGCACAACAGGAGCGCGTTGATGAAGATGCCTTTTTCTGCTTCCATGGTGACGGATGCTGTCAATGATTGGGCAGCCCGCCTGCGGGAGCAGGCCGATATTCCCGTGCTGTTGCGCTGGCAAGGGCAGGAGCCCGGTTATCGGCTGGGGCATTTTGACCAGCCGCGCGTGATCATGGACATGCGTGATGCGGCAGGCGCTGCGGCCATGCTCAGCCCCGCGCTGGATGCGTTGGGGGAGGCCTATGTGGAGGGCCATCTGGACGTGCATGGCACGGTGCACGATATCATCGATGTGGCGCACCGCTTGTCGGAATTCAGTGCACAGGCCGAGGACGGCAGCGTGATGGGCGGACTGACCGGGCGTGTTGCACGCCTGGTATCACAGGCGGTGAGCCACACGCGCGACCAGGACCGCAAGGCGATCCAGTACCACTACGACCTGTCCAATGCGTTTTATGCGCAATGGCTGGATCCGGCCATGGTGTATTCGTGTGCCTACTTTGAAAGCGGCGATGAAACGCTGGAAGTGGCGCAGCAGAAGAAAATCGATCATATCCTGCGCAAGCTGCGCCTGCAGCCACAGCACACCCTGCTTGATATTGGCTGCGGCTGGGGCGCACTGGTGATACGCGCGGCGCAGCAGTACGGGGTGCGCTGCGTTGGCATCACGCTGTCGCAGAACCAGCACGAGCTGGCGCGCGAACGGGTGAAGGAGCGCGGGCTGGCACACCTGATCGATATCCGGCTGGAGGATTATCGCGACGTGCAGGGGCCGTTCGACCGGATCTCCAGCGTTGGCATGTTCGAGCATGTGGGGCTTAAGAATCTGGAAATGTATTTCCGCCGCGTGCACGATTTGCTGGCGCCCGATGGCTGGGCGTTGAACCACGGCATTACCTCGAGCGATCCGGACAGCGCCGGGGTGGCGTCTGGCGGCAGCCGCTTCATCGACAAGTACGTGTTTCCGGATGGTGAAGTGCCACATGTGAGCCTGGCGCTGTCGGCAATGCAGCGCGCCGGCCTGGAGTGCATCGATGCCGAAAACCTGCGCCGCCACTATGTGTTGACGCTGCGCCACTGGAGCGATGCGTCCGAAGCCCAGGCGGACACTCTGCGCCAGATGGTGGATGAGCGCTACTGGCGTATCTGGCGCATGTATCTGGTAGGCAGCCAGTGGGCCTTCGAGCACGACGAAAACGCTTTGTTCCAACTGCTGTGCCATCGCGCCGGGCAGCCGGCCGAGGCGCTGCCCTGGTCACGACGCTGGATGTATCCCTGATTCGCGATGAAGTGGGGCGGGGCGCAGCGCAGCCGCTATCATGTCGGGCATGCGCCGGCAATCCTCTTCCAGACCCTCCAACCGGCCCGGGCAGGATGCTGCCGGGGCGGCTCGTATCGTCCAAGGGCGTCCGCGTCTGGCGCCCGGGCAGGTGCGCATCATTGGCGGCCAGTGGCGCCGCCGCCTGTTGCCCGTGGCCAGCGGCCCGGGTGTGCCGGTCGGGCTGCGCCCCACGCCGGATCGTGTGCGCGAAACCCTGTTCAACTGGCTGGGCCAGGATCTGGGTGGCTGGCATTGCATTGATTTGTGTGCAGGCACCGGTGCGTTGGGGCTGGAAGCCGCCTCGCGCGGGGCGGCCTCGGTGCTGCTGGTGGAGCAGCATTCCGCCCTGTGCCGGCAATTGCGCTTGCTGGTGGACAAGCTGGAAGCCAGCACGGTGCAGATTCGCCAGGGCGATGCACTGGCGGTGTTGCGCGAGTGGCACAGTGCGGGCAGACAGGCCGATGCGTTGCTGCTGGACCCGCCCTATGACGCTGACTGGTATGTGCAGGCGCTGCAGGCTGCCCTGCCGGTGCTGCGCGCCGATGGGTATCTGTACCTGGAAGCGGGGCGGGAATGGCAGCAGGACGAGCTGGCGGAGGCAGGCTGGCGCCGTGTGCGCCACCTGAAGGCCGGCCAGGTGCATGCGCACCTGCTGCAGCCGCTCTGATCACGAACCATTCCAACTCTACACAGGAGACTTGTTGCATGCCCCCGATCACTGCCGTCTATCCGGGAACCTTCGATCCGCTCACGCTTGGGCACGAAGAGTTGGTGCGCCGCGCCGCCCAGTTGTTCGATCACCTGATCATCGCGGTGGCGGTCGGGCATCACAAAAAGCCGATGTTTGCCCTGGAAGATCGACTGGACATGGTGCGCGAAGCCACGGCCCGCTATGCCAATGTGTCGGTCGAGCGCTATGACGGACTGATTCGTGACTTCGTGGTGGCACGCGGCTGCAAGGTCATGGTGCGTGGTTTGCGCGCGGTGACCGATTTTGACTACGAGTTTCAGCTGGCCGGCATGAACCGCCACCTGATGCCCGAGGTGGAAACGGTATTTCTCACGCCCAGTGTGCAGTACCAGTTTGTCAGCAGCACTTACGTGCGCGAAATTGCCACGCTGGGCGGCGAGGTCGACAAGTTTGTCTCGCCAGGCGTGTTTGCGCGCCTGATGCAACGGGTAGGGCGCGCTTGAGCGGCTACCTTGCCGCAGTAGCTGAGGGCGGCCGCAGAGCATGTCTGCGGCCCATGATTTGCGTTTGCGGGGTGCCGCAGCGGGTGCCTGAAACCAGGTTGGTTATGGCCCAGGTGCGTTGAGCATGGATTCTTTGCTGCTGCAGCGCGGGCGCGCCTGGCGCAATGCGCAGTGCGACTTTGTGGACTGGCACCGGGGTCGCCCGTGGTTTCTTCTGTGGGCGCTGGGCTTGGATGGGCCCGCGCTGCGGCCACGCTGGCAGGCTGCCCGCCAGGCGCTGCAGCCGCTGTTGCTGGAGGATTACCGGCGCCAACCGCATCTTACGCTTGGGCTGTGCGGCTTTGCTGCGGCGCGGCGCCACCGGCCGGATGAGTGCGATGCCGTCACCTTGCAACGGCAAATGAATGGATTGGCGGCGGCTGGCCTGGCACCGTTTGTGCTGCGCGTGGGTGCCGCCGACAGCTTTGCCGCAGCACCGTACCTGGCGGTGCCGCATGGCAGTGACCAGATCGCCCGGCTGCGGCAGGCCCTGCAGCTGGATGCTCCGCTGCAGCAGCTTTCGGACTACGTGCCGCATGTGACCTTGGGCCTGTACCGCGAGGAGTGGCCATTGGCGCAGGTGCGTGCGCATCTGGCGCGGGTGCCGTCAGGCCGGCCGGTGGAGCTGGTAGTGCGGGAGGTCAGCTTGTTGGCTTACCGCAGTGCCGATGTAGGCGGTGTGCTGCGGCGCGTGGCCACGGTAGCGCTGGACGGGCGGCCTGTGCGTCCGCACGCCGGGAGCAGCCTGCATGCGGCTGTGCAGGCCTTGTTCCAAAGCTGAACAGGATTTTGCGCAGGTTTTTTGAAGGCGTGACGCATCTACCGGGTATTGTGGCCCGGCAGACACAGCGCACGGCCTCAGTCGGCCATGCCTTCCACCACCAGTTGCACGCTGCTGCGGCCCTGCCAGCTGTTCACGTCCATCCGGTAGGCCAGCATGGCCCGGGCAGGGAGCGGATCACTGCGGCCAAACCAGATGCCATCCACCAGCACGCCCTGGTGGCGCAGCTGCAGCTTGAGGTGGCGCTCGCCGACCAGGCGCTGCTGCACGATGTCGAGCTCTTCGCTGAACACAGGGGCAGCAAAACCTTGGCCCCATACCTCTTGTTGCAAGGAGGCGGCCACATCGACCCGGCGGAATGCGGCCGGCAGGGCGCCGTCGGTTTCGAGCGTGCGCTGCAGGGTGGCGGCATCCAGCCATTCGGTGGCGATGTGCGCCAGGGCCTGCTCGAACACCGGGTATTGCGCGCGCGCAATGGTGCAGCCGGCCGCCATGGCGTGGCCGCCGAAGTGCAGGATCACGTCGGGATGGCGCTTGGCCAGTAAATCCAGCGCATCGCGCAGGTGAAAGCCCGGAATGGAACGGCCGGAGCCCTTGAGCAGCCCTTCCTTGCCAGTGGCTGCGGAGGGGGCAAAGACGAAAATCGGGCGGTGCAGCCGGTCTTTCAGGCGCGAGGCGACGATGCCGATCACGCCTTCATGGAAATCCTGCCCCAGCACGCTGAGCGCGGCCGGCGGCTGGGAAGCATCGGCCAGCAACTGGTCCACGATCAGCATGGCCTGGTCACGCATGTCGCCTTCGAGTTCGCGGCGTTCGCGGTTGATGGCATCGAGCTGGCGTGCCAGCTCGGCGGCGCGGCCGGGGTCGTCGGTGCTCAGGCATTCGATGCCCAGGGTCATGTCGGACAGGCGGCCAGCGGCATTGATGCGCGGGCCCAGCGCAAAGCCCAGGTCGAAAGTGGATGCGGTGTGCCAATCTCGCCCAGCCACGCTGAACAGTGCCTGCATGCCCGGCGGCATGGCGCCGGCGCGGATACGCTGCAAGCCCTGTGCCACCAGGCGACGGTTGTTGCCATCCAGTCGCACCACGTCGGCAACCGTGCCCAGCGCCACCAGCGGCAGCAGGGTGTCGAGCCGGGGCTGTGCGCCGTCGGCAAACCGGCCGCGCGCACGCAATTCGGCGCGCAACGCCATCAGCACGTAAAACATGACCCCCACGCCAGCCATGGCCTTGCTGGGAAAGCTGCAGCCGGGCTGGTTCGGATTGACCAGTGCGTCTGGCCGGGGCAACTGTTCAGCGGGTAGGTGGTGATCGGTGACCAGCACCTGCATGCCGAGTGCATGCGCGGCGTCCACGCCTTCGATGCTGGCAATGCCGTTGTCCACGGTGATCAGCACGTCGGTGCCCAGCGCCTTGACGCGTTGGGCAATGACAGGGGTCAGGCCGTAGCCATCCTGCACACGGTCCGGCACCAGGAAACTAACGTGCTGCGCGCCCAGCAGGCGCAGTCCGCGCAGGCCGACGGCACACGCGGTGGCGCCATCGCAGTCGTAATCGGCCACGATGCACAGGTGGCGGTTGGCGGCCATGGCATCGGCCAGCAGGCTCGCGGCGGTGTCGGCGTCCTTGAGCTGCGCGGGCGGCAGCAGCTGCTTGAGCGAGGCATCGAGATCACTGGCCTGCTGAATGCCGCGGGCAGCGTAGAGCTGCGCCAGCAGCGGGTGCAGGCCGGCCTGTTCCAGCGCCCAGCGGGCACGGGGCGGTACGTCACGCGGGATCAGACGCATGGCTTAGAGCGATTGCAGCAAGGCTGGGGTACGGGTCGGGCGCATGGCCCGTCCTGCCTTTTGCCACAGCGAGACCGAGCCGGACGCCCAGGTACGGGCGTGGCGTTCGCTGCACAGCGTGATGCGCAGCTTGCCGAGGTTGCCGGCGCGGTGGCGCTCGAGCAATTTGCCGAACACGGCATCATCGAGCCAGCGCCAGGCGGTTTGCCAGGCCACCCAGTCCTCGCGCTGGGCGGGTGTGGCCAGCTGGCGCAGCACATGCGGCTGCAGTGCCTCGTTCCCCTCCGGAAAGGCTGGAATTTCGGCGGGCAGGATGCCGGCACCGCTGACCCAGAACGAGTTGACCGGCAGCTTGCCGTCGGCGGCCCGGGTTTCGTTGACCGGATGGTTGTACAGCAGCATCTGCATTTCGCTTTGCAGGCGTTGCAGCGGTGCGGCCCGGGCTGCCGTGGGGCTGGTGCTGGCACGGGTGGAGATAGGCATCCAGCTTTCCACGTTGCGGCCGCACACGCGGTCGAGGGAAGCGGTGCGCAGATTTTCGAGCAGCTTGCCCTGGGCCAGCCATTGCACCACACCGGATTTGTCCATCGGCAGCTGCACCAGTTGCAGTCCTTCTTCGGCAAACCAGGGGTGCATGGCGTCGAACAGACGGTTGGCTTCTTCTTCCGTCAGGGCCAGATCGGACGGGTGCGCCATGGTGACGTGATCCGCATGGATTTTCCAGTGGCACAGCGTGACCAGGCCCCAGGCCACCGGCAACTGTGTGGCCAGGCCATGCAGGCGGGCCATGTGGGCGGCCCATGGCATTTGACCGTCCTGGCGCAGGGCTTCCGGCCACTGCAGGGCTTCGGCCAGCTGGAATTCGTGGGGGGTGCTGTAGCTGTATTCGTCGCGCTCACGTTCCGTTTCGGCCAGCAGGCGGTCGAGCAGGGCGGGCAGGTGAGCGAGCTGGAGATGCTGCAGCGCCTGTTGGCAGCCTGTGGAGCTGGCAGCGGCAAATGGAACAATCAGGTGGTGTACTTGGGCTGCGGACATGGAAGTGGGAATGGCAAGACAGTGCCGGTTGCAGAAAGATACATCGTGTAACTGGCAAGATGGCGACAAATATTGTCTATTGTAGGGGGTGCGGCATCAACCGGGCGGCCAGTGCAGATAAGTTGCAGCCTGTGCGCTGTCTGCGCCCGGGAGCCAAGGAACCAGGCCCAGGCAGGGAGCGGGGAGGCACTGGCGCAGGGTATCGATGGTGTGCTCCAGGTGGTCCATGCCAGGATCGACCATGTTGCCGACCCAGCCGACCAGCTTCAGGCCACAGGCGGCAATGGCGCGTTCGGTCAGCAGGGCGTGGCTGATGCAGCCCAGACGCAAGCCCACCACCATCACGATCGGCAGGTGCAGCGCCACGGCCAGATCGGCCAGCGTGCGATGGTGATCGTCGGTGGGTACCATCCAGCCTCCGGCTCCTTCCACCACCACGGTGGCGTTGCCGGTGCTGTCCTGCAGACGCTGGAAGCAGTCGACAATGTGCCATTGGTCGATCGGCACGCCGGCTTCGCGCGCGGCCACATGCGGCGCGATGGCCGGCTCGAACAGATAGGGGCATTGCAGCTCGGGGAGCACCGCAATCGGACTGGCCGCGCGCAGGGCGGCAACGTCTTCGTTGTGCCAGCTTTGCGTAGCGGGCTGCCAGGTGGCGCCGGCGGCGACTGGCTTCATGCCGACGCAGCGCATGCCGGCGGCGTTGTGGCAGCGCACCAGCGCGGCGGCAATCAGGGTCTTGCCGACATCGGTGTCGGTGCCGGTCACGAAAATGCCGCGGGTCAGTTCCGGGCTCATGCGCTGGGTTCCAATTGCCAGAGTGCGTCGCACAGGCGCTGTATGTCGGTGTCAGTATGGGCGGCCGACAGCGCAATGCGCAGCCGCGCGGTGCCCGGCTCGACGGTGGGCGGGCGGATCGCCGGCACCCACAATCCCCGCTGCAGCAGCTGACGTGCAAAGGCCAGTGCGGCGGCATTGTCGCCGATGACCAGCGGCTGGATGGCGGTGGCGGAGGGCATCAGCCGGCCATGCGGATAGCCGGTCAGCCGCTGCTGCAGCGTCAGGATGTGGGCATGGAGGCGCTGGCGAAGCGCATCGCCCTCGGAGCCTGCAATGAGCGCAATGCTGGCGCACAGCGCATGGGCCACGGCCGGCGGGCTGGCCGTGGTAAAGATGAACGTGCGGGCCTTCTGGATCAGCCACTGCACCACGACCGGGTGCGCCGTAATGAAGGCGCCGCTGACGCCAGCTGCCTTGCCCAGGGTGCCGACCAGCACCAGATTGGGCGAGTGCACGCCGCTTTGCTCGAGCAGGCCACGCCCGTGCGCGCCCAGCACGCCATAGCCATGGGCGTCATCCACCACCAGCCAGGCATGATGCTGCTCGGCCAGCGCCACCAGTTCCGGCAGCGGGGCAGTGTCGCCATCCATCGAGTAGACGCCATCGGTGACGATGATCTTGCAGGCAGCGGGGCTGGCCGCGAGCAACTGGCCCAGCGCGGCGTGGTCGTTGTGCGGATAGACCTGCACGCAGGCGCCGCGCGCCAGGCGCACACCGTCGATCAGCGAGGCGTGGTTGAGCGCCTCGGCAAAGATCGCCACGCTACCGGGACCGTGCATGGCGATGCCGGCTGCGGCCAGGGCCGGCGTGACGGCCAGGTTGGCCATGTAGCCGGTGGAGAAGTACAGCGTGCGGCAGTCGTCGAACAGGGGCGCCAGGTGATTGGTGATGGCCAGCTCCAGTGCCTCGTGCGCGGCGGAGTGGCCGTTGATCAGGTGTGAGCCGCCGCTGCCGGCGCCCCAGCGCTGCACGCCTTCGGCAAACGCGGCCACCACGGCGGGGTGGTTGGCCAGCCCCAGGTAGTCGTTGCTGCAGAAGGCGATGCGCGCCTGGCCAGCGACTACGGAATGGGGTTGGCAGGGCGTTTCGGCCGGATACAGATGGCGTGTCAGGTGCTGTGCATCGAGCACCTTGAGCTGCTGCTCGAGCTGTGCGATCAGGGACATGGAAGGGGTCTTTCAGGCGGGTTGCAGCACGTCGTGCAGGCTGGCCAGGGCGTGGGTGGCCAGATGGCTGGTATCGGCGCCGCTCAGTATGTAGGGCGGCATCAGGTACAGGGTATGGCCGATCGGACGCAGCAGCAGGCCACGCCGGCGCGCGGCCAGATGGTAGCGCAGGGCGAAGCTGCCGCCGACCATGCCGTTGGCCGCATCGCCGGCCGACGTGTGCGGTACGGCAGCCGGATCGATGTCGAAAGCCCAGATCATGCCTTGCTGGCGCGCATGGCGCACGGCAGGGTGGTGCGCCAGCGGCTGCAGCAGTCCATCCAGCTGCGCCGCCAGGGCCTGGTTGGTGCCGAGCACGTCGTCCTGCTCGAAGATGTCGAGGCAGGCCAGCGCAGCGCGGCAGGCCAGCGGATTGCCTGTGTAAGAGTGCGAGTGCAGAAAGCCCAGGCGTACCTCATCGTCGTAGAAGGCCTGGTAGACCGTGTCGGTGCTCAGCACCAGCGACAGCGGCAGGTAGCCGCCGGTAATGCCTTTGGACAGGCAGAGAAAATCGGGCCAGATGCCGGCCTGTTCGCAGGCGAAGAAGGTGCCGGTGCGGCCGCAGCCGACGGCAATTTCGTCGGCCACCAGATGCACCTGATGGCGGTCGCACAGCGTGCGCAACTGGCGCAGGTAGGTCGGATCGTGCATGGCCATGCCAGTGGCGCATTGCACCAGCGGCTCGACGATGACGGCGGCGATCTGGCCTGCGTGTTGCGTCAGCAGTGCGTCCATGCCGGCGATGGCTTGGGCCGCGGCTTCGACTGCAGTGGCAGCCAGGCGTGCATCGGGGCTGGGCGCCATGACGGTCTGGCGCAGCAGCGGCTGGTAGGCGTGACGAAATACGTCCACATCGGTCACGCTGAGCGCGCCCAGCGTTTCGCCATGGTAGCTTTGCGCCAGATACACGAACTGGTTCTTGCCGGGTTGGCCGGCATTACGCCAGTAGTGCGCGCTCATCTTGAGGGCGATTTCCACGGCTGAGGAGCCATCCGAACCGTAGAAGGCATGGCCCAGGCGCTGCCCGGTGCGTGCCGACAGGCGCTCGGACAGCTCCACCACCGGCGCGTGCGTGCAGCCCGACAGCATGGCGTGCTCCAGCGTGTGCAACTGCTCGACCACCGCGGCATTGATGCGCGGATTGGCATGGCCGAACAGGTTGACCCACCAGCTGCTGATGCCGTCCAGATAGCGCTGCCCCTGGTCATCCACCAGCCAGGCCGCTTCGCCGCGCACAAGCGCCAGCGGCGGCAGCTGTTCATGCTGCTTCATTTGCGTGCAGGGGTGCCAGACGCTGCGCAGGCTGCGCTGGCTCAGAGGGGAAATGGCGGACATGGCGTCTGGCAACAGGGATTCACGAAACTTTCAAGTGTAGCGCGCCACGTTATGTTGCAAGCTTTGCAGACCGGCGCAGGGCACGCCAGCGGTGGCATGCCACAATAGCCGCACAGGCGAGGTTATTTACAACAACACATGCAATCACCCTACGAACTACTGCTTGGCTGGCGTTACACGCGCGCAGGGCGCGCGACCCGGCGCAACGGCTTCATTTCGTTCATTTCGGCGGCGTCCATTGTCGGCATTGCGCTGGGCGTGGCAGCGCTGATCATTGTGCTGTCGGTCATGAACGGCTTCCAGAAGGAAGTGCGTGACCGCATGCTGGGGGTGGTGTCGCACGTGGAGGTGCTCAGCGCCGATGGCGCCGGCCTGGCAAATACCGCCGCCCTGATCGAACAACTGCGGCAACAGCCCGATGTGCTGGGGGCGGCGCCTTTCGTGGCCGGGCAGTCGCTGGTGGCGCGCGGCGAGTCCATGCGCGGTGCCATGATCCGCGGTGTGGAGCCGGCCTTGGAGCCGCAGGTGGCCAATGTCTCGCCGGCCAATCAGGCGGCGCTGAACAGCCTGACTCCGGGCAGTTTCCATGCCGTGCTGGGCGTGCAAATGGCGCGCCAGCTGGGGGTGCTGCCGGGCGACCGGATTACGCTGGTGGTGCCCAGCGGGCAGGTCACACCGGCGGGCGTGATGCCGCGCCTGAAGCAGGTGACCGTGGCCGGCACCTACGACTCCGGCCATTACGAATTTGACGCCGGCATGATCATGCTCAACGTACAGGATGCCGAGCTGCTGTTCCAGCTGCATGGCCCCAGCGGGGTGCGGCTCAGGATCAAGGATTTGAACCAGGCGCCGCAGGTGGCGGCGCGCCTGGGCCAGCTGGTCGGCCCCGATTACGTGATAAGTGACTGGACGCAGCAAAACCGCAGCTGGTTTGCCGCGGTGCAGGTGGAAAAACGCATGATGTTCATCATCCTGACGCTGATCGTGGCGGTGGCCGCGTTCAACCTGGTCAGCACGCTGGTGATGAGCGTGCAGGACAAGCGCGCCGATATCGCCATCCTGCGCACGCTGGGCGCCTCGCCGCGCAGCATCATGCGCATCTTTATGGTGCAGGGGGCTGCGGCCGGCATCATCGGCACCCTGACCGGACTGGCGCTGGGCCTGCTGGTGGCCTTCAATATCGACGTGATCGTGCCCTTTATCGAAAAACTGTTCCACACCAGCTTTCTGCCGCAGGACATCTACCTGATCAGCAAGATGCCCAGCGACCCGCAGGCCAGCGATATCGTGCCGGTGGTGGTGGTGTCGCTGATCCTGTCATTCCTGGCCACCCTGTACCCCAGCTGGCGCGCCAGCCGTGTCAATCCGGCGGAGGCGCTGCGTTATGAGTAAGTATGTATTGCAGGCGCAGGGCCTGACCAAGCGCTTTCACGAAGGCAAGAACATCGACCTGACCGTGTTGCAGGGCATCGATCTGGAAGTGCAGGCTGGCGAAACAGTGGCGATTGTCGGCGCCTCCGGTTCCGGCAAGAGCACACTGCTGCACATGCTGGGTGGGCTGGATGCGCCCACCAGCGGCCATGTGCAGATCATGGGGCAGGAACTGGCGCGCCTGTCGCTGGCGCAGCAGGGCGCCTTGCGCAACCAGCACCTTGGGTTTGTCTACCAGTTCCACCATTTGCTGCCCGAGTTCACGGCCGCCGAAAACGTGGCGATGCCGTTATGGGTGCGGCGCATGGCGCGCCAGCAGGCGCGCGAACAGGCCTTGCAGATGCTGGCCAAGGTCGGCTTGTCCGAGCGCGCCGAGCATCGCCCAGCGGAACTGTCCGGCGGCGAGCGCCAGCGGGTGGCGATTGCGCGCGCGCTGGTGACGCAGCCGGCCTGCGTGCTGGCGGACGAACCCACTGGCAACCTGGACCGCAGTACGGCCGAGCAGGTGTTCTGCCTGATGCTGGAGCTGGCGCAGGAGCGCGGCACGGCCTTTGTCGTGGTCACGCACGATGAAAACCTGGCGGCGCGCTGTGACCGCCAGTTGCGCATGGATCGTGGCTTGCTGACCGCCATGATGCCGCCAATAGCTGCCTGAACTGGAAGGAGACTGTCATGGAATTGCCTTTTTTCGGGCCCATCGACCTGAGCCAGCCCCAAGAATATTACGAAGCCTGGCTGGAGTTTGACAACGGCCAGGAGGTTCAGCTGCTGCTGTGGGCCCCGTTCGAAGAGGGACATGGCTTGCAGCCGGCCGATCTGGCCAAGGTGCATGCGCATCTGCGCGAGATTCCGGAGCTGCTGGACAAGGCCTGGGAAGCGGTGGTGCAGAACTATCTGGAAGATGGCGAGGTCCGGCAGGATTACATCGACCACTTCCTGCAGGAGTTGGACGCCGAAACGCTGCGCCGGCTGCTGGGCGAATCCTCACAGGATTTGTCCCAGGGCGAGCAGCTGCTGGCCACCATGCAGCCGCTGGCCATCGCCTTCTATCCATGGGATGCGGCAGAAGCGGTACGCATCGACTTCTCCATCGATGAGGACGCGACCGACCAGATCGTGTGCGTCAGCCTGGACGAGGCGGCGGAGTTGTCCGACATCAGCATCGAAAGCTGACGCGGCGCGGGCGGCCATGGCAGGCTGGATCGATACCCACGTGCATATGGACGATGCGCGCTTTGCCGATTCCGATGCGGTGCGGCAGCAAGCGCGGCTGGCTGGGGTCGCGTGCGTGGTGATTCCGGCCATCGGTCCGGTCAACCTGGATGCCGTCCGTGTGCTGGCGCACCGCTGGGGGGATGGCTACGCGCTGGGCATCCACCCCATGTATATCCCGCAGGACGTGGATGCCGCGTTGGCCAGGCTGGAGCAAGCGCTGCAGGTGCACCATGGTGATGCGCATCTGGTGGCAGTGGGTGAAATCGGGCTGGATTTTTTTCTCGAAGATCTATGCACGCCGGCGATGCGGGCTCGCCAGGAATACTGCCTGCGCGAACAGCTGGCGCTGGCGCGGCGCTTTGATCTGCCGGTGCTGCTGCATGTGCGGCGCTCGGTGGATGCGGTGCTGAAGGCGCTGCGCCAATTGCCACCGCCGGGCGGCATTGCCCATGCCTATGCGGGCAGCGAACAGCAGGCGCGGGCGCTGCTGGGGTTGGGCTGCAAGCTGGGCCTTGGCGGCGCCCTGACTTTTGAGCGCGCCACCCGCTTGCGTGCGCTGGCGGCCAGCTTGCCGCTAGAGGCGTTCGTGCTGGAGACCGATGCCCCCGATATCGCCCCGAGCTGGCTGTACACCACGGCGCAACAACGTGCCGCCGGCCGTGAGCAGGGCATCAATAACCCGGCGCAGGTGCCGCGCATCGGCAAGCTGCTGGCCAGCCTGCGCCAGCAGCAGCCCGAGGTGGTACAGCAGCAAACCAGCGCCAATGCGCTGGCGGTGCTGCCGCGCTTGCGCGCCGTGTGCCAGCGCTCAGCTTGAGGCAGCGGGCTGGCTGGCGTACGCGGGCCTGGCGCAGGCATAGCCTTCCTGCTTGCAGGTGTCCAGGATGACCTGTTGCACGGCACGGAATACCTTCAGGTAGTCGGTGTTGAGCGCAGAAGGGCGGATACCGATGCGTGGACCTTCCAGGGCCAGTTCCAGAATCTCGACCACTGGAGGCGGGCTGGCCAGCACGCCAGGTATGGCCTCTACCGCCTCCTTGAACTTGGCCATGGCGGCGGCCACATCCACGCTATGGTCCAGCCGCACTTGGCAATCCACGCGGCGGATCGGCGATGCGCTGAAGTTCTGGATGTTGTCGGAAAAGATCTTGTTGTTGCCCACGATCACGGGTACGCCGTCGGCGGTGGTGATGGTGGTGGTGAACAGGCCGATTCCAGTCACGGTGCCGTTGGCACCGGCCGCCTGTACGCTGTCGCCCACCTTGAACGGGCGCAGCACCTGCATGAAGATGCCGGCCGCAAAATGCGTGAGCAGGCCACCCCAGGCTGTACCGATGGCCAAGCCGGCGCCGGCCAGCAGGGCGGCCATCGAGGTGGTCTGCACGCCGAACATGCCCAGAATGCCCAGGATCAGCATCAGCGTAAGCAAGCCCGACAACACCGAGCGCAGGTACTGCTGCAGCGTCTGGTCGATGCGCCCGGAGCGGCCCAAGGCTCCCGTGGCCAGCCTCACGGCCAGGTGGATCAGCCAGCGGCCGGCGAACCATGCCAGAATCGCACCCATCAGCTTGAAGGCGAAGTCGGTGCCGTTGCTGATGGCAAACTGCAGATAGCGATCGAAATCGAGATTCACGTAAGGACTCCTTCCTGAAAATGGCAATCAACACCGATAGCGCAGAGCTGCGGCATGCCGGTCTGGCCCCGGTGGCGGATGCGCGCACGCGGCTGCTGGTGCTGGGCAGCTTTCCGGGTGAGCAATCACTGCAGGCCGGGCAGTACTATGCCCATCCGCGCAACCAGTTCTGGCGCATTCTGGGCACCCTGTGGAACCAGCCGTTGGATGCACAGGATTATGCGGCACGTTGCCAAGCCGCGCTGGCGCACGGACTGGGTATCTGGGATGTGTATGCGCACTGCAACCGCGAAGGCAGCCTCGACAGCGCCATCCGCAATGCCACCCTGAACGACCTGGCCGGATTGCGCGCGCGTTGCCCGCAACTGCAGGCCGTTGCCCACAATGGCGGCGAAAGCTGGCGCCACCATCGCCTGACCGAGGGCCTGGGCCTGCCGGTGTACCGGCTGCCCTCCACCAGTCCGGCCAACGCCAGCTGGTCGTTCGAGCGCAAGCTGGAGTCCTGGCGCGAGCTGTTTGCGATGTACGGATTGGCATGAAACCAGGGGAGTACTTCCTGGCTTGCCCGGAGCGTTGCCAGGAGGTGGCTTGCGCACGCGCATGGGGGTGTTCAGTTGTGAAGATCAGCTGTCATTTTCCTGTCTCACGGCCAGGGCATGCTGGGGGATAGTACGTCGGTAGACGTATGCTTGGCCGAGGCATTGTGCATGTCTTAAAAAAAATGAGCGAGAGCACTTCAGCCGCTTCGCAATGCGCGCACAATACGCGCGGCGCGTCCGTGCGCATGGGGTGGACAGCAATATTCAAGCAGGGAGGTGATGCATGAATGTCGGGCACGACTTGAAGCAAACGGTCAACGCATCGGTGCGTGGCCTGCTGCCCAACCGGTGGGACCTGGTCGCATTTCCGCTGCTGATTGGCCTGATCGCCATGGCGGCCATTGGCTACCACCAGAGCATGGAACCCATCAGTGCACTGCGGACCGAAGCGGTGTCGCTGGATCCGGCGCACCTGCCTGAATACGCGCTGCGCACCACCTTGCGCATGTTTGCTGCAATGGTGGCATCGCTGCTGTTTACACTCACCTACGGTACGCTGGCTGCCAAGAGCCGGCGCGCCGAACAGGTATTGATTCCGGCGCTCGACATTCTGCAGTCAGTGCCGGTGCTGGGCTACATTTCCTTTACCGTGACATTTTTCATGGCCTTGTTCCCGGGCCGCGTGATGGGCGCGGAATTGGCTGCCATTTTTGCCATTTTCACCAGCCAGGCCTGGAACATGGCATTCAGCTTCTACCAGTCACTGCGTACTGTGCCAGGCGATTTGGTCGAGGTGTCGCGCGGCTTCCATCTGACGGGTTGGCAGAAGTTCTGGAAGCTGGAAGTGCCCTTTTCCATGCCAGGCCTGATCTGGAACATGATGATGTCGATGTCGGGCGCCTGGTTTTTCGTGGTGGCGTCCGAAGCCATTACCGTAGGCGACAAGACCATCACCTTGCCCGGTGTGGGCTCGTACCTGGCGCTGGCCATTGCCGACCGCAATCTGCAGGCGGTGGGCTGGGTCATTGTGACCATGGTGCTGGTGATTCTGGCCTATGACCAGTTGATGTTCCGTCCGCTGGTGGCCTGGGCCGACAAGTTCCGTATGGAAAATACCGCTTCCGGCAACGCTCCGACCTCCTGGCTGCTGGACGTGATGAACCGTACCCGGCTGATTCACCGCATGCTGGTGCCAGTGGGCAGTGCACTGGGCGCGGCCGCGCGCTGGCCGCTGCAGTTGTCCCATTCGGCGCGGGCAACACAGCGGCGCGACGACGACAGGGCACGCTCGCGCTGGGGCGACTGGCTGTGGGGAGCGTTCCTGATCGCCCTGACTGCCTGGGTGCTGTCCCGCGTGGTCACTTACGTCAGCACCGAGGTGACATGGAGCGAGGTGGCACATGTGTTTGTGCTCGGCCTGATCACGCTGGTGCGGGTGACGGTGTTGATTGCGTTGTCCTCGCTGCTGTGGGTGCCGCTGGGAGTATTGATCGGCCTGCGTCCCAGGCTGGCAGAAAAAATCCAGCCGCTGGCGCAGTTCCTGGCCGCATTCCCGGCCAACCTGCTGTTCCCGGCGTTCGTGATCGTGATTGTCAAATACAACCTGAATCCCGATCTCTGGTTGTCACCGCTGATTGTGCTGGGTACGCAGTGGTACATCCTTTTCAACGTGATTGCCGGCACGACGGCTTATCCCAACGACTACCGTGAAGTGGCAGCCAATTTCCAGATCCGCGGCTGGCAATGGTGGCGCAAGTGCATGTTGCCGGGCATTTTTCCTTATTACGTGACTGGCGCCATTACCGCGTCGGGTGGAGCCTGGAACGCCAGCATCGTGTCCGAGGCTGTGCAGTGGGGCGATACCAAGCTGGCCGCACACGGGCTGGGTGCCTACATCGCGCAGACCACGGCGGCCGGCGATTTTCCCAAGATCATTCTGGGCATTGCAGTGATGGCGCTGTTCGTTACCCTGTTCAACCGGCTGCTGTGGCGTCCGTTGTACGTCTATGCCGAACAGCGCCTACGCATGAATTGACGGCCCGAACCCTCTGAAAGTCCATTTGTCATGTCTACACCGATTGTTGCTGCCACTGCGCGTCCGGCCATTGCCGCTGCTCCCCGCCTGGGGGCCGAAATCATCCGCGCCACGCATGTCTGTCGTGGGTTTGACAAGAACCAGGGCGAGCTGCTGGTGCTGGACGATGTCAACCTGACATTGCAGGAAGGCGAAATCGTCGGGCTATTGGGGCGTTCCGGCTCGGGAAAGTCCACACTGCTGCGCATTATTTCCGGCCTGATACAGCCTAGTTCGGGTGAATTGCAGTACAAGGGCGCACCACTGACCGGTCCGGCCGACGGCGTGGCCATGGTGTTCCAGACCTTTGCGCTGTTTCCGTGGCTCTCCGTACTGCAGAACGTGGAGGCCGGGCTGGAAGCCCGCGGCGTGCCCGCCGACGAGCGGCGCAAGCGTGCCCTGGCGGCCATCGATCTGATCGGCTTGGACGGCTTTGAGAACGCCTATCCGCGTGAACTGTCTGGAGGCATGCGCCAGCGTGTCGGTTTTGCCCGTGCGCTGGTGGTTGACCCCACGTTGCTGCTGATGGACGAGCCGTTTTCTGCACTCGATGTGCTGACCGCCGAAACCCTGCGTACCGATCTGCTGGATCTGTGGACGCAAGGCCGCCTGCCTATCAAATCGGTCCTGATCGTGACGCACAACATCGAGGAAGCCGTGTTCATGTGCGACCGCATCCTGGTGTTGTCATCCAACCCCGGCCGGGTGGTGGCCGAAATCAGGGTCCCTTTCCAGCATCCGCGCAACCGGTTGGACCCGGCCTTCCGCGCGCTGGTGGACGACATCTATGCGCAGATGACCGCACGCCCGTCGGCTGACGGCGTGCGCAAGGGCCTCACCATTGGCAGCCGCCTGCCGCACGTATCTACCAACCTGATGGCTGGTCTGATCGAAACCCTGGCCGCTGCGCCGTACCACGGCCGCGCCGACTTGCCCGAAATCGCGCGTACCCTGCAGCTCGAAGTGGATGACCTGTTTCCGGTGGCCGAAACCCTGCAGACTCTGGCCTTTGCCGACATGCGCGAGGGGGATATCTACCTGACGCCGCATGGCCGCGTGTTTGCCGAAATGGATACCCAGCCGCGCAAGCGCATGTTCGCCGATCATCTTTTGCAGAACGTCCCCCTGGCCGCCCGTATCCGCCAGGTACTGAATGAGCGCCCCGGCCACCGTGCGCCGCGTGTACGCTTCGAGCAGGAGCTGGAAGACTACCTGACCGACAACGCCGCCCAGGAAACGCTGGACAGCGTGATCAACTGGGGCCGCTACGCGGAAATCTTCTCGTATAACGACCAGACAGAGACTTTTAGCTTGGAAGATGTGGAAGGCTGAGCCACGCTGCCAGCCACCTGCGGGCTTGCCTGACGCATGTCACAAGGCGGTTAGAAATGCCACAAAACGTAGGGGTATGATGTAACAAGGGCATCAATCACGATGGCCTGTTTACTGGAGTACAAGACATGGGCTTCAAAAAAATCCCTATGGCGATCGCTGTCCTGATCGGACTGTTGATCTGGTTTGTGATACCGGTTCCTGAAGGCGTGACGGGCAACGCCTGGCACATGTTGGCATTGTTCGTGGCCACCATTGTCGCCATCATCGGCAAGGCCATGCCGATTGGGGCCATTTCCATCGTGGCCATCACGCTGGTGGCCGTGACCGGTGTCACCGGTACGACAAATGCGGCTTCAGCTGCGCCCAAACCGGCAGCAGTGGCCAGCGCACCGGCTGCAGCCGTACCGGCAAGTGCTGCGGCCAGTACGGCAGCGCTGCCCGCATCGGCGGCGAAAGCAGCCTCCGCGCCTGCTGCCAAGGCAGCGCCGGCACCGGCCAAGCCCGTGACTCCGGCCAAACTCATTGGCGATGCGTTGTCGGCGATGTCCAATTCGCTGATCTGGCTGATCGGCGTGTCGATCATGATTTCGCGCGGCCTGATCAAGACCGGGCTGGGGGCGCGTATCGGCTACTGGTTCATCTCGATTTTCGGCAAGAAGACGCTGGGGATCGGCTATGCACTGGCCCTGTCCGAGCTGGTGCTGGCACCGGTCACGCCCAGCAATACCGCACGCGGCGGCGGCATCATCCACCCGATCATGCGCTCCATTGCCGACAGCTTTGATTCCAAACCTGAGAACAACACGCAGGGCCGCATCGGCCGCTATCTGGCGCTGGTCAACTACCAGACCAACCCGATCACGTCGGCCATGTTCATTACCGCCACGGCGCCCAACCCGCTGGTGGTGGATCTGATCGCCAAGGCTACCAACAGCCAGATCAGCATTACCTGGGGGCAATGGGCGCTGGCGATGTTCGTGCCCGGCGTGGTGGCGCTGCTGGTCATGCCGCTGATCGTGTACTGGATGAACAAGCCTGAAATCACCAACACGCCCAATGCCACCGAGTTTGCCCGCGGCAAGCTGGCCGAACTGGGCGGCATGCAGCGCGACGAAGGCATCATGATCGGCATTTTCGCTTTGCTGCTGATTCTGTGGGCGGGGGTTCCGGCCATGATTTTCGGCAAGTCGTACGCCATCGATCCGACCGCGACCGCCTTTGTCGGCCTGTCCGCCTGCCTGTTGACCGGCGTGCTGACCTGGGAAGACGTGCTCAAGGAAAAGAGCGCCTGGGACACCATCGTCTGGTTCGGGGCGCTGGTGATGATGGCAGACTTCCTGAACAAGCTCGGCTTGGTGGCCTGGTTCTCGGACAGCCTGAAAGTCGGCATCACCCAACTGGGGCTGGGCTGGCCGGCTGCCGTCACGCTGCTGCTGCTGACCTATTTCTATGCGCACTACATGTTCGCCAGTACCACGGCGCACATCACCGGCATGTTTGCGGCCTTCTTTGCCGCCGGCTTGGCCATGGGCGCGCCGCCGGCAGCCTGGGCCTTCCTGATGGCGGCTGCCTCCAGCCTGATGATGACCCTGACGCACTTTGCCACCGGCACGGCGCCGGTCATCTTCGGTTCGGGCTATGTCACGCTGAACCAGTGGTGGCGCACCGGCTTCGTCCTGAGCGTGGTCAACCTGCTCATTTGGCTGACGGTGGGCACCGCCTGGGGCCGTGTGCTGGGCTTCATCTGACGACAGATCGGGGCTGGCGCACTACAATGCGCGCCATGTCCCGATCTTCCCGTGCCACTCCTGTCGAACTGCCCGAAGTCAATTTTTCCGAGGACGGGCGCTGCCGTTACCTGCACCTGGGTACCGAATGGATCCAGGGCGCCATGCGGCTGAAGGATCCGCTCGTGCTCGAACTGGAGTACATCCAGCGCATGATGGCCTGGATGCTGTTCGTCGAGCCGGAATCGGTGCCCGAGCGCCATGCGATGCAGCTGGGCCTGGGCGCGGCCAGCCTGACGCGTTTCACGGCGCGCAAGCTGGGCATGCTCACGTCCTGCATCGAGCTGAATCCGCAGGTGTACTACGCCTGCCGCCAGTGGTTCCGCCTGCCCGACAACGACGAACGGCTGAACGTGTTGCTGGCCGATGCGGCCCAGGAAATCCAGCAGCCCGAATGGCAGGGCGCGATCGACGCACTTCAGGTGGACCTGTATGACGATGAGGCCGCCGCGCCGGTGCTGGATGATGCTGATTTCTACGGCCTCTGCCGCCAGCTGCTCACGCCCGATGGCTGCATGACGGTCAACTTGTTCGGCCGCAGCAGCAGCTTTGAGCAGAGCCTGGCGCGCATCAGCGCCGCCTTTGGCGAAACTGCGGTGTGGACCTTCAAACCCACGCGCGAAGGCAATACCGTGGTGCTGGCGCAGGCCACGCCCTCTCGCCCGCCGCGCGCGCTGCTGGACGAGCGCTCCGCCATCATCCAGGAGCGCTGGGGCCTGCCGGCACGCAAGTGGCCGCGCGTGCTGCGTCCGCTGGCCAAGACGCTGTAAGCACAATCCCGGTGTGGCCGTTCGGGTCATGCCGCATACACTGTGTGCATGCTGTGCCCCGCCATCCAGGCATGTCCTCATGCACCATGACATACCGCTGATCTCCCTGCTGGCCACTGGCTTCGGGGCTGCCCTGATCCTGGGCTTTCTGGCCGAACGGATCCGGGTTCCCGCGCTGGTGGGCTATCTTCTGGCGGGCATCCTGCTGGGACCGGGCACACCGGGGCCGGTGGCCGACATCAAGCTGGCCCTGCAGCTGTCGGAGATCGGCGTCATGCTGCTGATGTTTGGCGTCGGACTGCATTTTTCTCTCAAGGATTTGCTGGCGGTGCGTCGCATCGCCGTGCCGGGGGCTGTGGTGCAGATGGGTCTGGCCACCGTGCTGGGCATGCTGATGGCGCGCTGGTGGGGCTGGAACTGGGGCAGCGCCTTGATTTTCGGCCTGTCGCTGTCCTGCGCCAGCACCGTGGTGTTGCTGAAGGGCCTGGAAGCCCGCGGCGCACTGGACAGCATGAACGGCCGTATCGCCGTCGGCTGGCTGGTGGTGGAAGATTTGGCCACGGCGCTGGTGCTGGTCTTGCTGCCGCCGCTGGCCGGCATGCTGGGCGGCCACGGCGAGGCGGCGGCAGGCAGCAGTGTGCTTTGGATCACGCTGGGCCAGACCTTGCTGCAGGTGTCGGCCTTCATCGCGCTGATGCTGGTGGTGGGGCGGCGCGTCATGCCATGGCTGCTGTGGCAGGTGTCGCGCACCGGCTCGCGCGAGCTGTTCACGCTGGCGGTGGTGGCGGCCGCCATCGGCATCGCCTATGGGGCGGCCGAGCTGTTCGAGGTGTCGTTTGCGCTGGGGGCGTTTTTTGCCGGCATGGTGATGCGCGAATCCAGCTTCAGCCGCCGCGCCGCGCACGAATCCCTGCCCTTGCGTGATGCCTTCTCGGTGCTGTTCTTCGTGTCGGTGGGCATGCTGTTCAATCCCGATATCCTGTTTGCGCAGCCCGGGCATGTGCTGGGCGTGCTGGCCATTATCGTGTTGGGCAAGTCGCTGGCGGCCGCTGCATTGGTGCTGGCGTTTCGCTATCCGTTCAGTACGGCGCTGACGGTATCGGCCAGCCTGGCGCAGATCGGCGAGTTTTCTTTCATCCTGGCAGGGCTCGGGCTGTCGCTGGGCCTGCTGCCGCAGGAGGGCACCAGCCTGGTACTGGCCGGAGCGCTAATTTCGATTGCGCTCAATCCGCTGCTGTTTGCCGTGGCCGAGCCGTTTCGGCGCTGGGTGCTCGAGCATTCCCACCTCGCGCGGCAGCTGGAGCAGCGTGACGATCCCTATGCCGAGCTGCCCATGAGTACCGAACGGCGCTATCTGGAAGGGCAGGTGGTGATCGTCGGCTATGGCAAGCTGGGGCGGCGCATTGCGCGTGCCCTGAAAACCCGCGGCATTGCGTTCGTGGTGGCCGAACAGAACCGGGAAATGGTTGAAGTGCTGCGCCGGCGCGGCGTGCCGGCAGTATCAGGCAATGCGGCCGAACCGTCAGTGCTGATCCAGGCGCACATCGCCGAGGCCGCCATGCTGGTGGTGACCACGCCTGACCTGCCCGCTATCCGGAAGATGGTGGATACTGCGCGCGCGCTCAACCCCAACATCGAAGTGGTGCTGCGCGCGCACAACCGCGACGAAAGCGCCATCCTGCGCAAGGAAGGCATGGGCTCGATCTTTCTGGCGGAGGAAGAGCTGGCGCAGGGCATGGCCAGCCATGTGGTGATCCACATGCAGCAGCCAAGGAACAATGACTGAGGCTGTAGTCAGTGCTGGCGCGAGGACACCACGATGCCTGCCACAATCAGCACAAAGGCCATGGCGTGGTACCAGGAGGGGATCTCGCCCAGCAGCAGCGCCGACAGGATGGCCGCGAACAGCGGCGTCAGGTTGGTGAAGAAGCCGCCCACGGTCGGCCCCACCTGCTGGATGCCCACGCCCCAGCAGGCATAAGCCAGCAGCGCCGGCCCCAGCACCACGAAGGCCAGGCCCCAAGGCAGCACCGGATTGCTCCAGGCGATATGCAGATCCGGCATGACGGCCCATTCGAGGCCGGTAAACAGCACGGACCACATGACGCCAAACACCAGCTGCGACATCAGGATGCCTTTCCAGTCCTGGCGCACTTCGGCCGGCTCATGGGTATGCATCAGCATCCAGCTGTACATGGACCAGCAGGCCGTGGCGGCCAGCATGTACAGGTCGCCGACCACCATGCGCAGCTGCAGCAGATTGGTCAGGGAGCCGCGCGACAGCACGAACAGTACCCCCACCAGCGACAGCGCGGCGCCCACCAGCTTGGCACGCGTGATGGGAGCACCGTAGAACAGGCGGCCTATCAGCATCATCCACAGCGGCATGCTGGCCGCCACCAGCGTCACGTTGACCGGTGTGGACGTATGCAGCGCCATGTACAGGAACATGTTGTAGCAGCCGATGCCGAGCAGGCCGATCATGGCGTAGCGTTTCCAGTGCGCCCACAGCGGACTGGACGGGCGCACCGTGCGCCAGGCAAACGGCAGCAAGACCACGAAGGCCAGCGACCAGCGGATCAGATTCAGGGTGACGGGGGGAATCAGCGGGCTGAGGACACGGCCCACCACGGCATTGCCGGCCCACATCAGTGGGGCCAGCGTTAACAGGATGACGGCGGAAAGTGGGACGTGATGGGTAGAGGAGGGGGAAGACATGGGGTGCCACTGTAACAAGGATTTGTGTCGGTCGGGCTGACAAGGACTTCGCCAGTCCGTTACGATGGCTGCAGTCATTCATTTCTGCAGGAGAATCCATGTCCGCCATTGCCAGCCGTGCCATCCAGATCGATGCCCCCGGAGGAAGCACCTCCATGCAAATGCGCCACATTGAGATCCCTGCTCCCGGTCCTGGCGAGGTGCGGGTGCAGCACAAGGCAGTCGGCCTGAATTACATCGATGTGTACTACCGCACCGGCCTGTACCCGGCGGCCATGCCGCTCACACTGGGCATGGAAGCTTCCGGCGTGGTCGAGTCGGTCGGTGAGGGGGTGTCGCAGCTGCAGCCGGGGGACCGTGTTGCCTATGTCGCGGCCGGCCCGGGCAGCTATACCGACTACCGCACGCTGCCGGCCGATGCCGTGTTCCGCCTGCCCGATGCCATCGATTTCGAAACTGGCGCGGCCATGATGCTCAAGGGTCTGACCGCGCAGTACCTGCTGCGCCGCGTGCGCGGCCAGCATGACGTGGTGGCGGGTGACCACATCCTGTTCCATGCTGCTGCCGGCGGCGTCGGCCTGATCGCCTGCCAATGGGCCAAGGCCCTGGGTCTGCGCCTGATTGCCACCGCCGGTAGCGCCGCAAAGTGCGCGCTGGCCCTGGCCAATGGCGCTGCGCACGCCATCAACTACCGCGAGGAAAACTTTGCCGAGCGTGTGCGCGAGATCACCGAGGGCGCTGGCGTCAAGGTGGTGTACGACTCGGTAGGCAAGGACACCTTCGAAGGCTCCCTGGCCAGCCTGCGGCCATTCGGCCTGCTGGTGAGCTTTGGCAATGCTTCCGGCCCGGTGCCGCCGGTGGCGCCGCTGGCGCTGGCGCAGGCCGGCTGCCTGTACCTGACGCGCCAGACGCTTTTCACCCACCTGAAGCAGGGCCGTGCCGTGGCCGATTCCATGGTAGCCGACCTGTTCAGCGTGGTGGGCAGCGGCCAGGTCAAGATCCACATCGATCAGCGTTTTGCGCTGGAAGACGTGCAGCAGGCCCACCGTGCCATGGAAGCGCGCGAAACCACCGGCAGCAGTATCTTGCTGCTGGAATAAGAACAAGAGGCAGCATGCCATTCCATGCGGCGCTGCACCATGTGACCCGGTACCAGTACGACCGGCCGGTATGGCTCGGAGCGCAGCTGGTGCGCCTGCGGCCGGCACCCCATACCCGGCACCGGGTGCTGTCCTACCAGTTGCAGGTGGCGCCGCAGCAGCACCTGCTGCACTGGCTGCTGGATCCGTTTGCCAACTACCAGGCACGCGTGCTGTTTCCCGGGCCGGTGCACGAGTTGTGCGTGACGGTCGATCTGGTGGTGGAACTGGCGCCGCTGAATCCGTTCGATTTTTTCCTCGAGCCGGGCGTGGAATCGTTCCCGTTCGGCTATACGCCAGAGCTATGCCACGATCTGGCGCCGTATCTGCATGCACCGCCGGCTACGCCGCTGCTGCAGCAGTATCTGCGCGTGCTGGAAGAACTCGCCATGCCCACGGTGGATTTTCTGGTGCAGCTCAACCAACGTGTGCACCGGGATGTGCGCTATGAACAGCGTACCGAGCCCGGTGTGCAAACGCCGGATGAAACCCTGCGCTGGGGCCGTGGCTCCTGCCGTGATTCGGGCTGGCTGCTGGTGCAGCTGCTGCGGCAGCTGGGGCTGGCCGCACGCTTCGTGTCCGGCTATCTGATCCAGCCTGACAGCGCGACCGGCACCACCGCGTCGGCGACCGAGCTGCATGCCTGGTGCGAGGTGTATCTGCCGGGCGCTGGCTGGATCGGGCTGGATGCCACTTCCGGCCTGCTGGCCGGTGAGGGGCATATTCCGCTGGCCTGCACGCCGCAGCCACGCAGCGCGGCGCCGATCGAAGGGCAGGTGGGGCCCTGCAAGGTGGAGTTGACCCACAGCATATCGGTCACCTGCACTGCCATGGCGCAGGCCTGACGTTCAGGCTGCTTGCGGTACCAGCTTCCAGCCGCTGTTGGCCTGCTGCTGTTGCAGCAGCAGGTCGATGTTGGGGTGGGCGCCGGGTCGCGCCTGGGCATCGGCGACGTGCTCGGCGAACCACTGCAGGCCCTGTTCCACGGCATCGGGCGACAGTGCACCGCCAAAATTTTCGGCCAGCGCGTTGTACAGGCGCAGCGAGCCGGCCTTGCCGGGGGCATTCGGAATGTTGTGCACGGTGGCGCCCGCTGCGTCCACCACGTCCAGAGCGCGCAGGTGATCGATGGCAGGCAAGGAGGCAAGAATGTCGGCAAATGGCATGAAATCTCCTGGTGGATGGGTCAGTGCTGGGATCGGGCGGCCGCGTTGGCAGCCGCCTTCTTGGCAAATTCGGCGCGCAAGGCCTTGAGTTTTTCGCGTGGGTCTTCCTTGACCGTGGCGCTGTCCAGCGCCATTTCCTGGATGAAGCGGCTGGGCTGCGCGCTGACCATGTCGCGCCCCTTCTTGCGTTTTTTGGGCCAGCTGACGGCCAGGCTGCGCTGGGCGCGCGTAATGCCCACGTACATCAGGCGGCGTTCTTCCTGGATGCGCTGGGCCAGGCCTTCGGATTCGGTGTTGCCTTCGGCGTCTTCCACGCGGAACGGCAGCATACCTTCGACCACGCCCACCATCATCACATGCGGCCACTCCAGGCCCTTGGAGGCGTGCAGCGTGGACAGCGTGATCACGTTCTGGTCTTCCTGGCGCTCGGAAATGGTGGACAGCAGGGCAATCGATTGCGCCACTTCCAGCACGCTCTTGATCTCGTTTTGCGTCGTCACGCCGGCGGTATCGTCGATGGTGCCGCCGCAGCGGTTGCCCATCCAGTCGCAAAACTCCAGCACATTGCTCCAGCGGGATGCGGCAATCTTTTCGCTGTCTTCGCTGTCGTACAGGTATTTTTCAAAATGGATGTCGCGCAGCCACTCGTTCAGGAACGCCTTGGCCGCCTCGGCCCCATTGGTATTGCGGGCGCGGAACTCCAGATCGTTCAGGTAGCGACCGAACTCGTGCAGGCTGTCTACCGCGCGCTTGGGCAGCGCGGCCGGCAGCGAGGGACTGAACAGGGCCTCGAACATGCTGATGCGGTACTTGTTGGCAAACTCGCCCAGCTGCTGCAGCGTGGTGTGGCCGATGCCGCGCTTGGGGCTGGTGATGGCGCGCAGAAAGGCCGGATCGTCGTCGTTGTTGGCCAGCAGGCGGAACCAGGCGCACAGATCCTTGATTTCGGCGCGGTCGAAAAAGCTGGTGCCGCCGGAGACGCGGTAAGGCAGTTGTGCCTTGCGCAGTGCGGTTTCCAGCAGGCGGCTTTGGTGGTTGGCGCGGTACAGCACGGCAAAGTCCTTGAACTCCTTGTGCACCGAATTGGCGCGCAGGCTCTGGATGCGTGCCACCATGCGCTCGGCTTCGTGCTCCTCGTTGTCGGCATCGACCACGCGCACCGGCTCGCCATCGCCCAGCGCACTCCACAGCTTCTTGGGAAACAGCTTGGGGTTGGGGCCGATCACGTTGTTGGCGGCTTGCAGGATGGCGCCGGTGGAGCGATAGTTCTGCTCCAGCTTGATCACCTTGAGCTTCGGAAAATCCACCGGCAGCTTGCGCAGATTGTCCAGCGTGGCGCCGCGCCAGCCGTAGATCGACTGGTCATCGTCACCCACGGCGGTAAAGCGCGCGTCGGGCCGATCGGGCCCGCCCACCAGCAGCTTGAGCAGTTCGTACTGGGTGGCATTGGTGTCCTGGTATTCGTCCACCAGCACATGGCCCAGCGCCTTCTGCCATTTTTCGCACACCTCGGGGTGATTCTGCAGCAGCTTCAGCGGCAGGCCGATCAGGTCGTCGAAATCCACGCTCTGGTAGGCCAGCAGGCGCTCGTGGTAAAGCTGCATCACCATGGCGGCGCTGCGGTGCTCCTCGTTGCCCTGGGCTTGCGCCAGGGCCTGCTCGGCGTTCAGACCCTGGTTTTTCCACAGGCTGATGGTCCACTGCCATTGGCGTGCCACGGCGGCATCGGTGGTGCCGCCGCAGTCCTTCAGCAGGGCCAGCACATCGTCGCTGTCCAGAATGCTGAATTGCTCCTTCAGGCCGATAGTCTTGCCATCCTCGCGCAGCATGCGCACGCCCAGGGCGTGGAAGGTGCAGACAATCACGTCCTTGGCCGAACGTCCGATCAGCCCCTTGACGCGCTCGCGCATTTCGGCGGCGGCCTTGTTGGTAAAGGTGATGGCGGCAATGCGCTTGGGCTCAAGTCCGGCCTGGATCAGGCGGGCGATCTTGTGTGTGATCACACGCGTCTTGCCCGAGCCCGCCCCCGCCAGTACCAGGCACGGACCGTGCAGGTAATTGACTGCTTCTTGCTGGGCAAGGTTCAGGCCATCAGAGGACATCGGGCTCCATCCACACAAAACAAAAACCCGCCGCAGCGGGTCGATCAGGAATGCTGCAATTATGGCGCAAACCGGCGTGGAGCGGGAGAGGTGCCGCCAAGACCCTGTCGCTTGCAGGCCGCAGTTGCGCTGACTGCCGCGCTGGGCGCAGGCTTGCTGGCACGTACCGCAGGGCTGATCCTCTCGGACCCAGCCTTGCAGGTGATGGTGCTGTGCGCGGCGTTGCCCAGCGCAAGCAATGTATCGCTGCTGGCAGAGCGTCTGGGCGCAGACAACACCCGCATGGCACGGGTGATTCTGCTCAGTACGCTGACATCGTTCGTGACGTTCGCGCTGTCCGTGCAGGTCATGCGCTGACGCTGCGGATCAGCGATGCTGCCGCCTGGCAGCGCGTTTCTTGATGGGGGCCAGCTGCTTGGTCTGGCCTGCGGTGGCATCGGTCGCTTCGGTGGAAGGCGTCTGTGTCATGTGCTCCAGCGTGGCCGTGGTTTCGCTGCTGCGGAAAATGCCGCCGCCCGCCACGCTGCCGGTCTGTTCCCCGCCGCCCTGGATGCGCTCCAGGCAGGCTTCCTTGTAGCCTTCTGGCAATGTCTGGCAACGCGCCTGCGCATTGGCCTTCAAGGTGGCATAGGAAGCCGTGGTCAATTGTCCGGGGGCAGCGCGTGCGGCTGCATTTTCTTGCGCCTGCGCCGAGCTGTAGCCCTTGCGCGCGCCACTTTCGCTGGGCGGGCTGGTTTGCGCGGCCGAGCCCAGCGCGGCAGTCAGCGCAGCGGCGGACAGGGCTGCGCGAATCAAGTTGCAATACATCATGGAAGTTCTCCTGTATGACGTTCGAGCAAGATGAGTTTAGAGCTTGCGTACGGGGATGTTTGTAGGCCTGCACGGACAATGTCAGTAAAAGACTGCACCAGTTGCAACTTCAGGTTCCTGTCGTGCTTTCCTATAAAAACACCCCGAAAACCATGCTCGACTTTCGGGGTGGTGGGCAAATAGGGGGAAAGTTCGCGCCAGCGCGCTTCAGTGTGATGCGGCCCCGCTGGCCGCTGGTTTGGCTGCCTTGGCCTTGTTGTGTGCTTTTTTGGAGGCTTTCTTGGGTGCGGCCTTGGTGGCAGGAGCAGCCGCCGCCGAGCGGTTGGAGGCGTCGGCCGGCAGGTTCAGCTGGGTGCCAAGCGTTGCCGTCGTTTCGCTGGAGCGCAGGATGCCGCCACCTTCCACGCTACCGGCGCGGGTACCCGCGCCCTGTACGCGCTCCAGGCAGGCCTGCTTGTAGCCCTCTGGCAGGGGGGCACAGCGCTGGGCAGCGTTTTCCATGTACTGGCTGGTGGATTCCTTGGCGGCATGGGCCGGCAGGGAGAAGGCGGCGCAAGCGGCCGCAGCCAGAACAGCAATGTGCAGGGTGCTATGGGAAGGGGTCATGGTTCCTCCGTTTAAGAATGTGTCCGCAATTGGACCCATTACAGTGTAGCGGGAGTTACAAGTTTTGCAAACGCGCTGCCTCGCCCCAGGAGGCCGAAATGCCACGCAGCACCGGGCCTGTTTCAGGCCAGACGATCGGTGGCGTTCAGCAATTGTTCCAGGATGCCCGGCTCATGGAAAGCGTGGCCGGCATTGCCCACCCAGTGCAACTCCAGGTCAGGATTGACCCGACTCCAGGCCTTATACAGGTCCCAGGCGCTGACGGCGGGGGTGCACATGTCGTAGCGGCCTTGCACGATCACAGCCGGAATGCCCTGCAGTCGTTCCACGTTGGCGATGAGCTGGCCTTCTTCCATGAAGCCGCCGTGCACGAAATAGTGGTTCTCGATGCGTGCAAAGGCTAGCGCAAAATGCGGGTCGCCGAAGGCGCCGGCGTGTGGATCGGGCAGCAGGGAAATGGTGCGTCCTTCCCATGAGGCCCAGGCTTGCGCGGCCTGCAGGCGCGCGGCCTCATCCTCTCCGGTCAGCCGGCGATAGTAGGCGGCAATCAGATCAGCGCGTTCGGCGGAGGGAATCGGTGCCAGATAGTCCTCCCACAGGTCGGGGAACACCTGGGAGGCGCCGCTCTGGTAGAACCATTCCAGCTCTGGACGGCGCAGCGTGAAAATACCGCGCAGCACCAGTGCGCGCACGTGGTCCGGATGGGTTTCGGCATAGGCCAGCGCCAGCGTGCTGCCCCAGGAGCCGCCAAACACCAGCCACTGCTCGGCGCCGAGCATGTTGCGCAGGCGTTCCATGTCGGCCACCAGGTGCCAGGTGGTGTTGCTGTCCAGATTGGCGTGCGGGGTGGAACGGCCGCAGCCGCGCTGGTCGAACAGCAGTATGCAGTATTTGTCCGGATCGAACAGGCGGCGATGCTCCGGGCTGCAGCCAGCCCCCGGGCCGCCATGCAGAAAGACCGCCGGGGTGCCGCCGGGGTTGCCCACCAGCTCCCAGTACAGCCGGTGGCCGTCGCCGGTATCGAGCATGCCGGTCTGGAACGGTTCGATCGGGGAGTACAGGGTGCGGCCGGGCGCGCAGGCATCGGCCATCGTAATGCGGTGATGGAAAACAGGCATGTTTACGGATCCGGGTTGATGGCCGATGGTAACCCATCTGCGACAGTGGCCGGACCGTGCTGAAAGGTGTCAGAGAGGCGGAGTCAGCGCCCGACGCAGTGCCTAGGCGGAGCCACGCGTTTCGGCATGGCGCGCAAAGTTGTCCAGGATGGCCTGCCAGCCCTCGCGCTGCTGTTCGAGGCTGTGGGCGGTTTCTGCGTCGAAGGTGATGCACATGTATACACCTTCCGGGCCAGGAGAGAATTCGACCTCGGCCTTGCGACCGTCGTCCATCGTGTAGGCAATCAAGGCCTGCGGTTCGACGCGGGTGTAGGTACCGTCAAAGTCAAAACCTGCGCTGCCGTCCTTGGCTTCCATGCGTGAATGGAAGCGCCCGCCCACGCGCAAGTCAACCGTGGCGGCGGTCGTGTGCCAGATCCCGGGCAGGGCCGTGTTCCAGATGCAGATGGCATCGGGATTGCTCCAGAGTTGCCAGACCCGTTCGATCGGCGCACGGACCAGGCTCGCAACGGTAATGGAAGACATGTCGACTCCTTGAACCACGGCAGGCCAGTGTGCCAGTCAGGGGGATGGACGTCAAATGCCCAGCGGGTCCACATCCACGGCCCAGCGCAGGATGCCGGGCATGGCTTGCGCATGCAGGGCCTGGCCCAGCTGGCGCAGATAGTGCTGCAGTGCAGGCCGGCTACTGCTCTCCACCAGCATTTGGGCCCGTTCGCGATTGGCCACGCGCTGTGGCGTCATGGGAATAGCCGGGTAGCAGAACACCTGCTCGGATCCGGTGCTGTGGGTGGCGGCTGCGCCTGCCGCATTCAGGAAGGCCTGTGCCAGCTGCTGGTCGCGGCTTTCGGCACGTACCAGCGCCTGGTGGCTGAAAGGCGGCATGCCGGCGTCGGCGCGCTCCTGCAGCTGGCCGGAGGCAAAGCCGGGGTAATCGTGCTTTTGCAAGGCTGCAAACAGTGGGTGTGCCGGAAAACGGGTTTGCACCCACAGCTCGCCGGGGCTGGCGCCCGCATCACGACCGGCCCGGCCGCCTGCTTGCAGCAGCAGGCTGAACAGGCGCTCCGGGGCGCGAAAGTCGCTGCTGAACAGGGCGCTGTCTGGATTGAGGGCTGCCACCAGTGTGATGCGCCGGAAATCGTGCCCCTTGGCGATCATCTGGGTGCCGACCAGCACATCCACGGCCCCCGTGTGCACGCGCGACAGCTGTTGCTCCAGGCTGCCAGCATGGCGCGTGGTGTCGGCATCGATGCGCGCTACCACGGGCGTGCGGCGATCGGGCAATGGCATGGTCTGCAGTTGTTGCACCAGTGCTTCTTCCAGCAATTCCGTGCCTTGGCCCAGCGTGCGGATGTCTTGGTTGCCGCAGGACGGACAAGCGCGTGGGACGCGCTCGGTCAGGCCGCAGTGGTGGCAGCGCAGGGTGCGGTCGATCTTGTGGAATACGCGATAGGCGCTGCAGTGTGGGCATTCGCTTTTCCAGCCGCATTGGCTGCAATGCAGCACGGGGGCGTAGCCGCGGCGGTTGAGCAGTACCATGCATTGTTCACCGTGCCTCAACCGTTGTGCCATCGCTTCGGTCAGGAACGGACTGAACAGCGTGCTGCTGGGCATGGCGCTCATGTCCACAAGGCGCACCTTGGGCAAGGGAGCGGCCCCGATGCGTGCCGGCATGGCCAGACGCAGATAGCGGCCGCCGGCGTCGCCATCGCCTGGCGGGCGGCTGTGGTACCAGCTTTCCAGAGACGGCGTGGCCGATCCCAGCACCACACGGATACCGGCCCGGTGGGCGCGGTAAATGGCCAGGTCGCGTGCCGAGTAGCGGGCTCCCTCCTGCTGCTTGTAGCTGGGATCGTGCTCTTCGTCTACCACGATCAGGCGCACATGGGGCAGCGAGGCCAGCACGGCCATGCGTGTGCCCAGCACGATGCGCGCCTCTCCGGTGTGTGCCGCCAGCCAGTGCTGCAGGCGCTGGGCCGGTGTCAGCGCGCTGTGCAGCGAGGCCAGCCGTTCGTGCGGAAAGCGGTTGGCAAAGCGTTGCTGCAATTGCGGCGTGAGATTGATTTCGGGCACCATCACCAGCACCTGCGCCTGGGTGTCGCGCTCCAGCATGGCTTGCGCCAGCCGCATGTACACCTCGGTCTTGCCGCTGCCAGTCGCGCCAAACAACAGCGCCGGAGCTGGCGGTTGTGCCGTTTCAGCCAGCATCCGCTGGATGGCCTCCTGCTGCTGCGCGGTCAAGGCGGGCGGTGAATCGTCGGTGCGCGCATCGAGGGCGATTGGACGCTTTTTCAAGCGGCGCGCCAGCTGGACACTGTCCAGATCACGCAATTGCGGCGGCAGCGCAGACAGGGCCACCTCGCCCATGCTGCGCTGGTAATAATGGGCCGCAAAGGCGATCAGCTGGCGCCAATGCGCATCCAGCGGCGGCAGTGCGTGCAGCACATCCAGTACGGGCTTGAGCTGCTGCGTGCCTGGTTCAGGGGGCGGCATGTCATCCCACACCACGCCGAGCACTGTGCGCGGGCCCAGCGGCACCCGCACCAGCATGCCCGCAGGCACTGGCTCTGTGTGGGTGTAGTGCAGGGCGGAGCCAGCCAGACGGCTGTGGGCGGGCAGTGCCACCAGTACCGACAGCAGATGCAGCCCGGCGGTTGCGGATTCAGAAGACATGGCCATCACTGTAACCTCAGGAGCCGAGCTGCCGGCATCGGCAAAAGCAGACTCATGCCGACAAAATCACGCAGCTGTACCCCGCCACGCCTGCCCACACAACATGTGGATAATTTTGTGGATGACACGGTGATGGACGACGCAAGTACGCGTCCTGAAAGGGAACCTGTGCCGTTGCGCCAAAAATGGGCAATAGCAGTAAATGATGAAAAATCAATGACTTGTGATTTTTGCCAGGATGCTTGTGGTGGATGGCTGCGAGGGTGAGGGCGATACAGACGCGGCGGGGGATAAATTTCTAGGCAGGACGCGGACTTGCATGCTGCGGTGCAATAAAAAAGCAAATGCCTGTACAGCACTTTATCTCCGCTTTGGGTTGCTGGGCGGGGGGCGCAGGGCGGGGCGAATGGCAGTCAGGAGGTAGTTTTCAGCGTTTGCGCCTGCAAACCCACTTGCTGTGTGGGCCTGCACAAGGCAGGTGTTGTGCGCCCACACAAAGTGTGGACAACTGTGTGGGTGACCCCGTGATGGATGACACAAGTGCTTGTTCTGCAAGGGAATGCATGCCGTTGCGCCAAAAATGGGCAGTGGCAGCACGCCGGGAACATCCATCGCGCGCAGCGGCATGGAGCGCTTGGGGGCAGCAGCGCCCACACAAAATGTGGACAACTGTGTGGGTGATCCGGTGATGGATGACGCAAGTGCTTGTTCTGCAAGGAAATGTATGCCGTTGCGCCAAAAATGGGCACTCCCTGGCAAATACCGGGAAAAGCCGGGGCACAGCCTGGACAACCAACCCTGTATGCATTGCCAGCAGCGTGCAAGGCCTTGTCGCACAAGGCTTTGCGGTCGGGCCACGCTGCAGCCCTGATGGGCTGTGGCTTGCCGGGCAGGGGCCCGGCAAAGCCGCATGCATGCTGGCTTTGCAGCAGGTTAGAGGGCACCCACAGATTCTGTGGATAACTTTGTGGATGGCTTTGGAAAGAATGCGCCAAACCCGCATGGCGCAAGGCTTTCAACACATTGCGCGGAAATAAGGCATTTTTGTGAAATTCAACAAAATCAATAGCTTAAGCATTCTTCGCGATCTTGCTGCCCAATGACAAATTCATGTCATTTTTGTGCTATGGGAAGACAGGTATGTGTGCACAACTGAGGGCGATCCGTGCTGCCATGCCGCATTTTGTGGCTCATTTCCGTGCAACTTTTCACGCCAGGTGCCATTTGTCAGCGCTAAAGCCTTGTTGTGCATGGCTTTTCATGGGTTTGTCAAAATTCTGTGGATAACTTTGTGCACATTGTCGGTAGCAGCTTGTGGAGAGGCTGTGAAATCAAATGCTTAGCCGGCCTTTTTCAGATTGCATGAAAAGTAAATTTATAAATAAAAACAATAAGTTGGAGATTTAATGTGAGAAGAGAAATATCCCTGGGCAGGGGCTGCCTGGCCATTCGGTGATGCTTCCCGAAAATGTGCACAACTTGACGCGAAGGAGAGTCAATCGGTCCTGATTTTGTGCTAGAGGTTGCCAGCTGTTTTCTGGCTGTGTTCACAGCGCAGGCCAAACGGAAGCAAAGATCGGTGCGCGGGCACGCGACATGGAGACACACAGCCGGGCAGGCATGCTACAAATAGCATTCAGACATCAGCCTGCCCGTTGTTTACGGGCGGCTGCCGTGATAAGGCAATGCAATGAGCGAAAACATTGGCGTGATCCATTCGATCCAGGCCGGCAAGGCGGTCCCCTACACGCGTCCTGGCACCTTTAGCGCGATCGACAAGCAGGTAGTCCAGGGGGCGGTGCGCGTGGACGCAGAAGGCTTGCAGGGCGATGAACAGGGCGACCACCGCGTGCATGGCGGCCCGGACAAGGCAGTGCACTGCTATGCCTGGTCGCATTACGCGCGCTGGCAGGCTGAATGGCCCGCCAACACGCTGTTTCTCCGGCCGGCAGCTTTCGGGGAAAACTTCAGTGTCATCGGGCCTGATGAGTGGAATGTATGCCTGGGCGACCAATGGCGCATAGGCACGGCATTGTTTGAAGTCAGCCAGGGCCGACAGCCGTGCTGGAAGCTGAACGACCGCTTCGGCATTCCCGACATGGCGCGCCGGGTGCAGGATTCGCTGTACGCCGGCTGGTACTTGCGAGTGCTCGAGCCCGGTGTCGTGGAGGCCGGCGACTGGATCGTGCGCAGTCAATGCCCCTATCCCGATTGGCCCTTGGCCCGCTTGCTGGCGGCCATCCGCGACCGCAGCCGTGATCCGGTGCTCCTGCGGCAAATACTGGCTCTGCCGCTGCCGGCGTCCTGGCAGCGCCTGTTCAGCCGTAGACTGGAATCAGGGCAGATCGAAGCCTGGGAATCGCGGCTGGACGGTCGCCAGCCAACGGCATAGGGAGCGCCGCCGCACCCAGTCGCAAAAAAACTCCGCTCCTTTGCAGGATGCGGAGTTCGTGGGCGCTGCAAAGGCTGCATCGCTGCAGCCGCTTGCCGGAAGTCAGTCGGGCTGGCGCAGCTGCCGCGAGTAGCTGTGCACGGTTTCCACCAGCGCTGCCACATGCTCGGGCGCGGTGAACTGGCTGATGCCATGGCCCAGGTTGAAGATATGGGTGGGGCCACGGCCCTCGTCGCGGAAGGGCCGGCCGAAGCTGTCCAGCACCTTGCGGGCTTCGGCTGCCACCACGTCCGGCGTGGCAAACAGCACGTTGGGGTCGAGGTTGCCCTGCAAGGCCTTGCCTTGGCCATCCCGCCAGAGCTGGGCGCGCGCCGCGCCCAGATTCACGGTCCAGTCCACGCCCAGCACATCGCAATCCAGCGCACGCATGTCTTCCAGCCACAGGCCGCCGCCCTTGGTGAACACGATGCGTGGCACGTCGCTGCCGTCAGCACCGGTGCGCTTGAGCTGTGCCAGCACGCGCGACGTGTAGGCCAGGCTGAATTCCTGGAAGGCGCCATCGGCCAGCACACCGCCCCAGCTGTCAAATATCATCACGGCCTGGGCGCCGGCATCGATCTGGGCATTCAGATAGGCCGCCACGCTGTCGGCATTCACGGCCAGGATGCGGTGCATCAGGTCCGGGCGGCTGTACATCAGGCTCTTGACCATGCGGTAGTCGCTGCTGCTGCCGCCTTCTACCATGTAGCAGGCCAGCGTCCACGGACTGCCCGAAAAACCGATCAGCGGCACACGGCCCTGCAGTGCGTGGCGGATGCTGGTGACCGCGTCGAAGACATAGCGCAGCTTGTCCATGTCGGGCACGGTCAGTTTGGCCACGGTGGCCTCGTCGCGCACGACGGTGTCAAACTTCGGGCCTTCTCCCTGCTGGAAGCTTAGCCCCAGCCCCATGGCGTCGGGCACGGTCAGGATATCGCTGAACAGGATGGCTGCATCCAGCGGGAAGCGCTCCAGCGGCTGCAGCGTGACTTCGGTGGCGTAGTCGACGTTGGTGGCCAGCCCCATGAAGCTGCCGGCGCGGGAGCGCGTGGCGCAGTATTCCGGCAAGTAGCGTCCGGCCTGGCGCATCAGCCACAACGGGGTGTAGTCGGTTGCCTGGCCTCGGCAGGCACGCAGAAAAGTGTCATTGCGCAGCGGCGCAAAAGAGGTGGGCGTATTCATGCTTTCTATTGTCGCAGGGATTGGGGCGGCATCCGGTGTGGTTTCGGGCGCAGGCCGGCCACAGTGCCAGGGTGCATGGCCGCCGCCGGGCACGGGCGTCCTCAGGTGTAAGCAAAGTTTGTGTTCGATCCGAACGTCTTGCAAATGTCTTGAGGCGCCGGCATCATCACTATGAGCGGCAGCCAGCCCGGTTGCTGCTTCCCCCTTCATAAAGGAGAATTCCATGGGACTGCTCGATGCCCTGACCCAGATTGTCAACGCCGCTACACAGAATGCCCAGCCGCAACAGCAGCATGTGGATGAAGTGGTGAATACCGCTGCGCCGGATGTGCTGTCGCAAGGCCTGCGCGAGGCATTCGATTCGCAGCAGACGCCTTCCATCGGCGAGATGGTGGGGCAAATGTTCGGCCAGTCCAGCGGCCAGCAACAGGCCGGTCTTATCAACCAGATCATCCAGGCACTGGGCCCGGCCGGCGCCGCGGCCCTGGCCGGTGGGGTGTTGCAGAAAGTGATGAAGCCAGGCGAAGAGCAGGTGAGTGCGGCAGCGGCCAACCAGCTGTCGCCTGCCGAAATCTCCGCTGTGGTCAACGAGGCGCAGTCGCAGCGTCCTGAGCTGACGCAGCAGCTCAGTGACTTCTATGCGCAGCATTCCGGCCTGATCAAGGCGCTGGGCGGGGTGGCGCTGCTGGCAGCCGCCATCAAGATGAAGCAATACTCCGAGGGCACCTGATTCCCGTCAACTTTTTCCGCCAAGCCCTGCCAGCTGGTCTGTGCAGGGCTTTTTTATTAACGCTACAAGCAGTTATCCATGACAGAAATGTTGCATTGCAGCAGCTGCCTGAACAAACAGGGGAAAACCCTTATACTTGTGACTCATTATTTTGATCCATGACAAAAACCCTGTGTCATGTTGCCTCCGGCCACCAGCCGGTGATGCCCTCTGTCAAAGGCCACAGCCATGAACAGCACTGCTGAAATGTTCGATACTGCCGTTGTTCACACCCGCACTCCTGCGCCAATTCAGGAAGTGCCTGCGCACCATCGCGAGCGTGTGCTGCGGCACCTGATGGCCCTGGATGAGCGCGACCGCTTTCTGCGCTTCGGCTATCTGGCGTCCGACGCGCAGGTGATCCGTTATGTGGAAGGGCTGGACTTCGAGCGCGACGAAGTGGTTGGCGTGTACGACGAGGATCTTGAACTGGTGGCCATGGCGCACCTGGCCTACAGCAAGGACGGGCAAGGCCGCGTGCAGGCTGAATTTGGTGGCTCCGTCAACAAGGGCCAGCGTGGGCGGGGACTGGGTCGTCAATTGTTTGACCATGCCGTGTTGCACTGCCGCAACCGCAACATGCATATGCTGTTCATCCATGCGCTGACCGAGAATACGGCGATGCTGCGCATCGCGCGCAAGGCGGGTGCCCAGATCGAACGCTTCGGCACCGAATCCGAGGCCGTGCTGCAACTGTCGCAGCCGAGCGTAGCCAGCCTGGTCGAGGAAATGCTGGACGCCGGCGTGGCGCGCGCCGATTACCAGTTCAAGAAGCACGTGCGCGAATACTGCCGGTTTATCGATGTGCTGAGCCACGCGCGTACCCCGCAACGCAATGGTGCCCGCCAGCGGGTTTGTTGAGTCCTGCGGACAACAGCGGCAGGCCTGCGCGGCAGTTGACATCAATTTTGTGTATGCTCGTGGTATTGAAACTACCGCACCCCGTGCTTTCCCCCTGTGAGCGATCCCTCGCCTGCGCCCTTTCCGGGGCATGAAGATAAACGCAGTCTGCTGCAACGCATAGCAGAATTCCTGCATCCTGGCCCCGATTCGCACGAGGAGCTCTACAGCACGCTGGCTCAGGCCGAAAGCCGCCAGGTCATCGGTCCGGAAAGCCGCATCATGCTCGAAGGCGTCATTCGCATCGCCGGCATGACGGCAGCCGATGTCATGGTGCCGGCCAAACGCATGGATGTGCTCGACATCAACGCCAGCTACCAGGATCTGCTGCACACGGTCATCACCACGGCGCACTCGCGCTTTCCGGTGTATGAGGGCGAGCGCGACAACATCATCGGCGTGCTGATGTCCAAGGATCTGCTCAAGCTGCAGCGCGCGCCCGAACTCAATCTGCGCGTGCTGCTGCGTCCGCCGTTGTTCGTGCCGGAAAGCAAGAAACTCAACGATCTGCTGCGCGAATTCCGGGTGCGGCGCACGCATCTGGCCATGGTGATTGACGAGTTTGGCCGCCAGGCCGGCCTGGTCACCATCGAGGACGTGCTGGAAGAAATCGTCGGCGAAATCGACGATGAATTCGACGTGCCGGAAGACGAGGGCACGATCTTCAAGCTGGCAGATGGCAGTTTCCGGGTCAGCGGCGATACCTCCATCGAATTTCTCAATGAACATTTCGATGTCACGGTGCAGGCCGGCGATCCCGAAGACACGGAAAGCTTCGACACCATTGGCGGCCTGATCGCGCACGAGATGGGCCATGTGCCCCGGCGCGGTGAATACATCACGCTGGCCGGACTCAACTTCTTCGTGATGCACAGCCAGCACGGCGCCGTACGCTGGTTCAAGGTGACACCAGCGGTGGCAACCGATGCCGCTGCTTGACGCGTCCCGGCATCCCCATCGCTGGCTGGTGACAGTCGGCCTGCTGCTCGCCGGCACATTGCAGGCATGGAGCATCGCCTGGCCCTGGGGCGGGCAAACCGTATGGTGGCTGCAGTGGCTGGCTCTGGCCGCTGGCGTGCGCCTGTTGACCTTGGGCGTTGCGCAGACCGCCACACCGCGGCAACGGTGGCGCACCGGCTGGTGGCGCGGCTGGCTGCTGGCGCTGGCCTGGCTGGCCGGCAGTTTCTGGTGGCTGTATATCTCCATGCATGTATATGGCGGTATGCCTGGCTGGCTGGCAGCGCTGTCAGTGCTGGCACTGGCCGGCGCGCTGGCGCTGTTTTACGCCTTTGCATGCGGCTTCTGGCTGCGCTGGCGTGGCGCGCAGGGCAGCGGTGTGCGCAGCAGCCTGCTGTTTGCCACGCTGTGGACGCTGGCAGAGCTGTGCCGGGGCGAGTGGTTTACCGGGTTCCCATGGGGCGCAGTGGGCTATGCCCATGCCGACGGTCCGCTGGCGGGCCTGGCTCCTTGGCTGGGCGTGTATGGCATGGGCTTTGTGGCTGTCTGGCTGGCGGCCATGCTTGGGCAAGCCGTCTTGCCGGCGGGGCAGCTGCAGCGCAGCGGCTGGCAGCGCCGCGTGTTTTGGCTGGCCGCTGGTGCGTTCCTGCCGGCCCTGCTGCTGCACTGGGTCAATCCGCGGCTCACGCGGCCGGCAGGAAGCCAGCCGCTGTCGGTCGAGCTATTGCAGGGCAACATCCCGCAGAATGAAAAATTCCAGCCCAATGGTGGGGTTCAGGTGGCGCTGCGCTGGTATGGCGAACAGTTGCTGGAGTCGCACGCCGAACTGGTCGTGGTGCCCGAAACGGCCTTGCCGGCCTTGCCCCAATACCTGCCGGAGGGCTATTGGGCGGCGCTGCAGCAGCGTTTTGCCACTGGCCAGCAGGCCGCCCTGCTGGGCATTCCCGCCGGCAACCGCGATATCGGGTACGCCAACGCCGTGGTCGGCATGGTGCCTGGTGGCGCCCGGTCCACCGGTGGTTCGCAATCCAATCTGGCGCTGCCGCCGTCGTCCAGCCCTGAATACACCTACGCCAAGCACCACCTGGTTCCCTTTGGTGAGTTCATTCCATACGGTTTCAAGTGGTTTGTCGACATGATGCGCATGCCCCTGGGAGATTTCCAGCGCGGCGCCACCACGCAGCCGCGTCTGCTATGGCAGGGGCAGCGCATCCAGCCCAACATCTGCTACGAAGACCTGTTCGGTGAGGAGCTCGCATCCGCCTTCACCGATGCCGACCAGGCGCCGACGGTCCTGGTCAATCTGAGCAACATCGCCTGGTTCGGTGATACCGTGGCTATCGACCAGCACCGCCATATCAGCCGCCTGCGCGCAATGGAACTCGGCCGCCCCATGCTGCGTGCCACCAATACCGGCGCCACGGCCATCATCGACTATCGTGGCCAGGTACTGCACGAGCTGCCGCGCCTGCAGCGCGCCGTGCTCAGTGGCGTGGTGCAGGGACGCAATGGCATCACTCCGTATGCTTGGTGGACGGCGCGCTTCGGTTTGGCGCCCCTGTGGCTGTTGTTGCTGGCGCTGTTGACCGTGCAGGTGCGCATCGGCGCATTTCGTAGCGACCGCCTGCGTCTGCAGCCCGACTTACACCAGTAGAATCAAACTTGGTACGCCTGCCATTTGCAGGCATTAAGGTCTTGCATGCTCACATTCCAACAAATCATTCTCAAGCTGCAGCAGTACTGGGACGCCCAGGGCTGCGCCCTGTTGCAACCCTATGACATGGAAGTGGGGGCAGGCACCAGCCACACCGCCACTTTCTTGCGCGCCATCGGCCCTGAGCCGTGGAAAGCCGCCTACGTGCAGCCCAGCCGCCGCCCCAAGGACGGCCGTTACGGCGAAAACCCGAACCGCCTGCAGCATTACTACCAATTCCAGGTGGTGCTCAAGCCGGCGCCGTCCAACATCCTCGAGCTTTACCTGGGCAGCCTGGAGGCGCTTGGCTTCGACCTCAAGAAAAACGATATCCGCTTCGTGGAAGATGACTGGGAAAACCCCACACTGGGCGCCTGGGGCCTGGGCTGGGAAGTCTGGCTCAACGGCATGGAGGTCACGCAGTTCACCTATTTCCAGCAGGTCGGCGGCATCGACTGCAAGCCGGCCACGGGCGAGATCACCTATGGCCTGGAACGCCTGGCCATGTACCTGCAAGGCGTGGACAATGTCTACAAGCTGCAGTGGACCGAGGACATGAGCTACGGCGATGTCTACCACCAGAACGAAGTCGAGCAATCCACCTACAACTTCGAGCACAGCGATGTCGATTTCCTGTTCACGGCCTTTGGCGCACACGAAAAACAGGCCCAATACCTGATACAGCAGCAACTGGCGCTGCCCGCCTATGAGCAGGTGCTCAAGGCCGCACACACCTTCAACCTGCTGGATGCGCGCGGCGCCATCAGCGTGACCGAGCGTGCCGCCTACATCGGCCGCATCCGCAATCTGGCCCGCGCGGTGGCGCAGGCCTATTATGAAAGCCGTGAGCGTCTGGGTTTCCCGATGGCTCCGCGCGAATGGGTGGCGCAACTCGAAAAAACCCAGGACAAGAAGGCAGCCTAAGAAAGCACATACCATGACATCTCCCAACCTTCTCGTCGAACTGTTTGTTGAAGAACTGCCGCCCAAGGCCCTGAAAAAGCTGGGCCAGGCATTTGCCGATACGCTGGCGTCCTCGCTGCGTGCACAAGGCCTGATCAATGGCGACAGCGTGCTCACGCCGTATGCCAGCCCGCGCCGCCTGGCAGCGTACATCACTCGGGTGGTGGCCAAGGCCGATGACAAGCCGGTGCAAGTCAAGCTGATGCCGGTATCGGTCGGCCTGGATGCCGAAGGCAAGGCCACGCCGGCGCTGCTCAAGAAGCTGCAGGCGCTGGGCGCCGATGCCAGTACGGTGTCCTCGCTGCAACGCCGGGTGGATGGCAAGGCCGAAGCCCTGTTCCTGGACAGCGTGGTGGATGGCGCCACGCTCGACAATGGCCTGCAAAAGGCGCTGGACGAAGCCATCGCCAAACTGCCGATTCCCAAGGTCATGACCTACCAACTCGAGTCCGGCTGCGAATTGCCGGGCTGGAGCAGCGTGCAGTTCGTGCGCCCGGCGCATGGCCTGGTGGCACTGCATGGCAGCACAGTGGTGCCGGTGCAGGCACTGGGCCTGCAGGCCGGCAACAGCACGCACGGCCACCGTTTCGAGGCCAAGGTCGATCCGGTCATCCTGCCCGACGCCGACAGCTACGCCGCCACCCTGCGTGAACAAGGCGCTGTCATCGCCAGTTTTGACGAACGCCGCGCCGAAATCGCCAGCCAGCTGGAAGTGGCTGCCGGCAAGGTGGGCGGCGTGCCCATCGGCGATGACGCCCTGCTGGACGAGGTGACGGCGCTGGTCGAGCGCCCCAACGTGCTCACCTGCATGTTCGAACCCGAGTTCCTGGAAGTGCCGCAAGAGTGCCTGATCCTGACCATGAAGGCCAACCAGAAGTACTTCCCGCTGCTGGATGACGCCGGCAAGCTGACCAACCGCTTCCTGGTCGTCAGCAACATTCGCCCCGACGACGCCAGCGCGGTGATCCAGGGCAACGAGCGTGTGGTGCGTCCGCGCCTGGCCGACGCCAAGTTCTTTTACAACCAGGATCGCAAGAAGAAGCTGGCAGAGCGCATTCCCGGTCTGGCCAAGGTGGTCTATCACAACAAGCTGGGCACCCAGGCCCAGCGCAGCGAGCGCGTGCGCCAGATCGGCCATGCCGTGGTCAACCAGCTGCGCCTGGCCACGCACCCGTACACGGTCGAGGCCAAGGAAGAATACGACGTGCTCGACAACAAGGTGCAGCAGGCTGCACAGCTGGCCAAGGCCGATCTGCTGACCGACATGGTGGGCGAGTTCCCCGAGCTGCAGGGCATCATGGGCAACTACTACGCGCGCCACGAAGGCCTGCGTGACGGTGTGGCCATCGCCATCGAAGACCATTACAAGCCGCGCTTTGCCGGAGATGCACTGCCGCGCAACCATACCGGCACCGTGCTGGCGCTGGCCGACAAGCTGGAAACCCTGGTCGGCATGTTCGGTATCGGCAACCTGCCTACCGGCGACAAGGACCCGTTTGCACTGCGCCGCCACGCGCTGGGCGTGATCCGCATGCTGGTGGAAAAACACATGTCGCTGGATCTGCCCATGTTGCTGCGTACCGCCGCCGCCGCTTTTGGCGAGCTGCTGCCCGATGCCGAGAGCAGCAACGAGCAGCTGCTCAACTTCATCTACGAGCGCCTGTCTGGCTACCTGCGCGAGCAGGGCTATAGCGTGCAGGAAGTCGATGCCGTGGTGGCCGTGCGGCCGCCGTGGGGCGAAATTCCGCGCCGCCTCGAAGCCGTGCGTGCCTTTGCCGCGCTGCCCGAGGCGCAGGCGCTGGCTGCAGCCAACAAGCGCATCGGCAACATCCTGAAAAAGGCAGGCGACGCCGACCAGGTGGTGGATGCGCATGTCAGCGAGATGCTGCTGCAGGAACAGGCCGAAAAAGACTTGTTTGCGGCATTGCAGAAGCTGGGCCCCCAGGCCGATGCCGATTTTGACGCGGGCCGCTACACCGAGTCGCTGCTGACCCTGGCAGCGCTCCGTGCACCGGTCGATGCCTTCTTTGATGACGTGATGGTCAATGCCGAGCAGGCCGAGTTGCGGCTGAACCGCCAGGGCCTGCTCAAGACCCTGCATCAGGCCATGAACCGCGTGGCGGAGCTGGCACGGCTGGCCGTCTGAGCGCGGGTAGGGGACAGCATGGCACGCCTGGACAAGACCAACCTGAAACTGGTCATCGTTGACCGTGACGGCACGCTCAACGAGTACCAGGAGGGTTATATCAAGTCGCCGCAGGAGTGGCGCCCGGTACCGGGCGCCATCGAGGCGGTGGCCATGCTTAACCGTGCCGGCTGGCATGTGGTGGTGGCTTCCAACCAGCCCGGCCTGGGGCGCGGCGTGATGGACATGACTTCGCTCAATGCCATCCACAACGTGATGCATCAGCAGCTTGCCGCCGCGGGAGGGCGTGTCGATGCCATCTTTTTCTGCCCGCACAGTCCGGAGGAATCCTGTCAGTGCCGCAAGCCGGCGCCCGGCATGCTGCTCGATATCGGGGCGCGCTATGGCATCGACCTGCATGGCGTGCATGCGGTGGGCGACGCCCTACGCGATGTACAGGCGGCCGCGGCAGCAGGGTGCACGCCGCATCTGGTCTGCACCGGAGAAGGTGCGTACTGGCTGGACAAGCCGCTGGGCCAGGAGTTCCCGCCCCACACACAGGTCCACCGCAATCTGCTGGACTTCGCGCGCAAGCTGCTGGCCCACGAGGTGCAGGAAGATACCGCCGATGATGCCGCTGCCTCCGACGACAGCAACGGCTGAATAGGCCAGGAATTCGGGCATGCATGCCAATGACGATGGCCGGGCGGGGGCGCCCGTGTTGCAGCATGCGGCGGCCACCCATACCGTGCTGCTGCTGGACCAGCAGGTGCGTTATCTGCAGCGGCGCTCGCAGCGCCGCACGGTCGGGATGCGTATCACCCGGGACGGTTTGGTGGTTGGCGCGCCTGGCTGGATGTCCCAGCATGCATTGGATGCCATCCTGCAGAAGAAGGCGGCATGGATTCTGGACAAGTTGCAGGCGGCGCAGGCCGCCTTGACTGCGGACGAGCGGCAGGCATTGCGGTGGGAAGACGGCATGCAATTGCCCTACCTTGGGCAGCCATTGCGCATACACCTGTACCCGGCCCCATCGCGCCGGGTACAGGCCAGGTTGCACCTGGACGGGCAGGATCAGGTGCTGCAGCTGTGCTTGCAGGACGCTTCGCCCGTGCGGGTGCGCGCTGTGTTGCAGCAATGGTATCGGGGGCAGGCGCTGTCGCACTACCAGCAGCGCGTGGCGCATTTTGCGCCACGGCTAGGGGTGCAGTGCCAGGCATTGCAGCTGAGCAGCGCGCGCACCCGCTGGGGCAGTGCCACCAGCCGCGGCACCATCCGGCTGCACTGGGGGCTGATGCATTTCGATCCGGAGCTGGTGGACTATGTGGTGGTGCATGAACTGGCGCATCTGCATGAGATGAACCACAGCCCACGTTTCTGGCAATGGGTAGGGCAGATGTTACCGAATTACAACCTGCTGCGCCAGCGCCTGCGTGCCAGCCGCCTGCCGCCCTGGGACCCTAGGCCATGAAAAAGCCCTGCTCCAGGCAGGGCTTCTGAGTGGTAAAAGAGGACAGTGATCAGCTGCCGCCAGCGATCTTTTTCGGCTTCTGGCTTTTGGGCAGCTTGTACAGCACCACGCTGTAGGTTCCCTTGTTATGCACCCCCAGCTTGGCGGCGGCAGCACGGCTCAGGTCAATCACACGGCCCTTGGCGTAGGGCCCGCGGTCATTGATGCGCACCACTACCGATTTGCCGGTAGTCGGGTTCTTGACCAGCACCATGGTGCCAAACGGCAGCGTCTTGTGCGCAGCGGTCATGGCGTTCATGTCGTACAACTCGCCATTGGCGGTGCGGCGCTGGTGGAAACCTGGGCCGTACCAGGAGCCCTTGCCCTGCTGGAACGAAGGCAGATCGGCATCGGCCACAGTCAGTTCCGTAGGTGAGGCGATGCCAGTCACGTCGTCAGCGGGATTGAACTGGGGATTGCGCGCGGCAGTCCGGCGTTCCTTGCGCAACCCGAAACTGCTGTCGGGTTTGGCTTCAACCGCTTCCACAATGGGGGCGATGTCGTCGGTGACCAACTTGCTGGTCACCGGAAAGTAGGAGGCGTCAGCGTCACTGACGGCAGGGGAGTTGGCGGGAGCGATCGGGGCCGCCCAGGCGGCACCCATCAGCATACTGGAAAAGCTCAATCCGGCGATCAGGCACAAACTGCGCAGAACGGCATCACTCCGCTTTTTGATAAGGAATGCGTCTTTCATGACCGCAGAGAATAACCGCATATGGGGTGGGTTGACAACTGTTTTTTTTGAAACTGTTTGCACTAGAAGGTGGTTAGACTGTGGAATGCGTCACGTTGGGTGAAATTGCAAGCAAATGCACTGCAAGCTCCAGGTGTGCCAGAGCAGCCGCATGGACTGGCGACAGCCCTCTACAATGAAAGCAAATCCAGAGGAGGCAAACTTGGCAACAGGAAAAACATACAGCATCAGCGATCTGGCCAAGGAGTTCGATCTCACCACGCGTGCGATCCGCTTTTATGAAGACATGGGCCTGCTGCAACCCGAGCGTGAGGGAGCAGGCCAGCGCGTGCGCGTCTACAGCGCGCGCGACCGCACCCGGCTGCGGCTCACGCTGCGCGCCAAGCGGCTTGGCTTCAGCCTGAACGAGGCCAAGCAAATCATCGACCTGTACGACAGTCCGCGCGATACGGTGCCGCAATTGCACCTGTATCTGGATACGCTGGCGTCGCACCGTCGTCAGCTTGAAGTCCAGCTGTCGGAAATGCAGGCCAGTCTGGATGAAGTCAAGGACCATGAGGAAGAGGCGCGCAAGGCGCTCGCAAAGATGCTTGGCAGTGAAGGCGAGACGTTGTTGCCCGAGTGAGCCTGTCATGCGAATTTAATTTACGTTTACGTAAACGTCATATAAAATACGCCAGCATCTGCAAGCTCGGACGCTCGGGCCAGATGCAGACAGATTCCGTGCCGCGCACTTTATAACCATTCACAGGAGACAACACCATGAGCAACCTGCCCGGACTTGACTTCCAGCTTGGCGAAGATATCAACGCCCTGCGTGATGCCGTCTACACTTTCGCCCAGGCCGAAATCGCGCCGCGCGCCGCCGAGGCCGACCGCACCGACCAGTTCCCGATGGACTTGTGGCAGAAATTCGGCGAATTGGGCGTGCTGGGCATGACCGTGCCCGAAGAGTACGGTGGCACCAATATGGGCTACCTGGCGCACATGATTGCGCTGGAAGAAATCAGCCGCGCCAGCGCCGCCATCGGCCTGAGCTACGGTGCGCACTCCAACCTGTGCGTGAACCAGATCAAGCGCAATGGCAGCGCGGCACAGAAGCAAAAATACCTGCCCAAGTTGTGCAGCGGAGAGCACATTGGCGCGCTGGCCATGTCCGAGCCGGGCGCTGGCAGCGACGTGGTGAGCATGAAACTCAAGGCCGAGGACAAGGGCGGCTACTACCTGCTCAACGGCAGCAAGATGTGGATCACCAACGGTCCCGACGCCGACACCATGGTGGTCTATGCCAAGACCGAGCCCGAACTGGGCGCGCGCGGCATCACCGCCTTTGTGGTAGAGAAGGGCATGAAGGGTTTCAGCACCGCGCAGAAGCTGGACAAACTGGGCATGCGTGGCAGCCACACCGGTGAAATGGTGTTCCAGGACGTGGAGGTGCCGGCCGAGAACATCCTGGGTGAGCTCAATGGCGGCGTCAGGGTGCTGATGAGTGGCCTGGACTACGAGCGTGCCGTGCTGGCCGCCGGCCCGGTCGGCATCATGCAGGCCGTGATGGACAACGTGGTGCCCTACATCCATGACCGCAAGCAGTTTGGCCAGAGCATCGGTGAATTCCAGCTGATCCAGGGCAAGGTGGCCGACATGTACACCGTGCTGCAGGCGGGGCGTTCCTTCCTGTACACCATCGGCAAGAACCTGGACGCGCTGGGCAGCGGCCATGCACGCCAGGTGCGCAAGGACTGCGCCAGCGTGATTCTGTGGACGGCCGAAATGGCCACCAAGATGGCCGGCGACGGCATTCAGATCTTCGGTGGCAACGGCTACATCAACGAGTATCCGCTGGGGCGCTTGTGGCGTGACGCCAAGCTGTACGAGATCGGCGCCGGCACCAGCGAAATCCGTCGCATGCTGATCGGCCGTGAGCTGTTTGCCGAGACCATGTAAGGCAGATCCGGCGCATGGCGTGCCCCAACAGGCATACCGGCGCCATGGTCTCAGGGAAAACCCTGATGCACATTGTGTTGACGTGGGAGAATGCACAATACCGGGGTTCCTTAGGGGGGACTCCGGATCGCCGAGTTTTCCGAAACCCGTAACGGTTGTTGCGGGTTGGCGGGGCTGGTCAGGCACCTGCTGCCCGCAACCAGCACCCCACAGGCCAGCCACGCACAACCGCTCATTGACTGCCAAGGAAGCCATGACTGACGACAATGCATCACCTTCCGCCCCGGATAATCTGGAGCAACTGTTCGCGAACAACCGCCGCTGGGCGGCACAGATGGAGGCCAGCCGTCCCGGCTTTTTCTCCAGCCTGATGGCGCAGCAAAAGCCGCAGTACATGTGGATCGGCTGCTCCGACAGCCGTGTTCCGGCCAACCAGATCACGGGCCTGGACCCGGGAGAGGTGTTCGTGCACCGCAACGTGGCCAACGTCGTGGTGCCCACCGATCTGAACTGCCTGTCCACCATCCAGTACGCGGTGGACCAGCTCAGCGTCAAACATGTCCTGGTGGTGGGCCATTACGGCTGCGGTGGCGTGCTGGCCGCCTTGCGCGACATGCGCGTCGGCTTGGTCGACAACTGGCTGCGCCACGTGCGCGACGTCAACGACCGCCATTACCGGCGCATGGCCAAGGTACCTGAAGAGCGCCAGCACGATGCCCTGTGCGAACTCAACACCATCGAACAGGTGGTGCGCGTGGCACAGACCACCGTGGTGACCGACTGCTGGCAGCGCGGCCAGGAGTTGACGCTGCATGGCTGGGTGTATGGCATCAGCGACGGTCTGGCGCACGACATGCGCATGACCGTCACCGGTCCGGATGACCTGCTGCCGGTCTATAGTCGTGCACTGGAATACTGGGAGAACCGATACTGCGGATAATGGGGGGCAGAATAAAAAGCCAACGCCCTACAAGAACACCAGGAGACACGATGTTCCCGCAGCGACTGGACGCCCCGGAGGCATCCGATATTGCCCAGGCCATGCTGGACGGTTTCGACCGCCACTACAAGCTGTTCCGCGCCGAATCGGCCCGTGCCAAGCACCGGTTCGAAACGCGGGACTGGCATGGCCAGCAGCGCGCCCAACGGGAGCGCATCGAGTTCTACGACATGCGCGTGATCGAGTGCGTGAAACGGCTGGAGCGCGAGTTCAATGCGGCGGCCCTGCCCATAGACGTATGGCACCAGGCCAAGCTGTTCTATATCGGTCTGCTGGTGGACCACCACCAGCCGGAACTGGCGGAAACCTTCTTCAACTCGGTTACCACCAAGATCCTGCACCGCAGCTATTTTCACAACGAGTTCATTTTCGTGCGTCCGGCGATCAGCACCGAGTACATCGAAAACCGGCCGGACGTGACGCAGCATTCGTTTCGCGCCTATTACCCCAAGCCGGGCCACCTGCATGCCATGGTGCGCACCATCGTGAACGATTTCGGCCTGCACGTGCGCTTTGACGATCTGGAGCGCGATGTGGCGCGGGTGGTGCGTGTGCTCGAGCACGAGATCGGCAATGTGCGCCTGCGCGCCAATTTCCAGATTCAGGTGCTGTCCAGCCTGTTTTACCGCAACAAGGGCGCCTATCTGGTGGGCAAGATCATCAACAGCTACCGCGAGGTGCCGTTTGCCCTGCCCATCCTGTACAACGAGGCCGGCAGCCTGTACATCGATGCCGTGTTGTTTGGCGAGGCCGACCTGCAGGCGCTGTTCAGCTTTGCGCGTGCCTACTTCATGGTGGATATGCAGATTCCGTCGGCGTATGTGCAGTTCCTGCGCAGCCTGATGCCACGTGTGCCGCGCGCCGAAATCTACAACGCGCTGGGCCTGGCCAAGCAGGGCAAGAACCTGTTCTATCGCGATCTGCTGTTTCACTTCAGCCACAGCACCGACAAGTTCCGCATTGCGCCTGGCATCAAGGGCATGGTGATGCTGGTGTTCGACCTGCCGTCGTTTCCGTATGTGTTCAAGATCATCAAGGACTACTATCCGCCGCAAAAGGACACCACGCGCGAGCTGATCAAGGAGAAGTACAAGCTGGTGCGTCACCACGACCGGGTCGGGCGCATGGCCGATACCATGGAATACGCCGATGTGGCGTTTCCGCGCGCGCGCTTCGAGGACGAGCTGATCGAGGAAATCTGCCAATTTGCGCCCAGCCAGCTTGAGATCACCGATATCGACGGCGATGGCTCACTGGAGGTGATCATCAAGCATTGCTACATCGAGCGCCGCATGATTCCGCTCAACATCTATCTGCAGGAGGCGTTCGATGCCGGCCTGGATACTCCGGTCGCCAAGGAGCAAATGGAGGATGCCGTCACCGAATATGGCAATGCCATCAAGGATCTGGTCGCGGCCAACATCTTTCCGGGCGATATGCTGTGGAAGAACTTCGGCGTGACACGTCACGGAAAAGTCGTGTTCTACGACTATGATGAAATTGAATATCTTACGGATTGCAACTTCCGCCGGGTGCCGGCACCGCGCAACGAAGAAGACGAGATGAGCGGCGAAATCTGGTACCACGTCGGCCCCAAGGATGTGTTTCCAGAAACCTTCGGCCCCTTTCTGCTCGGCAACCCTGCTGTGAGAGATGTGTTTCTGAAACACCATGCCGACTTGCTCGAGCCGGATTTCTGGCAATCCCACAAGGAGCGCATCCAGCGCGGCGAGGTGCTGGATGTGTTCCCCTATGATCCCGAAAAGCGCTTTTCCTGGCAGGAAGCGCACGGAGTTTTTCCCTTTACTGCCGATATAACCAAGGAGCAACACAATGACTGAATCCATCGTAATCGTCGCCGCCAAGCGTACCCCCATGGGCGCGTTCCAGAGCGACTTTGCCAACCTGGCCGCCAGCGACCTGGGTGCCGCCGCCATCAAGGCTGCTGTTGAACAGGCTGGCCTCAAGCCCGAGCAGGTCGAGCAGGTCTATTTCGGCAACGTGCTGATGGCTGGCCAGGGCCAGGCTCCGGCACGCCAGGCCACCATCAAGGCCGGCCTGCCCAAGTCCACGCCCGCCGTCACTGTGCACAAGGTGTGCGGTTCTGCCATGCAAACCATCATGATGGCCAGCGATACCATTGCCGCAGGCAGCGCCGAGGTGGTTGTGGCCGGTGGCATGGAAAGTATGACCAATGCGCCCTACCTGCTGAAGAAGGCGCGTGGCGGCTACCGCATTGGCCACGACAAGGTGTATGACCACATGATGCTGGACGGCCTGGAAGACGCCTACGAAGCTGGCCGCAGCATGGGCACCTTCGGCGAAGAGTGCGCCGAGAAGTACAACTTCACCCGCGAGCAGCAGGACCAGTTCGCCATGGCCAGCGTGCAGCGCGCCCAGGCCGCGATTGCTTCCGGCGCCTTCAAGACCGAAATCGTGCCGGTGACCGTGCCCGACCGCAAGGGCGACCGCGTGGTCGATACCGATGAAGGCCCGGGCAAGATCAAGATCGAAAAGATCCCCACGCTCAAGCCCGCCTTCAAGAAGGACGGCACCATTACCGCTGCCGCTTCTTCCAGCATCAATGACGGCGCTGCCGCAGTGGTGCTGATGACCGAGAGCAAGGCCAAGGAACTGGGCTGCAAGCCGCTGGCGCGTATCGTCAGCCATGCCAGCTTCGCCCAGGAACCGAACTGGTTCACCACGGCACCGGTGGGCTCCACCAAGAAGGCGCTGGCCAAGGCTGGCTGGAGCGCCGAAGACGTGGATCTGTGGGAAGTGAACGAAGCCTTTGCCGTGGTGCCGATGGCCCTGATGGCCGAGCTGAACGTGCCGCACGACAAGGTCAACGTCAACGGCGGCGCCTGCGCCCTGGGCCACCCGATCGGCGCTTCCGGTGCCCGCATCGTGGTCACGCTGATCCATGCGCTGCAGGCCCGTGGCCTGAAGAAGGGCCTGGCCACGCTGTGCATCGGTGGCGGCGAAGGTACCTCGATGTGTATCGAACTGGTGTAAGCCTGCCGCGCTGAACCTGCCCGCCGGTCCCAATAGTCCGGCGGGCTTTTTGTCTTACCTGCCTGAGGGAGCTGGAAATGGCACATGTTCTCTTGATTGGCGCCACGCGGGGCATCGGCCTCGAGCTGGCGCGCCAGTATGTGGCAGCCGGTGACCGGGTACTGGCCACCGCACGCGACGATGCCGGCCTGCAGCGCCTGCGCGCGCTGGGCGTGGAAAAGGCCTTGCGCGTGGATGTGGCCGATCCGGCCAGCATCAGCGGCCTGAGCTGGCAACTGGATGGCGAAGCCATCGATCTGGCGATTTACGTGGCCGGTGTCAGTAGCCGCGGGCATGCCGACAGCCCGCCCACGCAGCAGGACTTCGACCATGTGATGCACACCAATGTGCTGGGCGCGATGCAGGCGATTCCGCAAGTGGCACCGCTGGTGGAAGCCGGCGGTGGCGGCCGGGGCGGCACCTTTGCCGTCATTTCCAGCCTGATGGGCAGCATCAGCGCCGTGGCGGACAGCCACAGCTGGCTGTACCGGACCAGCAAGGCAGCGCTGAACATGGCGGTGGCTTCGGCGCGCAACGATTACCCCAAGGCCGCCATGGTGCTGCTGCATCCGGGCTGGGTGCAGACCGACATGGGCGGCAGCCAAGCCCCGCTGACCGTGGAGCAAAGCGTCAGTGGCATGCGCCAGGTGCTGGCGGCACGCCCGGCCAGCGGCAGCTTTGTGCAATACGACGGCGCCAGGCTGGACTGGTAAGTCCAGCACACAACAACACAACGAGGAGACACCGGATGCTGCTGACCCAGGAACAGGAAATGGTGCGCGACGCAGTGCGCGCTTTTGCACAGGAACAGCTCTGGCCGCATGCCGCCCGGTGGGACAAGGAGCACACCTTTCCCAAGGACGCGCACAAGGGCCTGGCCGAGCTGGGCTGCTATGGAATTTGCGTGCCCGAAGAGTACGGCGGTGCCGGTCTGGATTATGTGACGCTGGCCCTGGTGCTGGAAGAGATCGCGGCCGGCGATGGCGGCACCAGTACTGCCATCAGCGTGACCAACTGCCCCTACAACGCCATCCTGATGAAGTATGGTAACGAGGCGCAGAAACAGCAGTGGCTGGCGCCAGCGGCGCGTGGCGAGATTCTGGGCGCGTTCTGCCTGACCGAGCCGCACGTGGGCAGCGATGCCTCCGCCATTCGCACCACTGCCGTCAGGGACGGCGACGCGTATGTGATCAATGGCACCAAGCAGTTCATCACCAGCGGCAAGCATGGGCAGGCTGCCGTGGTCATTGCCGTGACCGACAAGACGGCCGGCAAGAAGGGCCTGAGCGCCTTCATGGTGGGCACCGACAACCCCGGCTGGAAGGTTGCTAGCCTGGAACATAAGCTGGGCCAGCACAGCAGCGATACCGCGCAGATTCTGTTCGACAACTGCCGCATTCCCGCCGAGAACCTGATTGGCGAAGAGGGCGAGGGTTACAAGATTGCGCTGAGCGCGCTGGAAGGCGGGCGCATTGGCATTGCCTCACAAAGCGTCGGCATGGCGCGCAGCGCGCTCGACTTTGCCATCCAATACGCCAAGGAACGCGAGGCCTTTGGCACCCCCATCATCAACCACCAGGCGGTGTCCTTCCGCTTGGCGGATTGCGCCACCCGGCTGGAGGCGGCGCGCCAGCTAATCTGGCATGCCGCCAGCCTGCGCGATGCCGGCAAGCCCTGCCTGAAGGAGGCCGCCATGGCCAAGTTGTTTGCCAGCGAGGTGGCCGAGCAGGTGTGCTCGGCAGCGATCCAGACGCTGGGTGGCTATGGCGTCACGGCCGATTTTCCGGTGGAACGCATCTACCGCGACGTGCGCGTGTGCCAGATCTACGAAGGCACGAGTGATGTGCAGAAGATCATCATTTCTCGGGCGTTGTAAGGACGTCTGGTCTGTCACCTGGCCAGTGTGATGCTGTGGCCATTGTGGAGGACGCATGAAACACCAGCGCAGCACCCGTTTTCCCAGCCATGCCTGGTTTGACCGGGATAACGACGCCATGTCCGAGCGCCTCAACTGGCTGCGTGCGGGTGTGTTGGGCGCCAACGATGGCATTGTGTCCACCGCCGGCTTGGTGCTGGGCGTGGCCGGCGCCAGCGCCTCGCACATGGCCTTGCTGGCGGCGGGTGTGGCGGGGCTGGTGTCGGGCGCCTTGTCGATGGCTGTCGGTGAGTATGTCTCGGTCAGCACGCAGCGGGATACCGAAAAAGCCGCTGTCGCACTGGAAAAGGAAGAGCTGGCCATTCTTCCCGATCAAGAACTGCGCGAGCTGACGCAGATGCTGCAGCACAAGGGCATCAGCCGCGAGGTGGCCAGGCAGGCTGCGCAGGATATGACACAGCACGACGCACTGGCTGCCCATGCCGAAATCGAGCTGGGCGTCAAGCCCGGCGCGTACACGAATCCCTGGCGAGCGGCGGGTGCTTCTGCACTGGCTTTTTCCATCGGGGCGCTGGTACCGCTGCTGTGCGTGGGGCTGATTCCGCTGCAGTGGGCGGTGCCGGTCACGGTGGTGGCCGTGGCGCTGGCGTTGTTGCTGACGGGCTGGGCTTCGGCGGCGCTGGGGCGTGCTCCGGTTCTGCCTGCCATCTTGCGCAATGTGACAGGCGGCGTGCTGGCCATGGCGGTGACGTATGGCATCGGTCTGTTGGTGGGCATGCAGCTGACAGGGTGAGGAGGGTGTGTTCACCATCAGGATGCGGCCGATGACAAGCGGAAACGATAAAGCCCGCGCACATGTCTGTGTCGCGGGCTTTGCTTTGTGCCTGACAATGCAGCTGATTAGCCGCCCTTGCGCATCATGTCGAAGAACTCGGAGTTGTTCTTCGTGGCCTTCATGCTCTTGAGCACCAGCTCCATCGCCTCGACCTCGTCCATGTTGTACATGAACTGGCGCAGGATGCGGGTCTTCTGCAGCACTTCGGGCGCTAGCAGCAGTTCTTCGCGGCGGGTGCCGCTGCGGTTGAGCTGAATCGCCGGGAACACGCGTTTTTCGTACAGACGGCGATCCAGGTGGATTTCGCTGTTGCCGGTGCCCTTGAATTCTTCAAAGATCACTTCGTCCATGCGGCTGCCGGTATCGATCAGCGCGGTGGCGATGATGGTCAGCGAGCCGCCTTCCTCGATGTTGCGCGCAGCGCCAAAGAAGCGCTTGGGACGGTGCAGGGCGTTGGCATCCACACCGCCGGACAGCACCTTGCCGGACGAAGGCACCACGTTGTTGTAGGCGCGTGCCAGGCGGGTGATGGAGTCGAGCAGGATCACCACGTCCTTCTTGAGCTCGACCAGGCGCTTGGCGCGTTCGATCACCATTTCGGCCACGTGCACGTGGCGCGTGGCGGGCTCGTCGAAGGTGGAGCTGATCACTTCACCGCGCACGCTGCGCATCATTTCGGTTACTTCCTCGGGGCGCTCGTCCACCAGCAGCACCATCAGGTGCACGTCGGGGTAGTTGCTGGTAATGCTGTGCGCAATGTGCTGCATCATCACCGTCTTGCCGCTCTTGGGCGGGGCCACCAGCAGTGCGCGCTGGCCCCTGCCGATGGGCGCAATGATGTCGATCACGCGGCCGGTGATGTTTTCTTCGCTCTTGATGTCGCGCTCGAGCTTCATCTGCACCTTGGGGAACAGCGGGGTCAGGTTTTCGAACATGACCTTGTGCTTGTTGGCCTCGGGCGGCAGGCCGTTGATCTTGTCGAGCTTGTTGAGCGCAAAGTAGCGTTCGCCGTCCTTGGGCGTGCGTACTTCGCCTTCGATCATGTCGCCGGTGTGCAGGTTGAAGCGGCGCACCTGGCTGGGGCTGATGTAGATGTCGTCGGTGCTGGCGGTGTAGCTGGCCTCGGGGCTGCGCAGGAAACCGAAGCCGTCGGGCAGGATTTCGAGTACGCCATCGGCAAACACCTGTTCGCCCATTTTTGCGCGTTTCTTGATGATGGCGGACATCATCTCCTGCTTGCGCATGCGCCCGGCGTTGTCGATTTCGAGCTCTTCGGCTTGTTTGAGCACTTCGGACACATGCAGTGTCTTGAGTTCGTTCAGATGCATGGTGGTATTCCGTCAGGAATGAATCGTGTGAATGTGGCTGCAGGCGAAGCGGCAATCGGGCAGCAGGGCTGTAGCCTATGGCAATGGCGTATGGGGTATCTGGATCAGGCACCGTTGCTGCTGGCTGTGACTGTGCAGCACTTGCGCCGATTGCGGGCGCGACGGTGAAATGTCATGCGAATTATAGACAAGAAATTCGCACAGGGCTACGGCAGCAGTGGCTGAGGCCCAAGGCGAGCGTCCGCTTCTGCCAGCAAGCAGCTGGCAGAAGCAGGCGCGGACGGGGAATCAGGCCAGCTGCTGGTCGATGAAAGCAGCTAGCTGGGCCTTGCCCACAGCACCTACCTTGGTGGCGGCCAGCTGACCGTTCTTGAACACCATCAGGGTGGGGATGCCGCGGATGCCGAAGCGGGCCGGCACGGCGCGGTTTTCGTCGACGTTCATCTTGGTGATCTGCAGCTTGCCCTGGTAGGACGGTGCCAGCTCGTCGAGCACGGGTGCAATCATCTTGCAGGGGCCGCACCATTCGGCCCAGAAGTCAACGAGAACGGGGGTGGAGGAGTTCAGCACATCGGCTTCAAAAGAGGCGTCGGAGATGTGTTTGATCAAATCGCTGGACATGTCTTTCCTTGTTCGGTCTTGGTAGCAAAAGAATCGGAAGCCCCTGGATGGCAGCTGTCTGGCGAATATTCTGACATAAAGTGGCAGGCCCTGACGGCGTTGCACTCCTCAAAGCCCCTGCGGCAGTGGCGCCAAATGTGCCATGATCCTGGCATGCAATTCCCCGAAACCTCCTCTCCCTGGCAGCAGTTGCTGCAACAGGTGGCAGCACATCTGCTGGCCTGCGAGGCCGATCCACAGCGCAGCATCGTGCTGCTGCCTTATGCCCAGTTGCTGCCGGTGGCACGTGCACAGTGGCTGCGCCTGCAGCCGCAGGGCCTGCTGCCGCGCTTCGACACCACGGCGAACTGGGCAGCACGCCGGCTGCCGTTCGTACCGGCGCAGGACGATCTGGCACAGGATGCCGCACAGGACATGCTGACCGCTACGCAATGGCTGCGTCAAGCCGGGCAGGGGCAGGCGGAGGCGCGCTGGCTGGCCGGCCGCGTACGCGAGGCTGCCTTGCAGCTCGCCCCGGTGGCAGCGGCGGTGCCGCCAGAGCAGCGCGCGGATTGGCTGGCCCAGCTACAGCCGCAACTGGCGGGCGGATTGGGGGCGGACGCCCTGCGCTACGAGGCCCTGCTGGCGCACCTGGCTCTGGTATGGGCGGCCAGCTCCAGCCATGCCACCGATGGACTGTTCGACGCCGTGGCACAACAGGAGCTGGATGCGCTGGTGGTGTTGCGCGGTTTTCAGCACGATGCCCTGGCCGACAGCCTGCTGGCGCAATTCCGTGCAAAGCGGCCGCAGGCGGTGCTGGAGCTGGACATGCCGGCGTTCTGGCCGCCGCGCAATGCACAGGCGATGCTGGTGCGCCTGCATGAGGCGCATGATCTGGAGGATCAGGCCGAATGCGCTGTCACCTGCGTGCAGTTGGCGGTGGAGCAGGGCCAAGGCTTGGTGGCCCTGGTGGACAGCGACCGCGCGTTGACGCGCCGCATCCGTGCGCTGCTGGAAGGCCAGGGGCTGACCATCCGCGATGAAACCGGTTGGAAACTGTCCACCACGCGGGCGGCCAGCCAGTTGATAGCCTTGCTGCGTGCCTGTGCCTGGCAGGCCGATAGCGACACGGTGCTGGATTGGCTCAAGCAGGCGGCGGTCGTGGCCGCGCCGGCGCAGGACGGCGCCTTGCCACCGGTGCCGGAAAGCCATGTACAGGCCGCAGAAGCCTGGTTGCGCCGGCGGGGTGCGGCGCGCTGGCCGCAAGGTGGTATCTGGCAGCAATGGGACCATCCTGCTGCCGCCTGGGTGCAGACGGTGGAGCAGTGGCGAGCACAGCTGCGCGCCGCGCGTCCTTTGGCGCAGTGGCTGCAAGATGTGCGTGCAGTACTGCATCAGAGCGGGCAGTGGGATTGGCTGCAGGCCGATCCGGCCGGGCAGGAACTGTTGCGCGCGCTGCGCATGCAGCCGGCTGCCGTGGCGCTGCACGATGCGGGTGACAATTGGCCGCAGGAGTCGTTGCTGCACTGGGTGCAGGATGTGCTGGAAGCCGGTAGTTTCCGGCCGCCATATCCCTTGCAGGAGCAAGTGGTGATCGTGCCCCTGAGCCAGCTGCTGGCACGTGACTTTGCCGCGGTGGTGATCCCCGGTTGTGACGAAACACGCCTGCCTGCTGCCCCGGAACCGCCGGGCGACTGGACCAGCGCCCAGCGCGCCTTGCTGGGCCTGCCTCTGCGCGAGGCCTTGCAAGCGGCGCAGCGCGCCGCCTGGCAGCACGCGCTGCAATTGCCGCAGGTCGACCTGCTGACAAGCGCCAGCGACGGCAAGGGGGAAAACCTGCTGCCCAGTCCCTTGCTGCTGGAGTGGCAGTACCAGCATGGCGTGCAGGCCATGGAAGATCCGCGCATCTGGAAGCGTTTGCAGGCCAGCCCGGTGGCCATGCCGCTCCCGCAAGGCGGTCGCTTGCCACTGGATGCCATTTCAGCCAGCGCCTACGACATGCTGCGTGCCTGCCCCTACCAGTTTTTTGCGCGTCAGCAGTTGCGCCTGCAGGAGATTCCCGAGTTGCAGGCCGGGCTGGAAAAGCGTGATTTCGGCATCTGGCTGCATCGGCTGCTGTATGTCTTTCACCAGCAGTTGCTTGAGGATGCCGTAGAAGCATCGCATGCAGCCGATCTGGCGGCGCGCATGGACAGCGCTGCGATGCGTGCAATGGATGATCTTGGTATCGAAGAAAGTGAATTTATTCCCTATCAGGCAATTTGGCCCTGTTTGCGAGACGGCTATTTGAAGTGGCTGGCGCAACATGAAGGCAATTACGCACAGGGCGAGATGCCGCACAGCCGCGATCTGCAGGACATCTGTGCGTCGGAGGGGGAGGGCATGCCAGTTCCTGCTGTGCGCCTGCACGGGCGCATCGACCGCATGGACACCCTGGCCAGCACGGCAGACCAGGAGGGAGGCTGGCTGTTGCTGGATTACAAGTCGGAGTCCGCAGCCAAGACAAAGCAGCGTCTGCGCCAGCCGGAGGAGGATACCCAGCTGGCGTTTTATGCGGCCTTGCTGGCGCCCGAACCGGTGCGTGTGGGCTATCTGAATGTGGGAGAGGATGGCGAGACCAGCATGGACGAGCTGAAAGATATCGCGTCCTTGCGCGACCAGCTGTTGCGCGGCATGGCGGATGACCTGGGCCGCATTGTGCGCGGCGCGCCGCTGCCGGCGCTGGGGCAGGGCGACCGGTGTGGCTATTGCGTGGCGCGTGGCTTGTGCCGCCGCGACTTCTGGGAGCAAGAACAATGACACAGCGTCCAGCCATGGCCGCCTATGCCATCGACGGCCGGCCGGTGTCTGCCGAGGCGTTTTACGCTGCTGCCTGTCATCCGGCGCGGCATGCTGTGGTCGAGGCCTGCGCTGGCGCCGGCAAGACCTGGATGCTGGTCAGCCGTATCCTTCGTGCGCTGCTGGCCGGAGCCGAGCCACAGCAGATTCTGGCCATTACCTTCACCAAGAAGGCTGCCGCAGAAATGCGCCAGCGCCTGAATGAATGGCTGGCCGAATTTGCCGATGCCACCCCGGATCGACTGGTGCAGGAGCTGCAGGCGCGCGGCATGCCGCTCGAACAGGCGCGGGCCGACGCGCCTGCGTTGCAGTCCTTGTACCTGCGTCTGCTGCAAAGCGGGCGCAGCGTGCAGATCCGCACCTTCCACAGCTGGTTCGCCGCGCTGCTGCGATCCGCGCCCCTGCAGGTGCTGCGCCAGCTGGGGCTGCCGACACAGTACGAATTGCTGGAGAACGATGCGCCTGCCGTGGCCGAGGTGTGGCGGCCCTTTTACCGGGTGCTGCAGAGCGATCCGGAGGCGCTGGCGGATTACCAGGCGCTGGCGGCCGCCCATGGCCGCAGCAGGACAGCAAAGGCGCTGGGAAATGCCCTGGCGGCCCGGGTGGAGTTTGCGCTGGCCGACGCCTCTGGCGTGGTCGAAGCTTCGGTGCCGCATTTTTCCATGCTGGCACCTGAAATGGCAGCGTACCAGGATCCGCTTGAACGCTTGCAGGGGGGGGCAGCGCATCAGCGCTGGCATGCCTGGTCGGCCGCATTGGGCGCCGAAAGCAACAAGACGCCGCAAAAGGCGGCCAGTCAGGTGGTGGATGCCTTTTTGCAGGAGGATCTGACGCGGCGCTTTGAGCTGCTGCGCGATGCGTTCTATGTCAAAAGCGAAGAACGGCTCAGCAACAACCTGGTCAAATTCGATGCGGCCCAGGCGGCCGATGCCGAGTTGCAACTGTTGTGCCCGGCCGTGCGCCAGCATGTGGCCTGGCAGCACCAGCAGCGCATGGCGCGGCTGACCCGTTTGCTGCTGCAGGTGTATGCGCAACTCAAGCGCGAGCGCGGCTGGGTCGATATGCACGATATCGAACAGGCGGCGCGCACGCTGTTGCAGGATCCGGTGGTGAGCGGCTGGGTGCAGGAACGGCTGGATGCCCAGCTGCGCCATTTGCTGGTGGACGAATTCCAGGACACCAACCCGATGCAGTGGCATGCGCTGCATGCCTGGCTGTCGGGCTATGCCGGGGCTGCCAGTGCCCCTTGCGTCTTTATCGTGGGCGACCCCAAGCAAAGCATTTACCGCTTCCGCGGCGCGGATCCAAAGGTGTTTTCTGCCGCGCGCGATTTCGTGCAGCAGGGCCTGGGCGGCGCGGTCTTGAGCTGTGACCATACGCGGCGCAACAGCCAGGCGGTGATCAATGCGGTCAATGCGGTGATGCTGGCTGCGCAGGCGCGTGGCGGATATGCGGATTTCCGCGAACACACCACCGGCTCAAGCGCTCCGGGCTGCGTGCTGACCCTGCCCAGGATCGAGCGTCCGGAGAAGGCGGAAGCCGGTGACGCCACATGGCGCGACAGCCTGACACAGCCCAAGTTGGAGGTGGCCGAGAAACCGCGCGAACTCGAGTGCCGGCAGGCGGCACGCTGGCTGCAGCGTTGCATCCAGGCGGGTGTGCCGGCGGGCGAGGTGCTGGTCATGGCGCGCAAGAACGATCGCGTCACTGCAATGCAGCGTGCTTTGGGTGAACTGGGACTGCCCGCGCACCGGGTGGAAAAGGTTCGGCTGGCTGATGCACCCGAGGTGCAGGATGTGGTGGCCCTGATCGATGTGCTGCTGTCGCCGCGGCATGATCTGTCCCTGGCGCAGGCGCTCAAGTCGCCGTTGTTCGGGCTGAGCGACGAGCAACTCATCGACCTGGAGTTGGCCGTTCGGGCTGCTGCACAACAAGAGGGCGCCGACACTGGCGTGCTCAGCTGGCTGTTTTGGCTGCTGCAGCAGGCCGAGGTGCCCGAATCGGTGTGGCAGCCCATTGGCGCCAGGCTGCGGCGCTGGCAGCGTTGGGTGCAGCAGTGGCTACCGCACGACGCGCTGGATGCCATCTACCGCGAAGGGGATGTGCTGGCACGCTACGCAGCGGCAACGCCGGCGGCCCAGCGCGCCACGGTGCTGGAGCGGCTGCAGGCCTTGCCGGCGCACACCCTGGCGCTGGATGGCGGCCGCTATGCCAGCAGCTACCGCTGGGTGCGGGCCATGCGTGGCGGCGATGCAACAGATGCGCCACGCGCAGCGGGTGATGACGACAGTATCCGCCTGCTCACCATCCACGGCGCCAAGGGGCTGGAGGCGGGGCTGGTGCTGGTGCTGGACGCACAGCCGGAGTCGTCGAATGCCTCCGGCATGGCGGTGCTGACCCACTGGCCTGGAGAACATGAAAGTCCGCAAAAACTGGTGTTTCTGACGGATTCCCGATCGACGCCCCCATCCCTGCAGACACTGCTAGCGCAGGAAGAGCAGGCCCAGGCGCGTGAAGAGGCCAACGGCCTGTATGTGGCCATGACACGCGCGCGGCAGGTGCTGGCGTTTTCCGCTGCCGAGCCGCATCGCAGTGACAAGGCGGTCAGCTGGTGGGAGCAATGGCAGGGCCATGCCGCTGCTGAAGCGCTCACGCTCGACGAGGCCGGCCTGGTGGCGCTGCCTGCCTGCGGCTTGCCAGAGATTCGGTCGGCGGCGGCCGACAAGGTTGCGCCGGAGCAGACCGGCCAACAGGGTATCGGCTTGCACACCATACCGCCTCTGGCTGAGCATTTGCGCCGGCACACCCAGGCCACCACGTTTACGGTGCAAGGCGATGCCGAGCGGCAGCTGCAGGGGCGCATGGGCGAAGCCATGCACAAGGCGCTGGAATGGCAACAGCAAGCCGCTGTACCCGATGACAAGCGCCAATTGGCATTGCAGCAGCTCTTCCAGCTGGATCCGCAGCAGGCGCAGACTGCCCTGCAATGTGCGCGCAATATCCTGCAGGGGGATGCAGCGTGGGCCTGGGGCGATGGGGTGGATTGGCAGGCCAACGAGCTGGACATCGGCTGGCAGGGCAGCGCATTGCGGCTCGACCGCTTGGTGCGGCGCAAGGCACAGGCTGGTGCACCGGCCAGTTGGTGGGTGCTGGATTACAAGTCGGCACTGCAGCCCTTGCAGCAGGCGGACTTGCGTGCCCAGCTGGATGCCTACCGACAGGCGGTGCAGGCCTTGCACCCGCAGGAGCCAGTTCATGCCGCATTCGTTAGCGCCGACGGGCGCCTGCATCTGCTGTAGGAGGCGACGCCGGCATGATCCACAGGTGCGGTGTACCGGCAGCTGCCATCTTGTTCCGTGATGTGGGGGCTGCGTGCAACCAGGCATGGAAAAGGCAAATACGCTATGCAAGCTCCAAGCTGATTGAATTTTTCTAGTGGCAGACATGGCACGGACGGGGTAGAAAGCAAAGACTGGTCTTCTGGGAGCGTATGTCTGATGCTCCTGAACCATGGGCGTGACACAACGCATTTCACCCCAGGAGGTCGCCATGGGTCAGCCCCATCTCGGAAATCCGGCAGAGATTTACGAGAGTTATTTCGTTCCAGCGATGTTTTCGCAGTGGGCCGCCCTCCTGATTGAGCATGCCGCACCGCAGGTGGGGGGTAAGGTGCTCGATATTGCCCGTGGCACGGGCATTGTGGCGCGCCAGGTGGCGCCGCTGGTGGGCATCGACATCAACCCGGCCGTGCGGGAGCAGTAACCTGTTGCTTTGCCCTGAACAGACGGTGTTGGCGAACGGACTGCACGCATGGGGCGCGTGGTCGTCATCAATGCTGCTAATGGCCAGTTCGCAAATCCTGGTGGAGCGGATTGCAGACAGCGAGTGTCTGGCTGCTTGAACCGGCGGAGGTTTGCGCCATCAAGGCGGCAAAGAGAAGAGGTGACGAGCCTTGACCCCGGCACTGGCTACACAGTTAGGGCTGCTTGGTTCCCCACCTGACCCGGTTGGCCGCTTCACCATGCGGGAAGGCCCGTCGACTGACATTGTAGCCGATGCGGCGTTCAGTGGCTATGGCGACGGATGTTCAGCGCCTCAGGATTGGCGAGATTGCTGGGTTCGCCCCGCAAGAAGTTGAGGATGTTGTCGAAAGCCTGGCTGAAATAGAGTTCGTAGCTTTCCTGTTCCACGTAACCGATGTGCGGCGTGCAGAGGCAGTTTTCCAGCCGCAGCAGCGCTTGACCCTGCAAGATGGGCTCGCTGTCAAACACATCGATGGCAGCCATGCCAGGGCGACCGCGGTTGAGTGCGGTCACCAGCGCATCGGGCTGCAGGAGTTCGGCCCGGGCGGTATTGATCAGGATGGATGTGGGCTTCATTTGCGCCAGATCGTCCAGCCGGATGATCTGGCGCGTCTCGGGGGACAGGCGCAGATGCAGGCTCAGGAAATCACTTTCGGCAAAGAGCTGATCGCGGTTCAGGGCGGGAGTGTCGCCGGCATTGGCCGCCGCGTGGCGTGCATCGTCACTGCCCCAGACCAGTACCTTCATGCCGAAGGCGCGGCCATAGCCTGCCACCAGCTGGCCGATCTTGCCATAGCCCCAGATGCCCAGTGTCTTGCCGCGCAGCAGGGTACCCAGTCCGAAGTTGGGCGGCATGGAGGCGGCTTTCAGCCCGGACTGCTGCCATACGCCATGGCGCAAATTGGCCATGTACTGCGGCAGGCGACGGGCGGCGCCCATGAGTAAAGCCCAGGTCAGCTCTGCGGCCGCGTAGGGCGAGCCGGTGCCTGATGCCACCGCAATGCCCAGCTCGGTGCAGGCTTCCAGGTCGACATGGTCCCCCAGGCGGCCAGTTTGCACGATCAGCTTGAGGCGTGGCAGCTTTTCCAGCAGGGCGCGCGGCATGGCAGTGCGCTCGCGGATCAGGACGATGATGTCGGCATCCTTCAGGCGCACCGACAACTGGCCGATGCCTTTGACGGTATTGGTATAGACCTTGGCATGCAGTGCGTCGAGTTTGCTGGCACAGGCCAGCTTGCGCACGGCATCCTGATAGTCGTCCAGAATCACGATATTCATTCACGCATTGTGCACTGTACCGGGCACAAATTTGCTTGCAGACCCTACGCTATTGCAATGTGCAGCATTTGTTGGCAACTGGTAACAAATGCTGCGGCATGCGCATCCTGGCGTCAGACAGTGTGGGGCCGGTTGTGCAGTTCTTCCAGCCGCACGCTGCGTTCGATCTCGGCGCAGACATCGGCCAGCCTGCCTGACAGCACAAACCGGCCAGCCCCTGGTTGTGCATGGTGCGCTGTGCTGTTGGGGCGAGCTGCCAGGGCCGCTGTTGCCACTGCCGTGGAGCGGGCAGCGGGCCCAGGGGCCAGGCGTAATGGCTGGCTTGCGGAAGGGGAGGCTGGCCTTTCGGGTTTGTAGGCCTGGCGCTCGTCGCACAGCACGGCCATGGGGCGGAAGCCGATGACGGCGCCGCGCGCTGCGCCCGACAAGGGCAGCAATGTATCGCGCTTGGCGCGCGGCATGCGTGGCAGAAAGGCAAGAAGCTTGTGGCTCATGAATGACTCCTATGGAACACCGGGTGTGACACAGGCAGGATTCAACAGGAACAGCATTCCCCAGGGGTTGCCCTCCGGACATGGCTCCGGACCAGGCAACGCCCGCCACCCTGAGGGGCTGCACGAAAGCGGATAAACGAAGGCAGCGGCTTACATGAGCACGCTATTGCGGATCAGGCCAACGGCCAGACCTTCGATGGCGAACGGTTCGCCAGGTTGTACCACGATGGTGGGGTAGTCGGGGTTTTCGGGGTGCAGTTCGATATGGCCGGGCAGCCGCTGGTAGCGCTTGACAGTGACTTCGTCGCCTACGCGGGCCACCACGATCTGGCCGTTGCGCACGTCCTGGGTGGCCTGCACGGCCAGCAGGTCGCCGTCGAGGATGCCCACGTCACGCATGGACATGCCGCGCACCTTGAGCAGGTAATCTGGCCTGTGGGCAAACAGCGAAGGCGCCACATGGTAGACCGTATCGACATGTTCCTGCGCCAGCACCGGCGAGCCAGCTGCCACACGGCCGATGAGCGGCAGCGCCAACTGTGCCAGTGCATCGGGCATGCCCGGTTGTGCGGCTGGCGCTGGATGGCGCAGGCGGATGCCCCGCGAGGTGCCGCTAACCAGCTCGATAGCCCCCTTGCGCGCCAGGGCCTGCAGATGCTCTTCGGCGGCGTTGGCCGATCGGAACCCCAGCTTTTGTGCAATTTCGGCGCGTGTGGGCGGTGCACCCGTGCTGGCGATGGCTTGCTGGATCAGGTCGAGAATCTGTTGCTGGCGAGCGGTGAGTTTGATCGTGGGGTTCATGGTCTACACTGCCGAGTTAGGTTCTGGGGATGCATACATGCTGTTTGCACATACAGTAGCTGTATTTTTGACCAGCTTTTTTCGCTTGGCAAGAGGGAAGGCACGGACATGGCAAAAATTGTGGTTTTGGCAACAGGGGGCACCATCGCCGGGGCAGCTGCATCGCCCGACGATGCCGTGCGCTACCAGGCGGCCCAGTGGTCGGTGGCGCATATCCTGCAGCAGGTGCCGGGTCTGTCGCAGGCTTTGCAAGGCGATGTGCTGGACGATGTGCAGTTGGCGCAGATCGACAGCAAGGACATGGATTACGCCGTCTGGCAGGCTTTGGCGCAGGCCTGCACACAGGCTTTGGCGCAGACTGATGTGCGTGGTGTGCTGATCACGCATGGCACCGACACTCTGGAAGAAACGGCCTATTTTCTGCATCGGGCGCTGGCTGCGGCGCCACAGGCAGCCGATTGGCAGCACAAGCCGGTGGTGCTGACCTGTGCCATGCGCCCAGCCACGGCCCGCCTGGCAGATGGGCCGCAGAATCTGGTCGATGCCCTTGCCGTTGTGCGTGACGAGGCAGCCCGGGGCGTGCTGGCAGTCTGTGCCGGACATGTGCACGGTGCGCAGGATGTCTGCAAGGTGCAGCCTTATCGGCTGGATGCCTTTTCGAGCGGCGATGCGGGGCCGCTCGGCCATGTGGAAGAGGGCAAGGTACGCTGGGTGCGGCCAGCGCTCTTCCAGGTGCGGCGAGACACCGCATTATGGCAAGCCCTGTGCCACTGTGATGCCGCATCGTGGCCCTGGGTGGAGATCGTTGCCAGCGGCGCCGGCAGCGGCGGGCGTGTACTGCGCGCCCTGCAGCAGGCGGGCGTCCAGGGGCTGGTGCTGGCGGGGACGGGCAATGCCACACTGCACCGCGCGCTCGAGGTGGAAGCCTTGCAGGTGCAGGCGGCGGGGGTGCCCTGCTGGCGCAGCAGCCGCTGCCTGGAAGGTCGGGTAGTGGCCGGGTCGGATGACGCACCGATTGCCTTGGCCCTGGATGCCTTGCCGCCGGCCAAGGCGCGCATCGCACTGCTGCTGGAGTTGCTGGCAGCAGCGCGGGAATATGACTTAACCGAAATTCCAGACCACGACTGAAAAGGCCAGGCAATACAGGCCGAACAGGTACCAGCGGCCATGCTCCAGCCAGCCCGATAGCCAGCGCAGGGCCAGCAGTCCGGCCAGGAAACTCAATCCCATGCCCAGCAGACTGGGCATCCACAGCTGCGACAGGCTGGCATGGCTGGCAGGCTGTGCATGCAGCAGCCGGTAGGCTTCCTTGACAATCACGGCAGGCGTCAGGACGACGGCCAGCGCAAAGCTGAAGGCCTCGGCGCCGCGGCGCGCCACGCCCATCGCCATGCTGGTGGAAATGGTCGCCCCGGAGCGCGAAAAGCCGCGGAACGGCAGACACAGGCCCTGCACCGCGCCAGTCCACAACGCGATGCGGTTGGTCATGGGGCTGGCGTAGGCATCGGACAGGTTGTGCAGGCGCGAGCTGAACAGGATCAGCAGACCGGCAGCAGCCAGCGCGCAGGCGATCAATCGGGTGTTGCCGAACAGGTGCTCAATTTCAAAGCTGCTGGCGCCGGCAAAAAACACATGCTTGATGATCCATTGCAAGCTCAGTCCCACCACGCCGGTAGCGGCCGTGGCCAGCACCAATTGCCAGGCGTTGCGCCTGAAAGCCTGCATCGAAGAGAAATAGGCTTCGCGCCACTGCGACCAGAAATACACGATGACAGCAAACATGGTACCGGTGTGCAGCATGACCAGCAGCATGGTCATCTCCGGGCTGGTGGGGTCCAGCCCCAGCCACTTTTCGGCCATGATGACGTGGGCTGAACTGGAAACAGGCAGCAGTTCTGCCAGGCCCTGGACCAGCGCCAGGATGAAGATGTGCAGGATGCTCATGGGAGCCTCGCGGTGAGCCACAAAAAAACAGCCCGCTACGAGCGGGCTGTCGTGCGGACGCGATGATAGCTCAACTTTCGAGGGCCTGGAATGCGCGTGCCGTGATTTCCTCGACGCTGCCGGTGCCGCTGATGGCGCGGTACTTGGGCGCTGCGGCAGGCTCCTTGGTGGCCCAGCCACTGTAATAGTCCACCAGCGGGCGGGTCTGCTGGTTGTACACATCCAGGCGCTTCTTGACGGTTTCTTCCTTGTCGTCGTCGCGCTGCACCAGCGGCTCGCCGGTGACGTCATCCTTGCCTTCGACCTTGGGCGGATTGAACTTGACGTGGTAGGTGCGGCCCGAAGCAGGGTGGCTGCGGCGGCCGCTCATGCGCTCGATGATGGCATCGAAGGGTACGTCGATTTCCAGCACGTAGTCCAGCTTGACGCCAGCGTCCTTCATGGCTTCGGCCTGGGGAATGGTGCGCGGGAAACCGTCGAACAGGAAGCCCTGGGCGCAATCCGGCTGGGCAATGCGCTCCTTGACCAGGTTGATGATCAGGTCGTCGCTGACCAGGCCGCCCGCGTCCATCACCTTCTTGGCTTCGATGCCCAGCGGAGTGCCGGCCTTGACCGCAGCGCGCAGCATGTCTCCGGTGGAGATTTGCGGAATACCGTACTTCTGGCAGATGAAGTTGGCCTGGGTGCCCTTGCCGGCGCCTGGAGCGCCAAGAAGAATGAGTTTCATGAAAGTCCTTGTTATCGGTGTAAGGCACGTCCCGGTGTGATTAGTATGCACGGGACGCAACAAATACATGCCCGCCAGCCGGCAGGCAACCGATCAAGAATAACACGGCTTTCCTGCTTCAAGCTGACAGGCGGCACGGCTTAATCGAAGCGGCGCAAACCGGCGACTTCGCGCGACACAGCCACCTTGCCCTCGGCCAGCATGCTGCGATGGCGGTCCAGCCGGTCGAGATCGTACAGGTAGTTGACCATCAGGCCGTAGGACTGGCGCTGGCCTTTGGCGGACGGATCGGCGTGCCAGTGGATGTGTTCCAGCCGGGCGCCGTTGCCCAGGTGGAAACGCGCCACGGCGTCGAGTGGGCGGCCGCGCTCGTCCAGGCTGGACAGATAGACGGCGGCAGCGCCGCGCAGCAGGCGTTGCTGGGCAGAGTCCTGGTCACGCGCACGGGTGCTGTCGATGGCTTGCGGCCACTGTGCCTCTGCCAGCGAAAAACCGGGCGGCAGCTGCTGCTGCAGGCGCTGCGGCACCGCCTGCGCCACGTCGGTCGCATGTTGCTCGAGCCATTTGCGCAAGCCGGGGATGGGGGACAGCGTGGCAAACTGGCGGATCTGCGGCAATTCGTTCTGCAGGGCCTCGACCACGCGCTTGATCAGCGAATCGCCAAATCCCACGCCGCGCAGGCCGGTTTGCGTGTTGCTGATGGAATAGAAAATGGCGGTGTTGGCCTTGCCGATGTCGGCCTGGCTGGCCGAGACATCCAGCAGTGGTTCCATGCTGTCGGCCAGCGCGCGCACCAGCGCCACCTCCACGAAGATGAGCGGTTCGTTGGGCAGGCGCGGGTGGAAGAAAGCGAAGCAGCGGCGGTCGCGGTCGAGCCGGTTCTTGGCATCGTCCCAGCTGACGATGTCGTGCACAGCCTCGTATTTGATCAGCTTCTCGATGAGGGATGCGGGAGAATCCCAGCTGATGGTGCGCAGCTCGAGGAAACCGATGTCGAACCAGCTGTTGAACAGGGCTTCGAGTTCGGCGTCGAGCGGCAGCAGCGCGGGTTCGGCCTTGAGCTGCTGCAGCAGTTCGGTGCGCAGGTCCAGCAGGAAACGCATGCCGTGGTGGGCGGCGCTGATGCGTTGCAGCAGGCGCGTGCGCGGGGAATGGAAGGCCTTGCGCAGGCGGATTTCGGCGCGTGCCTCGTCGCGTGTGCCGATGGCGGCATCGTACTGCTGCTTGGCCTGGCGAATGGTGTCGGGATCGGGCGCGAACTGTTCGGACATCAGGCGCCAGGCATCGGCACGGGCATCATGGTCGGCTTCCAGGTACCAGTCGACAAAGGGCTGCGCACGGCGGCTGCCCTCGGCTTCGCTGATGCGGGGATCGACAATCGCCTGCATTTCCTGCAGCAATTTGCGCAGGCTGCGCGGACTGAGGAACTCGGGTTCCTGGCGCAGGTAGCTCTCCAGCCGTTCGCTGGTGCTGCGGTTGGGCTGGGTGGTGTCGCGCGGGCCGGTGGCCGGGCGCGCATCGACCCAATTGGCCATGCCGATGGACGACAGGGCGGAGGGCAGCATGCGCGCCAGCATGTGGCGCAAGGCTCCGCCGGTTAATGAGGATGGGTTAGCCAAGGCAGTACTCCTGTAATGCGGCAATGCAACAAGCGTACCGGAAACTGGCGCGGTTTACGCCCCCATGCTGTAAAAAAGCGTCAGTCCAGGGCCTGGCGTTCGAACACCAGATCCCACACGCCATGGCCAAGGCGCAAACCGCGGTTTTCGAATTTGGTGAGCGGGCGGTAGGCCGGTCGGTCGGCATAGCCATGGGGATGCTGGCTGGTGTTGCGCAGCATGGGTTCGGCCTGCAGCACTTCGAGCATCTGCTCGGCATAGGGCTGCCAGTCGGTGGCGCAGTGCAGATAGCCATCGGGCGCCAGATGCTCGGCCAGCTTGCGTACCAGTGGCGGCTGGATCAGGCGGCGCTTGTGGTGGCGCTTCTTGTGCCAGGGATCGGGAAAGAAGATATGCACGCCATGCAGGCTGCCGTGCGGCAGCATGTGGTCCAGCACTTCGACAGCGTCGTGGGCGCAGATGCGGATGTTGGTCAGGCCCTGTTCGCCGATGCGCTTGAGCAGTGCGCCAACGCCGGGCTCGTGCACTTCGCAGCACAGGAAATTGGTGTCGGGCATCAGCCCGGCGATATGCGCCGTGGCCTCGCCCATACCAAAGCCGATTTCCAGCACCACGGGTGCCCGGCGCCCGAAGGCCTGGGCGTAGTCCAGTGGGGCCGGGGCGTAGGGCAGCAGGAAGCGCTCGCCCCACTGCTCGAAGGCCTTGGCCTGGCCGGTAGTGACGCGTCCAGTGCGGCGCACATAGCTGCGGATGGTGCGGGGATGGGCGATGTCAGACAGAGGGGTGTCGGAGGTGTCGTTCATGGCGGGATGGTAACGCATGCAGGCCTGTGAAACTGTCCCGGGATGCATTCGCCTGCTATCATTTCGCCCGTACCAATGCGTACACGCCGTCGGGCCTGTGCGGTTCCTGCCATGTGCAGGGGCCCCACGCTATGCCGGGCTTTTTTTGTTTTGGCCATAGCAAGGATCTTTTTCATGATCTGGCAACAGTTCAAGCACCAGTACCTGGTGCGTTTCTGGTCGCCCGTGCCTGCCATTGTGGCGGCGGGGGTGCTTTCCGCGTATTACTTCGGCCTCACTGGCACCTTCTGGGCCGTGACGGGAGAATTTACCCGCTGGGGTGGGCATTTGCTGCAGTTCGCCGGCATGCAGCCCGAGAACTGGGGTTACTTCAAACTGCTTGGGTTGCAGGGCACGCCGCTGGAGCGCGTCGACGGCATGATGATCCTGGGCATGTTTGCTGGCTGCCTGGCCGCCGCGCTGTGGGCCAACAATATCAAGCTGCGCCGGCCGCAGCATCGCATTCGTATCGTGCAGGCTGTGGTTGGCGGCTTCATCGCAGGGTGGGGCGCGCGTCTGGCGATGGGATGCAATCTGGCGGCATTCTTTACCGGTATTCCACAGTTTTCGCTGCACGCCTGGTTTTTTCTGGTGGCATCGGCCGTTGGCACCTGGATTGGCGCCAAGGTGACCATGTTGCCGATCTTCCGCGTACCGGTGCAGCTCAAAAAAGTGAGCGCTGCGCAGCCGTTGACACAGCGCCCGGAGCAGGCGCAGCGGCGTTTCTGGCTGGGCATGCTGGTGTTTGCCGGTTTTGTAGCGTGGGCATTGGCGCAGGCATTCGATAAGCCCAAACTGGGCATGGCGGCGTTGTTTGGCGTGGCCTTTGGCCTGATCATCGAGCGCGCCCAAGTGTGCTTCACCTCTGCTTTCCGCGACCTGTGGCTGACCGGTCGCACACAGATGGCCAAGGCCATCATCATTGGCATGGCGGTGAGCAGTATCGGCGTGTACAGCTATGTGCAATTGGGCGTACCGCCCAAGATTTTTTGGGCGGCGCCCAGCGCGTTGATTGGTGGCTTGCTGTTTGGTTTTGGCATCGTGTTGGCCGGCGGCTGCGAAACTGGCTGGATGTACCGCGCCGTGGAAGGCCAGGTGCATTACTGGTGGGTGGGCCTGGGCAATATCATCGGCGCCACCGTGCTGGCGGCCATGTGGGATGACCTGGTGCCCATTTTGGTCACCCCCTATGACAAGGTCAATCTGCTGCAGCGCTTTGGCCCGCAAGGCGGCCTGCTGATCACTTACGCGCTGCTGGCGCTGACGCTGTTGTTCGTGCTGTGGTACGAACAGCGGTACTTTGCAGATCGCAGGCGCAGCAGTCCCTCCGCTGATGCACCTGCGCGTCTGGCCACGATAAGGAATCCATCATGAGCGAAACCACTGCCAAGGTGCTGCCTGCACCCGATTACCGCCTGGATATGCTGGGCGAGCCCTGCCCCTATCCTGCCGTAGCCACGCTGGAAGCAATGGATGGCATGCAAAAGGGGGAAGTACTGGAAATCGTTTCCGACTGCCCGCAATCCATCAACAATATTCCGGTGGATGCGCGCAACCATGGTTACGAGGTGCTGGATATCCAGCAGGATGGGCCAACGCTGCGTTACCTGCTGCGCAAGTAACGCAGGCCCGGACTAAAGAGGGCGATCAACGACGGCTGTCTTCGTCTACGACCTCGCCGTCGTCGTCTTCTTCGTACTCTTCTTCGTAATCGAAGGCGGTCGGCAGGGGCTGGTCCTGAAACTGTTCGATCAGGGTCTGGCGGTACAGGGCCAGGCGTTCTGCGCTGTGCACGATGTCCTCGGCGTCGGCGGCGGACAGGTCATCCACCAGCAGATCAGGTTGGGTGGACAGAATCAGGTCGATGTAACGATCGGCCAGTTCTGCGGCGGCCAGGGATGTGGTGGTGATGTCCATTAGTGTGCTCCTCTTGGTGGAATAGTCAGGCCAGACCGGCCTGTTCTGCACCGTAGCAGTACAACATGACTGCCACGTGAAACGCGCACTGCATGGCACCTACGGCAGATGGCGCGCGGCCCATTCGGGCACCCAGTGCCGCAGCGCGTGCTGCGGGGAGCTGGCACCCTGCGCAGGAAGCAAATCCAGCACGGCGGCAGCGGCCTGCAAGTTGTCTATCATCTGCCCGTTGCCGCCTTCTGGCAAGGGCTGCGCGGCATTCTGCTTGGACAGTTTTTCGCCGTTGGGGCCCAGGACCAGCGGTGTGTGCAGGTAGGCCGGCGTGGCTACCCCGAGCGCCTGCTGCAGCACGATCTGGCGCGCCGTGTTGTCGGCCAGGTCTTCGCCGCGCACGATGTGGGTGATACCTTGCGCCGCATCGTCCACCACCACGGCAAGCTGGTAGGCCCACAGGCCGTCGGCACGGCGCAGCACGAAATCGCCTACGGCCTGCGGCACGCATTGCGCCTGATCGCCCAGGCGACGATCATGCCAGCATGTGACGGTGTCGGCAGCCGGCAGGCAGGCGCCCAGATGCAGACGCCAGGCGCGCGCCGGGTGCCCATGCAGGCCGCCACGTTCCGGTCGGCAGGTGCCGGGGTAGACCAGTTCGCCGTGTCGCTGGGGCAGCTGCCCGCTGGCCGCCAGGGCGGTGGCGATTTCCTTGCGCGTGCAGGCGCAGGGATAGGCCCGTCCGGCCTGCAGCAATTGTTGCAGTGCGTGCTGGTAGAGGGCGCCCCGTTGCGATTGCCGCACCGGCTCGGCATCGGGCACCAGGCCATGGCTGTGCAACTGGCGCAGGATGGTGTGCGTGGCCTCGGGGCTGCAGCGCGGGGTGTCGACGTCCTCGATGCGTACCAGCCATTGTCCGCCTTGGGCGCGCGCATCCAGCCAGCTGGCCAGGGCAGCCACCAGGGAACCGGCGTGCAGGGCGCCAGTGGGAGAGGGGGCGAATCGACCGATGTACATGACGGCGCCAGTGTAGCAAGCCCCTCAGCGCTGGCGGTTCGACTGGCCCAGCAGGGCACATTGCGTAGCCGACTTGTCGAGTTGCTGCAGCCACCAATGCAGGGCACGGCCTTGTTGCTGGCGCCCGCGATGCCAGGCGTAATGGCTGGCAAAGTGCGCGCTGCGCAGTTCCTGCTCCAGGGTCTTGCGCACCAGCGCGCCGCTGTCGAGCCAGTGCTGCACCATGTGCAGCGGCACGTGGCCCACACCGATACCGCGCAGTTGCGCCGAAATCTTGGTGACCATGTTGGGCACGGTGAGGACGTCCTGCCCTGGCAGCAGGCCGATGGTGCGCCCCGGGCCGCGATGGATGCTGTCGGCCACGGCCACGGCGCGATGCTGCATCAGGTCGTCGACGGTGAGGGGCCGGTCGATGGCTGCCAAGGGGTGGCCGGGAGCTACCGCATAGACGAAATCGATTTCGCCAAGGGGGCGGACCTCAATGCGGTTGTCGTTCCAGTCAGCGTCCAGCCGCACGCCCACGGCCAGATCGGCCTGGCCGCTACCCAGGGCTTGGAGCGTACCGGTCATCACTTCTTCGCGCAGGCGGATGCGGGTGGGCGCACCCAGTACATAAAAGGCCTGGCACAGGTCCAGCATGGTGTCCATGTCGATCAGGTTGTCCATTACGACACTCAGGCTGGGCTCCCAGCCGGTGGCGACGCGCTGCACGCGGTGGGCGATGCGGCCAGCTTCCTCCAGTAGGCGCGCTCCTTCCTGCAGCAGCTCCAGGCCGGCTGCGGTGGGGGTGGCATGGCGGCCATGGCGGTCGAACAGCAACACGTCCAGGGCCTCTTCCATTTGCCGCACGCGGTAGCTCAGCGCACTGGGCACCACATTCAGGTGGCGCGCGGCGGCGGCAAAGCTGCCGTGGTCGGCAATGGCCTGCAGCATGCGCAGATTGGGCGGACTGAGCTGGTCGTGTAGGCGGTCGAGGTTGATCATGATTCAAAAAAATTGAATGTAAACGTCAATTGCATTGGATAAATATTGAACGATTGGCTTTTACCATATAGGTCATGGTGCCGCCATATTAATTGACGGCAATTTTTAGTTTTATTGTTTTTCATTAAGGAAACCACCATGTCTACCACCCCTTCTGCAAATTCTGCTTCCGATGCCCTGGCCCTTGCTGGCCGTATCCTGTTGGCCTTTCTGTTCCTGCCCGCTGGCATTGGCAAGCTGATCGGCTTTGCCGGCACCGTAGGCTATATCCAGTCGGTCGGCCTGCCGCTGCCGGAAGTGGCGGCCATTCTGGCCACCGTGTTGGAATTGCTGGGTGGTCTGGCACTGGTATTGGGTTTCCGCGTGCGCATCGTGGCCGTGGTGCTGGCCCTGTTCACGCTGGCAGCCACTTTCTTCTTCCATGCCTATTGGTCGGTTCCGGCCGAGGCAAAAATGGTGACTCGGCTGCTGTTCAACAAGAACATTGCCGTGATGGGTGGTCTGCTGGTACTGGCAGCGTTTGGTGCCGGCCGTTATTCGCTCGATGCACGCCGCGCCTGATAGTTTGTTAATCTCGCAGTTTTCTATCAGGAGTCCAGAAACATGTCCGCCTCGATCGTCGTTGTGTATCACTCCGGCTATGGCCATACCCAGCGCATGGCGCAGGCGGTGGCAGAAGGCGCCAATGCGCGCCTGATGGCGATCGACGCCGATGGCAATCTGCCGCAGGCGGCCTGGGATGCACTGGGCGCGGCGGATGCCATCATTTTCGGATCGCCCACCTACATGGGCGGTCCGAGCTGGCAGTTCAAGAAGTTTGCCGACGCCAGTTCCAGGCAATGGTTTGTGCGCGCCTGGCAGGACAAGGTGTTCGGCGGTTTTACCAACAGCGCCAGCCTGAATGGCGACAAGCAGAACACGCTGGCGTACCTGCAGACACTGGCCAGCCAGCACGGCGGCATCTGGGTCAGCCTGGGCCTGCCCCCGGCCAATACCAAGACGGCCAGCCGTGATGATCTGAACAATCTGGGCGCTTCGGCCGGCGCCATGGCGCAGTCCCCGTCCGATGCCGGTGTGGATGAAATGGCACAGGGGGACCTGGATACCGCACGCGCCTATGGCGAGCGGGTGGCGGCCATCACGGCGCGCATGGCGCGGGCCTGAAACCGCCGGCCACTTCGTGAAGGGCCGCCTGCGCGCGGCCTTTTTCGTGCCCGGAGAAGCGCCGGCTTTGTAGAATGCCTGGATGTTTGTTCACCTGCGCCTCCACTCCGAATTTTCCGTCATTGACGGTACCGTCCGCCTGGACGAAGCCATCGCCGCTGCCGCCAAGGACCAGCAGCCGGCCATGGCCCTGACCGATCTGAACAACATGTTCGGGGCGATCAAGTTCTACAAGACGGCCCAGAAAAAAGGCGTGCAGCCTGTGCTTGGCGCCGAAGTGATGCTGGAGGATCTGATTCCGCCCGGCAAGGACCGCCCGCTGCCGCGCGTGCTGCTGCTGGTGCAGGACCGGCAGGGCTATCTGAATCTGTGTGAACTGCTGACGCGCGGCTGGCTGGCGGTCGGCAACAAGGCGCAGGCCAGCGTGCGCTGGGAATGGGTGAAGGAGCTGTCCGACGGGTTGATTCTGCTGTCCGGGGCGCAGGCGGGTCCGCTGGGGGCGGCCTTGCTGGCGGGCGAACTGGAGCAGGCACACGATGTGGCGCTGCAGTGTGCGGCTACCTTCCCCAACCGTTTTTATCTGGAGCTGCAGCGCGCCGGCCGCAGCAATGATGAGGCCCATGTGCTGGCTGCAGTGCAGTTGGCGCAGCGCATGCAGCTGCCGGTGGTGGCCACGCATCCGGTGCAGTTCCTCAAGCCCGACGAGTTCGAGGCGCACGAGGCGCGTGTCTGCATCGCCGAGGGCGAAATCCTGGGCAACCAGCGACGCAAGCGCAACTTCACGCACCAGCAGTATCTGTACAGCACGGCGCAGATGCAGCAGCTGTTTGCCGATATTCCCTCGGCGCTGGAAAACACGGTCGAAATTGCGCGTCGCTGCCATCTGACGCTGGTGCTGGGCAAGCCGCAATTGCCCAACTACCCGATTCCCGATGGCCTGACCATGGACGCCTACTTCCGCAAGTTGTCGTTCGATGGCCTGGAGGTGCGATTGGCGCATCTGTATCCCGACCCGCAAAAGCGGGATGCAGAGCGTCCGCGCTATGTGGAGCGGCTCGAGTTCGAGCTGGGCACCATCATCAAGATGGGCTTTCCCGGCTACTTCCTGATCGTGGCCGACTTCATCAACTGGGCCAAGAACCACGGCTGCCCGGTGGGCCCGGGCCGTGGCTCAGGCGCCGGTTCGCTGGTGGCGTATGCGCTCAAGATTACCGATCTGGATCCGCTGGAATACAACCTGCTGTTCGAGCGTTTCCTGAACCCGGAGCGGGTGTCCATGCCCGACTTCGACATCGACTTCTGCCAGACCAACCGCGACCGCGTGATCGACTATGTGAAGGACAAATACGGGCGCGATGCGGTCAGCCAGATTGCCACCTTCGGTACGCTGGCGGCGCGTGCGGCGATCCGTGACGTGGGCCGCGTGCTGGACCTGAGCTACACCTTCTGCGACGGCATCAGCAAGTTGATCCCGAACAAGCCGGGCAAGCCGGTCACCATCCAGTATCCGCCGCCGGACTTGTCGGACGACGACAAGGAAAAATACGCGATTGCCGCCGAGCCGCAACTGGCCGAACGCATCGAGAATGACGACGAGGTGCGCACCCTGATCGAGCTGGCGCAGAAGCTCGAAGGCATGACCCGCAACATCGGCATGCACGCCGGAGGCGTGTTGATCGCGCCCGGCAAGCTGACCGATTTCTGCCCGCTGTACCAGCAGCCGGGCAGCGATTCGGCGGTGAGCCAGTACGACAAGGGCGACGTGGAAGACGTCGGCCTGGTCAAGTTCGACTTTCTGGGGCTGGCCACGCTGACCATCATGGAGCTGGCCAAGGAATTCATCCGCAGTCGCCACAAAGGGCGCGAAAACTTCGACTTTGACCAGATTCCACTGGATGACAAGCCCACCTACCGCTTGTTCCAGGACGGCAAGACCGAAGCCGTGTTCCAGTTTGAAAGCCGCGGCATGCAGGGCATGCTCAAGGACGCGCGCCCGACGCGGCTGGAAGACCTGATTGCGCTGAACGCGCTGTACCGGCCCGGCCCGATGGACCTGATCCCGAGCTTCGTGGCGCGCAAGCATGGCCGTGAGGAGGTCGAATACCCGCACCCGATGGTCGCCGACATGCTCAGCGAGACCTACGGCATCATGGTGTATCAGGAACAGGTGATGCTGACCGCACAGATCCTGGGCGGCTACTCGCTGGGCGGCGCCGACCTGCTGCGCCGTGCCATGGGCAAGAAAAAGGTCGAGGAGATGGCCAAGCACCGCCTGACCTTCCGGGCAGGCGCTGCCAAAAATGGCATCAGCGAGGAAAAGGCCGACGAAATCTTCGACTTGATGGAGAAATTCGCTGGCTATGGCTTCAACAAGTCGCACGCGGCGGCCTATTCGCTGTTGGCCTACCAGACCGGCTGGCTCAAGGTGCACTATGCGGCCGAGTTCTTCTGCGCCAACATGACGGTCGAAATGGACAACACCGACAAGCTCAAGGTGCTGTTCGAGGACGCGCAGAAGACGGGTATGACGTTCGAACTGCCCGACGTCAACCGCAGTGCCTATCGCTTCGAGCCGGTCAGCGACACGGTGATCCGCTACGGCCTGGGCGCTATCAAGGGCACCGGCGAAAACGCCATCAAGGCGATCACCGATGCCCGCGAGGAGGGCGGGCCGTTTACCAGCCTGTTCGATTTCTGCAACCGGGTGGACCGCAGCCGCCTGAACAAGCGCACGGTGGAGGCGCTGATCAAGGGCGGCGCCTTTGACAACCTGCACCTGAACCGTGCCGAGCTGATTGCCAGCATCGACCTGGCCTTTGAATTTGCCGTCACGCAGGCCGCCAACGCCAACCAGTGCGGCCTGTTCGACATGCTGGACGGCCCCGGCAGCAGCATGGACGAACCGCCGCTGGTGCAGACCGTGCCCTGGGGCATCAAGGAACGCCTGATACAGGAAAAGACCGCCATCGGCTTTTTCCTGTCCGGTCATTTGTTCGATGAGTGCGCCGCAGAAGTGCGCCGCTTTGCGCGTACCCGTATCGACGATCTGATCGACAGCCGCGACCCGGTGCTGCTGGCCGGTATCGTCAGCGATTTTCGTGTCATCAACGGGCGCAGCGGCAAGCTGGCGCTGTTCAAGCTGGACGACAAGTCGGCCGTGATCGAGGCCAGCGCGGATGAAGGGGTGTGGGCCGCCAATCCGGGACTGCTGAAGGACGATGCCCTGGTGATTCTGCAGGCTGTGCCGCGCTTTGACCGCTTCAGCGGCGGTATTCGGCTGAATGTGCAGCAGCTCTGGGATGTGCCGGCGGCGCGCTGTCGCTTTGGCAAGTATTTGCGCGCCGATCTGACACTGGATGCCAGCGGCCAGGGTCCCGATCTGCAGGCACTGCTGCGCGAATTTCCGCCCAGGCGCGAGCTGCTGGACAACGGCGACGAGGTGGTACGCGGCCTGCCGGTGCGGCTGCGCCTGCAGTTGGACGCCGAGTCCCTGGCGGCTGGCGAGCAGGTGCGCGGCGAGCTCAAGCTGGGAGAGGCGTCACGTTTCTTCCCCAGCGATGCAGCGCTTGCCGGCTGGCTGGCGTTGCTGCCACAAGGGCAGGCCGAGGTGGTGTACGGGTAAAGACAGCCGGGGCCGTGTGCCGGCCCCGGTGGTGCTTATGCCGCTTGCTCAGCGTAGCCTGAATTCGATCACGATCGGAGAAGGTACGCTGCCGTCCACATCCTTGGGCAGGGAACCAGTCTTGTCGATGGCACGCAGCACGGCCTGGTCCCAGCCGCGGTCGCCGCTGGAGCGCACGATGCGCCGGCCGGTAATGGTGCCATCCGGGGCGGCGTTGACCTGCACGTCGGTGCGCGGCGAGCTGCCATCGTCATCATTGAACATGATGTTCGGGCGCACTTTTGCACGCACCTTGGCTGCATAGCCTGAGGACGGGCCGCCGCGCGACTGGGCGTCGCGGCCGCTGCCATGGGCGCCCTTGGCACCGGCGGTGCCGCCGTTTCCGCTGCCGCCACTGCCGGCAGCGCCTGCCAGCTTGCTCATGCGCTCCAGCTGCTCCTTGCGGGCGGCATCGGCAGCACGTGCGTTGGCGGCTTCGTGGGCCGCACGGGCCTTGGCAGCAGCATCTGCCTTGGCTTTGGCCACTGCTTCGGCTTTTGCTTTGGCAGCGGTTTCTGCCTTGGCCTTGGCAGTTGCTTCGGCTTTTTCCCTTGCAGCAGCCTCCGCCTTGGCTTTGGCTGCAGCGGCGGCTTTTGCCTTGGCTTGGTGTTCGGCCTCGGCCCGTGCGCGTTCTTGCTCGGCCTGCAGCTGTGCCTTGCGCTGCTGCTCCCGCTTGCGCAGGGCAATTTCGCTCTCCTGCTCGGCAGCACGGCGTTGTGCTGCTTCTGCGGCGCGTTGCTTGACCGCTTCAGCGTGGCGCTGTGCAGCTTCTTCGGCACGCTGCTTGGCCGCTTCGGCGCGGCGTTCTGCGGCATTGCGGCGGGCCTGCTCTGCAGCCTCCCGCTGCGCAGCCAGGCGGGCGACTGCTGCGGCTTGCTGCTGCTGCAGGGCAATGGTTTCGGCGGCCTTGCTGTCGGCTTCGGCCGGTTTGGTGGCGGCCGGTGCCGCTGCCTCGGGGTTGCCGCCCGATCCCTGGCGGCCCTCCTGTTGTGGCAGACTATCCCAGATTTCGGCTGCAAATACCGCGGTTTGCGGATCTGATTTCCAGTGGACTCCCAGCGCCAGCAAGCCGATCAGGCCGGTATGCGCCAGCAGCGCCAGCGCCAGTGGCCAGCCGCGCTTGTGCGGCGCCTGCGGCATCAGCGTGTCGCGTTCCAGGGTGGGAAGGCGGACTGTCATGCCTTATTTCGAGATGGCGGCCAGACCGATGCGTTGCACGCCTGCCTGATGCAGCTGGTCCATGATCTGGACAACGCGCTCATACTGCACCGTGCGGTCGGCGCTGATGACCACCGGGCGCGCCGGATTGCCGGCCTGCGCCTGCTGCACGGCAGCCGCAATGGTGTCGAGTTGCAGTGTGCCGCTTTGCTGTTTGCCATGCAGCGAAAGCCGCCCGTCGGCATCGATCTGCACCTGGATCACATCCGAGGCCTGTTGGCTGCTCTTGCTGACCGAAGGCAGCTGAATGGTGCTGGGCTGGATCAGCGACGCCGTGACCATGAAAATGATCAGCAGCACCAGCATCACGTCGATGAAGGGCACCATGTTGATCTCGTTGATGGTGCGGCGGCCTTTGCCGCGCGAAACCAGGGCAGGCATGGCAGACTCCGAAAAAAATCAGTGTTCCAAGGCAGTGGCTGCCGTGCTGGCAGGCATGCCCAGATTGCGTTGCAGGATGTTGGAGAACTCTTCGATGAAGGTTTCCTGCGACACGGCCACGCGGTCGATGTCGCGCGCAAAGTAGTTGTAGGCAATCACGGCCGGGATGGCGGCAAACAGGCCCAGCGCCGTGGCGACGAGGGCTTCGGCAATGCCGGGGGCCACCGTGGCCAGCGTGACCTGCGCCATGGCGGACAGGCCGGTGAAGGCATGCATGATGCCCCAGACCGTGCCGAACAGACCCACGTACGGTGACACCGAGCCCACCGAGGCCATCAGTGAAAGGCCGGATTCGACGCAGTCCATCTCGCGCTGGTAGCTGGCGCGCATGGCGCGGCGGGCGCCGTCGAGCAGGCTGTTGGCGTCCTGCACGTGGCGCTCGCGCAGTTTCTGAAATTCGCGCATGCCGCTGGCAAAGATACGCTCCATCGGGCCGGACAGCTTGGCATTCTGGCAGGCGGCTGCGTACAACTCGTTCAGGCTGCTGCCCGACCAGAAGTTGCGCTCGAAGGCGTCATTGAGCTTGCGCGTGCGCTTGAGCTGCCCGATCTTGGAGAAAATGGCGGCCCAGCTGGTAATGGACACCACCAGCAGCAGCGCCATCACTGCCTTCACTACCCAGCTGGCGTTCAGCACCAGCTGCACGATGTTCATGTCATGCGAATTCATGCGGTTCCTTCGTGTTCATTGTGCCGGCTGGCCAGCCAGCAGTACGGCGTGCAGGTCGGGCGGCATGCGGGCGGGCTGTAGCGTGCTTGCGTGCACCCAGCCGATGCGGATGGTGCCTTCGGCCAGCAAGGGACCGTCTGCATTCTCCAGCCGTGCCGTTTGTGCGATCACGCAGGAGGCCTTGCCCACCTGTACCGGATACGCGGTGACGTACAGCATGTCATCCAGCCGTGCCGGGCGATGGTACTTCATTTCCGTGGCACCCACCACGAACATGCCGCCGCTGCGTTCGCGCAGTTCCTGCTGCTGCACGCCCAACGCCCGCAGCCATTCGGTGCGGGCCCGTTCGAAAAATTTCAGATAATTAGCATAGAAGACGATGCCGCCGGCATCGGTGTCTTCCCAGTAAACGCGGATGTCAAAGTGAAACATGATGTTGCGGCGCAGCAATTCAGGCCAGCCGGCGCAAGCGCTCAATCGCCTGCTGCAGCTGCTCCATCGAGTTGGCGGTGGAGAAGCGTACAAAGCGGCTGGTGTCGGCGCTGCCGAAGTCACGCCCGGGCGTAAGCACCAGGCGTGCCCGCTCCATCAAGGCGAAGGTGGCATCCCAGCTGTTGTCCACGCCCAGGCGCTCGAACCAGCCACTGCAGTCGGCCCAGGCATAAAAGGCGCCATCGGGCATGACCGGCACCTGCAGGCCCAGGCCATTGAGCCGTGGCACGAACCAGTCGCGGCGGGCCTGGAATTCGGCGCGGCGCTGCTCGTACAGCGCGATGCTGTCCGGTTCGAAGCAGGCCAGCGCCGCATGCTGCGCGATGGTGCTCGGGCAGATGAACAGATGCTGCGACAGCAGCTCCACCGTCTGCGCCAGCTGTGGTGGCAATACCACCCAGCCCAGGCGCCAGCCGGTCATGTGGAAGTACTTGCTGAAACTGTTGATGCTGATGATGTCATCGCCCAGCGCCAGCGCACTGTGGCTGTAGGCATCTTCGTAGCTCAGGCCCAGATAGATTTCATCGACGATGGTGAAGCCGCCCTTGCCGCGCACCACGTCCACGATGGCGCGCAGCGTGTTGGGGGCGATCGAGGTGCCGGTCGGATTGGACGGGCTTGCCAGCAGCACACCACGCGTGGCCTCGTTCCAGTGTTCGCGCACCTGGTCGGCGCTGAGCTGGAAACGCTCGACTGCGCTGGCCGGAATCATGCGAGGCACGCCTTCGGCCATGCTGACGAAATGGCGGTTGCAGGGATAGCTGGGATCCGGCATCAGCACTTCGTCGCCTTGCTGGATCAGCGCCAGGCACACCAGCTGCAGTGCGGCCGAGGCTCCGGCCGTGACCACGATGCGCTCCGGCCCGATCTGCAGGCCGAAGCGCTGCGCATACCAGTCGCTGATGCGTTCGCGCAGGGCCGGCAGGCCATTGGCGGCGGTGTACTGCGTGTTACCGTCGCGGATGCAGCGCGCGGCGGCTTCGGCCACCAGCGGTGCGGCGGTGAAGTCGGGCTCGCCGATATTCAGGTAGATTAGCGGATCGTCGCCGGCAGCTTGCTGCTGTGCGGCCTTGGCGATCTCCATCACGTAGAAAGGCTCGATGCGCCGGGCGCGTTTCGCCAGGCGAAGGGACGTGGACAGGGGCATGGCGAAGCGGGGGACTTACTGGCCAGTGCGGTCGTGCGCCACTTCGGTGGCGCGCAGTTGCGGCGCCAGCGCATGCAGCACGCCGTTGACGTACTTGTGTCCGTCGGTGCCGCCAAAGGATTTGGCCAGCTCGATGCACTCGTTGAGCACGACGCGCCAGGGCACTTCGGGGCAGTACTTGAACTCGTACACGCCAATCCACATGCAGGCATGCTCGATCGGGGAGATCGAGCTCCAGCCACGGTCCAGCAGCGGCTCGATGGTGGCATCGAGTTCGGCGGCATGCTGCACGCAGCCATGGAAGACGGCATCGAAATGGGCGGTATCGCCCTTGCCGAAGCCGGACAGCTCGCGCGTGAACTGGTCGATCGCGTCGGCGTCGTTCTGGCCGACCAGATGCTGGTACAGGGCCTGCACGATAAAGGTGCGGGCGCGGCTGCGGCCGGCCTTGATGGGCGACTTGATGGCCGGGCGGCGTGGCTGTTTCGGAGCGGTGGCTTCGGCGGCAGGCGCAGGGGCGGCCTGCGCCTGCACCGCCTGTGCCAGCGCCTGTTCGGGGGTCAGCGCATCGCTATCGGGACGAGTTGGGGTGTTGCTCATCGATTCAGGCCTCCCGCATGGTGTGCAGCAGCAGGGCCATTTCCACCGCCACGCGGGCGGCGTCCACGCCTTTTTCCACCTGGCGCGCCTGCGCCTGTTCCAGGTTTTCGACGGTGAGGATGGCATTGGCCACCGGTAGCGCATGGTCCAGCGAGACCCGCGTGACGCCGGCGCCGGATTCATTGGCAACCAGCTCGAAGTGGTAGGTTTCACCGCGGATGATGCAGCCCAGTGCGATCAGGGCGTCGTAATCGGAGCGGTCGGCCAGCGCCTGCAGCGCCAGCGGCACTTCGAGTGCGCCAGGCACCTGCACCAGGGTCACGTTCCTGGCTTTTACGCCCAGCTGCATCAGTTCGGACAGGCAGGACTCGGCCAGCGTGTTGGTGATGTCAGCGTTAAAGCGGGCCTGCACGATGCCGATACGCAGCTTCTTGCCATTGAGCTGGCTGGTGATGTTGTCGATATTTCCTTTATCTGCGTCTTTCATGTCGGTATCCGTAGGTTTCAGTGTTGGGGAGGGGCGGTGTATTCGACCACTTCCAGGTCGAAGCCGGCCATGCTGGGCATGCGGCGATGCTGCCCCAGGATGTTGAGCTTGTGCACGCCGCATTCGCGCAGGATCTGGGCGCCGATGCCATAGCTGCGCAGATCCAGCCCCTTGCCGGGGGCGTGGGCGGATTCGGCTGAGCCGTCAAACTGTGCCAGCAGCTGCTCGGCGGTTTCGCCGCAATTGAGCAGCACCACCACGCCGCGCTGCTGGGCATGGATGTGGCGCAGGCTGTCTTCCAGGCTCCAGCTGTGCGTCTGCCGGCCGGACTCGAGCGCGTCCAGCAGCGACAGGGGCTCGTGCACGCGAGTGGGCACCACGTCGTTTTCGGTCCAGCTGCCCTTGGTCAATGCCAGATGCAGGTTCTGGCCGTGCATGTCCTGGTAGGCATGCGCCAGAAAATCACCGTAGGCAGTCTTGAGCGGGCGGCTGGCCACCTTGCGGATCATGGATTCGCGGCGGCTGCGGTGTTCGATCAGGTCGGCGATGGTGCCGATTTTCAGGCCGTGCTCGGCGGCGAACAGCTGCAGGTCGGGCAGGCGCGCCATGGTGCCGTCGTCTTTCATGATCTCGCAGATCACGGCAGTGGGGCTGCAGCCGGCCATGCGCGCCAGATCGCAGCCGGCTTCGGTGTGGCCGGCGCGCATCAGCACGCCGCCGTCCACCGCCTGCAGCGGGAAAACGTGGCCCGGCTGCACCAGATCGCTGGCCTTGGCATGCGGCGCCACCGCAGCCCGCACGGTGTGTGCGCGGTCGGCGGCGGAAATGCCGGTGGTCACGCCTTCGGCGGCTTCGATGGAAACGGTAAATGCGGTGCCCAGCTTGGCGCTGTTGCGCTGCGTCATGGGCGATAGGCCCAGATGCTGGCAACGCTCACGCGTGAGGGTCAGGCAGATCAGGCCGCGGCCGTAGCGGGCCATGAAGTTGATGGCTTCAGGAGAAACATGGTCGGCAGCCAGGATCAGGTCGCCTTCGTTTTCGCGGTCTTCCTCGTCGACCAGAATGACGATCTTGCCGGCGCGCATGTCGGCAACAATATCCTCTACCGGGGAAATGGAAACGGGTTGAAGTGGCGCGGAGCCAGTGGTCAGGTCTGCCATGGGGGATGCTTTCGAATAAGAGAACCCGCTGCTTGGAGTTGCGGGCCATGGCCGATTATCCCCCAATGCACGCCGGCCGTGCATGCCGCAGGTCATGCTCCGGCTGCAATCAGTGCTCGGGCGGTATCGGACGGCGCAGGATCAGCAGACGCAATACCCCATAGCACAGCAGGCTGCCGCCCCACATGGCAGCCATGCCACTCGCCAGCCGCAGCCCGCTGCCGAACAGCTGCGGCACCACCAGGCCGGCCACGATGGCAAATACCAGCATCTGCACGAAGGATTGCATGGAGGACGCGAGACCCTGGTTGCGCGGAAACAGATCCATCGCTGCCATGGTGACGACTGGCGTCAGGAAGGACAGCCCGAACGCATAGAGGAACAGGGGCAGCACCGCCCAGGGGATGGCGGCCTCGGCACCGACCCACAGGTTGTAGCCGAGGTTGAACAGCACGGCCAGCGCCATCAGGCCGTAGGCGGCCAGTGTGAAAGGCCGCCGGCGTACGCGGTGCGCCAGTCGACCGGCCAGGGCCGCCCCGCTGACCAGACCGCCCATCAGCGGAATGAACATCCAGCCGAAGTCGGTCTCGGTGAGGTGCAGGATGTCCATGACGAAGTGCGACGCGGCGCCGATGTACATGGAGAAGCCGGCAAAGCCCAGCGCCTGCAGCACGATCAGCAGCATGAAGCGCGGGTCGCGCAGGCAGGTCAGGTATTGGCCAAGAATGCGCCCTGGCACAAAGGGCTGGCGCCTGGCTGCGGGTAGACTTTCCGGCAGGCGAAACCAGCACAGCGGCAGCATCACGCAGCCGAACAGCACAGAAAAACCGAATACCCAGCGCCAGCCCAACGATACCTCGATCCAGCCACCGATGATGGGGGCCAGGGCCGGCGCCAGGCCGAACACCATGGTCATGTGCGACATCATGCGCTGCGCCTCGGCGCCGCTGAAACGGTCGCGTACCACGGCGCGCGCGACCACGCCGCCACCGCCTGCGCCCAGGCCTTGCAGCACGCGAAACAGCAGCAGCGTCTCGATGTTGGGGCTGAGCGCGGCGCCCAGCGACGCCACGGTGTACAGGGCGAGCGAGGCCAGGATGACCGGACGCCGGCCGAAGGCATCGGCCAGCGTGCCGTAAAACAGCATCATGCCGGCAAAGGCAGACAGGAACACGCCCAGCGTCAACTGCACCAGCTGTTCGCTGGTGTGCAGGTCGTGCCGGATGGCGGAAAACGAGGGCAGGTAGGCGTCGATGGCCAGCGGGCCGACCATGGTCAGCGCCGCCAGCAGCAGAAGCAGCCGGAAATAGGTGCTCAAACGGATGATTTATTGGGCGACCCAGCCGCCGTCCATGTTCCAGGCCACACCGCGCACGTTGTTGCCGGCCGGCGAGCAGAAAAACACTGCCAGAGCGCCCAGTTCGTCGGGCGTGGTGAACTGCAGCGATGGCTCTTTTTCGCGCAGCAGGGTTTCCTGGGCCTGCTGGATGCTGATGCCGCCTTCGGCAGCCTTGGCATCGATCTGTTTTTGCACTAGCGGGGTCAGCACCCAGCCCGGGCAGATGGCGTTGCAGGTAACGCCGGTGGTGGCGTTTTCGAGGGCAGTGACCTTGGTCAGGCCGACGATGCCGTGCTTGGCCGCCACATAGGCGGATTTTTCGGCCGAAGCCACCAGACCGTGGGCAGACGCCACGTTGATGATGCGGCCCCAGTTGGCCTGGCGCATGGCAGGAACCGCCAGGCGCGTGGTGTGGAATGCACTGCTGAGGTTGATGGCGATGATGGAATCCCATTTGGCCACCGGAAAGTCCTCGATGCGGGCCACGTGCTGCACGCCGGCGTTGTTGACCAGGATGTCCACCATGCCGAACTGTTCGGCGGCAAAGGCCATCATGGCTTCGATGTCTTCGGGCTTGCTCATGTCGGCTCCGTGGTAGGCGGTACGGATGCCATGGGCAGCGCCAGCCTGCTGCACTTCGGCTTGCGGGCCGGCGTGATCGCCAAAGCCGTTGAGCAGCACATTGGCACCCTGCGCGGCAAGCGCCTTGGCGATACCCAGGCCGATGCCGCTGGTGGAACCGGTGACCAGCGCAGTTTTTCCTTTGAGCATGTCTCTCTCCTACTGTGATGTTGTCGGGGGAAATCTTCAGGTAAAGTAGCCAGCACGGTGTGATCACGCCACAGCCAGATGTTCCAGAAACCGATCCGGAAGCAGCCCATGAACCAGCCCACACTTCAGCACATTGTATGCAGCTCCGGAAGTACTGCATTCCGGATGGCTTTCTGGCAGTGGGGGGACGCGCAGGCGAAGCACGTGATTCTTTGCGTGCACGGCCTGACGCGGCAGGGGCGCGATTTTGACGCGCTGGCGCAGGCATTGCTCGCGGATGCGGCACGGCGCGGCCGGCCGCCTTTGCGCATTGTCTGCCCCGATGTGCCGGGCCGCGGCCAAAGCGAATGGCTGCGCGATCCCGCACTGTACCAGGTGCCCGTGTATGCCGGCGCGATGCTGCAATTGCTGGCGCACCTGCACCGGCAGGCACCGGTGGCCCGGCTGGACTGGGTGGGCACCAGCATGGGCGGCCTGATCGCCTTCGGCGTGGCGGTTGCGCAGGGCACTTCTGCCTGGCCGTTGCCGGCACCTCTGCACAAGTTGGTGCTCAACGACGTGGGGCCCGCCATTACCTGGGAGTCCATCGAGCGCATCGGCAGTTATGTGGCCGACACCGGCCATTACGCCAGTGAACAGGACGGTATCGATCGTTTGCGTGAACGCTTCGTCAACTTCGGCCCGCACAGCAGCGCGCAGTGGGAGGCGCTCAACCGTCCCATGCTGCGCGTGCTTCCCGACGGTGGCTGGACCATGCACTACGATCCGGCCATTGCCAAGGTATTCGGCAATGTGTCGCGCGAGGCGTTCGAGCAGGGCTCGGAGCTGCTGTGGCAGGTGTACGATGCGCTGACTGTGCCCACTCTGCTGCTGCGCGGTGCCGATTCCGACTTGCTTACGCGCGATGCTGCCCACGCCATGCAGCAGCGCGGACCGTGCGCGCAACTGGTGGAGTTTGCCGGTGTGGGCCACGCGCCCACGCTGGTGCAGCCCGATCAAACCGCTGCCGTGTGCCGTTTTTTGCTGGAAGACGATCCAGCCTGACCCTGTGGCAGGCCAGCCGACCTGCCTGATTGACCCATGACTCCTGATTATTCCCGTACTGACGCGCGCGACCCGACCGAAGTGGCCAGCATCGTGCAGGCCAGTGCCGATATGCTGCCGCCGCAAGACGACGTGCTGGCGCGTGCACGCCAGTTTGCGGCGCCGCTGCTGGCCAATTGCGAACTTGAAACCACCGAAAACGCACTCGGGCATGCCGAGGGCATGGCGCACATTCTGGCGCAAATGGGCGGTGCCGCCTCGCTGCAGGCCATGGCCTATCTGATCTATGCGGCAGACCACCTCAGCCGCCCGCGGGAAATGATCGGGCAGATCTTTAGCGACGAATACGCGCGGCTGGCGCTGGAGGCCACGCGCCTGATGCGCCTGCAGCAGAGCCAGCGCCGCCAGCGCGGCGGACCCGACGAGCAGATGCCGGCCACCACGCCCAAGACGGAGCAGATCGAAGCCGTGCGCAAGATGCTGCTGGCCTTCTCGCGCGACCTGCGCGTGATCCTGCTGCGGTTGGCCTCGCGCCTGCAGACCTTGCGCCATTTTGCAGCCAGCAAGCTGCCGGTGCCCAGTGCCCTGGCCTACGAATCGCTGCATGTGTTGGCGCCGCTGGCCAACCGGCTGGGTATCTGGCAGATCAAGTGGGAGATGGAAGATCTGTCCTTCCGCTTTCTCGAGCCCGACACCTACCGCGAAGTGGCCCGCCTGCTCGATGAGAAACGCATCGAACGTGAACAGCGCGCCGACCGTCTGCGCCATGCCGTGCATGATGGCCTGCTGGAACAGGGCATTCCTTCGAGTGTGCAGGCGCGGCCCAAGCACATTTACAGCATTGTCAAGAAAATGCGCGGCAAGGGACTGGATTTCGAGCACATCTACGACCGCATGGCGCTGCGCGTGATCGTGCGCGAAGTGAAGGATTGCTATGCCGCCCTGAGCTGGGTGCACAGCCAGTACGAGCCGATCGCGTCCGAATTTGACGACTACATCGCCAAGCCCAAGGCCAATGGCTACCAGTCCTTGCATACGGTGGTGAACGAGTACGATCCTGCTGGCGTGGCGCGGCCGCTGGAAATCCAGATCCGCACCCAGGCCATGCACGATCACGCCGAAAGCGGGGTGGCGGCACACTGGGCCTACAAGGAGGCAGGCACCAAGGGCTATGCCGGCCATACCGCCAACAGCGCCTACGATGCCAAGATTGCCGTGCTGCGCCAGCTGCTGGCCTGGGAACGCGATTTCAGCGAGGGCGATGTCGGGCAACGCCCCGATGCCGCAGTGCTGGAAGACCGCATTTACGTGCTCACGCCCGATGCCGCCATCGTCGAATTGCCGCAAGGGGCTACGCCGGTGGATTTTGCCTACAGCGTGCACACCAATGTGGGCCACCGCTGCCGGGGCGCCAAGGTCGACGGCGTGATGGTGCCGCTCAACACGCCGCTGAAAAACGGCCAGACGGTGGAAATCACGGTGGCCAAGGAAGGCGGGCCCTCGCGCGACTGGATCGCCGAGAGCGGTTACCTGGTCAGTCATCGGGCCAAGGCCAAGGTGCGCGCCTGGTTCAACGCGCTGGCGCTGCAGGACGCCATCAGCCGGGGGCGCGAGGCGGTCGAAAAGCTGTTGCAGCGCGAAGGGCGTACCGCCATCCGGCTGGAGGAACTGGCCGGCAAGCTGGGGTTTTCCAGTGCCGACGACTTGTTCGAGGTGGTGGGCAAGGACGAATTTTCGCTGCGCAACATCGAGGCCGTGATCAAACCCCAGGCGCCGCAACTGCCGCAGGATGCGTTCCTGCTGCAGAAGACCCAGGCGCGCAGCGATCGCCACCTGAAGCCCTCCGGCAAGGGGGGGGTGCTGGTGGTGGGCATGGGCTCGCTGATGACGCAGCTGGCCAAGTGCTGCAAGCCGGCGCCACCTGATGCAATCGGCGGCTTTGTCACGCGAGGCAAGGGCGTGAGCGTGCACCGTCAGGACTGCATCAATTACCGCAACATGGTGCGTGCCAATCCCGAGCGTGCCATTGAGACGCAGTGGCAGGGCATGCCGGCGCAGGATGTTTCTCCTCAGTTCCCGGTGGACATCCTGCTGCAGACCAGCGACCGCCCCGGCCTGCTGCGCGACATCAGCGAGCTGTTTGCGCGCGAAAAAATGCCAGTGATCGGCCTGCACAGCGATGCCGGCAAGGAGGTCAATCACATGGCCTTGACGGTGCGCGTGACCGATACCCACCGCCTGAACAAGGTGCTGGCCGAACTGCTGACGCTGAATGGCGTGCTGGGCGCGCGCCGGCGCTGAGCGCGCCAGTGCGGCGGATTCAGGAGCCACATGAAAACGAGGCAATGGAAAAGAGGTTCAGTCTGGTGACAGCAGAGGGATGTTGGATGCAACGCGAAACCGGCGCAGATTTCTTGTGGCCAGCGCAAAAAAGCATGCTATACTTCGTTTTCTGAATTTTTCAGGCGCGTAGCTCAGTTGGTTAGAGCACCACCTTGACATGGTGGGGGTCGTTGGTTCGAATCCAATCGCGCCTACCAATACAACCGTCGTAAAGTCTTGATTTCCAAGAACTTTCGGCGGTTTTATTTTTTGTACGTCAATCGCCTCAGGTGACGGTCTGGATTGTGGTCAATCTGTGGCGCCTGCGAGACGTGCAGGGCTTATGGTAGCAGCGTTGCCCCCCGCGCGATGCGCTGGAGCCATGACTTGCAGCCTTCGAGCACCAGCAGCAGGCCGACACCCAAGCCGATGGCCAGCGCCATGTCCTCTCGCGCGATCGACCCGAACGTCAATAGTGCCTGCGCTGAGGGCAGGAACAGAACCAGTGCAATGATGCCCGACACGGCCATGGCAACATAGCCAAGTGCCGTATTCTTGCGGGCGAGGGCATCGCACAGCGACGCCGTGAATGAGTGGTTGACCAGAATCAGCGCCATGATCTGGGCGACCAGAGCAAAGAAGATCAATGCGCGCACTTCGACTTCCGGCATTCCCGAACTGGTTTTGGCAAGAAAGACGGCAGCCAGCATCGCGAAGGCAATGCCGCCCTGGAAGACGCTCCAGACGATCATCGGGACCGAGAACATGCGCTCGGCCGGGTTGCGCGGCGGGCGGTTCATGGCATCGTTTTCTTCGCGTTCCGCCTCGAACACGAGGGCGCACACCGGGTCGATGACCATCTCAAGCAAAGCGATTTGGATCGGCCCGAGCAGGATAGGCAAGCCGAAGAACAAGGGCATCAGCATAATTCTGCGAATTGTCCGTTACGACATCCATGGTGAGTGTCTTGTCAAACATGCCAGTTGGTTTCAGGACTGACCTGCTTCAGGGCTGTTGGGTCATGAAAACAGGTAACAGCTCTGTCATTTCAGTTGTCTAGACTAGTTTGGCTCCGGCCAGCCAGTCCATGTGTACTCCTTCCCATAAGGCAGGAAAAGCTGGCGTGCGGCTGCTTGCCGGGGTAATGATTGTCATTACATCAGGAGTTTTATGAAATCGCTTATGTCAATTTCTACGCTTGCGCGTGTGCTGGCGGCGCTGTGTCTGTTGGGCGCCCTGGCGGGATGCGGTGGCGACACATCCACCAAATGCAAGGCTGCAACGCCTGGCCTGAAGTGCGCTCCTTGAATACCCCCAACAACAAGGAACACACCATGAATTCCCGTCGTCATTTTCTGAAGTTCACCGCTGCCACTACTGCGTTGACAGCGTTTCCTCCCAGCATCCAGCGTGCACTGGCAATTCCTGCCAACAACGTCACCGGCACCATCAAGGATGTCGAGTACGTGGTGGTGCTGATGCAGGAAAACCGTTCGTTCGACAATTACTTTGGCACCATGGCTGGTGTGCGTGGTTTCGGTGACCGCTTCCCGATTCCGCTACCTGGCGACCGCAATGTGTGGCAGCAGAAGGATATGAATGGCAATGTCGTGCAGCCGTACTATCTGGACCAGACCAAGGGAAATGCCCAGCGCGTGAAAGGCACGCCGCATAGCTGGATCGACGCGCGCAACGCCTGGGCCAAAGGCCGCATGGACGAATGGGCGCGCTACAAGGAGCCGCAGTCGATGTCGTACTTCGGTCGCCAGGAACTGCCGTTCCAGTTTGCCCTGGCCGAGGCCTTTACGCTGTGCGACGCCTACTACTGCTCGCTGCATGGCGGTACCAATACCAACCGCCTGTTCCACATGAGCGGCACCAATGGGCCGGGTGTCACCGGCAAGTCCATGGTCAACAACTACTGGGACGAGCTGGCGCCGGGCATGACCGGCGCCGAACCTGGCTACGACTGGACCACCTACCCTGAACGTCTGCAACAGGCCGGCGTGAGCTGGAAGGTGTACCAGAACATGCCCAGCAACTACACCGACAACTGCCTGGTGGGATTCAAGCAGTACCGCAAGGCGAATATTGATTCGGGCCAACCGGTGTACCACGACTGGAGCGATGGATATGTGGCCCCGGCCTATGATCCGGCGCTCGATGCGCGCGCGCCGCTGTACAAGGGCATCGCCAATACCATGCCCGATGGCGGTTTCCTGGACAGCTTCGAGCAGGACGTGAAAAATGGCAAGTTGCCCCAGGTGTCGTGGATCGTGGCACCGGAAGAGTACTCCGAACACCCAGGTCCATCCAGCCCGGTGCAGGGCGCCTGGTACACGCAGCGCATTCTGGACATCCTGACCGCCAATCCGGATATCTGGAGCAAGACCGTTTTCATCATCAACTTTGACGAGAATGACGGCTACTTCGACCACCTGCCGCCGCCGTGTGCTCCTTCGCGCGATGCCGGTGGGAAGCAGCATGGCAAGACCACGCTGCCCGATGCCGCGCTGGATGTCGAGTATTACACCCACCCGTCATACCGCCCGGTAGAACCCGATCCCACACACTGGACGCATCCTGACGGCGACTGTTATGGTCCTGGTCCACGCGTTCCAATGTACATCCTTTCTCCCTGGAGCCGTGGCGGCTGGGTCAACTCGCAGGTGTTCGATCACACCTCGGTGCTGCGTTTCCTGGAGGCGCGTTTCGGGATAGCCGAGTCCAACATCAGCCCGTACCGCCGTGCCGTCTTCGGTGATCTGACCTCGGCTTTCAACTTCACCACGCCGAACCAGTCGCCGCTGGCCACCCTGGATGGGCGCAGTACCAAGGAAGCTGCCGACAAGTTGCGCGCAGATCAGCAGGCCTTGTCGCAAATTGCGGTACCGTCCGTGCAGGCGATGCCGGTGCAGGCGCAAGCCCAGCGTCCCTCGAATGCGCTGCCATATGAGCTGCACACCAGTGCCCGCGTGGATGCCAAGGCGCAGAAGGTCAAGCTGATTTTTGCCAACAGTGGCAGCGCTGCGGCGGTGTTCCATGTGTATGACAAGCTGCATCTGGAAGGCATTCCACGCCGCTACATGGTGGAAGCTGGCAAGCAGCTGGAAGACACCTGGGACGTGGGGGTTGACGGCGGTCTGTATGACCTGTGGGTACTGGGCCCGAATGGCTACCATCGCGCCTTTGCCGGCCAGGTGATGCGCAGTGAAGCCAGTGATGCAGCCCGCCCTGAAATCCAGGTGTGCTACGACCCGGCCAAGGGCGATGTGTACCTGCATGTCGGCAATGATGGCAAGGGCACGTGCACGCTCACGGCAGTGCCGGATAAGGTTTACGGTGGTGAGACGCAGACTGCCACCATGAACCGTGCGTGCAGCTTTACCGAGCTGCGCTGGGATCTGCAGAAAACTGGTGGCTGGTACGACGTGGAGGTTACCAGCAGCCATGATCCGCAGTGGCGTCGCCGCTTTGCCGGACGCGTGGAAACCGGCAAGACTTCGGTGACTGACCCGGCGATGGGCAAAACGGCCTGAGCCAATCACCCGCGTTGAAACCTGACCGCCCATGTATTGGGCGGTTTTTTTTATTCGGTGCCGGCCGTTTCGCTTTCTAGTGGGACGAAAACGACCAGCGTGTCATTTTCCCTGTGTGGCGCAAACGTCACTTTTGGGATTTTTGCCCACGACTGGCCAACGCCACAAAGTTCACGCGCGCCGCATCGATTTGCTGGAAGCGGGAGGCGATGTTGCCGCAGACCAGGTCGCACAGGTCGTACACACTTTGATCGGCGATGGCGTAATGCACATTGTTGCCGCGGCTTGTGCGCGCGACCAAGCCGTGCTGCGCCAGCAGGGCCAGATGCCGCGAGGTGTTGGCCGGACTGGTGCCGATCAGCTGTGCCAGTTCGCTCACATTTCTGTCACCACTGCGCAGCACACTGAGGATATGCAGGCGTGTGGGTTCGGACAGCATCCGGAAATACCCGGCCACCTGTATAAGCGCCTCCGGTGGAAGCGCTTCCATGGAAAAATTGGCGGTACTCATGGCGAAATCAGCATAAACCCGTTGGTTGAATCAAGCATTCAAGTATTTAATTGAATGCGTAAACACTGTATCATCAAGCCATGAGTCTTGCATAGACCGTGCACGGAGTGATTACATGAAGCGTTTGTACCTTGCAGTAATGGCGTCGGCCGGATGGCTGAGTCCTTGGATCGGCATGGCCAAGGATGCGCCAGCGCAGCCGCCCGCTGCGCTGGCATCGGTGACCGTGCAGGCAGCGGCCGGGCAGGTGCAGGCCAGCTACGAAGGGCAGGTCGAGGCGGTGCGCCAGACCACGGTGGCGGCGCAGGTGCCGGGCGCGGTGCTCGACTTGCAGGTGCAGGCTGGCCAGCGTGTGCAGGCCGGGCAGGTGCTGTTGCGCATCGATTCGCGCGCGGCAGACCAGGCCAATGTGGCCGGACGCGCCCAAATGGAAGTTGCCGCCAAGGATCTGGAGCGCAAACGCCAGCTGTATGCCAAGCAATACATCAGCAAGGCCGCACTGGAGCAGGCCGAAGCGGTGTACAAGGCTGCTGCCGCTCAGGCTACTGCCGCACAGTCGCAGTCCGGCTTCCATGTGGTGCGTGCACCGTATACCGGCGTGGTGTCCGCCCTGTCGGTCGAACGGGGCGATATGGCCATGCCCGGCCGACCCTTGTTGACCGTGTACGACCCGGGCGCCATGCGTGTTACTGCGCAGGTGCCGTCTTCGGTCATCGGGCAGGTCGATATGAGGCAGGCCAGGGTCGACATTGCCGGCGCCAAGCAGACGCCCGTGCGCATTGAAGTGCTGCCCACGGTCGACCCGCGCAGCATGACACAGCAGGTGCGTGCCACGCTGCCGGCGGGCGCCAGCGTGGTGCCAGGCCAGTTTGCGCGGCTGTGGCTGGCACAGGGTGCCAGGTCGGGCAGCGCCGCTGCAGCGTCTCTGGGCAACAACCTGCGTGTGCCGGCCAAGGCGATCGTGCGGCGCGCCGAGATGACCGGGCTGTACGTTTTGAGCAAGGAAAACAAACCCCTGTTGCGCCAGGTCAGGCTGGGCCGGGCCAGCGGCGATGCAGTGGAAGTGCTCTCGGGTCTGGATGCTGGCGAACGTGTCGTGACCGATCCGCAAGCGGCGGCGCGCGTCCAGTAAGCGGATAACAAAGCCATCAACCATGAGTGATTTCATGCATCCCCAATCCGATCACGATGGAAGCAAGGCGCGGCTGGGTATTTCTGGCCGTATCGCCGCCTTTTTCCAGACGGCGCAGATCACGCCGCTGCTGGCGCTGGTGGCATTCCTGCTGGGTGTGTTTGCCGTGCTGGTCACCCCGCGTGAAGAAGAGCCGCAAATCGACGTGACCATGGCCAACGTGGTGATCCCGTTCCCGGGCGCTGCCGCCAAGGATGTGGAATCGCTGGTGGCCACTCCGGCCGAGCAGGTGCTGTCGCAAATGGCGGGGGTGGACCATGTGATGAGCGTGTCGCGCTCCGGCGTGGCGGTGCTCACGGTGCAGTTCAAGGTCGGGGTCAAACGCAACGACGCGCTGGTGCGCCTATATGACACGGTAGGTGCCAATGCCGACTGGCTGCCCAAGGGACTGGGCGTGCTGGCGCCGGTGATCAAGCCCAAGGGCGTGGACGATGTGCCGATTGTGGCGCTCACGCTGTACAGCAAGCGGCCCGACAGCGGGGCGTTTGACCTCGAGCGGGTGGCGCACAGCATCGAGGCGGACCTCAAGCGCGTGCCCGGCACGCGTGAGGTGACCACCATTGGCGGACCGGGCCACGCCATCATGGTGGAAGTGGATCCGGCACGGCTCTCTGCCGCTGGCCTGACCGTGCAGGATGTGCGCCGCACGCTGGAAGGTGCCAACTTCGGCATGCCGCTGGGCGATCTGCTGGACGGCAACCGCGCCGTGCAGCTCGAATCCGGCCCGTATCTGCGCAATGCCGAAGATGTGGCCGAACTGGTGGTGGGAGTGGCCGGCGGCAAGCCGGTGTTCCTGAACGAAGTGGCTACCATCCGCGACGGTGCGCCGCCGCCCGGCCACTATGCGTGGTATGGCGAGCCGGTGCGGCCTGCGGACGGCAAGGCTGGCGCCAGCGCTGGCGTGGAATACCCGGCAGTCACCATCGCCGTGACCAAGAAACCGGGCGAAAACGCCATCAACGTGGCAGATGCCGTCATGACGCGTGTCGCGCAGCTCAAGAACACGGTGGTGCCGGCCGATGTGCAGGTGGTGGAAACGCGCAACTATGGCGAAACCGCCAATGACAAGGCCACCAAGCTGATCCAGAAACTGCTGTTCGCTACCGCTTCGGTGGTGGCGCTGGTATTCATTGCCCTGGGCCGGCGTGAGGCCGCGATTGTGGGCACGGCAGTGGTGCTGACCCTGACCGTCACGCTGTTTGCCTCGTGGGCCTGGGGCTTCACGCTCAACCGGGTATCGCTGTTCGCGCTGATCTTTTCCATCGGCATTCTGGTGGACGACGCCATCGTGGTGGTCGAAAACATCCACCGCCACCAGCAGCTGGAGCCGGGCAAAACCTTGCGGGAAATCATTCCCGGCGCGGTGGACGAAGTGGGCGGCCCGACCATCCTGGCCACACTTACCGTGATCGCCGCGTTGCTGCCGATGGCCTTCGTCACCGGCCTGATGGGGCCCTACATGAGCCCGATTCCGATCAATGCCAGCATGGGCATGCTGCTGTCGCTGGCGGTGGCCTTTGCCGTGACGCCCTGGTTGTCGCGCCTGTGGCTGAAACAGCACCCGGCCGAAGGGCATGGTGCAGATGGCAACTCCAAGGGCCTGGTTGGCAAGCTGACCCCGGTGTTCCACAAGGTGTTCGATCCGCTGCTGGACGCCCGCCGTGGCCGCCGCAACCGCCGCCTGCTGGGGCTGGGCGTGGCCGGCCTGATTGTATTGTCGATGCTGCTGCCGGCGTTCGGGCTGGTGGTGCTGAAGATGCTGCCGTTCGACAACAAGAGCGAATTCCAGGTGGTGGTGGACATGCCGGCCGGTACGCCGGTGGAAAAAACCGCTGCCGTTATGCGCGAGATGGGGGCCTACCTGGCCACGGTGCCGGAAGTGGTCAACTACCAGGCCTATGCCGGCACCGCCTCGCCGATCAACTTCAACGGCCTGGTGCGCCAGTACTTCCTGCGCACGGACAGCAACACCGGCGACATGCAGGTGAACCTGGTGGACAAGCACCACCGCAAGGAGCAAAGCCACGCCATTGCCACGCGCCTGCGTCCGCCGCTGCAGGAAATTGCCAAACGCTACGGTGCGAATGTGAAAGTGGTGGAAGTGCCACCGGGCCCGCCGGTGCTGTCCCCGATCGTGGCCGAAGTGTACGGACCCGAAGCGGAAGGCCGCCAGCAGGTGGTGCGTGCGTTGCGCAAGGTGTTCGAGCGCACGCCCAATGTGGTCGATGTGGATGACAACCTGACGGCGCCCGCGCCCAAGATCAACCTGATCGTGGATCGCCGCAAGGCCGCCCAGCTGGGCGTGCCGCAGCAGACCATCGTGGCCACGCTGCGCGCCGGCCTCTCGGGCGATGCCGCCACCTTTCTGCACGACCAGAGCCGTTACCCGGTGCCCGCCATCCTGCAGCTGCCGCCCGAGGCGCAAGGTAGCCTCGACACCCTGCTGCAGCTCAGCGTGCGCAGCGCCAGCGGGCAGCTGGTGCCCATTCGTGAGCTGGTCACCCCCACCGACAGCGCGCGCGAACAGACCATCTACCACAAGGACCTGCTGCCGGTGAGCTTTGTGGTGGGCGACATGGCGGGCAGCAACGACAGTCCGCTGTATGGCATGTTCAAGATGCGCAGCAGCCTGGCCGACATCCAGACGCCCAATGGCGGCAAGATCGAGGAGTTTTTCATCCGCCAGCCGCAGGATCCGTACCGCAACTACGCGGTCAAATGGGACGGCGAATGGCAGATCACCTACGAAACCTTCCGCGACATGGGCGCTGCCTATGCCGTGGGCCTGATCCTGATCTACCTGCTGGTGGTGGCGCAGTTCGGCTCGTACCTGGTGCCGCTGATCATCATGGCGCCGATTCCGCTGACCATCATCGGCGTCATGCCGGGGCACGCCCTGCTGGGCGCGCAGTACACGGCCACCAGCATGATCGGCATGATCGCGCTGGCCGGCATCATCGTGCGCAATTCGATCCTGCTGGTGGATTTCATCAACCTGCAGCTCAAGCAGGGCGTGCGCTTTGAAGACGCCATCGTGCACAGCGCCATCACGCGTGCGCAGCCCATTCTGCTGACCGGGTTGGCCGCGATGATCGGCGGTTTCTTCATCCTGGATGACCCGATTTTCAATGGCCTGGCCATTTCGCTGATTTTCGGTATTTTTGTTTCAACCATCCTTACACTGGTAGTGATTCCACTCTTGTATTACGTCGCTTACCGCAAGCAGTACGCAGTGGCGGCGGTTCCCTCGCAGACCCAACCAGAAGGTTCTGCTTAACCTGGCCATAAGGAGACATACCATGGCACACATCGTCATCATGGGAGCCGGCATCGGCGGCATGCCGGCCGCATACCAACTGCGTGCAGCCTTGCCTGCAGAGCACAAGGTGACCGTCATTAATGCGGTGGATTACTTCCAGTTCGTGCCCTCCAACCCCTGGGTGGCGGTGGGCTGGCGCCAGCGCGATGACATCATCCTGGAGATCCGTCCGCTGCTGGAAAGCAAGGGGATTGGTTTCATTGCCAGCGCCGTCACGAAAATCGACGCGCCAGCCAATATGCTGACGCTGGCCAATGGCCAGAGCGTGGCCTACGACTACCTCGTCATTACCACCGGCCCGCGGCTAGCGTTTGAAGAGGTGCCGGGTGCCGGGCCGGACGGCGGCTTCACCCATTCCATCTGCACCGTCGACCATGCCGAGCGGCTGTGGGCGGATTACCAGAAGTTCTTACAAAATCCGGGGCCCATGGTCATTGGCGCCATGCCGGGCGCGAGCTGCTATGGTCCGGCTTATGAATTCGCCTTCGTGGTGGCCGCCGACCTGCGCAAGCGCAAGCTGCGCCACAAGGTGCCCATCACTTTCGTGACTGCCGAGCCGTACATCGGACATCTGGGGCTGGGTGGCGTTGGCGACAGCAAGGGCATGCTCGAAAGCGAGCTGCGCATGCAGGACATCCGCTGGATCACCAATGCCAAGACCACCAAGGTGGAGGAAGGCAAACTGTTCGTGGACCAGCTGGACGATCACGGCACGCTGGTCAAGCAGCACGAGCTGCCGTTCACCCTGTCCATGATGCTGCCCTCCTTCAAGGGCGTCGATCCCGTCGCGGCCGTGCCCGACCTGTGCAATCCGCGCGGCTTTGTGCTGATCGACCCGCACCAGCGCAGCAAGGTATACAAGAACATCTTCTCGGCAGGCGTGTGTGTGGCGATTCCGCCGATCGAGACCACACCGGTGGCCACTGGCGCGCCCAAGACCGGCTACATGATCGAAACCATGATCAGCGCCATCACCGAGAACATCGTGGCCGACCTGAAAGGCAAGCCGGCCACCGCCACCGCGACCTGGAATGCGATCTGCCTGGCTGACATGGGCGATACCGGTGTCGCGTTTGTGGCTCTGCCGCAGATGCCGCCGCGCAACGTCAACTGGATCAAGAAAGGCAAATGGGTGCACCTGGGCAAGATTGCCTTCGAGAAGTATTTCCTCAGCAAGATGAAATCCGGCAAGGCCGAGCCGGTGTACGAGAAATACGTGCTCGAGCACCTTGGCATTCCGCGGCTGGTCAAGACGACCGATTCGGATTGAACGCAATTTATAGATAGGAGTACATCATGACATCTTGGCAACTGACCCGCATTATTGGCGGCACTTTCATCCTGCTGACTTTGGCGTTGGGCGTGCCGGGTAGCCCGATTTTCCACAGTGTCTACTGGCTTTGGTTCACCGCTTTTGTTGGCGCCAACTTTCTGCAGAGCGGCTTTACCAAGTGGTGCCTGATGGAAGCCATCATGCGCAAGCTGGGAGCCAAACCGGGCTGTTGAAGCACGCTGGACGGAAAGGAGGAAGCCATGCAAATCGTTTGCGCGCAGTGCAACGCCAAGAATCGGGTGGCCGAGAGCGATCTGGGCAAGCAGCTCAATTGCGGTCGCTGCAAGGTCGAATTGCTGCCGGAGCATCCGGTCATCCTGACCGACGCCAGCTTTCAGGGCTACATTGCCGGCACCGAGCTGCCCATCGTGGTGGATTTCTGGGCGCCATGGTGCGGCCCGTGCCGAATGATGGCGCCACAGTTCGAGCAGGCGGCGCAGGTCATGCGGAACGTCGTGTTTGCCAAGCTGGATACCGAGGCCAATCCGCATACCGGAACGGCACTCGGCATTCGCAGCATTCCCACCCTGGCCATGTTTCTGGGGGGGCGTGAAGTGGCGCGTGTCAGCGGCGCCAGGTCGTCTGCAGAGCTCCAACGCTGGATTGGCGGGGTGCTGGCGCAGCACAGGAAAGGGTAAGTCAATGCGACAACGTACCGGGATACTGGCAGCCGTGCTGACAGTCATGGCCACTTTGGCACAGGCTGCCGGCACCGATGCCAGCGCACCTCCGGGGCAGGCACTCACGCTGCTGCAGGCGTGGCAGGCTGCCGCGCAGCATGATCGTCAGCTCGATGTGGCGCGCGCCGAACAGGCCGCTGCCGCCAGCAAGCGCGACCAGGCCTCGGCGCTATGGAAGCCTTCGGTGTTTGTCAATGGCAGTGCGGGCTGGGGCGAGGGCTCCACACGCATGCAGGGGGCGCAGTTTTCGGCGCCGGCCTTGGGTATTGGCCCGACAAGCGGTGTCGATTTTGGCACTTCCGTCAACAATGGCACGGCCACGCGCTGGGGGGCCGAACTGCGGCAGCCGCTGTTCAGTCCGGCCCGTTCAGCCCAGCGTGCGCAGCTTGATCTTGCCGCCGATCTGGGTGACACCGGCTGGCAGGCGGCGCGGCAAGGCACCATGCTACAAACGGCCGAGCGGTATCTGGCGCTGGCCGTGGCGCAGGAAAAAATCCGCGTGCTGCAACTGCAGCGCCAATCCACCGGACGCACCATGGCGGAAGTGCACGAGCGCTTCCGGCTGGGCATGTCGCCGGTAACGGATACCCACGAGGCGGACGCCGAAGGCGCTGGCATCCAGGCGCAGCTGGCCGCAGCCGAACTGGATGTCAGCGTCAAGCGGCAGGCACTGGCGGACAGCATTGGCGTGCCGCAGCCGCAGGCGGTGTCGCCCAGCGGCGCGGCCAAGCTGTACGGGCTGCCGCCCGGTTCGCTCGAATCCTGGCTGCAGGAGGCGCGTACGCGCAACCTGCAATTGCTGCAGCGCCGGCAGGAGCTGGACATTGCGCATCAGGCCGTGCGTGCGCGTTCGCCCATGGCCGATCTGTCCGTGGATCTGGTCGCGCAGGCAGGGCAGGATCGGCTGTGGGGAAATGGCGATTTCGGCCCGGCCCGCAACCGCAACATCAACCGCATGATCGGCGTGCAAGTCAGCATCCCCCTGTATACAGGCGGCATGCGCGGTGCGCAAGAGCGCGAAGCCACGCACCAGCTCGCAAAAGCCCAGGCGCAGCTGGATCTGACCCAGCAGCAAGTCGAGTTGCAGGTGCAGTCCACCTGGTGGGGGCTGCAAGCCGGACAGACGCGCCTGCAGGCCTTGGAACAGGCCGAGAAGGCGATGCGCTCGCGCCTGGACGCCACGCGCATGGGGTATTCTGTGGGCGACCGTACCACGCTGGACGTGCTGGCTGCCGAGAGCGCCTACGCCAACAGCGTACAGGCGCTGTCCGAGGCACGCAGCGCGCAGGTGCTGGGGCGGCTGCGGCTGGCAGCGTTGGCCAATCGGCTGGATGATGAACTGCTGGCGCAGGTGAGCGGTCAGATGGGAGTAGCTTCCCGCTGAGCCGCTGAGCCGCTGAGCCGCTGAGCCGCTGAGCCGCTGAGCCGCTGA
>CAYPRU010000004.1:0-193209 GCA_964413485.1 uncultured Allobrachymonas sp. | reverse complement strand
CAATCGTGCCCACGTTCACGTGCGGCTTGGTCCGTTCAAATTTTTCCTTGGCCATTTTTCGACTCCGAAAAACTAGTGTGTGAAAGAGTTAAGAATAAACCACAGCATGCTAACACAAGCCGCCATGAATAAATGTGGTGCCCATGGGCAGGATCGAACTGCCGACCTCTCCCTTACCAAGGGAGTGCTCTACCACTGAGCCACATGGGCAAAAACCTACAGAACCAGACTGACTGCAGAAAGCTGGAGCGGGAGACGGGAATCGAACCCGCGTCATTAGCTTGGAAGGCTAAGGTTCTACCATTGAACTACTCCCGCGCACTTGATGGCGCCAGAGTGATAGCCCTCAAGCAAACGGCATAGCCGCTATCTGCATCAAACCAGTGGTGGAGAGGGCTGGATTCGAACCAGCGTAGGTATAAACCGGCAGATTTACAGTCTGCTGCCATTAACCACTCGGCCACCTCTCCACAGAAGAGTCAAATTATGCCACGCTTTTTGCGTTTTTTTGAAGCCCCTGATTTTTTTATCCGAACAACTCTGCCAGCGCCAGACCCGGTTCTTTGGCCCGCATGAAGGCCTCACCCACCAGGAACGCCGCCACACCTGCATCCCGCAGGCGTCGCACATCGGAAGGCGTAAGTATACCGCTTTCTGCCACCAGCAACTGCCCAGGCGCCAGCAGCGGCTGTAAATCGAGCGTGGTTTGCAGATTGACTTCAAAGGTGCGCAGGTTGCGGTTATTCACGCCCATCAGCAGCTTGTCGGGACGCTTGACATCGGCGGCCATGCACTGGGCGCGTTCCAGTTCGGCGCGGTCATGCACCTCGACCAGCACCGCCATGTCCAGATCATGTGCGATGCGCGCAAAGTCGCGCAGCCGGGCATCGTCCAGGCTGGCCACGATCAGCAGCACGCAGTCGGCGCCAATGGCACGCGATTCGTAGATTTGATAGGGATCAACCATGAAATCCTTGCGCAGCACCGGCAGATCGCAGCTGGCGCGAGCCTGCTTGAGGTAGTCGACGCTGCCCTGGAAGAATTGCCGGTCGGTCAGCACCGACAGGCAGGCGGCAGCCATCTTGCCGTCGCCTTCGGCATAGCTTTGCGCGATGTCGGCCGGCTCGAACGGCTCGCGGATCACGCCCTTGGACGGACTCGCCTTCTTGATCTCGGCAATCACGGCTGATTGGCCGGCGGCAATGCGTGCCCGCATGGTACCGACAAAGTCACGTGTGAGCACGCGGCTTTCGGCATCGGCGCGCATTGCTGCCAGGGATTTCTTTTGCAGGGCCGCGGCGACTTCCTCGCGCTTGACGGCTTCGATTTTTTGCAGGATGTCGGTCATGTCAGTGTTCGTTGGTGGGTCTGTCGGACTCGGGCTGGGGCGCACGCAGCACTTTACGGATGGCCTGGTGCATGCCCAACGCCATCGCGATGGTGATCAGCGTAACCAGGATGGCGATCCAGGCGCCATCGGCCTGCAGCCAGGCAGGCATCAGCTGGACTTGGCCAGCTTCTGGCTGGCCTCGATGAACTGCGTGAGCTTGGCACGGGCGGCGCCGGAATCCAGCGACTGGCGTGCCATGGCAATACCGGCCTCGAAGCTATCCGCCACATTGGCCGCATACAGCGTCATGCCGGCGTTGAGCAGCACCACGTCGCGCGGGGCGCCCTGCTCGCCTTCCAGCACGCCGATCAGCATCTTGCGCGACTCTTCCGGATTGGCCACGCGCAAGGCACGTGTGCTGCGCATGTTGAAGCCATAGTCTTCGGGGTGGATGTCGTATTCGGTGATCTTGCCATCCTTGAGTTCGCCCACCAGCGTGGCCGCGCCCAGGCTGATTTCGTCGAGACTATCGCGGCCATACACCACAATGGCGTGTTCGGCGCCCAATTCTTGCAGCACACGCACCTGGATGCCAACCAGATCCTCGTGGAACACGCCCATCAGGATGTTGGGCGCATCGGCCGGGTTGGTGAGCGGGCCCAGGATGTTGAAAATGGTCTTCACGCCCAATTCCTTGCGCACCGGTGCCACATTCTTCATGGCCGGGTGGTGGTTGGGGGCAAACATGAAGCCGATGCCGGTTTCAGCCACGCAGCGTGCAATGGCGCCGGCCTGCATGTCCAGATTGGCGCCCAGCGCCTCGACCACGTCGGCACTGCCGGACTTGCTGCTCACGCTGCGACCGCCGTGCTTGCTGATGCGGGCGCCGGCAGCGGCGGCCACGAACATCGAGCAGGTGGAAATGTTGAAAGTTTGCGCGCCGTCGCCGCCGGTACCGACGATATCAACCAGGTGGGTTTTGTCGTCAATTTGCACCTTGTGCGAGAAGTCGCGCATGACACGGGCCGCCGCCGTGATTTCGCCGATGGTTTCCTTCTTGACGCGCAGGCCGGTGATGATGGCGGCGGTCATGAGGGGCGAAATTTCGCCGTTCATGATCTGGCGCATCAGGCTCAGCATTTCGTCATAGAAGATCTCGCGGTGTTCGATGGTGCGTTGCAGTGCTTCCTGCGGGGTAATGCTCATGAAATTCTCCAGTGATTCAGTGGATCAGGCCCGACCGGGCGCCTCGCTCATGACAAGGCGGGCGGCAAAGGCAATAAAGATTCCTCCAGCCACGCCGTCCAGCCAGCGCAGCGCAGCCTGCAAGGCGCGGGTGCGGCGCGCGGCCCACGCCGCCAGCGCGGCCCAGCCAGCGCACACCCAGAGGCTATTGAAGGTAAACAGCAGGCCAAGTGCCAGAAACACCCAGGGCCGTTCGCCGGCAGGGGTGCCCGGCGCAATGAACTGCGGCACGAAGGCCAGAAAGAACAGCGCCACCTTGGGGTTGAGCACATTGGTCAGGAAACCGCGACGAAAAATCGCCGCCAGTCCCGGCCCTGGCTGCAGCCCGGCAGTGCGCATTTCATGCGCCAACGCGGACCGCCCGTCGGCCGGCTGGCGCAGGACGGACAGCAGCATTCGGACACCGATCCAAGCCAGATAGGCAGCGCCCAGCCACTTCAGCAGGTTGAACGCCGTGCTGGAAGCAGCCAGCACGGCGCTGACCCCCGCGGTGGCCGCCAGCACATGCACGCAGCAACCCAGGCAAATGCCCAGTGCGGCCACCAGCCCGCCCCGCGCGCCCTGACGCAGGGAGTGGCTGAGAATATAGAAGATATCCGGTCCGGGCGTGAAGTTGAGCAGCAGTCCGGCACCGATGAACAGCAACAGGTGGTGCACGTCTGGCATGGCTGGCCGCCTTCAGGCTTGCAGGAGGAAGTTGCGCAGCATGGCGTGGCCATGCTCGGTCAGGATGCTTTCCGGGTGGAACTGCACGCCTTCGATGGGCAGCGTACGGTGGCGCACGCCCATGATTTCACCGTCGTCGGTGGTGGCGGTGACTTCCAGCACCGGCGGCAAGCTGGCGCCCTCGATCGCCAGCGAGTGGTAGCGGTTGACCACGAATTGCTTGGGCAGACCGTGGAACACGCCCTGCTGGTTGGTGGTGATCACGCTGGTCTTGCCATGCATCTGCACGCGGGCCCGCACGATCTGGCCACCGAAGGCGACTCCGATGGCCTGGTGCCCCAGACACACGCCCAGAATGGGCAGCTTGCCGGCAAAGTGCTGGATGGCTGCCACCGACACCCCGGCTTCGGCTGGTGAGCAGGGGCCGGGCGAGATGCACAGATGGTCAAAGGCACCAGCCTGGAACAGCGCATCGAGCTGCTCCACCGTGATTTCGTCGTTGCGGTGCACAATGACTTCGGCGCCCAGTTCGCCGAAGTACTGCACGATGTTGAAGGTGAAGCTATCGTAGTTGTCCACCATCAGGACCTTGGGTGCGCTCATTGCAGTCCCTCCTCGACCAGTTCGGCGGCGCGCATCAGGGCGCGCGATTTGTGTTCGGTTTCGCGCCATTCCATTTCAGGCACGCTGTCTGCTACCACACCGGCCGCCGCCTGTACGTACAGCATGCCGTCCTTGACAATGGCGGTGCGGATGGCGATGGCCATGTCCATGTCACCGGCATAGCTCAGGTAGCCGCAGGCGCCGCCGTAAATGCCGCGCTTGGCCGGCTCAAGCTGGTCGATCAGTTCCATGGCATGAATCTTGGGCGCGCCGCTGAGCGTGCCGGCCGGGAAGGTGGCGCGCAGCACGTCCATATTGCTCATGCCGTCCTTGAGTGTGCCCTGCACGTTGCTGACGATGTGCATTACATGGCTATAGCGCTCGACCACAAAGGCTTCGGTCACCTTGACGCTGCCGGTCTTGGCAATGCGGCCGATATCGTTGCGCGCCAGGTCGATCAGCATGACATGCTCGGCGCGCTCCTTGGGATCGTTGATCAGTTCCTGTTCGGTAGCGATGTCGGCTTCGGGCGTGGCGCCGCGCGGACGCGTGCCGGCCAGCGGACGGATGGTGACGGTTTGCTCGCCATTGCTTTCATGCTCGTGGCGCACAAGGATTTCGGGCGACGCCCCGACCACCTGAAAATCGCCGAAGTGGTAGTAGTACATGTACGGGCTGGGGTTAAGCGAACGCAGCGCCCGGTACAGATTGAGCGGATGTGCGGCAAAGCGCTTGCTCAGGCGCTGGCCGACCTGCACCTGCATGAAGTCGCCGGCGGCGATCAGGTCCTTGGCGCGCTGCACGGCGGCCAGGTAGTCGTCCTTGGCAAAGTTGCGCTGCACCGGCTCGCTGGTGTACACGCCGGCTGCGGGCGGCAGCGCCGGCTGGCGCAGGCGGTCGCGCAGTTCGCGCAGGCGACGCTGGCCACGGCTGTAGGCTTCGGGTTGGGCCGGATCCACATACACCAGCAGGTACAGCTTGCCGGACAGGTTGTCGATGACGGCCACTTCCTCGCACTGCAGCATCAGGATGTCGGGGGTGCCCAGATCGTCTGGCGGGCAGGTGGCTTCGAGCTTTTTCTCGATGTAGCGCACGGCGTCGTAGCCGAAATAGCCAGCCAGGCCGCCGCAGAAGCGCGGCATGCCGGGCAGCAGCGCCACTTTGAAACGCTGCTGGTACTGCTCGATGAAGTCAAGCGGGTTGCCAGCAGCGGTTTCCACCACCTGGCCGTCGGTGACGATTTCGGTGCGGGCCGCGTCACCAAAGCCGCTGGCACGCAACAGGGTGCGTGCCGGCAGACCGATGAAGCTGTAGCGGCCGAAGCGCTCGCCACCCACCACGGATTCGAGCAGGAAACTATTGGCGCCGCCATATTCGGCGTGTGCCAGCTTGAGGTACAGCGACAGCGGGGTTTCGAGGTCGGCAAAGGCTTCCTGCACCAGCGGGATGCGGTTGTAGCCCTGGGCCACGAGGCTGTTGAATTCGAGTTCGGTCATGGGAGATCCACCATACAGTTCGGGCCTGGTCAAGGGCAGCACCTGCTGCCCGCAGCTTGACCGGTGTGCCTTGCACACTATAAACCGGCCCGATGAAACACAACGGCCGGCTGCACGTCAGAGCCTGTGCAGCCCGCCTCACCAGGACGCCCTCAGCGGGCGCCGACAGCAGCACAACGACGCCAGGGCCAAGCTCCCCGGTCGCTGCAACCTTTGGTGGTGTTTCGGTGGATAAACATTTTTTCAGTGTAGCAAATTGCCGCCCTGTCTGGCAAGCATCAGACGGGGCGCAGCTGCGCCATGCTTTGCAAATAGCCTTTGGCAGGCACTTCGCGCACCGGCTGGCCGTGGTTGTAGCCGTATTCCACCAGCAACACCGGGCAGCCGGCGGCATGGGCGGCATGGGCATCGTTGCTGGAATCGCCCAGCATCAGCGTATAGGCGGGGGGGGTGCCCAGCACCTTGGCGGTTTCGAGCAAGGGCAGCGGATCGGGCTTCTTGCGCGCAAACGCATCGCCGCCAAACACGGCCTGGAAAAAACCGGTGATATCCAGGCGCTGCAGCAGTTCTTCTGCATGCGCCTGCGGCTTGTTGGTCAGGCAGGCCAGCGGCAGTTCGAGCGCACGCAGCTGTTCCAGCCCCTGCCGCACCCCGTCAAACAGCGTGCTGCGCTGGCCATTGACGGCGCTGTAATGCTGCTGGTAGCTGGCAAAGGCGCGCTGAAACAGGCCGGCATCGGCGCCCACGTGCTGCAGCGTTTCACGGATCAGGTTTTCCGAGCCCTTGCCCACCATGCGCTGGATGGTATCGGGTGTGATGCCAGGCAATTGCAGCTCTTGCAGCATGGCATTGATCGCCAGGTCGAAGTCACCCATGGTGTTGACCATGGTGCCGTCCAGATCGATCATGGCGCCCTGCACCGGCAGCGGCTGCACGGCTCCGGGCCAGTTCAGCAGCACGATGTTCATGCCAGTGCCTTGCGCATGTCAGCGATGACGGCAGCGTAATCGGGCTTGCCGAAGATGGCGCTGCCGGCCACGAAGGTGTCGGCACCGGCGTCGGCCACACGGCGGATGTTGTCGGTCTTGATGCCGCCATCCACCTCGAGGCGGATGTCCTTGCCGCTGGCATCGATACGTTTGCGCACCGCCTCGATCTTGCGCAGTGCGCTGTCGATGAAGCTCTGGCCGCCGAAACCGGGGTTGACGCTCATGAGCAGCACCAGGTCGATGTCGTCGATGATCCAGTCGAGCACATCCAGCGGCTCGGCCGGGTTGAACACCACGCCGGCCTGGCAGCCGGCCGACTTGATGGCCTGGATGCTGCGGTGCACGTGGTTGCTGGCATCGGGGTGAAAGCTGATGAGGTCGGCGCCGGCTTGGGCAAAGGCCTGGGCCAATGCATCGACCGGCTGCACCATCATGTGCACGTCCATGGGCACCGGGGTGCCATCGGCACCCACCGCATGCGGCTTGATGGCCTGGCACACCATGGGACCGAAGGTCAGGTTGGGCACGTAATGGTTGTCCATCACGTCGAAATGGATCCAGTCGGCGCCGGCGGCAATCACGTTGCGGACTTCCTCGCCCAGGCGGGCAAAGTCGGCCGAGAGAATGGAAGGGGCAATGCGGAATGTGCTCATGGCGCTATTGTCGCAGCATCGCCATCCGGTCGCGCAGCAGCGGCAAAACTTTGCCGCTAACATACGTCCATGCCTGATTTCACCACTACCCCTTCCAACCGCGACTACCAGCTCACCGTACAGGTGCGGCCCGAATACCTGGCCAATGAGTCCGACCCGCAAGCCGGACGCTGGGTGTTCGCCTACCATGTGACCATCACCAACACCGGCCGCGTGGCGGCCCAGGTGATTTCGCGGCACTGGATCATCACCGACGGCGAGGGCCAGCAGCAGGAAGTCAAAGGCCTGGCCATCGTGGGCCACCAGCCGCTGCTCAACCCCGGCGAAAAGTTCGAGTACAGCAGCGGCACACCGCTGGGCACGCCGCACGGCATGATGCGCGGCAGCTTTTTCTGCGTGGCCGCCGACGGTGAGCGCTTCGAGGCTCCCATCGCTGCGTTCGCCCTGAGCGCGCCCGGCGGGGGCGTGTCCCAGTCATCCCATACGGTGCACTGAACGCATGGCGACCGGCGCTCCGGAACTGGTGGCACTGCTGTGGCGCATCAATCCCGATGCGGGTCAGGCCGAGCGCCATCTGTGGCTGACCGAAGTGCTGCAATGGATCCGCGGCGATCAGCGCAATGTGCAGGATGCCGTGCGCCGCGTCCGCCAGATCGTGACGATGCTGGGCGAACAGGACGAGTGGATGCCGTTGTGGCAACGTTGGTGGCAGGCCTTTATTTCCAATATAGATGCCACGCCGCTGCTGGCCGATTACGGCTTTGCGCCACGCACTGCGTTTGCCAGTGAACTGGGCCATCGCCTGCTGCGCAAATGGCTGCCGGCCACGCCCGAAACCAGCGACCTGTCGGAGCTGTTCCATCTGCTGTTTCCCCACGCGTATGACGCGCAATGGATCCGCGCAGTCGACCCGGCCACCATGGTGCAGCTGGAAGCCCTGCTGTTTCAGGGTACCGGAACGGCCACGGGAGAGGCCGAGGTGCACCCCTCCGAGCCGCCCCAGCGCAGTGAACAGCCCTCCGAAACGGACCATCCCGTCCTGGCGCTGACCGCCAATGCATGGTCGCAGCCGGCGCCCGGTTACTGGCGCAAGGCGCTCACCGAGGCAGTGGTGGTCTGTGTCAGCCAGATTGGCGCCACCGGATTCGCCAGCGAAATCCGCACGCGCATGCAACACGATGCCGCCACGCAAAGCGCGTTTCACGACCTGCACTTCCGGCTCGATGCCTGGCTGAACAAGCTCACCGTGCAGGGCCTGACGCACGCCGATACGGTAGCCGAATCCGAACTGCTGCGCGCCCAGCTGGTGCGTTGCCGGCAGGCCGCCGCCACGGTGTACCCGCATCTGGCAGAACAGGGCATTTCAGTCGGCATCGTGTTCCGGCTGCGCCAGCTGCGCGACCGCATCCAGCGCGTGAACGAGCTGCTCGACTGTCTGTACAGCAAGCAGCCCGCGCATGCCACGGCGCGCCTGGTGGCACGGCTGGTGATGGTGGGCCAGGAACGGCGCAGCGTGCGCAGCCTGATCAGCCACAGCACGCACCTGACCGCCGCCAAGGTGGCCGAGCGGCATGCCGAAACCGGCGAGCACTACATTACCCGCGACGCGCGCGAGTGGCGGCATATGTTCGCCAGTGCGGCGGGCGGCGGCTGCGCCATGGGCTTTGCCGTGTGGTTCAAGTTTCTGATCGCCGCCATGGGGTTGTCGATTTTCTGGAACGGCCTGTGGGCCGGCGTCAATTACGCCACCATCTTCGTGATCGTCCAGCTGCTGCACTGGACGATTGCCACCAAGCAGCCGGCCGTGACGGCGCCGGCCATGGCCGCCAAGCTCAAGGCCATGGACCAGCCCAATGCCGTCGACACGTTTGTCGACGAAGTGGTGCACCTGATCCGTTCCCAAGTGGTGGCCATCGTGGGCAATTTGCTGACCGTGGGGCCCATGGCTTATCTGCTCTCGGTGCTGCTGCAGTACGCCCTGGGCCAGCCGATGATAACCCCCCACAAGGCCCAGCAGGTGATGGACTCGCTGACCATTCTGGGGCCGACCGTGCTGCTGGCAATGCTGACCGGCGTGCTGCTGTTTGCCTCGAGCATCATCTCGGGCTGGGCCGAAAACTGGTTCGTGTTCCACAATCTCGAGTCCGCGCTCAGTTACCATCCGCGCCTGCGCAAGCTGCTGGGTGCAGCGCGCACACGGCTGCTGGCGCAATGGCTGCGCCGCAACGTGCTGGGCCTGTCGGCCAATATCTCGCTGGGCCTGCTGCTGGGCCTGGTGCCGGCGGTACTGCAATTTTTCGGGGTGCCGGTCGAGGTGCGCCACGTGACGCTGGTGTCGGGGCAACTGGCAGCCGCCGCGCACACGCTGGGCGCTGATGTGCTGCAGCTGCCCGCATTCTGGCTGGCGCTGGCCGGCGTGGCGCTGGTTGGCCCACTGAATGTGGCGGTGAGTTTTCTGCTGGCTTTCCGCACCGCCATCGTGGCACAGAACGTGCAGCAGCTGGATCGGCGCCGCATTTACGCGGCGCTGCGCTACCGGCTGCGCCACATGCCCTTGACGTTTGTATTTCCTCCCAGGGTTCGCAAATCATGAAAGACCGCGGCGAGTTTGCACTGATCAAGCGCCATTTTCAACGCACCCGACCGTTGCGCCATGCCACGCTGGGCGTGGGCGATGATTGCGCCTTGCTGGCGCCGCTGCCGGGTGAGCAGATGGCCATTTCCACCGACATGCTGGTGGGGGGGCGCCATTTCTTCGACGATGTGGCGCCTGCCACGCTGGGGCACAAGGCGCTGGCTGTGAACCTGAGCGATCTGGCCGCAATGGGCGCGCTGCCCCTGGGCTGCACCCTGGCGTTGGCCCTGCCGCAGGTGGATGACGGCTGGCTGCATGCGTTCGCCGGCGGCCTGTTTGCACTGGCCGATGCCCATGATTGCGAGCTGATTGGCGGCGACACCACGCGTGGCCCGCTGAACCTGTGCCTGACCGTGTTCGGCAGCGTACCGCCAGGGCAGGCCTTGCTGCGCAGCGGCGCCCGCGTGGGCGACGACATCTATGTCAGCCATGGCAATGGCGGCATTGGCGATGCCCGGTTGGCGCTGCAGTTGTTGCTGCGGCAGCATGGCGCACCGGCAGCGCTGCCCGCCATGAGCCCGCCCCAGCAGGCTGCCTTGCTGGCCGCCGTGCGCCACCGGCTGGAACTGCCGCAGCCGCGTGTGGTGCTGGGCCTGGCCTTGCGGGGGGTAGCCAGCGCCTGCGCAGACCTGAGTGACGGCCTCAGCGGCGATCTGCCGCACATTCTGGAGGCGTCGGGCGTCGGCGCCACCGTGTGGGCACAGCACAGCGATGGCAGCGGGCTGCTGCAGGCCACCAGCCCCGCGCTGCGCAGACTGGGCGATGCCGCTGCGCTGGATTTTGCCCTGACCGGCGGCGATGACTATGAGCTGCTGTTTACCGCGGCGCCGGCGCAGCGGGCGGCAGTGCTGGCCGCGGCGCGGCAAGCCGGCCTACCGGTAACCCGAATCGGGCGCATCGACACCGAAGCCGGCTTGCGCTGGCGCGACCTGCAGGGGCACACTGCAGCACTGGCATCGCGCAGCTTTGACCATTTCGCCTGAGCCTGGCGTGCAGGCATAATCCCGCCATGCCTGCCCTTCACCCACCCCGCCGCGCCGACCTGGCCTTCCTGTTGCGCCACCCTGCCCACTGGCTGGGGCTGGGCTTTGGTTCTGGCCTGTCGCCCAAGGCGCCCGGCACGGCCGGCACCGCCTGGGCCTGGGCCGTGTTTGCGCTGCTGCAGGCCGTGGGGGCGTCATTGCCGCTGCTGGGCCTGCTGGTGCTGCTGTCGATTCCCGTGGGCTGGTGGGCCTGCACCGTCACTGCGCGCCATCTAGGCATTGACGATCCCGGCTGCATCGTCTGGGACGAGGTGGCGGCCTTCTGGCTGGTGCTATGGGCGCTGTCCGCCCTGCTGGCGCCGGCGGGCAGCAAGCTCTGGCTGTGGCAGGTGGCTGCTTTTGCCCTGTTCCGCTTTTTCGATGCTGCCAAGCCGCAGCCGGTGTGCTGGGCCGACCGCGTGTTCAAGGGGCGCGGCTGGCGCGGCGGCTGGGGCATCATGTTCGACGATCTGGTCGCAGCCGCCTGCACGCTGGCGGTGCTGCTGGGCGCCGTGCTGCTGGGCGCCGGCCGCTAGGCCCACAAGCGCGAGCCGTAGTGGAACAGCGCATACAGCGCCACCCCGGCCAGCCCGCCGATCACAGTCCCATTGAGTCGGATGAACTGCAGATCCTTGCCCACGCTGCGCTCGATTTCCTGCACCATGTAGCGTGCGTCCCACTCCTGCACGGTCTTGCGGATATGCGCCGGTGCCACGTCGCGCAGCTGGTCGGCCACATGCTCGGCGGCAATGCGCAGCTGGGCATTGGCAGCGCGCTGCCAGACCGGGTCATCGCGCAATTGCGCGCCCAGCCGCGCCGCGTAGTTTTCAATCTGGCGCCCGATACTGGAATCTGAGCTTTCCAGATCACGCCGCAGCCAGCTGCGCAGCTGCAGCCACATCTGCTGCACGTAGCCCTGCAAGGCCGGATGCAACAACAACTGCGTCTTGATCTGCTGCACGCGCTGGTGCAACTCGGGATCGTCGCGCAGGCGCAGCATGAACTGCGCAACTTCCTCTCCATAGTGCTGACGCAAGGGGTGTTCCGGGTCGCTCAGCACCAGCACCACCTCGTCGATCAGGGCCTGGGCCAGCCGGTCGGCCAGGCGGTCGGCAATGTCCTCGGTGTAGTCCAGCTTGTCGGTAAACCAGGTCATCTTGGGGTATTCGCGCCGCGCCATGGCCATCATCTTGTCGGCAATCAGGCTGCGGATGGCCGGGGTGCTGACCCATTCCGCCACCTTGACCAGGCCGGCATTGAGCACTTGCTCGTGGTAGCGGCCCTGGGTGAGCAGCTGCACCAGCTGCGCGGCGGTGGGCGCGGCGTTCCAGTCGTGCAGATGCCGCTTGACGATGGCCAGCACATCGCGCTCGATGACAGGATCGTCCAGCGCCTGCAGCGATTGCGCCACCCAGCGGCGCAGCTGGCGCGACAGGGCTTGCACGCGCTGCGGCTCGGCCAGGAAATGGCCCAGCTTCTGCGCCGGGTTGTAGGCGTCGATGCGGGGAAGCAGCACCGCCTTGTCGAGAAATTTGTCGCGCACGAACTGCGCCAGGTTGTCGGCAATGCGCTGCTGGTTGCGCGGAATGATGGCAGTGTGCGGAATCGGCAAACCCAGCGGATGCCGGAACAAGGCCACCACGGCAAACCAGTCGGCCAGCGCGCCCACCGTGGCCGCCTCGGCAAAGGCGCCCACCCAGGCCCACACGCCCTGGCGGCCAAAGTCATGGCTGATGGTCAACAGCAATACGGAAAACGCCAGCGCGCCCAGCGCAATGGCTTTCATGCGGCGCAGCTCGCGCGCCTTGTCGACAGACCCAGAGGATTTCGCTTCCATGCCAGCATTCTGCCTTGCTGTGCGGCCCCCGCGCAATGCAGCGCTACACGCCGCTGACAGGCGGCCGACTAGGTGTAAGCACATGCCATCAAGTTATGACAAACACGGCACAATAGGTACACCAAGATTTCACCGGCATGGCCGGCTTCGTACAGCAGAAAGGAAATGTCATGAAAGCGCTCTCCGTTCTCGACACCATTGGCCGCACTCCGCACATCCGCTTCAGCCGCCTGTTTCCGGGCAGCCAGGAAGTCTGGATCAAGGCCGAACGTTTCAACCCCGCCGGCAGCATCAAGGACCGCATCGCCCTGTCGATGATCGAGGCGGCCGAGCGGTCCGGCCAGCTCAAGCCGGGCGCCACCATCATCGAGCCCACTTCCGGCAATACCGGCGTGGGCCTGGCCATGGTGGCCGCCGTCAAGGGCTATAAGCTGATTCTGGTGATGCCCGAAAGCATGAGCGTGGAACGCCGCCGCCTGATGCTGGCGTATGGCGCCACGTTCGACCTGACGCCCAAGGAAAAAGGCATGAAGGGCGCCATTGCACGCGCCGAAGAGCTGGCCGCACAAACGCCCGACGCCTGGATTCCGCAGCAGTTCGAAAACCCGGCCAACCCCGAGGTGCATGCGCAGGAAACAGCACAGGAAATCCTGGCCGATTTTCCCGAGGGCCTGGACGCCATCATTACCGGGGTGGGTACCGGCGGTCACATCACCGGCGTGGCCCGCGCGCTGAAGGCCAAGTGGCCGCAGCTCAAAGTGTATGCGGTAGAACCCACGCTGTCGGCCGTGATCAGCGGCGGCCAGCCCGGCCCGCACCCGATCCAGGGCATTGGCGCCGGCTTCATCCCCGCCAACCTGGATACCAGCCTGCTGGATGGCGCCCTGCAAGTGGAAGGGCCCGCCGCCATGGACTACGCGCGCCGCTCGGCCACGCAGGAAGGCCTGCTGGTGGGTATCAGCACCGGCGCCACACTGGCCGCCATTGCGCAAAAATTGCCCGAGCTGCCGGCCAATGCCCGGGTGCTGGGCTTCAACTACGATACCGGCGAGCGCTATCTGTCCATTGACGGATTCCTGCCCGCCTGAGTGTTGTCGGCACGGCACAAGGCGCCCCACGGGGCGCTTTTTTTGTGCGGCTGCCTGGCCTACTCCTTCAGCAGCAGCCGGATGTCGTCAGCCATGTCCTGTGCCTTGGAGCCGTACTTGGAATGCAAGCGCACCTTGCCACTCTTGTCGAACAACAGCACGCCCGCGCTGTGGTCCATCGAGTAGTAATCGCTGTCCTTGGTCGGCACCTTGTTGTAGTACACACGGAAGCCCGGCGCCACCTCCTTGCGCAATTGCTCGGGCGTGGGCACCAGCGCCAGAAACGTCGGGTCGAATGCCGCCATGTACTGGCGCAGCATCTCGGGTTTGTCGCGTTCAGGATCAACCGTGACGAAGATCACCTGCAACTTGTCGCCATCCGCTCCCAGCAATTGCTTGACCTGCACCATTTCGGTGAGCGTGGTGGGGCAGACATCGGGGCAGTGCGTGTAACCGAAGAACATGGCCACCGCCTTGCCGCGAAAATCGGCCATGGTGCGCACCTTGCCGTTCATGTCAGGCAGGGAAAAGTCCTTGGCGTAGTTGCCGCCGCTGATGTCCAGGCTCTTGAAGCGGGCGCCGCCCGCCTTGTCGCACGCCGCCAGCAGCACGGAGGCGCCCAGCAGGGCCAGTCCGGTGCGGCGCGACAAGTTCAGATCCAAGAGGTGGGAACGGAACGGTTGCTTCATGATTTTCCCTGACGCAGCATGTCCTGCATATGTTGTAACGAAATTGCGGTGGTGCCTTCGACCTTGTGGCGCATGGGCGGTTGCAGCGCATGTCCATAGATGATTTCGAAGGTCAGCGGCAAGCTGCCTGCCCGCTCAAGCACGTTCAGTGCAGCCAACAGCTCGTGGTACCAGCCGCGCCCGCGCGTGACCTGGCTGCGCTGTGCCGACAGATTGCGGCCCAGACCGCGCAGTTCCTGCAACAGTCGCTCGGGGCTGGAGAAAGTGAGCGTGATGCGCTCCATGTCCATCACCGGCTCGGCAAAACCGGCCTGCACCAGCATGTCGCCCCAGTCATGCATGTCGGTAAAAGTGTGACTGGGCGGCGCCCAACCGAGGCGCTGGTACAGATCGCGCAGTTCAAGCAGCGAATCGGGGCCCAGCGCCGAGAACATGACAAAGCCGTCCACCGCCAGTAGCTGGCGCCACTGCGCCAGCAAGGCCTGCGGATCGGCATGCGTGTGCAGCGCCATGTTGGCCCAGAGCATGTCGACACTGCCGGCGGCGGGCGTGCCCGCGTGCGTGGCGGGCGCACGCAGGCGCGCGAGCGTGCGCTGCAGCCAGCCGGCATCGCCGGCGTCATCGAGCTGGCGCACCACGGCAGCCTGCCGCGCTGCGCTGGCGTGGGGTTCGAAGGCCCAGGCCGTGGCCTGCGGATAACGTTGGCGCAGCAGCGCGTGTACCTGCCTACCGCCCTTGGACGGTTCCCAGTGCAGCCACTGCTTGGGCTGCAGATTGATCCACTCCAGGCGCTCCTGCATGCGGCGCGCCACTTCTTCGTGCAGCCACGGACTGGTGGCAAGCTCCAGCTGGTGCCAGCGCTGGGCAGCCACGGCATCCATCGACGGTGGTAAGGAATTTTGACTCACAAATATAGTATATTAGTATTATGAATGATGCGGATTCACGCCTTTGCACGACCCGATTCTTCCGATGGGCAGGCTGGACCATGCCGGCGCGCTGCATGCTGTGCCATAGCTGGCCCAGCACCATCGTATGCCATGCCTGCCTGCAGCTGCACGCCCAACCGGCCACACGCTGCGAAGCCTGCGCCGTAACCCTGGATGCCACCACCGACGGTAGCTGCCCCGAGTGTCTGGGCGACGGCAAACCGCCGCTGGCCGCCTGTCACGCAGCGCTATCGTACCAGTGGCCGTGGCGCGATGCCATCGACGCCTTCAAGTTTGGCAAGCAGCCCGGCTGGGCTCCGGCGCTCGCCGCACGCATGGCAGGCACCCCTGCCATCGTGCAGGCCGTGCGCCACAGCGATGTACTGGTGCCGATGCCGCTGCATCCGCTGCGGCTGGCCGAGCGTGGCTTCAACCAGACTTTGCTGCTGACACGGGCTTTGCGTCGCATGGCGCAGCCCGCCCCCGAAAAAGCCCGGCTGCGGCACGACTGGCTGCAACGCCGCCGCCATACCGCCGCTCAAAGCAGCCTGTCACGCGACGCGCGGCTGGGTAATCTGCACCAGGCATTTGCCGTGCCGGCACGGCAGATCCCTCTGCTGCGCGGAGCCCATGCCGTGCTGCTGGACGATGTGATGACCACCGGCGCCACGCTACAGGAAGCCGCCCTGGCGCTGCATGAAGCCGGTTGCGCCTCGGTACAGGCAGTAGTGCTGGCGCGCGCCGAAAAACCGCGCTCAGGAAACGATGTAGGACGCGGTACCCAATGACAACACCTTGCCATCCTCGGCCATGAATTCCATGCGCGTGCTGGCCAGGCGTGAGCCTAGGCGCAGCACTTCGGCGCGCAGCAGAAAGCGCTCGCCGATGCCCGGGCGCAGATAGTCCACCCGCAGGTCGATCGTGCCCAAGTGCTGGAAATGGCGCAGGCGCTGCTCCAGCGGTTCGTGCTGATAGCGCGCGCCCATCGCATTCATCACGGCAAATCCGGCCAGGGCATCCAGGACGGCGCTAATGACACCGCCGTGAATGCGGTTGTGCTGGAAGTGTCCGATCAGCTCGGGGCGCATGTCCAGTCTGGCCTCGCTCACCAGCGGCGTGCTGCGCACCACTTTCAGGCCCAGCATCCGGTTGAAGACGATCTTGTCCTCGAAAATGGTTATGGCCGCCTGCACGAAGGCCTCGTCCAGCGTCACGGCGGCCAGTTCGTCGAATGGCAGCGCCCTGGGGGTGGGTCCCATGAATGCTCCTGTTGGATCCTTACTGGAACTGCGGCGCGCGCTTTTCCATGAACGCGGTGAACGCTTCCTTGGCCGCAGGCTCCTGCAGCATGCAGGCAAAGCTGTTGGCCTCTTCCAGAATGCGCTGCTGCACGTCATTGGCAAGACTCTGCTTGAGCAAGCGCTTGGTTTCGATCAGCGCCGTCAGCGGCTTGGCCGCCAGCCGCGCGGCCTGCTGCGCCGCCAGCGCATTGACTTCGGTCGGTGGCACGACACGGTTGACCAGCCCCATTTCCAGTGCGGATTCGGCGCTGAAGGGCTCGCCCAGCAGCAGCGCTTCGGAGGCGCGCTGGTGCCCCATCAGACGCGGTGCCAACAGGCTGGAGCCGGCTTCCGGGCACAGGCCCAGGTTGACAAACGGCATGGCAAAGGCGGCGTTGTCGCCCGCGTACACCAGATCGCAGTGGAAAAGCATGGTGGTGCCCACGCCCACGGCGGGGCCGGCCACTGCCGCCACCAGCGGCTTGGGAAAGGTGCTGACCGCCTGCAGGAAGCGGAACACCGGCGCGTCCGGCGTGGAGGGCGGATGGTGCAGGAAATCGGCAATATCGTTGCCCGCGCTGAACACGCTCAGGTGGCCCTGGACGACCAGCACGCGCACCGCATCGTCATCGGCGCATTGCTGGAACAGTTCGGCCAGCCTGGCATACATGATGGAAGTCAGGGCGTTTTTCTTGTCGACGCGGTTGAGCGTGATGGTGGCAACGCCGTTTTCGGTATGGATCAGAATGTCGGACATCGTGGTCTCCTGCAGGTTCAGCGGGACAGATTACTGCTGTTGCAAGCTTAGCAGGCCGGCGGGCCGGCACCGGCTGCCGAGCGCGTTGTAATGCAAAAAACTGTCCGCAGGCGGGGTTTGCGGGTCCCTATACACGCTCGAAAATGCCCGCAGCGCCCTGCCCCATACCCACGCACATGGTCACCATGCCGTATCGCAGCTTTTGGCGGCGCAAGGCATGCACGGTGGTGGCGGCACGGATGGCGCCGGTGGCGCCCAGCGGATGGCCCAGCGCAATCGCACCACCCATCGGATTGACCTTGGCCGGGTCCAGCCCCAGCGTCTGGATCACTGCCAGCGATTGCGCGGCAAAGGCCTCGTTCAGCTCGTACCAGCCAATATCGTCCTGCTGCAGGCCGGCGTAGCGCAGTGCAGCCGGAATCGCCTCGATCGGGCCGATGCCCATGATGGCCGGCGGCACCCCCTTGCTGGCAAAGCTGACAAAGCGTGCCAGCGGCGTCAGGCCATACCGCTGGATGGCCGCCTCGCTGGCCAGGATCAGCGCGCCGGCACCGTCGCTGGTTTGCGAGCTGTTGCCGGCGGTGACGGTGCCGCGCGCGGCGAACACGGTGCGCAGCTTGGCCAGACTTTCCAGCGTGGTATCGGGGCGGGCGCCCTCGTCCAGCTCCACCATGCGGGTGCTGACGCGGACCTGGCCGCTGCCCAGGTCCAGGCTGCGCTCCTCGATCTCGATCGGGGTGATCTCGTCCTTGAACTCACCGGCCTGCATGGCGGCAATGGCGCGACGGTGCGACTCGACGGCGAACGTATCCTGCGCCTCGCGGCTGACCTTCCACTGCTGAGCGACCTTTTCGGCGGTCAGGCCCATGCCGTAGGCGATGCCCACGTCATGGTTGCCGTTGAAGATATCGGGGTGCAGCGAGGGGTGGTTGCCCATCATCGGCACCATGCTCATGCTTTCCACGCCGGCGGCGATCATCACGTCGGCCTCGCCCACGCGGATACGGTCGGCCGCCATGGCCACCGCGCTCAGGCCGCTGGCGCAGAAGCGGTTCACAGTGATGCCGCCCACGCTGGTGGGCAGGCCAGCCAGCACGGCGCCGATGCGCGCCACGTTCAGGCCCTGTTGTGCCTCGGGGATGGCGCAGCCGCATACCACGTCCTCGACAGCCGCCGGCTCCAGCCCCGGCGCCTGCGCCAGAGCCGACTGGATCACCTTGACCAGCAGGGTTTCGGGGCGGGTGTGCTTGAAAAAACCCTTGTGCGAGCGACCGATCGGGGTGCGGGTCGCGGCAACGATGTAGGCGTCTTGCAGTTGTTTCATCGAAAATCCTTGGTGCCCGGCCGCATCAGTTGCGCAGCGGTTTGCTGTTGTTCATCATGTACAGGATGCGGTCCTGCGTCTTGGGGTGCGCTATCAGCGCGGTAAAGGCCTCGCGTTCCAGCTGCATGATGTATTCCTCGCTCACCAGCGTACCCGGATCGACGTCGCCGCCGCACACGATGTGCGCGATCCTGCTGGCAATGTCATAGTCATGCTGGCTGATGAAGCCGCCATCGCGCATGTTGACCAGCGAGCCCTGGATGGTGGCCTTGCCGTCGCGGCCGGCCACCGGGAACAGGCGCTTGAGCGGCGGGCGGTAGCCGCTCTGAAACAGGGCACGCGCCTGCTGGATCGCCACATACAGCAGCTCGTCCCTGTTGGCCACGATCACGTCGCTGTCGCGCACATACCCCAGCTTGCGGCTTTCCAGCGCACTGGTGCCGACCTTGGCCATGGCTGCGGCAGTGAAGCCCTCGGTCAGGAACGGCAGCAGGTCCTTGCCGGTGCTGGCTTCGGCGTTTTCGGCGGCGCGGCGCGTGATATAGGTCAGGCCGCCGGCGCCCGGCACCAACCCGACGCCCACCTCCACCAGACCGATATAGCTTTCCATGGCCACCACGCGGGCAGTGCAATGCACCAGCATCTCACAGCCGCCGCCCAGCGCCAGGCCGCGCACCGCGGCCACCGTGGGCACCTGGGCATAACGCAGACGCAGCACCAGCTGTTGCAGCTCTTCTTCCATGCCGGCCACGGTGAGCGCACCGCCCGCCATGAAGGCCGGCAGCACCACGTTCAGGTCCGCGCCGGCGCTGAACCACTCGTCGTTGGACCAGATCACGAAGCCCTGGTACTGCTGCTCGGCCAGTTCGATGCCGCGCATCAGGCCCTCGCCCACTGCTGGGCTGATGGTGTGCATCTTGGTCTTGATGCTGGCGATCAGCACCTCGCCCTCCAGCGTCCACAGGCGGATGCCCTGGTCCTCGTACACCGTGGTACCGGCGGTGGCCGGGTCGGCGGCAGCGCTGCCCAGCACACTTTCGGGGAAGTGCTGGCGCTGGTACACCGACAAGCTGGAGCGCGGCTCGAACTGGCCAGTGCTCGGGTTGAACGAGCCTAGCGGCGTGTGCACGCCGCCGGCGTCTGCGACCGGTCCCTGGAACACCCAGGACGGCAGCGGCTGGCTGCTGAGCGCCTGGCCCTGGTCGATATCCTCCTGGATCATGTGCGCCACATCGAGCCAGCCAGCCCCCTGCCACAACTCGAACGGTCCCTGCTTGCTGCCGTAGCCCCAGCGCATGGCAAAGTCCACATCGCGCGCATTGTGGGCAATATCGGCCAGGTGCACGGCAGCATAGTGCATCTGGTCGCGCAGCACTGCCCAGACGAACTGGCCCTGCGCGCCCTCGGCATTGCGCAGCAGCCGCAGGCGCTCGGCCGCCGGTTTCTTGAGCATGCGGCCATAGACCTCGTCACTTTTCTCGCCGGAGGGAATGTATTCGTCGCCCGCCAGGTCGTAGCGCAGGATGTCGCGACCCACCTTTTTGAAGAAGCCGGCCTTGGCCTTCTGGCCCAGATGTCCTTTTTCGATCAGCTTGGCCACCACCGGCGGCGTGCCGAAATGCGCATAGAAGGAATCGGTCTCGGGCGATAGGTTGTCCTGCATGGTCCGGATCACGTGCGCCATGGTGTCGATGCCCACCACGTCCGCCGTGCGGAAGGTACCGCTGGCGGCACGGCCCAGCTTCTTGCCGGTCAGATCGTCCACCACGTCGAAGCTCAGGCCAAATTTTTCCGCCTCGATCATGGTGCTGAGCATGCCGAAGATGCCGATGCGGTTGGCAATAAAATTGGGCGTGTCCTTGGCACGCACCACGCCCTTGCCCAGCGCGCTGGTGCAGAAGGTTTCCAGGTCGTCCAGAATCTGCGGTTGCGTGGCCGGCGTGGCAATCAGCTCCACCAAGTACATGTAGCGCGGTGGATTGAAGAAGTGGATGCCGCAGAAGCGCGGCCGGATTGCCTCCGGCAAGGCCTCCCCCAGTCTGGTGATGCTCAGGCCGGAGGTATTGGACGCCACGATGGCGTGCGGTGCCAGATGCGCGGCGATCTGGTGGTACAGATCGGTTTTCCAGTCCATGCGCTCGGCAATCGCCTCGATCACCAGGTCGCACTCCTTGAGCAGATGCAGATGCTCTTCGTAGTTGGCCGGCTGGATCAGTGCCGCATCGTCGGCCAGGCCCAGCGGCGCCGGCTTGAGCTTTTTCAGGTTGTCGATGGCCTTGAGCGCGATGCCGCTTTTGGGGCCTTCCCTGGCCGGCAGGTCGAACAGCACCACTGGCACCCTGACGTTGACCAGATGCGCGGCAATCTGCGCGCCCATCACGCCGGCACCCAGCACGGCGACTTTCTTCACTTGAAATCGTGACATGTTTCCCTCTCGGTTGAAGCAGACGCCGCCTCAGCGGACGCGCACCCAGGTTTGCGTGCGGCCGATGCCAAACAGCGAGCCACGCACGTCCAGCTTGTTGCCGCCATCGGTGGGGGTCAGGCGCAGCGTATAGCTGCCGCCGCTTTCGGGGTCAAGGATCTTGCCACCCTCCCAGATATCCTTGCGCTCGGCCTTCCTGGCGCCACGAATGATTTCCAGACCCACCAAGGGCTGGTCCTTGCGGTCGTCGGTGCACTTGCTGCACACGCCCTTGGGGTCGGCCCCCGGCCGCAGCAGCTGCTGGATGCGGCCGCTGAGTACGCCGCCCTTGTCGCTGATCACGATTTGCGCCTTGGGAGCACCGGTTTTGTCGTCGATGCTGCGCCAAGTGCCGACGGGCGTCATGTCGGCAGCGCAGGCTGTGCCCGCCAGCAGGCAACCTGCGATGGCAGCGATGGTCTTGTTCATGCTTGTCTCCTCGATATGACTGCGGGCGCGAGCGTGCGGACCGGGTCTGCGGCCCGCGGCCCCGCCTCAGGCCAGCGCGGCTTCGGTATCCAGCAGCACCTGAACGCCGGCGCGCGCGGTCTTCATCAGCGTGAGCGTTTCGGGGAACAGCTTGGCAAAATAGAACCGCGCCGTCTGCAGCTTGCCTTGGTAGAACGGATCGGTGTTGCCAGCAGCGATCTGCTGCAACGCCACCTGCGCCATGCGGGAGAACAGGTAGGCAAACACCAGATGGCCGGCCACGCGCAGGTAGTCGAGTGCGGCGGCGCCCACTTCGTCCGGGTTCTGGAAGCCGCGAAACCCGATTTCGGTGGTGAACTTTTCCATCTGACCGGCCATCAGGGCCAGCGGGTTGATGAATTCGGCCATTTTTTCGTTCACGCCCTCGCTCTCGATGAAGGCGGCGATTTCCTTGCCGAACTTCTTGAGCGCGGCGCCCTGGTCAGCCAGCACCTTGCGCCCCAGCAGGTCCAGCGCCTGCACGGTGTTGGTGCCTTCATAGATCAGATTGATGCGGGCATCGCGCACAAACTGCTCCATGCCCCATTCCTTGATGTAGCCGTGGCCGCCGAACACCTGCTGGCATTCGATGGTGGCGCGCAGGCCGTTTTCGGTGAGGAAGGCCTTCACGATGGGGGTGAGCAACGCCAGGATCTCGCCGCTGTCCTTGCGCACCGCCGCATCGGGATGGTGGTGCTCCTTGTCCAGCAGCATCGAGGCATACACGCCCAGGGCGCGGCCGCCTTCGGCATAGGCCTTGGCTGTGAGCAGCATGCGGCGCACGTCAGGATGCACGATGATGGGATCGGCCGGCTGGTCCTTGGCCTTGGCGCCGGACAGGCTGCGCATCTGCAGGCGGTCCTTGGCATAGGCCAGGGCGTTCTGGTAGGCCACCTCAGTCAGCCCGAGCGACTGGTTGCCCACGCCCAGGCGCGCTGCGTTCATCATCACGAACATCGCCTGCAGGCCCTTGTGCGGTGCGCCGATCAGCGTACCGAGGGCGCCATCCAGCGCCAGCGCTGCGGTGGCGTTGGCATGGATGCCCATCTTGTGCTCGAGGGCGGTGCAGAAGATCGGGTTGCGTGCGCCAAGCCCACCGTTTTCATCGACCAGGTACTTGGGCACGGCAAACAGGCTGATGCCCCTGCTGCCGGCTGGTGCATCGGGCAGGCGTGCCAGCACCAGGTGCACGATGTTTTCTGCCATCTCGTGCTCGCCGGCGCTGATGAAGATCTTGTTGCCGGTGATTCGGTAGGTGCCGTCTGGCTGCGACTCTGCCCGGGTGCGCAGCAGGCCCAGGTCGGTGCCGCAGTGCGGCTCGGTCAGGCACATGGTGCCGGTCCATGCGCCACTGACAAGCTTGGGCAGATACACCTTTTTCTGCCACTCGGTGCCATGCTCCTTGAGGGCTTCGTAGGCGCCATGGCTCAGCCCCGGATACATGGTCCAGGCCTGGTTGGCCGCATTGAGCATTTCGTAGAAACAGGCGTTGACCACTGCCGGCAGGCCCTGGCCGCCGTAGGCGGGGTCGCAGCTCAGCGCCGGCCAGCCTGCCGCCACATACTGCTGGTAGGCCTGCTTGAAACCGGCTGGCGGCGTCACTTCGTGCGTGGCCTGGTCGAGCGCGCAGCCTTCGGTATCCCCCGGGATATTGAGCGGAAACACCACCTCGGCGGCGAACTTGCCCCCCTCTTCCAGCACCGCGTTCACGGTCTCGGCATCCACGTCGGCATAGGCCGGCATGGCCTGGAAGTCCTGCACGACATGGAACACTTCGTGCATCACAAACTGCATGTCGCGCAGCGGCGGGGTGTAGCTGGGCATGGCGGGTCTCCTCGAATGGTCTCGGTGTGTCAGCGATGGCCGCCGCCGGCATCAGCTGGCGGCGTAGTAATGCACGATGCGCTCGAAGCCACGATGGATGCGGTCGATCGCATCCGAATGGCGCAAGAAACGCACTTCATAGTGCGCAGACAGAATCAGTCCGTGCACCTCGAACACCATCTGGTGTGCGTCGGTATCAGATCGCAAGTGCCCCTCTTCCACCGCCTGCTGGATGGCGCGCTCCAGCGCGGTCAGCCAGGTGCCGATGGCCTGTTGCAGTGCATCATGCACAGGGCCTTCACGATCGTCAAAATCCACCGCACCGCTGATGAAGATGCAGCCGGACTGCACTTCCTCGGTGGCCACGCGGTGGATCCAGCTTTCGAACATGGCACGCACACGCGGCAGACCGCGCGGCTGTTGCAGTGCCGGCAGGAACACTTCCTTTTCGAAACGCTGGTAGTACTCGTCCACAATGGCAATCTGCAAGTCTTCGCGCGAACCGAAATGGGCAAACACGCCAGACTTGCTCATGCCCACCATTTCCGCCAGTGCGCCGATGCTGATGCCTTCCAGCCCGAGCTGGCTGGCCAGCGAAAGGCCCGCGTCCAGCAGCACGGCACGGGTTTGCTGCCCCTTGTGCAGGGAGCGGCGCGCCGGCGTCTCGGCGACAGGAGCAGCAGTGGAGTCGGATTTGGTGTGGAGCATGGTATGGACTATATCAAGAAATTTCGAACGTTCGTGCTTTTTATTGCCGGAATGCGGATTTCACGGGTAAACACGGATATTTTGCCCATTGCCACCCGATCGCATTCGCACGCAAATGCATGTAGCACACAAGCTATACATGCGGTGCGTATCGTAAAGCATGCACGATCGTACAAAAACCGGACTTTCCCGAGTGCACCACAGCATGCCGTACACTGCGCAGCATGCTCCACGTCGTCCTGGTCCACCCCGAAATTCCGCCCAATACCGGCAATGTGATCCGCCTGTGCGCCAACACCGGCAGCCAGCTGCACCTGATTGAACCACTCGGGTTCAGCATGGACGACAAGCAGTTGCGCCGGGCCGGGCTGGACTACCATGAATATGCCGATGTGCAGCGCCATGCCAGCTGGCAGGATTTCCTGCGCCAGATGCGGCCCGATCCGGCACGCATGTTTGCGCTGACCACGCGCGGATCGCACTCGGCCTACGAGGCCCGCTTCCAGCCTGGCGACTGGCTGGTGTTTGGCTGCGAAACGGCCGGCCTGCCTGCAGAAATCCGCGAATCATTTGCACCGGCGCAGCGGCTGCGCCTGCCGATGCGCCCGGGGCAGCGCAGCCTGAACCTGTCGAATGCGGTGGCGGTGATGGTGTACGAGGCCTGGCGCCAGTGCGACTTTGCGCAGGCGGCGCCGTGAGCGTCAGAAACGCTCAGTTTGGTCGCGATGCTGCCCGCACGCCACAGCCACGTGGCGCTTAAAGGCTCATCAGCCCATCCGCCACCAGCTTGATACCGGTCAGGAACATACCCAGATACACCATGCGGTAGAACCACAATGGATTGATGCGGTGGGCAATGCGCATGCCGAGCCAGACGCCGATCGGCGCCAGCGGCAACAGCACCAGCGAAGTGCCCAGGTTCTGCCAGTTCAACAACCCCAGGTAGCCATACGGAATCCACTTGCTCAGGTTGATGATGAAGAACAAATAGGCCATGGTGCCGGTGAACAGCAGCGGCGACAGCCTCAACGGAATCACATAGGCGCCCATCGGCGGCCCGCCGGCATGGGCCACGAAACTGGTGAAGCCGGAAGTGGTAGCCAGCAGGCTGCCCACCCAGTGTGGCGGCACATGGTTGTCGGCGCGCGGCGGAAACAGCAGGCGTTGCGCCAGGAACAGCAGCGTGAGCACGCCGACGATGCCCGCCACCACCGGCGCACTCAGGAAGCGGAACAGCACGGTGCCGATCACGGTGCCCAGCAAGGCCCACGGGATCAGCCGTTTGAACAGCGGCCAGTCCACATGCCGGCGAAACACGCGGATGCCCATCAGGTCCATCGCCAGCAGCAGTGGCATCATGATGGCGGCGGCCTGAGGCACACTCACGCTCATGGCCATCAGCGGTACGGCCAGGGCACCAAACCCCGCGCCGAAGCCGCTCTTGCTGATGCCCAGCAACAGCACCGCAGGCACCGCAAAGGCATAGAAATGCCAGTCGGTGATGATCTGCATACAGTCGCCGTTACAGCACCTGGCAGGCCGTCTCGAACGGCAGGCGTCCGTTGCGCGGGAAGGTCTGGCTCTGGTCGATATAGCCCAGGTTGATCAGAAAGTTCACCTGCCAGCGGCCGTCGGGGAAGAACTCCTGGTTCACGCGTTGCGCGTCAAAACCGCTCATCGGGCCGCAATCCAGGCCCAGTGCGCGCGCCGCCATGATGAAGTAAGCACCGCCCAGCGTGCCGTTGCGGTTGGCCGTGGCGGTGGCCAGTGCAGCATTGCCGGCAAACATTTCGCGCGCGCCTTCGCCGTGCCAGATTTGCGGCATGTGCTCGTAAAACTGCGTGTCGGTGGCCACGATGACGCACACCGGGGCCTGCTCGGTCTTGCTCACATTGCCGCCCATCAGCGCCGGCATCAGGCGCTGCTTGGCTGCGGGCGTCGTCAGGAACACGTAGCGCGTGGGCTGGGTGTTCATGGAAGTGGGCGCCAGCTTGGCCAGGTCGTACACCTGCTGCAGCAGCTCGGGAGCCACCGGCTTGTCGATAAAACCATTGGCAGTGCGTGCGTTGGTGAACAGTTGCGCCAGAGCGGCGCCATCCAGGGGCTGATGCATGACCGACCTTTCTTAGGAAAATGGAAACGGCACAGTATCACGCAATCCGCCAGCCCCTGCAGGGCGCCAGGGAAATGCCCCGCAGTCAATACCAGGCGTTGGGATCGGCGGCCTTGCCGGCTTTGGCAGTCTGTGGCCGGGCCGGCTCGTCCAGCCAGCGGCAGATCGGCTCCCATTGCTGCAGGTCGCGCTGCACGCGGCCCGGCGCCACGTCGAACAGGGTCAGGCCCTGCGCCGCCAGCTGCACATAGTTTTGCGTGTCACGCACCACGCCCAGCAGCGGAAACGGCATGTCGCTGCAGAACTTCTGCAAATGCTGCAGCGAGTGCGTGTTTTCCTTGACGCGCATGGCCAGCAGCCCGATATCGATGCGCGCGGCCTTCTTGTAGTCGGCCAGATGGGCCAGGAATTCGTTGGTGGCGTGCATGTCGAACACGCTGGCCTGCAACGGCACGATGGCCTTGGTGGCCAGCTTGAGCACTTCCTTGAGCGCCTTGCCGTCCAGCCCAGCCGGCGTGTCGAGCACCACGTGCGTCACGCCCTTGGGCACCTTGAGCTTGTGGTCGTCGTCGATGTCCCAGGGCCGGATGGTGCTGGCCGTGGCGGGGCGCTGCTGCAGCCACCAGCGCGAGGTCTGCTGCTTGTCCACGTCGCCCAGCATGACCTGCGCGCCCCTGGACGCATAGTAGCCGGCCACATTGGTCGATATGGTGGACTTGCCCACGCCTCCCTTGGGATTGACAACAACGATCACAGGCATCCGGTTTCCTCCTCGTTCCAGCCCACCGCACGGCCCCTGCTGCCAGTGCACTGATCAATGTAGCGCCAATCGGCGCTGCAGGCTAGGGCAGACAGGCGTTTTCTGGCAGCCGCCGGGCATAATCCTGCACAGGTGTGCCGTGAAACGTGCAAGAATGTTTTTTTGAAATCATAGTGAGCGTTTCCCGACCATGTTGATGCAACCCAGCCAGGCCGATGTGCGCCGCTACTTCTGTGCCATCTACGCAAAATGGCGTGCCGGCCAGCCCTTGGACGCAATGGAAACCCTGGTGGCCGGATGGATCGAGCAGCACCCCGAATACCATGGCGATCTGGCCGATGTGGAACAGGCGTTGCGCGCCATGCAGCAGCCCGACCTGGCCGGTCAGGCCAATCCTTTCCTGCACCTATCCATGCACCTGACCATCAGTGAACAGTGCAGCATCGACCAGCCACGCGGCATCCGCCAGGCCGTCGAACTGCTGACCGCACGCAAGCGCGACCTGCACGATGCCCACCACGACGTGATGGATTGCCTGGGCCGCATGCTATGGGAAAGCCAGCGCGCCGGCCGTCCGCCCGACGGCCAGGCCTATCTGGACTGCGTGCAGCGTCGCGCCACGCAAGACTGACGAGACGACGAAAGGAGCCCACCTTGGCCACCAACAGCAAGAAGTTGCAGGAATTGTTCGAACAATGGCAGCCGCCGGTCACCAAGGCCGGCAATGGCAAGCCCATCAAACTACAGGCTTTCGATCCGGCTGCCAAACCTTTCTCGACCGGCGACAAGGCGATCGACCGGGCCGCCGTGGACACCCTGGCCGAAGAGATCAATCTGCTGCAGGACGTGCTGCTGGCCAGCTGCCAGTACAAGGTGCTGGTGGTGCTGCAGGGCCGCGATGCGGCCGGCAAGGATGGCACGCTGCGCGGCGTGTTCAGCCGCACCAGCCCGCTGGGCGTGCGCACCACGGGCTGGAAAGCCCCCTCCACGATCGAACGGGCACACGACTACCTGTGGCGCATCCACGCCGCCATGCCGCACGATGGCGAGCTGGTGGTGTTCAACCGCAGCCACTACGAAGACGTGCTGGTACCCGTGGTCATGGGCTGGATCGACGAAAAAACCACCTGGCAGCGCTACGCCCAGATCAACGATTTCGAGCGCATGCTCACCGAAAACGGCACCGTCATCATCAAGTGCATGCTGCACATCAGCAAGGAAGAACAGCGCCTGCGCCTGCAGGAACGTGTGGACGACCCGAACAAGCACTGGAAATTCAACATCGATGACCTCGAGGCGCGCAAGCGCTGGGACGACTACGACGCGGCCTACGCGGCCCTGCTTGGCGCCACCAGCACACCCTGGGCGCCCTGGACCATCATTCCCTCCGACAGCAAGACGCACCGCAACCTGATGATTGCCACGCTGGTGCGTGAAACCTTGCGCGGACTCGATCTGAAGTATCCGCCAGCCAATTCGGAGCTGCATGGCATTACCATCAAATGAACCGGCGGGCGCCGCCCGCTGATCCCGACAATCTGCACGCGTTCACAACCATGAAATTCCAGGGCTCCTCCCGCTACGTTGCCACCGACGATCTGAAACTGGCGGTCAATGCCGCCATCACGCTCAAGCGCCCGCTGCTGGTCAAGGGCGAACCAGGCACCGGCAAGACCATGTTGGCCGAAGAGGTAGCGCACGAGCTGGGCATGCCGCTGCTGCAGTGGCACATCAAGTCCACCACCAAGGCGCAGCAGGGCCTGTACGAATACGATGCCGTCAACCGCCTGCGCGACTCGCAGCTGGGCGATGACCGTGTCAAGGACATCCAGAACTACATCGTCAAGGGTGTGCTGTGGCAGGCCTTTACCGCCGACCAGCCGGTGGCGCTGCTGATCGACGAGATCGACAAGGCCGACATCGAATTCCCGAACGACCTGCTGCGCGAGCTCGACCGCATGGAGTTCTACTGCTACGAAACACGCGAGCTGATCCAGGCCAAACACCGTCCGCTGGTGTTCATCACCTCCAACAACGAAAAGGAACTGCCGGACGCCTTCCTGCGCCGCTGCTTCTTCCACTACATCCAGTTTCCGGACACCGAAACACTGCAGAAGATCGTGGCGGTGCATTTTCCGGGTCTGCGCCAGGACCTGCTGGCCGCGGCGCTGGAAGCCTTTGCCACGCTGCGCGGTATTCCCGGCATCAAGAAAAAGCCCTCCACCTCCGAACTGCTGGACTGGCTCAAGCTGCTGCTGGCCGAAGACGTACCCCCTGCGGCCCTGCAGGCCGGCGCCGGCGGCAAGATGCAGCTGCCGCCCATGCTGGGCGCGCTGCTCAAGAACGAACAGGACGTGGCGCTGTTCGACAAGCTGATCGCCATGCAAAACCGCAACCGCTGAACCACCATGCCTTCCATCGAAGATTCAGCCATGCTGCTGGACGACAGTGAAACCGTCAACGCTGCAGAACGTGCCAGGGCTGCCAGCCGCAGCACCTGGGTGAGTGTAGGCGTCAACATCGGCCTGTCCGCAGCGCAGGTCGCCACCGGCCTGGTGGCCCATTCGCAGGCGCTGGTGGCCGACGGCCTGCATTCCTTGTCCGATCTGGTGGCCGATTTTGTGGTGCTGATCGCCAACCGCTTCAGCGGCGCCCGTTCCGACGCTGGCCACCACTATGGCCACTACCGTTACGAAAACGCAGCCTCGCTGGTCATCGGCATACTGCTGCTGGCAGTGGCTGGCGGCATGCTGTGGGCCGGCATACAAAAGGTGCTGGCACCCGAAGCGATACAGCCGGCCCGGCCGGCTGCGCTGTATGTAGCCGCCGCCGCGCTGATCGCCAAGGAGCTGTTGTTCCGCTACATGCTGGCAGTGGCGCAGCGCGTACGCTCCTCGCTGCTGGTAGCCAATGCCTGGCATGCGCGCTCGGACGCGGCATCGTCACTGGTCGCGCTGGCCGGCATTGGCGGCAGTCTGATGGGCTACCCGATTCTGGATCCGATTGCTGCGCTGGTGGTGGGTCTGTTCGTGCTGCGCATGGGCTGGAAATTCACCTGGAGCGCATTGGATGACCTGATGGACCGCGCCGCAGATGCTGCGGACAACCAGCAAATCGTCGACATCATCCTGGCAACGCCTGGTGTATCCGGCCTGCATGACCTGCGCACGCGCAAGGTGGGTGACATGATACTGACCGATGTGCACATCGAGGTCGTTTCCACGATCAACGTGCGCGAAGGCCACGACATCGCGCTGAAGGCACGCAATGCCGTATTGCAGGGCATGCCCAATGTGATGAACGTGATGACGCACATCGACCCGGTGTAATGCCGCAGCTGCAGGAGCCTTGCATGACCACCTCGCCCGCCTGGGTTCAGCCTGTCGTTCTTTCTCGCAACGGCGTGCGGCTGGAGCCGCTCGGCATGCAGCACGCGGACGCACTGGCCGCCGCTGCGCGTGACGGCGAGCTGTGGAAGCTGCGCATCACCAGCGTGCCGGCACCGGGCGAGGAAGCCGGCTACATAGACACGGCGCTGCAGATGCGCGCGGCGGGCCACCGGATGGCCTTTGCCGTGCTCGACGCAACCAGCGGCCACGTGCTGGGCAGCACCAGCTACCATGACATCGTGCCAGCCATCCGGCGGCTGGAAATCGGCTACACCTGGTACGCGCGCAGCGTGCAGCGCAGCCATGTCAACACCAGCTGCAAGTTGTTGCTGATGGCACATGCCTTTGACACACTGGGCGCGGCGCTGGTGGGCTGGCGTACCGACAATTTCAACTTTGCCAGCCAGCGTGCCATCGAGCGCCTGGGTGCCCGGCGCGACGGCGTACTGCGCCACCACGCGTTGCGTCGCGACGGTACCGTGCGCGACACCGTGATGTACAGCATGGCTGCCGGTGAATGGCCCGAGGCAAGGGCGCAACTGCTGTACCGCCTGGCCACCTACAAGGAAACCCCATGCTGATCCCTTTCTTCCAGGCACTACGCCACGCCAAGGTGCCGGTTTCGGTACGTGAGTTCCTGACCCTGCTCGAGGCGCTGCAGGCCCAGGTCGTGGGCCCCGCCAGCGAAGCCTGCACGCTGGACGATTTCTACTATCTGGCACGCACCTGCCTGGTCAAGGACGAGCGCCATTTCGACAAGTTCGACCAGGCCTTCGCGCTGTATTTCAAGGGTGTCGAGCAGGTGGGCGAGATCCTGAAGGAGATCCCGACCGACTGGCTGCAACAGACCTTCGAGAAGCTGCTCACTCCCGAGGAAAAGGCCAAGCTCGAAGCAATGGGCTGGGACGAGCTGATGGAGACGCTCAAGAAGCGCCTGGAGGAACAAAAGGAACGCCACGCCGGCGGCAGCAAGTGGATCGGCACCGGCGGCACCAGTCCGTTCGGGCATGGCGGCACCAACCCGGCCGGCATCCGCATCGGCGGCAGCAGCCGCAACCGCAGCGCCGTCAAGGTCTGGGAAAAACGCGCCTTCCGCGACTATGACGACGCCCAGGAACTGGGCACGCGCAACATCAAGATGGCGCTGCGCAAGCTGCGCAAATTCGCGCGCCAGGGCGCGCACGAGGAATTGGCACTGGACGACACCATCCGCGCCACCGCGGCCAACGCCGGCTGGCTCGACATCCGCATGCAGCCCGAGCGCCACAACGCCATCAAGGTGCTGCTGCTGATGGATGTTGGCGGCACCATGGACGACCACATCCAGCGCGTGGAAGAACTATTCAGTGCCGCCAAGACCGAATTCAAGCACCTGGACTTTTACTACTTCCACAACTGCGTGTACGACTACATGTGGAAGAACAACCGGCGCCGCTACGCCGAGAAGTTTCCCACCTGGGACATCCTGCGCAAGTACAACAAGGACTACAAGCTGGTGTTCGTGGGCGATGCCACCATGAGCCCGTACGAAATCCTGCAGCCAGGCGGCAGCGTGGAATACAACAACGAGGAAGCCGGCGCCGTGTGGCTGCAGCGCCTGCTGCAGGCCTTTCCCAAGCACATCTGGATCAATCCCGAGCCGCAGGGCGTGTGGCAGTACCGGCAAAGCATCGACATCATCCGCCAGATCATCGGCCACGACAGAATGGTGCCGCTGACGCTGCAGGGGCTGGAACGGGGCATGCGCACCCTGCTGTAACAGCTGCAACCAGACGCGTGGCATCACGCAAATGCGCTAAAGTCCTGCTATCGATTCCACTTTCAGGTTGTTGTGTGTGCGGCTGATTTGCGGCCGCACCTGCCGTGTTGCCCCTTGCCACCCCCCAACGCCAGACCCTGCCTCTGCCCTGCTCCGCTGTTGCGCCTGCGCCTGCTGGCCGGCACGGTGCTGGCCACCTGCATGGTGGGCGCGCTGGCACAAACCGGCGCCGCCACGGCCAGTGCGCTGGCACCGCAGCCGCAGGCTGGCAATACCAGCGTCAGTGCCCGGCCGCAGGCCGCCGCCGATCTGGCACAAGGGCAAGCTGCGCCAGCCGCCCAGGATGAGGCCGACTTTGCTCCGGTACAGGACGGCAATGCGTTCGACATCCGCATCGACACTGCCAATGACGACATCCGTGAGCTGGTGCAGCGCCACCTCGACCTGAAGCGCTACCAGCGCGTATCCGACCTGGACCAGGCCGAGCTGCGCGAATTGCTGACGCGCTCCGACATCAACATCCGCCAGCTGCTGGCAACGCAAGGCCACTTCACTCCAGAGATCCGGCAGGAGTTGCTCGACAATGTGGACCACCCCGGCACCCGGCCCAAGGTGGTGATCCACATCGATCCCGGTCCGCCGACCAAGGTCGACACACTGGATCTGCAGTTCGACGGGGCGATCTACACTTACGAACCGGCGCGTGACCAGCTGCTGGATATCTATGCCGGCTGGACCCTGCCGGTGGGCGACACTTTCACGCAGACCGAATGGAGCCACTCCAAGACCATGGCCTTGCGCAGCCTGCATTCGCAGCGCTTTCCCACTGCCAGGCTGACAGACAGCCAGGCCCTGATAGATCCGGACAACAGCAGCGCGGAGCTGCACGTGCGCTATGACTCCGGCCCGGTGTTCCGCTACGGCCCGGTGCAGATCAAGGGCAATGAACGCTACGCCCCGGTCATCATCGAACGCCTGGCGCAGGTGCGCACCGGCGACGACTACCGCCTGTCCGACATGGTCGATGCCCAGCAGCGCCTGCTGGACAGCGGCTATTACAACGGCGCCTTCGTCAGCATCGACACCAGCGAAGGCGTGGATCCGGAGCAAGCACCGGTGCTGGTACAGGTGCAGGAAGCCAAGCTGCAGCGGCTGGTGCTCGGCGCGGGCATGAGCACCGACCGCGGGCCACGCCTGTCGCTCGACCATATGCACAACAAGGACCCGATTTTCGGCTGGCGCGCCCTGACCAAGGTGTCGGTCGACCAGAAGCTGCAATCGTTCGGCAGCAGCCTGATGGCGCCGCCGGACGACAATCTATGGCGCTGGACCGTCAGCGGCAACATCAACCGCGAAAAGCTGAGTGACGTCACCACCACCAGCCAGCAGCTGCGCGTGGGCCGCACCAAGCAGGAAAAGCAGATCGACCGCACCTGGTACCTTTCGTACGACCACAGCCAGCGCCGCTTCGACGATGGCACGCGCGAAAGCTCCCAGGCGCTCAGCGCCAACTACATCTGGACCTACCGCCGCTTCAACAGCCAGACCTTCCCCACCAGCGGCTATGGCATCGGGCTGGAGCTGGGCGGCGGCACCACCATCCAGCCCAGCTACCGCCCATTCACCCGTGCCACCGCCCGTTACCTGGGCTTTCTGTCACTGGACGAATCGCTGCGCGAAGGCCTGCGCCAGGCTGTGCCGATGCCCCGGGACCTCAAGGCCGTGGCCACCGGTAATGCCGATGCCCTGACCACCCAGCAGCCGCTGCTGCTGGCACCGACACCGGCCATGGCCGCCAAACGGCAGAATGGCGAACTGGTACTGCGGCTGGATGCAGGCGGCGTTTTTGCCCGTGACGATGCGGTGCTGCCGTCCAGCCTGTTGTTCCTCACCGGAGGTGACGCCACCGTACGCGGCTACGGCTACCAGAAGATCGGCGCGCGCACCGACAACGGCCTGATCACACCGGGCCGCTACATGGTCGCCGGCAGCCTGGAATACCGTCGCCCGGTATTCCTGCGTGGCCGCCCCACCGATTGGGACAGCGTGGTGTTCGTGGATGCCGGCTCGGTCGCCGACAAGGTGAGCGACCTACAGCCGCTCAAGGTGGGCGTGGGGGCCGGCGCCCTGTGGCGCAGCCCGGTCGGCCCGGTCCAGATGTCAGTGGGCTACGGCCTGAAATCGCACGAGTTCCGGCTGCACCTCAATCTGGGATTCCGCTTCTGATGACTGCCCCCGATCCTTCCACCAGCCCCACGCCCGGCACTGCGCCAGCCGCACCGGTGCGCACGCACCGCCAGCGCATGGCGCATGTGGCGCGACGCGCTGCACGCTGGAGCGCCTGGGGCCTGCTGGCGCTGGTGCTGGCGGTGACCCTGCTGGGGGTCGGCCTGTGGCAATGGTCGGCACGCGACCAGTCGCTGGCCACCGTGCTGCGCATCATCCAGGGCTACCTGCCGGCGCACATGGCGCTGCAGGCCGATGGCGTCAGCGGCACGGTGCGCCAGGGCGGCCACATCCGGCGCCTGGTCTGGACCAGCCAGGGCATCGATGCCGACGGCTACACCGGCGGCGAGCTGGTGATGACCTTCGACAATGTGCAGATCGAGTGGGAACTGGCCGCCCTGTGGGACCGTGCCACCCGCTTCCAGAAGGTAGAAGTGCAAACTGCCACACTGCAGGACACGCGCATGGCCAAGCCGCTGACAGCCCCCAAGCAGCCCATGCAGTCGCTGACCCTGCCCATCAGCGTGGAGTTGCCCTTCCGCATCGACACCCTGCGCATCGTGGGCAAACCCGACACCGAAAACATCCGCGCCCAATCGCCAGAGCAGGCACAAGGCAAGGCGGAACAGGCCAAACGCGAAGAGCGCCAGCAGGAGCAGGCGCGCCGCACCGAGCGTTTGCAGGTACCGCCCGCAGCGGCACCCGCCAGTGCGCTGATCGCGTCGGCTGCACAGCTCGCTGCCAGCACCGTCAAGGAGGGCAAGATCGACCTGCAGACCGAGGCCGCCCCGCCACACCCCACCCGGGACACGGTCCTGACCCGCATCGCGGGCAACTACCGCTACGACCGCATCACCGCCGAGCACCAGCTGCAGCTGGACGCGCTCGCCGTGGCCAATGGCACCTACCAGGGCAAAGCCAGCCTGGACGGGCGCGCACCGATGCGCACCGAAATCAGCGCCAACGGCCTGCTCACGCTGCCTGCCAGCAGTACCATGCCCGAGCAGTACCTGCAAGCCCATGCCGACATCAATGGCACCCTGTCCGGCATCGATGCCCTGCTGAACGTGGAGGCCAGTGTGGCGCCGACTGCCGCCGCCGCAGCAGCCACAGCCGGCCAGGGCACGCGCGTGCAGGTACAGGCCGGCGTGCACCCCTGGCGCACGCAGCCGCTGGCCCATGCCAGGGCCCAGTGGCAGCAGCTCGATGTGCAGGCCTTTGTTCCCAGTGCGCCGCGCACGCGGCTGCAAGGCCGGTTGAAGCTGGAACCAGTTTCGGAAGAGGCGGCCGCCCCGTCGGCGGCTTCCGCGCCGGCAGCAACGGCTTCTGCGCCGTCGGCTTCCTCCAACGTCCAGGCGCCCGGCATGCTGGGCTTTCTGGGCGACCAGCGCTGGCAGGCCACGCTGCAGGCGCAGAATGACGACAGCGGCGCGCTCGACAAGGGCCTGCTGCCGGTACGTCAGCTCGACGCCGAATTGCACTACTACCACGGCGCACTCGACATCCGCCGGCTGCTGCTGGACCAGGGTCCAGCTGGCGGTCGCCTGCAGGGACAGGGCCAATACCGCCCGGCACAAGGCTGGACCGGCGACATCGAGGTACAGCGTCTCAACCCCGGCCTGATCGATAGCCGTTTCGCCGCCGCCCCCATCAGTGGCGAACTGCAGGCGCACGCACCTTTGAACGATGCCCAACAGCTGGCCACTGCACCGATCGATTTCAGCGTACTGCTGCGCTCCGAAGGCGGCAGCCGTGCCAAAGGCATGGCCGTGGACGTGATCGACCTGCAAGGCCGTTGGCACGCGCAGACCCTGACCTTGTCCAGATTGCTGGCACGCGCCCGCGATGCAGCGCTGCAAGGCAGCGCCAGCTATGCCCTGTCCGCGCAATCGGGGACGGCCGACCTGACACTGGCCTTGCCCGGCACCACCGGCAAGATCAAGGGCAGCATCGGCGCCGACCAGGGCCAGGGAGCGCTGCAGTTGGCTGTAGGCAATCTGCAGCACACCCTGCAGTGGCTGCAGCAATGGCCAGGTACCGAAAGCCTGCGCCAGCAGCAGGCCAGCGGCAGCCTGTCGCTGGATGCCACCTGGCACGGCGGCTGGCAGAACAACGGCCGCAACATGCAGGTGCAGGGCAAGCTGGCGGCGCCCGTGGTGAGCTTGCGCCAGGCAGGGCAGCCAGACAGCGCCACCTGGTTCATCCGCGATACCCAGCTCGGCATCAACGGCACGCTGGCCAATGCGGCCATCGACGCCCGCAGCCAGGCTCAGCAGGGCACGCGCGACATCCGCCTGGCGTTGCGCGGCAGTGCCGGCAAGCTGGCGCAGGGCTGGCGCGCCGATCTGCAGGCCACGCAGCTACAACTGGCCGATACCCTGCAGAACAAGCAGTGGCAGGCCAGCCTGGTCCAGCCGGTGCAGATCCGCCTGCAACAGGACAACGGCACGCTGCAGGCCACCACCAGCGCCCTCCGCATCCAGCTGGGTGGCTCGGTGCCGGGGCAGGCTTTCATCGCGGCCGAGCCGATCCGCTACGTGCGAAGCGGCAACAGCCATACCCTCAGCAGCAAGGGCCAGCTGGGCGATATTCCGCTGGAATGGCTGGATGCCCTGATGAGCAGTTCGATCAGCGGCAGCGGCCTGGCCGGTGACATGGCGCTGGCCGGCACTTGGGATGTGCAGCTGGGCAATACCATGCGCGTGCATGCCGTGGTCGAGCGCAGCAAAGGCGACCTGACGGTGCTGGCCAGCGACGTCGGCGGCCGCGGCCGGGTGTCTGCCGGCGTGCGCCAGGCACGGCTGGAACTGCAGGGCAACGGCGGCCAGCTGCAAACCCGGCTGCAATGGGACAGCGTCAATGCCGGTACGGCCAGCGCGCTACTCACCACCCGCCTGTCCTCCAGCGGCAGCGGCTGGACGCTGCCGCCCAATGCGCCGCTGAGCGGCAGCCTGCAGGCCAATCTGCCGCGCATGGGCATGTGGAGCATTTTCGCACCGCCGGGCTGGCGCCTGCGCGGTACGCTGCAGGCCAACACCACCTTCGGCGGCACGCTGCAGGCGCCGCTGGTCTACGGTACGCTGCAGGCCGACAACCTGGGCGTGCGCTCCGTGGTGGAAGGCATCGAATTCAGCCACGGCACGCTGCGCACGCGCATCAACGGCCAGCGCCTGGACATCGACGCGCTGACCTTGCAGGGCCCGGCAGCCAACCGGCTGCCAGGCGGCACGGTCAACATGGGCGGCAGTGTGTCGTGGGGCGGCGGCGGTTCCTTGCTGCAATCATTGCGGGTATCGCTGAACACACAGCTGAACCGGCTGCAGGTTTCCTCCATGCCTGAGCGGCAGATCATGCTGTCCGGTACGGTCAACACCCAGCTGGCCGATCTGCGCCTGTCCATGCGCGGCGATATCCGCGTCGACCGCGCCTTGATCGAACTGCCCAGCACGGGCGGCGCGCCCAAACTGGACACGGACGTGGTGATCAAGCCCAGTGCACGGCATCCGCGCGCGGCATTGGCGCAAACGGCGCAGCGCGCCAGCGCTGCGGTCACGCCTCCGGATGCTGCCAGCGACATCGTGCTCAAGCCTGGCCGCAATGCGGCATCCGCCCTGCCAGCGCCTGCCGCACGCACTGCTGGCACCACTAGCGCTGCCGGTTCGGTCGCCAAGGGTGGCCAGACCGCCCCTGCTGCGAACACCGAAGTGCGTGCTGTGCAGCAGGATCCGCGCGTGCGCGCCGGCACGCGCCAGACCAACGCCACCATCGTGCCCGACATCCAGATCGGTATCGACATGGGAGATGACTTCCGGGTGCGCGGCTTGGGGCTGGATACACGCCTGCGGGGGCGGCTGCAGGTACAGAATGGCGCCACGCTGCAATCCCTGCCCCGCCTGACAGGCACCATCCGCACCGACCGCGGCACCTTCCGTGCCTACGGGCAGGATCTGCAGATCGAACGCGGTCGCATTGACTTCCTGAATGCGCTCGACAACCCGAACCTCGACATCACGGCCATCCGCCCCAACCTGGGCTCGGACATGCGCGTGGGGGTGCGTATCCGCGGCACGGCGCAGCTGCCGCTGGTGCAGCTGTTCTCCGATCCGGCCATGCCTGATTCGGAAAAACTGTCCTGGCTGGTGCTGGGCCGATCCTCCACCGGCGCCGCCGATGCCGCCCTGCTGCAACAAGCAGCGCTGTCCTTGCTGGCGGGCAGCGGCGGCGGTATTACCGGCGGCCTGGCCGATGCCTTCGGGCTGGACGAACTGTCCTTCAATGGCGCCAAGGACGGCAGCGTGGCCGGTGGCAGCATGCTGGTAGGCAAGCGCTTCTCGCGCAACTTCTACATGTCGTACGAGCACGGCCTGAATGCCGCCATGGGCACGCTGTACTTCTTCTACGACATCAACCGGCGCCTGCGCCTGCGCGGCCAGACCGGCGAGTACACCGGCATCGACCTGATCTACACCTGGAACTACGATCGGGCTTTCTGAAGGCGTGGTGCGCCTGAAGTGGCGCCGTGATGCGGGCAGGGAATCGGTCCATTCATGGCCGTCCTGTGGCAGCCGACTGCCCGGGCCTTATTCGGTGTACCCCACGCCGCTCACACTGCCCATCGGCTCGGCGCCTTCGTCCTCGTAGTCCTGGCCGGCATGCAGGGCATAGGCCAGAGCTCCGGCGCGCAGGGCTTCGTCAAAGCTGGCAAAACTGCCTTCGGACTCGGCGTGCAGGGTCAGCTCATTGCCGTCTTGCTCCAGAATCACCCACTCCCACTGGCCGGCCATGTCAGAGTCAGGCTGCACGGTCAGATACAAGGGGTGATGGTCCCAATTGCGGGCGTCTGTCACGATATCGTTCTCGGTGGCGATCGGATGGGCTAGCGTCATGGCGGCTCTGCGAAAGTCATTGGGAATGCAAGCATCATGCCCTGAACCAGCAGGCTCGCCCTTGCAGGTTAACCCGCAATGGGCCAGCAGCGTGCCAGTATTATTAGCAAGGCCTCATGGATGTGCACCATGGCTACAGGCGCTGAACCCGTGGTGCTGCGCCCAGCGTCTGCGAGCCGGTACAATAGCGGTCTGTGTGCGCCTTGGGCGCAGTGCCGCCATAGTTCAATGGATAGAACGAGCGCCTCCTAAGCGCTAGATACAGGTTCGATTCCTGTTGGTGGTACCAAAAATCAGTCCAACACCATCCAGCACAGTCCAAAAACAAGCCCGTTTCCCTCTGGAGCGGGCTTTTTTGCTGTCCGGGACAGTCCAACAGGTTGCAGAAATTTTTGCGGTAAATCTTGCGGTAAAAAATCTACCACAACCATCATTTATCACAAATTACTTCAGACATACCGCAGGAGACGCCCATGGCACTGACCGGCGCCGCAGCAGGCAACGCCAAGTGGAACGGCAAGGCCGAAAGCGACCGCATCAGCGACGAGCCCAGTTATCACCGCAAGCCCGAAAAGCTGCAGCAAGCGGGGGACGCAGCGACCCCGCACGCCAGCATGCATTCTTGACAACTGCCAGCCCCTCGCGCATCATCCAGTCCCTTCAGGTGTCCTGCGTTTCACCGCGCAGGAAGAATCGGGAAGGCGGTGAAAATCCGCCACGTGCCCAACGCTGTAAGGAGGATGTCGTCGGCAGACGCCACTGGTGAAAACCGGGAAGGCGCCGATGGCAGGTGATCCCAAGTCAGAAGACCGGCCTGGAAAGTTCGTGCCCCGCCAGGCCGGGTGAGGCGCTCACTTTTGACAAGGGGAATACCATGCAGACCGAATCCGCCGTTTCCGATGCGCACGCTTTCAGCGCCAGTGCGCGCGACGCCATCTACCAGACCATCTTCTCGCGTCGCGATGTGCGCGGGCAGTTCCTGCCCAAACCCGTTCCCGACGAGGTGCTGAGCCGTATCCTCATGGCGGCCCACTATGCGCCTTCGGTCGGCTTCATGCAGCCGTGGAACTTCCTCGTCGTGCAGGCGGACGAGGTCAAGCGCAAGGTCCACGCGGCCTTCGCCAAGGCACATGCAGAGGCTGCCGAGATGTTCGAAGACGAAAAGCGCGAAACCTACAAGACACTCAAGCTGGAAGGCATCCTCGAATCGCCGATCGGCATCTGCATCACCTGCGACCGCGCGCGTACCGGCCCGGTGGTGATCGGGCGCACGCACATGAAAACGATGGACCTCTACAGCAGCGTCTGCGCTGTGCAGAACCTCTGGCTCGCAGCGCGCGCGGAAGGTCTCGGCGTCGGCTGGGTGAGCATTTTTCACCAGGCCGCATTGCAGGAAGCGCTCGGCATCCCCAAGGGCATCACGCCGATCGCTTATTTGTGCGTCGGCTATGTCAGCCACTTCCATGCGAAACCGGAACTGGAAGCGGCCGGCTGGCTGCCGCGCCTGCCAATCGAAGACATCGTCTGCTTTGACCAATGGGGACAGCGCGATGATGCCCAACCGCTGATCGGCCATCTGAGACGGGAACAGGCCGCCGTTCAGGCAGCCGCCAGTGCCGCGCAACTGCAGGCCGCTCAAAGTTGACCCAACGCAGGAAGCGGCGCGCCGCTTCCTTGGGTTCCTGCAAGAGATAGGAATGTACGCAGTACGCGGTCAGCCAGTCTTGCTGGTCAATCAGCGACCCCAGCCGAACCGTGGCCGTTCATTTTTGGCGGCATCCGCTGGGCAACAGCCAAAACGCAGCGCACATTACCACGGCCTTCCCGCTCCCCGGTACGCCTGCTCCTTCAACTTTCCACTTTGACATCAACCACAGGCGCTTGCAGTTCCAGCGGGCTGGCAGCTGCGGGCTGTGCCGGTTCCTGCGAGGCCGCTGCCTGCTGGTTGCCGATCACGCCCAGGAACCCCTTTTGCCATGCGCCCATGGCGTCACGCATGTTCTGCGCCATGGCCATCTGGTTTTCGAGCACATAGCGTTGCAGCGACTGCACATCGCCCAAATTGCCGCTGAACTGGCCCCAGACCGCTTGGTTGGGCAACGTGCCCAGCGTCGACCAGTTGACCGGCTGCTGCATGTACTCGAACAGGGGCGGTTTGGACTGCTCGGCCGGCTGGGCGCCGCGCGGAGCCCCCATTTGCAGCCAGAACCGGGTGCTCTCGCTCATCAGCTGCAGCATCTGCAGCTGAAAATCGAGTTGAGCCTTGAGCAAGGTCAGCGGCAAGCTGTTATCGATCGGATTCATGGTTTCTCCTCCAGAAGTTATAGATATAAATAATAGTGTACATGCTCATGCCATGGAACTGAGCGTGCGTCGGAAGCGCTGCAACGACAGCCAAAACAGCACGCAGCCAATGAGCAGCAGTGCCACCAACGAAGGCCAGACTACATCCAGGCCGGCGCCTCTAAACAGTATCGACTGGCCCAGCGACACAAAGTGCGTGGTCGGCGACAGCATCATGATATCCTGTACCAGTTGAGGCATGCTTTCGCGCGGCGTGCTGCCCCCAGACAACATTTCCATCGGCATCAGCGTCAGCATCAGCAGCAGGCCAAATTGCGGCATGGTGCGCGCCAGGGTGGCCATATAGATGCCCAGCGAGGTCATGGCAAACATGCTCAGCGCCGCGCCGAACAAGAACAGCGGCACCGATCCCTCGATCGGCACATGCAACGCTCCCTGCACCACAAACTGCAAAGACAATGCGGTGGCCAGCAGCACCACCAGCCCCATCGACCAGCATTTGGCAACCATGATTTCACCCGGCGTGACCGGCATCACCAGCAGGTGCTCGATGGTGCCGTGCTCGCGCTCGCGAATCAGCGCCGCCCCGGTCAGGATGATGGTCAGCATGGTCACCTGGTTGATCAGTTCCACCACCCCGCCGAACCAGCTGCGCTCCAGCGTCGGATTGAAACGGGCGCGCACCTGCAGGTCCACCGGCAATTGCATGGTAGCGCGCTGGCGCTGCACGAATTCATTGACTTCACCGTTGACCACCAGGCTGACATGGTTGGCGCCGGCAAAGGCCTGACTCATGCGTGTGGCGTCCACATTGAGTTGCACGTCGGCCGTACGGCCTGCCAGCACATCCCGCTGGAAGTTGGGCGGGATGTCGAGCACGAAGGTGAACTCGCCATGGTCCATGCCGATATCCATCTCGTCACGCGAGATCATGCGCGGCGGCACGAAATCCGGTGGATAGAAGGCCGCCACGATACGCGCCGACAATGCCGAACGGTCTTCGTCGACAACGGCGATGGCGGCGTTGTTCAGGGTATCAGGCAGCGCGGTGGCCGCAGTGTAGATGGAGGCGGTGAACGTGTACACGATCAGCACCAGCATCAGCGGTTCGCGCAGCAGGCTCCAGATTTCCTTTTGGCCCAGCAGCCAGGTGTTTTTCAGGTGGCGTTGCATGTCACTGGTCCTGTTTCTTCAGCAGCGCCACGGAAAGGCCGATCACCACGGGGATGGCCAGCGACATGACCAGCAGCGAACCAGCCAGCTCTTCCATGCCAAGCCCCTTGTTGAATACACCGCGGCTGATGGCGATCATATGCGTGGCAGGAAACACTTCCCCGACCCAGCGACTCATGCCAGCCAGCGAGGACACCGGGTTGGTCAGGCCCGACAGCTGGATCGCGGGCACCATGGTGCCGACCATGGTCAGGAACATGGCCGCCACCTGGCTTTTGGTAAAGGTGGATGCGACCAGACCGATACCGGTGGCAATCAGGCTGTACAGGAAGGCAGCTATTGTCATGACCAGAAAGCTGCCGGTGATCGGCACCTTGAACAGGACCACCGTGACCAGCACCATGCACAGGTAGTTGACCATGGTCAGCAGCACATACGGCATTTGCTTGCCCAGCAGGAATTCGGTGCGCGTGACGGGGGTGACATACAGGTTGATGATGGAGCCAAGCTCACGTTCACGCACTACCGCCAGCGCCGTCAGCATGGCCGGTAGCATCAACAGCAACAGCGGCATCACGGCCGGCGCCATGGCCGGCAGGCTTTCCACATTGGGGTTGTAACGATAGCGCAAGGCGATATTGGCATGGCCGGCACTGGCGCTGCCCAGCCTCTGCCGCGACTGCTCTGCCAGCCAGCTCATGTGCATGCCCTGCACATAGCCCTGCACGGTTTCGGCACGCTGCGGCATCGATCCGTCGACCCAGGCCGCGATTTCTGCTGGCCGTCCGCGCAGCAGGTCGCGCCCAAAACCCGGCGGTATCTCGATGGCCAGGGAAATGTTGCCATTGCGCAGGCGTTGGTCCAGATCGGCATAGTCCCGCAGCGGCGGCTGTTCGACAAAATAGCGCGACCCCGACAGGCTCAGCGTGTAGTTGCGGCTGAGGCTGGTCTGGTCACGGTCCAGCACCGCATAGCGCAGGTCGTTCACGTCCATGGTGATGCCGTAGCCCATGATCAGCATCAGCAATACCGATCCGAACAGGGCCATGGCAGCGCGCACCGGGTCGCGCTGCAGCTCCAGCCCTTCGCGCCAGGCATAGCTCAGCAGACGCTGCAGGCTGAAACGCTTGCGCTGCCCCCCCTGCACATCCTGCCCTTCCGGTGCCAGCAGCGCTGGCTGGTGGACATCAGGCGCAGCCTGGTCCACCCCGGCCTGGGCGGCATCGGCTTCGAGCAGATAGCCGATGAAGGCCTGCTCCAGCGTCTGCGCGCCGCGTTTGGCCACCAGCTGCTCAGGGACGTCGCTGTCCAGCACCCGGCCGGCGTGCATCATGGACATGCGGTCGCAGCGTTCCGCCTCGTTCATGAAGTGGGTGGAGATGAAGATGGTGACCTTGTCCTCGCGCGACAGCTGCACCAGCAGGCGCCAGAAGTGGTCGCGCGCAATCGGGTCCACGCCCGAGGTGGGCTCGTCCAGGATCAGCATGTGCGGCTGGTGCACCATGGCCACCGCCAGCGACAAGCGCTGGCGCATGCCCATCGGCAAGGTATCGGGCAGGCGCTCCACCACGTCCTCCAGGCCGAAGCGCTGCAGCATGTCCTGCACGCGCCCCTCGACTTCCGTTTCGGGCACGTCGAACAGGCGAGCATGCAGCACCAGGTTCTGCCGCACCGTCAGCTCGCCATACAGCGAAAACGACTGCGACATGTAGCCCACACGGCGGCGCGTATCGAGATCGCTGGAGTTCACCGGCTTGCCGAACAGCCAGGCCTGGCCCTCGCTGGGCGTCAACAGGCCGGTGAGCATTTTCATGGTGGTGGTCTTGCCACAGCCGTTGGAGCCCAGGAAGCCGAAAATCTCGCCCCGCCGGATACGGAAGCTCACGTGGTCCACCGCCACGAAATCGCCAAAGCGCATGGTCAGGCCTTCGGCCTCGATGGCGATGTCATCGGCTGCGGCCTGCAACGGGGGAATCTCGACCGGTTGGTAGTCGCGCGTCTTTTCCTCGGGCAGCAGGCGGATGAAGGCCTGTTCCAGGCTCTCGGTGCCGGTGCGCTGCAACAAGCCCTGCGGCGTGTCCTGGGCCAGGATGTGGCCGGCATCCATGGCAATGGTCCAGTCAAAGCGCTGCGCCTCGTCCATGTAGGCCGTGGCGATGACCACGCTCATGTGGGGACGCCTGCTGCGGATGCGCTCGATCAGGTCCCAGAACTGCGCACGCGCCAGCGGATCGACGCCGGTGGTGGGCTCGTCCAGGATCAGGAAATCCGGATCGTGGATCAGGGCGCAGCACAGGCCCAGCTTCTGCTTCATGCCCCCGGAGAGCTTGCCGGCCGGCCGCGACAGGAAGTGGTACAGGCCGGTGGCGCGGGTCAGGTCATCGATGCGGCGGCGACGCTCGGCGGCATCCTGGTCGAACAGGCGCGCGAAGAACTGCAGGTTTTCTTCCACCGACAGCGTCGGATACAGGTTTTTGCCCAGGCCTTGCGGCATGTAGGCAATGCGCGGGCAGACCCGGTCGCGGTGCGCCTTGCTGGCCATGTCGCCCTCCAGCACATGCACCCTGCCCTGTTGAATCACGCGGGCGCCGGCCAGCAAGGCCAGCAGGCTGGATTTGCCCACGCCATCCGGGCCGATCAGGCCCACCATGCAGCTGGCTGGAATGTCCAGCGTCAAGTTGTCCAGCGCCAGGGTCTTGCCAAAGCGCTGACTCAGGCCCTCGACGCGGGCCACCGGTGCTGCGGACCTCGTCATGGCATGTCTCCCTTACTTCGCCAGACCGGTCGTCAGCGAAGCCGGCCACGGCGCCTTCGGATCCAGCTTGACCCAGGCCACGCCGGGCAGGCCCACCTTGACATAATCCGGGTACTTGCGCAGCAGCGAGGCCGGGATTTGCGCCTTCACGCGGAACATCAGCTTTTGCCGTTCGCTGGCGGTTTCCACCGTCTTGGGTGTGAATTGCGCACTACTGGCCACGAAGGTGATGGTGGCCGGCACCGGCATGTTTGGCGCGGCATCCAGCACCAGGCGCGCCTCGGTGCCGATGGCCAGACGGCCCGCCACCGTTTCGGGCAAAAAGAAGGTCATGTACACGTCGGTCAGGTCCAGCAGGTTGAGCACGCGCCCGCCTGCCCCCACCACCTCGCCCGGCTCGGCCAGGCGCAGCTGCACGCGGCCATCGCGCGGCGCCACCAGCTCGCTGTCATTGATGTCGGCGTCGATACGCTGAATCGTGGCCTTGCCTGCCTCCACTCCGGATTGGGTGCCTACCAGCTCGGCCTTGGCCGCCTCGACGGCGGCACGCGCGGTTGCGGTCTGTGCCTTGGTGGCCGCCAGCGCCGCCTGCGCTCCGCGCACGGCGGCAAGGTCGTCATCCAGCTGCTGCTGCGAGGTGGCCCCCTCTCTGACCAGAGTTTGTGAGCGGCCCAGGCGCCGCCGCGCGGCGTCCAGCTCGGCCTCGCGCTGGCGCTCGAGCGCCATGGCTGCGGCCACATCGCTTTCGCGCAGCTTGACCTGCGCCTGCGCAGCAGCCACCGTGTGCTGCGAGCGCTGCAGATTGGCCACAGCCTCGCTGCGCTGGGCATTCAGGGTGTCGATCTGCATGCGCACCAGCGGCTGGCCGGCCTTCACGGTATCGCCTTCACGCGCCAGGATTTCCACCACGCGTCCTGCCATCTTGGTGGACACGTCGATTTCCGTGGCCTCCAGCCGGCCATTGCCGCTGGCAAAGCCTGCGCCAGGCCCTGTGTCGTGCGTCTTGATCCAGCCCCACCAGGCCGCGGCCGCCGCGGCGGCAATCACGGCCACCACCAGCCATTTTTTCTTGTTTGAAGCAGAAATATTCATGATCGGACTGCAGGGTCAGCGGGAATGGGCCGCAACGGGGGAAGGCAAGGCATCAGCAGCAGCGGGCGCTGCCCCGGCGCCGCCACCCAGTGCGGCATACAGCGCCACCTGAGACGACAACAGGGCGCGGCGCACTTGCACCAGCTGCTGCCGGCTGGTAAGCAGGTCGCGCTGGGCATCCAGCACTTCCAGGTAGGCCGCCGAGCCATTGTCGTAGCGCAGTTGCGCCAGGCGGGCGCGCTCGGCCTGTGCGGCCACGGTGCGGCGCTGCGCCGCCAGGTCTTCGCCCAGCCAGTAGCGCGTGGACAGCGCATCCCACACTTCGCGGAAGGCGGTCTGCACGGCCTTGTCATACTGATTGATGGCCTGGTCGCGCCGCACCTGGCTCAGCGCCAGATTCGCATCGCGCCGGCCACCATCGAAAATCGGCAGGGACAGCGTGGGCACAAACGCCCATGCCTTGCTGCCCGAATCGAACAAATGGTTCAGTTCGCCGCTGGCCAGCCCGACACTGCTGGTCAGGGCAATGCGCGGAAAATACGCGGCCCGCGCCGCGCCAATATTGGCATAGGCGGCGCGCAGCTGGCGCTCGGCGGCGATGATGTCGGGCCGCGTCGTCAGCAGGGTGGACGGCAGACCCGGCCGCAGCTCTGCCATGACATGCACCTGGTCAAACGGAACGCCCGATGGCAGCGGGCCCGGGTCCTGGCCGATCAGCTGCGCCAGTGCATGCAGCTGGCCGGCACGCTGGCGTTCCAACTGTGCCAGCAACGACTGGCTCTGCGTCAGCAAGGCTTCGACCTGCATCAGTTCCAGCCGCGAGATGGCCCCCACTTCGTAGCGGCGCTTGAAGATGCGATAGGACTCCTGCCGCGAGACGACTGTCTGGCGTGCGATGTCCAGGCGCTCATCCAGTTCGCGCACCCCCAGATAACCATCGGCCACCTGGGCGATCAGCAATACACGCACGGCCTGCCGTGCCGCATCGGTGGCCAGCCAGTTTTCCAGCGCAGCGGTTTCAAGATGGCGGATACGGCCCCACAGGTCCAGCTCCCAGTTGCTGAAACCGACTTCGGCGCGGTACTCACCGGCCACCACGGCCTGCCCACTCGGACTGAGATTTTCGGGCGTGCGTGCACGGGCTGCCTGGGCGCCGAGGCCGATTGCTGGGAAGCGATCTGCACGCTGGATGCCGAACGCGGCACGCGCCTCTTCCACCCGCAACATGGCTCCGCGCAGATCACGGTTGTGGTCGAGCGCGACCGCAATCAGATGCTGCAGTACGGGGTCGGTGAAATACTGCTGCCACTGCAGATCGGCAGCAAATGCGCGCGTACCGCTGTCGGCATAGGAGCCGGCTGGCCACTCTTGCGGCACTGGCAGCTCTGGAGTCTGGTAGTCGGGCGCCAGGGAGACACAGCCCGCCAGCAAGCTGGCAGCCAGCCACAGCGGCCATTGCAGCAGCCGCATGGGAGCATCGGTCGGCATTGACGCTGCGCTGGCATGCGCCAACAGGGGGTGTGTCATGGCATCGGTTCCGATCGGCCTTTGTAGAGCAATGGTTACATGATACTGCGCACTTATCGCGCATCTGCACCACCCGTCCCTCGTTATTTATACGATACGATCGTATTCAATGATACCGAAGTCGGCATGACCTCCCTGTGACCGGCGTCAAACTATGTCGTGCGCCATGCCATGCCGCCTCTGGCGGCCACGCCTACAAGCCCACCTCCAGCACCGAGGTCTCCTTCACCTCCTCCATCACCACGTAGCTGTCCGACTGGCAAGGTACGGGAATGCGCTGCAGCACATTGGCCAGCAGATCGCGGTACTCGCTCATGGCGTGCAGGCGCGCCTTGACCAGGTAATCGAAGCGGCCCGACACCAGATGGCATTCCAGCACCTCGGGCATATGCATCAGTTCTTTGCGCACATGGTCGAAGATCGCGCCCGACTTGGTGCTGAGCGTCAGCTCCATGAAGACCAGCAGCGTCTTGCCCAGCGCCTGCGGGTTGACGCGGGCATGGTAGCCGGTAATCACGCCGGTGCGCTCCAGCCGGCGCACGCGCTCGGCACAGGGCGAGGTAGACAGGCCGATTTCGCTGCCCAGTTCGGTCATGGACATGCGGCCGTGACGCTGCAACACGTCGAGGATTTTGCGATCAGTACGATCGAGCTCGTGCATCTGCTGCTACTCCGTTGCAATGTTGCCAAAACACAGTGAATATCACTGCAATCATTTCATAAAACGGAAAATTTTCCTGGATTGTCTTGCATAAACTTCCCATTCGTCAAATATGGAGGCAGACATGAAAGTTGCAGTTCTGGGCGGCGGTGTGATCGGTATCAGCACCGCCTACTATCTGGCGCGTGCCGGTGCCGAGGTGGTGGTGGTCGACCGCCAGCCGGGTGCCGCGCTCGAAACCAGCTTTGCCAATGCCGGTCAGGTGTCGCCTGGCTATTCCACGCCCTGGGCCGCGCCCGGTATTCCGCTCAAGGCCATCAAGTGGCTGTTCCAGGAACATGCGCCGCTGCAGATTCGTCCGGACGGCACGCTGTTCCAGCTGCAGTGGATGCTGTCCATGCTGCGCAACTGCACCAGCGCGCGCTATGCGATCAACAAGGAACGCATGATGCGCGTGTCCGAATACAGCCGTGACTGCCTGCGCCAGCTGCGTGCCGATACCGGCATCCAGTACGAGCAGCGCACCGGCGGCACGCTGCAGCTGTTCCGCACGCAGCAGCAGCTGGATGGCGTGGCACGCGACACCGAGGTGCTCAGGGAATGCGGCGTGCCCTTCGAGGTGCTGGACCGTGCCGGCATCAACCGCATCGAACCGGGCCTGGCAGAGTCCCGCGCCACGCTGGTCGGCGGCCTGCGCCTGCCCAATGACGAAACCGGCGACTGCCAGATGTTCACCACCCGGCTGGCCGAACTGGCGCAGCAACTGGGCGTGCAATTCCGCTACGACACCCCGGTCAAGCGCCTGCGCGTGGAAGGCGGCCGCATCAGCGGCGTCGAGCTGGACACCCCCAATGTCGAGGTGCTCACTGCCGACCGCTATGTGCTGGCCTTCGGCAGCTACTCGCGCGAACTGCTCGCACCGCTGGAACTCAAGCTGCCGGTGTACCCGCTCAAGGGCTATTCGCTGACCATTCCTCTGCTGGACGAATCGCGTGCCCCGCAATCCACCGTGCTGGACGAAACCTACAAGATCGCGCTGACCCGCTTCGACCAGCGCATCCGCGTGGGCGGCATGGCGGAAATCGGCGGTTTTGACCTGCGCCTGGACCCGCGCCGCCGCGCCACGCTGGAAATGGTCACCAACGACCTGTTCCCGGGCGGCGATCTGCCCAAGGCCGAATTCTGGACCGGCCTGCGCCCGATGACGCCCGATGGCACACCGGTCATCGGCGGCACACGCTACGACAACCTGTACCTGAACACCGGGCACGGCACGCTGGGCTGGACCATGGCCTGCGGCTCCGGCCAGCTGCTGGCGGATGTGATCACCGGCCGCCAGCCGGCCATCCGCACCGAAGGCCTGTCGCTCGACCGCTACAGCAACACGCGCCCGGCTGCGCAGCAACACGGCGCACGCCCGCTGGCAGGCGCCCACCGCGAGGGCATGCAGGCTCACTGAGCCTGGCGCGGCAGCACCAGCACGGCACGGAAATCGTTCACATTGGTGCGCGTCGGGCCGGTGCGCACAGCATCGCCCAGCGCGCCAAAAAAGCCGTGGCCATCGTTGCGGTCCAACGCATCCAGCGGTGACAAGCCCAATGCCCAGGCACGTTCCAGCGTGTCGGGCGCCAGCAGGGCACCGGCCACCTCTTCCATGCCGTCCACGCCATCGGTATCGGCTGCCAGTGCGTGCACTTGCGGCGCACCGCGTAATGCGATGCCCAGGGCCAGCAGAAACTCCACATTGCGCCCGCCACGCCCGTTGCCACGCAGCGTGACCGTGGTTTCGCCGCCGGACAGCAGCACACACGGAGGGGCAAACGGTGCACCGTGCAAGGCCGCATGCCTTGCCATGCCCGCCATGACCTTGCCTACTTCGCGCGCTTCGCCTTCGATCGCATCGCCCAGAATGTACGGGGTGACACCAGCATCTCGCACCACCTGCGCGGCTGCCTGCAAGGCCATGTACGGGGTGGCCACCAGCTGCACGATATTGCCCCGCAGCCGGGCATCGTCCGGCTTGATAGATTCGCCTGCCCCGCTTTCGAGCACGGCGCGCACCGCAGCCGGCAATGCAATGCCATAACGCCGCAGAATGGCCAGCGCGTCAGCGCAAGTGCTGTCATCGCCCACCGTAGGGCCGGAGGCAATATCCACCGGATCATCACCGGGCACATCGGAAATCAGCAAGGTAACCACCCGCGCCGGGTGGCAGTGCGCCGCCAGCCGTCCGCCCTTGATGGCCGACAGGTGCCGTCGCACGCAATTGATTTCGCTGATGCTGGCCCCAGACTTCAGCAAGGCACGGCCGAGGACCTGCTTGTGCTCCAGGGTGACGCCGTCCAGCGGCAAAGGCAGCAGCGCCGAACCGCCGCCGGACAACAGGCACAGCACGGTATCCTGCGGCTGAAGGCCATGCGTCAGTGCCAGCATGCGCTGCGCCGCCGCTGCGCCGGCCGCATCGGGTACCGGATGCGCGGCCTCGACAATCTCGATGTGGCGGCACGGTGCAGCATGACCGTAGCGCGTCACCACCAGCCCGTGCAGGGATCCGTTCCAGTGCTGTTCCACCACGCGCGCCATTTCGGCAGACGCCTTGCCGGCGCCGATCACCAACAGACGACCGGCAGGCAACTGCTGTAAGAAGGGCGGCACACAGCGCTCCGGCTGGGCCGCAGCAATGGCGGCATCCAGCATCTGCCGCAGCAACTGGCGCGGTGCCTGCATTACTTGTTGCGCAGGCGCTCGGACAAATCATCCACTACCGGCGCCCACTCGGCATCCTGCAGCAGGGCTTCGCACAGGAAGCGTGCCTGCGCATCGTTCCAGAACGTGGCCTGATGGATGCGCTGGCTGTCGGAGATGCTGTGCTCGGCAATGAACATATCGATGGCCTCGGTGGTGCTTTCCAGGCCCAGTTGTTCGAACAGGGCTTTGAGTCCGAATTCGCCCGTATACATATATGCCCTCCTTGTGGCAAATATGGCGCTTGCGCCGGAAACCCCACTATAGTCCGGATTGCCGGCACCGTGATGCGGGACTACGACGCAACGATCAGGCAGGCGGCGCAGCCACTGACCGCAGCTTGCGAAGAGCATCCTGACGATCTCGGGACTGCATCGTAACCTCAGGCCGGCTCTGCCGAAGCCAGCAACGGGTAGCGCTGCGCCAGCAGCTCCTGCAGCCCGAATTCTGCCGCCAACGCCTGCATGCGCTCGGCGGCGCTGCGCTTGCGCTGGCCGGTGTACTGTGCCAGGATCAGCTCGTTTTTCATGCTGTGCTCCCAGCCTACCAGCTCGGTCACGGTCACGCTGTAGCCTTGCGACTCGAGGTACAGGCAACGCAGCACGTTGGTCAGCTGGCTGCCCATTTCACGCGTGTGCAGCGGGTGCCGCCACAGCTCGGCCAGCGGCGTGCGCGACAGGTTCAGGGCCTTGCTGCGGCGCAAAAAGTTGGCTGTTTCCGCCTGGCAGCACGGCACCAGCACCATCACTCGCGCCTGCTTGGCCAGACCAAAGGCAATGGCATCGTCGGTGGCGGTATCGCAGGCATGCAGGGCCGTGACCACGTCGATGCGATCGGGCAGTTCATCACTGTGCGCCGATTCGGCCACGGTCAGCGGCAGAAAGCGCATACGCGCAAAGCCCAGCCGCTGCGCCAGTTCCTGTGAGCGCTGCACCAGCTCGGCCCGGGTTTCGATGCCGTAAATGGTGCCGCTGTCGCGCTGCCGGAAAAACAGGTCGTAGATGATGAAACCCAGATAGGACTTGCCGGCGCCATGGTCGGCCAGAGTCAGATCGGTGCGCCCTTGCGCTTCCAGCTCGAGCAGCAGCTTTTCGATAAAGCCGAACAGGTGGTACACCTGCTTGAGCTTGCGGCGCGAGTCCTGGTTGAGCAGGCCGTCGCGTGTCAGGATGTGCAATTCCTTGAGCAACTCGACGGACTGTCCCGGCCGGATAGCATCCTGCACTTGCTGCGCCAGCGCGGCGGCGCGTGCCGGCGCTTCAGTTTTCTTGCGCATCGTCGTCCCGTTCCTGTGCACCATGGTAAGGGCAGCGGCGCACCCATTCTTCCGCGCTGATGCGGGTCTGAATGCCCAGCTTGTTCCAGCCCTCTTCGCCCATCTGCTCCAGCAACTCGATGTTGCGCTGCGGAATGGCGTCCACGTCGGGGTAGGTTTCTACCGCCAGGTCGATGCTTTCCTCCCGCAACAGATGCAGCGTGGGGTATGGCGCCCAGTTGGTGGCGTTGGTGATGTCTTCGGGCTCGGTGTCCTCGAACTGGTAACGCGGGTGGAAGGTGGCAAGCTGCAGCACGCCGCCCAGTTCCAGATCGGTCAGGATGTCTTCGGCGGCGCCGGAAAAATCGTTGAAATACAGGAAGTCATCGAACATGGCCGGAAACAGCAGCAGCGTGGTTTCACGCTCGTCCAGCGGCAATTCTGCCAAGGCCACCAGCTCGTCATGCACGGCCTGCAGCGCCTCGTCCTCGGTTTGCGCGGGCGACACGGCAATGTGCACCAGCCCCTTGGTATAGCTGGCCTTGGCAAACGGACACAGGTTCAGGCCGATGACGGCCTGCTCCAGCCAGTGGCGGGTGTCCTCGATGACGGTGTTTTCGGGTTCCTTCGACATGGCCGCATTGTGCCACGCCCGCAGCCGGCGTCAATGCACATGCAGCCGCACACGCCCCAGCCGCGTGGCCAGCAGCACCCCCAGCACGCAGCAGCTGCCCGTGATCACCCAGGTGTACTGCCAGCCGCCCACGGCACCGGCCAGTGCCGCCACCAGCGGCGGGCCAGCGAACTGCCCCAGCGACGAGCCCTGCTGCATCCAGCCCACCGTGGTGGCAATCAGCGCTGGAGATGGCGCCAGACGCGGCACCAGCACGAACAGCGTACCCGGGATCAGACCGCCTACGGCCGAAAAAGCCAGCATGGCCACATAGCGTGCCACGGCGCCCTGCCCCAGTTCAGCGAAGGCCACCAGCGCGGACACAGCCATCACACCAAAGCCGCTCAGCAGCAGCACGCGCGGATTGCCCCCCTCGTGCAGCAGCCGCCCTGCCAGCAGATTGCCGACGATGTTCATGGCCGCCACCAGCGCAGTCAGGGCGCCCAATACCGCGCCGCGCAGACCCGCCGCGCCGTAGACGGCGGGCAGGAAACCGATGATGGCCAACCATTGCGCCGAATACACCATGAAGGTCAGTGCCAGCAGCCACGGTCCAGGAGCTTCCAGGGTGCTGCGCAGGCGCGTGCTCCAGCTTTCGCCCGTAGCAACGGCGGTCACCGGCGGATCGGGCGGCACCAGCATGGACACGGCCAGCGCTGCCGCGCCGGAGCCTGCGGCCACCAGCCACCACCAGATCTCCCAGTGCACGCCGGCCATCACGATCGGGCCCAGCAGCAAGGCCAGCGCAGTGCCGAACGGCATGTAGGCGCCCCATACGCCCAGCATGGGCACCAGCTCGCTGGGCGGCAGCAGGCGGCGCAGCAAGCCCGGAGCTGCCAGCGAAGCCAGCAGGAAACCCAGGCCTTCCAGGCCGCGCAACAGCATCAGCATGGCAGCGCTGCGCACCCAGCCGCCCGCCATGCCGGCGACGGTGAGCAGGCCCAGTCCCAGCAGCATGGAGCGGCGCAGGCCGAACCGGTCGGCGGCCAGTCCCAGCGCCAGCCCCAGCGTCATGGCGGCAAGCTGCACCAGGGACAGCAGAAAGCCGGCCTGTACCAGCGTGATGCCAAGTTCCTGCTGTAGCACCGGTACCGCCGGCGGCAGCTTGCCCACGTGGATCGCCGCGGAGACGCCTGCGAGGACGACCAGCCAGGCAGCACGCCTGTCATAGCGGTGTGCGTGGATCGTCATGAGAGCAGCTGCTTTCCCGTCAGACGGTAATGTTCATGCAATGCGAATCGGTCGGTCATGCCGGCAATATAGTCGGCAACCGCGCGTTCCACGTCCGGGCGTTCGGAAAAAGCCGGCTTCATTTTTCGGACATCGCTGCAATAGCAGGCGAACAGCTCCCGCACCACTTGTTGCGCCTGGGCCATGTTCTGCTTTACCTGAGGATGCTGGTACAAGGACTTGTGCAGGAATTGCTTGAGCTGCAGCGATTCGGTGCGCATGGCGGCGCTGAACCCGATCAGTGGCGGGCATTGGCGCACCTCGTCGGCACTGCCCGGCCGGTGCTGGCGCAGATGAACGCGGGTTGCGTGCATCACGTCATACACCTGCTCGCTGAGCATGCGGCGGATGGTTTCATACAGCATGCGGCGGCCTGTCAATTGCGGCCATTCCTGCAGCACGGCCTCGTGGTGGCGCGCCACCAGCGGCACAGCAAGCACCTGCTCCCATTGCAGCAGGCCGCTGCGCATGCCATCGTCGATGTCGTGGGCGTTGTAGGCGATCTCGTCGGCCAGATTGCACAGCTGCGCCTCCAGGCTGGGTTGACGGCCCTGCAGAAAGCGCTGCCCGACCCCACCCGGCTCGTGCTGTTCCAGCCAGCGGGCGTTGCGCATGGAGCAGTGCTTGAGGATGCCTTCGCGCGTTTCGAAGCACAGGTTCAAGCCATCAAAGCCAGGGTAGCGCTGTTCCAGCACATCCACCACACGCAGGCTTTGCATGTTGTGCTCAAAGCCGCCAAAGTCGCGCATACAGGCATTGAGCGCATCCTGGCCGGCATGGCCGAAGGGGGTGTGCCCCAGATCATGCGCCAGTGCAATGGCCTCCACCAGGTCCTCGTCCAGGCCCAGCGCGCGGGCAATGCTGCGCCCCAGTTGCGCCACTTCCAGCGAATGGGTCAGGCGGGTGCGGAACAGGTCTCCCTCGTGGTTCAGGAATACCTGCGTCTTGTACACCAGGCGCCGGAACGCCGACGAGTGCACGATACGGTCGCGGTCACGCTGGAACATGCCGCGCGTGGGCGCAGCATCCTCCGCATGCCGGCGCCCGCGCGATTGCAACGGGTGCGATGCCCACGGCGCATGGCCCTCGTACGGGCTTTCAGGCAAGGGAGGGACATAGATCGCCATGCGGTCTGCTCAGCGGCTGCAGGCCGCGATGACTTCTGCCACCATGGCATCCGGCGCCGTGGCCATGGCGGCTTCGCCCGGCTGCGCAATCACCACGAAACGGATCTGGCCGGCTTCGGCCTTCTTGTCCACGCGCATGTGGTGCAGCCACGCTTCGGCATTGGCCGCCGCATCGCTGTGCAGTGCCGGCGCCACCACGGGCAGGCCGGCATGTTGCACCAGCGCACGCACGCGCTGCACGAAGGCGGCATCCACCAGCCCCAGCCGCGCCGACAACTCGCTGGCCATGACCATGCCGCAGCCCACCGCCTCGCCATGCAGCCAGGTGCCGAAGCCCAGGCCGGCTTCGATCGCATGGGCAAAGGTATGGCCATAGTTGAGAATGGCACGCATGCCGCTTTCCTGCTCATCCTGGCCCACCACCCAGGCCTTGATCTGGCAGCTGCGGCGCACGGCCACGCGCAGCGCCTCAGGGTCGCGCGCACACAGGGCATCCATGTGCTGCTCCAGCCACTCGAAGAACGCCATGTCGGCAATCGGTCCGTACTTGATCACCTCGGCCAGCCCGGCACTGAGTTCGCGCTGCGGCAGCGTGGCAAAGGCGGCCATGTCGCACACCACACGTTGCGGCTGGTAGAACGCACCGATCATGTTCTTGCCCAGCGGATGGTTGATGGCGGTCTTGCCCCCCACCGAGGAGTCCACCTGCGCCAGCAGCGTGGTCGGCACCTGCACGAACGGCACGCCGCGCATGTAGCAGGCCGCCGCAAAGCCGGTCATGTCGCCCACCACGCCGCCGCCCAGTGCAAACAGCACGGTCTTGCGGTCGCACTGCGCGCCCAGCAGCGCATCGAAAATCAGGTTCAGCGATTCCCAGCTCTTGTATTGTTCGCCGTCGGGCAATGCCACCACGTGCACCTGCGCGAAATGCGGCTGCAGCGCCTGCTCGAGCTGCGCCGCGTACAGGGGCTGCACCGTGGTATTGGTCACGATGGCCGCGTGGCGCGCCTTGGGCAGTCCTGCCCACGTCGCCGGGAGTGCCAGCAGCTCGCTGCCGATCTGGATGTCGTAGCTGCGTGCGCCCAGTGCAATCGGCACCACCGTGCCCCCGGCAATGGGTGTGGAATCGAAAGGAGGCAACGGTGCGGTAAGGGAGAAGCGGGTGACGGAACTTTGCATGCTGTTATTGTGACGCATTGCCGCGCGGCATGAGCCCCGCCACTTCCAGCTGCATCACGATGTGGTTGACCAGCGAGTGCACGGTGTTGCGCCCCGTATCGACCACATAGTGGGCCGTTTCACGGTACAGCGCATCGCGCTGCTCGTACAGTTCCTGCAGGCGCGCCCGGGGATCTTCGACCTGCAGCAGCGGGCGCTTGGTGTCATGGCGCAGCCGGCGGTAGATTTCATCGGGCGATGCGCGCAGATACAGCACGGTGCCGCCCTCGCGCAGCAAGGCGCGGTTTTCCGGGCGCAGCACCGAGCCGCCGCCGGTGGACAGCACGCCAGCCGTATCGGATTGCAGCAGGCGGCGCAGCGTAGCCGTTTCCAGGTCGCGGAAGGCGGCCTCGCCATGTTGGGCAAAATACTCCCGGATCGACATGCCCAATTCCTGTTCGATGTGCTGGTCCGTATCCACGAAAGGCACCCCCAGGCGACGCGCCACCTGCCGTCCTGCCGACGATTTGCCCGAACCAGGCATACCTACCAAAATGATCACCCTGTCTCCCCCTGTGTTGCCGGCGCCTTGGCTGCATTGCGCCCATCCAGAATTCTAGGCGTGATAAACACCAGCATCTCGCGCTTTTCGCGTGTTTGCGTGCGCTGCCGGAACAGCTCGCCCACCACCGGAATATCGCCCAGCACCGGCACCTTGGTCACATCCTCGCGCTCATTGAGCTCGAAAATGCCGCCGATCACCACCGTGCCGCCATCTTCCACCAGCACATGCGTCTGCACATGCTTGGTATCGACGGCATGGCCGTTGGTCGTGGCGCGCCCGACCGAATCCTTGTTCACGTCCAGATCAAGCAGCACCTGTCCTTCGGGGGTAATGCGCGGGATGACCTCCAGTTTCAGGTTGGCCTTGCGGAAAGCCAGCGAGGTGGCGCCACTGGCGGTGGCCACCTGATAGGGCAGCTCGGTGCCCTGCTCGATCAGCGCCTTGCTCTGGTCGGCCGTGACCACGCGCGGGCTGGAAATCAACTGCCCCTTGCCGTCGGCCTCCAGCGCCGAGATTTCCAGCGTCAGGAAACGGGCCGCTGCCGGGCTGAACAGGCTCAGGCCGAGCGTGGCGGCATCAAAACCGTTGAGCCCTGCTGCCGGCAACTTGTACAGGGCAGTCTCGGCCTGCCCGGCACGCGACGCCAGGCCAATGCGATGATCGCCCACGCCGGTGTGCATGCCTCCGCCGTGCCCCTGTCCCACCAGTGCCAGCCGGGCGCCGAGTGAGCGCCCCCAGCTGTCCCCGGCTTCGACGATGCGCGCCTCGATCATGACCTGGCGCACCGGAATATCGAGCTGCGCCAGCAGTTCCTGCACCTGCTGCAGCACGCCCGGCACATCGGTCACAAACAGCTGGTTGGTGCGCGCCTCGGCAAAGGCCGAGCCACGCGTGCTGAGCATGCGCGTGGCGGCCGGCTGGCCGCTGCCGGCCAAGTGCCGCACCACATCGGCAGCACGCGCATAGTTCAGTGCAAATACCTGGGTCCGCAAGGGCTCCAGCCCTTGCATCGCGCTGCTGGTTTCGAGCTGCTGCCGCTCCCGTTCAGCCAGTTCGCTGCGCGGCGCCACCCAGATCACGTTGCCACGCCGCTGCATGGCCAGCCCGCGCATTTGCAGCACGATATCCAGCGCCTGATCCCAGGGCACATCGCGCAGCCGCACCGAGACCTGCCCGGTCACCGCATCAGAAGTCACCACATTCAGGCCGGTGAAGTCGGCAATCACCTGCAGCAGCGCCCGCACCTCAATGTTCTGGAAGTGCAACGATACCGGCTTGCCCTGGTAGGTGGGCGCGGCGGCCGGTTGCAGGCTGACGGCCGGCTGTGCAGGTGCCTGTACCGATGCTGCCGCGGGCAGACAGGCCAGCAGGGCGGCCGGCAACAGCGCAGCCCAAAGTGTCGTCATGCGCACTGCCATCAGCGGACTCCTTCCTGCAGCAGCAGGTGCACGCGCCGGGCAGGCATCGCGTATTGCAGCACCAGTTGCCGCGCATCAAGTTGCAACACGGTTTCGCCCGGTTCCAGGGCATCGCCAGGCCGCACGATCAGCCAGCCGTTGTCGCGCTGCAGCACGCCCATGCGGCGCCCGCCCTGCTGCAACCAGCCCACATACACACCGGAGGACCGTTTCAGCACACCCTGCGCCCCGATCCCGGCCGAAGCCGCCAATGCAGGGCTGACAGGCTGAAACGGATGCGTATCCGCCGCTACCTGCAAGGCTGCCGTAGCCAGCCCTGCCTCATCCGGCCAGGATGGCAGGGTCGCCACGGGAGCGCCGCGCTCGCGCTGCAGCCACTGCTGCACCTGTGCGGACCGGTCTGGCACACAAGCTGCCAGCCACAGGCAGGCGCACAACATCAGGATGACTCTCATCGGCTTCTTCCCCCTGCCCCTGCCTTGCGCTCGCGCCCGGCGACCTCGCCCGGCAGCGCAAAGCGGTAGGCAAACAGTTGCGCCTGCCACTGAAGCTGGCCTGCGGCACGGCCCGCAGCCGAGCGCACCGGCGTCAAGGTCCAGCGTTCGGCTTCGAGCGCCTGACGCAAGCCCGGCAAGGCAGCCAGGTACTGCGCCATGGCGGCATAGCTGCCCACTGCCTTCAGGCTCAATTTCTGGCGCATGTGGTCCTGCTGCCTCCGCTCTGCCTGCGGTTTAAGCTGTTCGAGCCGCACCGCGTGCCCCAGGCCAGCGCGCTGGATCTCTGCCAGCAGCGCCGGCACAGCCGCAGACGACGGCTGCAAGGCCGGGTGGGCAGCCTGCACGCGCGCCATGTGTGCGGCCTGCGTACGCAGGGCTGGCAGGCCTGCGGCCCGGGTCAGCGCCTGCCGATACTGTTCCTGCAGCGTGCGCTGCCGTTGCTCCGCCTCCTGCACCCGCTGTTCCTGTGGCTGCAGCACCAGGAGCCAGGCCAGCGCAAGCATCAGCGCGACGCCGCCGGTGCCGGCCAGCAGCTGCATCGACCTGGGCCACTGGTAGGGCTTGCGGCGCAAGACTGACTCGCGCCAGGCATGCCAGCGCTCTTTCACTACCAGCATCATGATGGCTCCTGTTCCTGCTGCAGCGGCGCCGAGGCGGGCGCCGCAGGAGGCACCAGCACCAGCCGGAACTGCTGGGTCTCTGCCTGCGTGTCCTGCATGCCGTCCAGCAGCACGTTGCGCCCCGCCACCTGCTGTTCCAGATGGGCCTTGAGCTGTTGCACTGCCTCATGGCCCGAGGCCTGTCCTTGCAGCACCAGCTGCCCCTGGCTGTACTCCAGCTGCGTCAGGTACAGGCCCGCGGGCAGGCCGGCGCCCAGCGCCTCCAGCAGGCGCAGCATGGCATGCCAGCTGGCACGCCATTGCAGCAATTTTTCGTGCCGCTGGCGTCCCGACTGCAGCTCCTGCTGCAGTGTGCGTTCTTCTTCCAGCTGCGGCGCCAATCGCGCCAGTGCCTGCTCGACCAGTGCATTGGCCTGTTGCTGCCGCTGCCAGTGCGCGTAATGCCAGCCCCAGCCGGCAAGGGTCAGGACCAGCGCGCACAACACCGCCACGGCCTGCAGCGCCACCCACTGGCGTTGTTGCAGCGCACGCCGCGCCGCCCGGTGCGGCAGCAAGTTGATACAGGGCGGATTCATGGCTGCAATCCCCGCAACGCCAGGCCGGTGGCCACACTCCAGTCGCAATCGGCGGCGGCATCGGGCACCCCGGCCATGCCGGCAAACGGCGACAGCAACCGGCAACGCCAGCCGGTCACCTGCTCCCACTGTTGCAGCAAGCCGGCACCCGGTACTCCGGTGCACGCCAGCCACAGTGCGGCATCGCCATCCGGATGAGGTTCGAACGGCAGCAAGGCCTGCTGCAATGCTGTCAGCCATTGGCCATGCGGCCAGGTCGGCATGTCCTGCTCCTGCCACTGTCCTTGTGAGGTACGGCCGCCCAGCCGCGCCACCCCATCGCCCATGACCAGCACTGCCTGCGGCCGGCCGGCATCCGGCGCGCTGCGTTGCCATGCCTGCCAGGCAGCCCGCTGCAGCGCATGCTGTGCCACTTCCAGCACGGCCAGTTCCAGGCCGGCTGCCTGCACAAAGGCCTGCATCCACGCCACCCGCTCGCGCTGTGCGGCCACCACCAGCATGGCGCCACTGGCATCCGGACCGTCAAAGTCGAGCTGATAGGCATCGGCCGAGAAGCCCCAGCGCTGCGCCGCCTCCGCCTGCACCAACAACTCGTAATCATCGGCATGCAGGCCGACCGGCACCGGCAGGCGCTGCATGGCGAGTGCATCCGACGGCAGTGCCGACACCACGGTGGGTGCGGCCACACCCAGGCCCGCCAGCCACTGCGCCAGAGCCGCAGCAGACCGCAAGGCCTGGGGCGAGGGCATGGCGTCCATGCCCGCCTCAGCACCATCGAAACAGTGGCTGGCCAGCCACTGGCAGCCACCGGCGTGCCCTTCCTGCAACAGCACGGCACGCATCCGATCGGACTGCAGGTCCAGTCCCAGTGCCATCGGCTCAACACTTGCGCTCCACAATCGTCTGAAATTCATAGAGGATTTATCGAATGAAATAATTCTTTTGTTTTATTATATTCGACATAGATCCCACAAGAGCCGCGCCAACATCGGTCCTTGTTACAAGCCCGGAAGGCCTTGCATCCGCATACCAGCCACTCTGGTGCACAATGTGACATCCAGACAGAAGCCGGGTGGCCCTTGGTGTGCCCGGCTTCTACCAGACAGCACACTATGAGCAATCCTGACGACAAGGCCGGAGCAACACAGCCGGCCAACCACAGTGCCACACGCCCCAAGCGCCCTTGGTTCGTACGCCTGATCCTATGGTCCTTCGGCCTGCTGGCCGCCGGCGCAGCCACCCTGGCCATGCTGGTGATGGTCGCACTGTCCGTGGCCTACCCCAACCTGCCGGACGTCTCCAGCCTGCGCAACTACCAGCCCAAGCTGCCGTTGCGCATCTACACCTCCGAGGGCAACCTGATTTCCGAGTTCGGGGAAGAGCGCCGCAGCTACATCCCGTTCGAAGAAATTCCCAAGCACATGAAAGAGGCCGTGCTGGCCATCGAGGACGCCCGCTTCTACGAACACGGCGGCATCGACTATGTGGGCGTGATGCGCGCCGGCCTGGCCAACTTCTCCCGCTCCAAGAGCCAGGGCGCTTCCACCATCACCATGCAGGTGGCGCGCAACGTCTATCTGTCGTCCGAGAAGACCTTCACGCGCAAGATCTATGAAATGCTGCTGGCCTTCAAGCTCGAGCATTCGCTCACCAAGGACCAGATCCTCGAGATCTACATGAACCAGATCTTCCTGGGCAACCGGGCCTATGGCTTTGCGGCAGCATCCGAAGCCTATTTCGGCAAGTCGCTCAAGGACATCGACCTGGCCGAAGCCGCCATGCTGGCCGGCCTGCCCAAGGCGCCCTCCCTGTACAACCCGATTGTCAACCCGACACGCGCCCGCACGCGCCAGCTCTACATCCTCGACCGCATGGTCGAAAACAAGTTCATCACGCCGCAGCAGGCCGAAGAGGCCAAGAACACGCAGCTGGTGTACAAGCGCGCCAGCTATGGCGACACCGTGCACGCCGAGTACGTCGGAGAAATGGTGCGCCAGCTCATCTACGCGCAATACGGCCCCGAAACCTACACCCGCGGCCTGAACGTGTACACCACGATCTCCACCAAGGACCAGAATGCCGCCACCAAGGCCTTGCGCACCGGCATTCTCAACTACGACAGCCGCCGGCCCTACCGCGGCCCCGAACACTTCGTGGCGCTGCCCAAGGACCCCGATCTGGTGGACGAAGCCGTGGCCGATGCCCTGGCCGACTACCCCGATGCCGGCGAAATGCTCGCTGCCGTGGTGATGGAAGCTTCGCCGCGCAAGGTGGTGGTGCGCCGCAGCGACAACGAGGACATCGCCATTACCGGCAGCGGCTTGCGCATGGCCGGCTTTGCGCTGTCCAGCCGCGCATCCGCCACGCAGAAAATCCAACGCGGCTCCATCGTGCGCATCGTCAAAAACGGCAACGGCTGGGAAATCCGGCAGTTGCCCGAAGTGGAAGGTGCACTGGTGGCCATGGACCCGCGCACCGGCGCCATCCGTGCGCTGGCAGGCGGCTTCGACTTTGCCAAGAACAAGTTCAACCACGTGAACCAGGCCTTCCGCCAGCCAGGCTCCAGTTTCAAGCCGTTCATCTACTCGGCCGCGCTGGAAACCGGCATCATGCCCACGACCCTGATCAGCGATTCGCCGCTCACCTTCGACGCTGGCACCACCGGCGGCCAGGCTTGGTCGCCCAAGAACTATGACGGCTCATTCGGCGGGCCGCTGACCATGCGCCAGGCGCTGGCCAAGTCCAAGAACCTGGTGTCGGTGCGCATCCTGCAATCGGTGGGCACGCAAAAAACCCAGGAATGGGTGGGCCGCTTCGGCTTTCCGGCCGAGCGCACCCCGCCCTACCTGACGCTGTCGCTGGGCGCCAACACGGTCACGCCACTGGAGCTGGCCACCGGCTTCTCGGTATTTGCCAATGGCGGTTATTCGGTCGCGCCCTACCTGATCTCGCTGATCAAGGACCAACGCGGTCAGCTGATCAGCGAAGTCCAGCCGCCGCAGCTGTCCGAAGACCGGCGCGCCATTCCTGCCCGCAATGCCTTCATCAGCAACAGCCTGCTGAACGAAGTCACCACGCACGGCACGGCAGCCCGCGCTACCGCCACACTGGGTCGCAACGACCTGTACGGCAAAACCGGTACCACCAACGACTCCAAGGACGCCTGGTTTGCCGGCTTCCAGGCCTCGCAGGTGGCAGTGGTGTGGATGGGTTTCGACAATCCGCGCAACCTGGGTGACCGTGAAACCGGCGGCGGCCTGAGCCTGCCGATCTGGATCCAGTACATGCAAACCGCCCTCAAGGGCGTGCCCGAAACCGACCTGCTCTCCCATCCGCCCGCAAGCGTGGTGCGCCAGAACGGCGACTGGTTCTACGAAGAATATGCCGGCGGGCGCGGCATCAGCCGTATCGGCGTGCCAGCAGGGTATGGCCGGCCCAAGCCAGCGGATGCCGCCGGCGGTGCGGACGCTGGAGACGGCACTGCAGCCGCACCGGCCGAAGGTCTCGGCACGGTGGATATCTACGGCGGCAACTGATGTGCGGCGCCACCTGTGCGGGTGGCGCCACCCGTGTGCCTTCAGTGAAAATCGAGGGCCAGTCCGGATTGCTCGCTGGCCAGCTGGTTCAGGTGTGCAAAGAATTCGCCATTGCCCTTGGTATCCTGCCACTGGCTGCCGTCAAACCTGTAGTGGAAACCACCGGCCTTGGCCGCCATCCAGATTTCCTGCAGCGGTTTTTGCAGGTTGATCACGATCTGCGTCTGATTGGGGAACACCAGAGTGATCATGCCGCCCACACGCTGGTTGTCGATATCGGCGTCGGTGGACTCGTTGATGCGGTCGCAGGCCGTTTCGATGCGGAGCAGCAGGGCCTCGGCCATTTCCAGATATTCAAGGTCAGTCATTACAATTCCAGCCTACCATGTTGAAGATTCGATCCATTGTAATCAGCGCCTTGTGCGCTCCCCTGCTTTGGGGCTGCGGCCAGAAGGGGGATTTGTACCTGCCCACCGCGCCCGAAGCCGCGCACCGTGCCACGCTGCCGCAAACGCTGTTCGGCAAGCCCGCCGCCACACCACGCGCCGCGGCCAGCCAGGTACTGCCCGCCATTGCCAGCCCACAGAGCAACACCTCCAACCTGCCCGAAGTGGGCACCGGCGTCAACGAATAAGCCTTCTTCCAAATGACTGATACCTTTTCCGGATTTCCCGCGCTGTCGCGCAATGCCGACGGCGATCTGCTGATGGACGGCCTGTCCGTGGCGCAGCTGGCGCAGCAATACGGCACGCCCCTGTTCCTCTACTCCAAGGACAGCATGCTGCAGGCCCTGGCTGCCTACCAGCGCGGCTTTGCCGGCCGCAACGCGCAAATCTGCTATGCCATGAAGGCCAACTCCACGCTGGCCGTACTGCAGGTGTTTGCCCAGGCCGGCTGCGGCTTCGACATTGTCTCGGGCGGCGAGCTGCAGCGCGCGCTGGCGGCTGGCGCCGATCCGGCCAAAATCATCTTCAGCGGTGTCGGCAAGACGCGCGCCGACATGCGCCAGGCACTGCAGGCCGGCATTGGCTGCTTCAACGTCGAAAGCATCAACGAACTGCATGTGCTCAACGAAGTCGCCCTGGCCATGGGCGTGCAGGCGCCGATCAGCATCCGCGTCAACCCCAACGTCGACGCCGGCACCCACCCTTACATTTCCACCGGCCTGAAGGACAACAAGTTTGGCGTGGCACACGAGCAGGCGCTGGCGGCCTACCAGCTGGCGGCCAGCCTGCCCGGCTTGCGCGTGGCCGGCATCGACTGCCACATCGGCTCGCAAATCACACAGCCCGGCCCCTACCTGGACGCCCTGCAACGCATGCTGGATCTGGTCGAGCAGATCGAGGCGCACGGCATCCCGCTGCCGCATTTCGACTTTGGCGGCGGCCTGGGCATCCGTTATGCGGACGAAACCCCACCGGCCGCCGATGCGCTGTGGCAACAACTGCTGACTGCGATGGACGCGCGTGGTATGGGCCAGCGCAAGCTGCTGGTCGAGCCAGGCCGCTCGCTGGTCGGCAATGCCGGCATCTGTGTGACCGAGGTGCTGTACCTCAAGCACACCGACAGCAAGAACTTCTGCATTGTCGACGCCGCCATGAATGATCTGCCGCGCCCCGCCATGTACGAGGCCTTCCACCAGATCGTGCCGGTCGGCCCCCGCTCGGCTGCCGCCGACACGGCCACCTACGACGTGGTTGGCCCGGTGTGCGAAAGCGGCGACTGGCTGGGCCGCGACCGCTCCCTGGCGCTGCAGCAGGGCGAACTGCTGGCGGTGCTGTCGGCCGGCGCCTATTGCATGAGCATGTCCAGCACCTACAACAGCCGCGGCCGCGCCGCCGAAGTGCTGATTGCCGACGGCCAGGCGCACCTGGTGGCCGAGCGCGAGCCGGTCAGCGCCATTTACGCGCGCGAGCGCCTGCTGTAAAACAGTATGGCAGCGAGCCTCAGTGCCTGCCGCACGATCGGGCCGGCGCGCTGCGGCCCCAGTGCCACAGCCGCCAGCCCAACAGCGCGCCCAGAATGGCCGCATACACCCAAACTTCGGCCGTGTCGTTCTTGCCAGCGCGCATCCACAGAAAATGCACCACGGCGGTGCCAGCCAGCACATAGATCAGCCGGTGCAGCGCCCGCCAGTTGCCTGCCCCCAGGCGGCGGATGGCCGCGTTGTTGGAGGTCGCCGCCAACGGCAGCAGCATGGAAAAAGTCAGTACGCCAGCCAGAATGAACGGCCGCTTGGCCACATCACGCGCAATTTCACCCCAGTCCAGCCCCATGTCGAGCCAGGCGTACAGCACCATGTGCGCGGACGCATACACAAACACCAGCAGGCCCAGCACGCGGCGGTAGCGCAGAATTTGCGGCAGCTGCAGATGCACCCGCAGCGGCGTCACCAGCAGCGTCAGGCACAACATGCGCAGCGCCCAGTCGCCGGCGCCGCGCAACAACGCCTCGGCCGGATTCACGTAGGCGCCCGCGGCACTTTGCCAGACCAACCACCCCAGCGGCAGCAAGCCCAGCAGCCACGCCACCGCCTTGCCCTGGCGGTTGGCCAGCGCTTTTTTCAGAACATCCATTGCTTATTCAGTAATTTGCCTTCAAGTCCAGGCCCTGGTACAGGCTGGCCACCTGTGCAGCATACCCGTTGAACAGCTGGGTCTTGCGCCGTGGGGTCCACAGGCTGTCGCCGATGCGGCGCTCGGTGGCCTGGCTCCAGCGCGGATGGTCCACGGTCGGATTGACATTGGCATAAAAGCCATACTCCTGCGGCGCTGCGCGCTGCCAGGCCGAGCGCGGCATCTGTTCCGTGAGCCGGATATGCACCAGGCTCTTGGCGCTCTTGAAACCGTACTTCCAGGGCACCACCAGCCGCAGCGGCGCGCCGTTTTGCGGCGGCAACACCTCGTCGTACATGCCAAAGGCCAGCAGCGTGAGTGGATGCATGGCCTCGTCCAGCCGCAGACCTTCCAGATAGGGCCAGGGCAAGATGCTGGAATGCACCCCCGGCATCTGCTTGGGATCAGCCAGCGTGTAAAACTCGACGAACCTGGCGCTGCCCAGCGGCTCGACCCGGCGCAACAGCGCCGACAGCGAATAGCCGGTCCAGGGCAGCACCATGCTCCAGCCCTCCACACAGCGCAGCCGGTACACGCGCTGCTCCATCGGCGCCAGCTTGAGCAAGTCCTCGATGCCGATCTCGATGGGCTTTTTCACGGCGCCATCGATCCGCACCGTCCACGGACGGGTGCGCAGGCTGCCAGCGTAGCGCGCCGGGTCGCCCTTGCCGGAGCCGAATTCGTAGTAGTTGTTATAAGTGGTGGCGTCGCGGTAGGCGGTGGGCGGCTCGCCGGCCATGGCGCCAGCTACCCGCGACGACACCCCCTTGAGGGGCGCCCGCCCGCTGCCCTGCGGCCACGCCGCCGAGGGCCAGGCCCCAGCCGCCAGCAAACTTGCGCCAGCCAGCCACTGCCGGCGATTGAGATAGTGTTCCAGTGGGGTAATTTCACTGGAGAACGGGTGCGCAAACCCGCGATCAGGATGGAAATGCATGGCAGCACTCCTACCTGGCACCCTGCCCAGCAACGCTTACAGTGTGCCGTAGCTGTGCAGACCGCTCAGGAACATGTTCACACCAATAAAGGCGAAAGTGGTCACGACCAGACCTGCCAGGGCCCACCATGCGGCGACCGTGCCGCGTAGGCCCTTCATCAGACGCATGTGCAGCCAGGCGGCATAGTTCAGCCACACGATCAGGGCCCAGGTTTCCTTGGGGTCCCAGCTCCAGTAGCCGCCCCAGGCTTCCGCGGCCCACAGCGCCCCCAGCACGGTGGCAATGGTGAAGAAGGCAAAGCCGACGGCGATGGCCTTGTACATCACATCGTCCAGCACTTCCAGCGCCGGCAGACGTGCAGCAATCTTGCGGCGTCCCAGCAGGATGCCTGCCACGATCAGGGCCGACACGCCAAAGTACACGGCCCAGTAATTGCTCAGCGATTCCATGCCGCTGCTACGGAACACCACGGGTTCGAGACACAGCACGATGCCCAGCACCCACAGCGGCGCCAGCTTGTACCAGTGGGTTTCGGTGGCCTGCTTCTTGATCAGGTAGGCAAAGGACACCATGGCGGCCAGCGCAAAGGTGCCGTAGCCGACGAAGTTGGCTGGCACGTGCAGTTTCATCCACCAGCTCTGCAGCGCAGGCACCAGCGGCTGGATGGCGTTCGCCTCGCGCACGATGGCATACCAGAGCAGAAAGCCCACAGCCGCGCTGACCACCAACATCACGAAGGCGCCCAGCGTACGGGTGCGGTACTGCATCTCGTAGTACAGATAGAACAGCGCCGTCATCCAGCAGAACAGCACGAACACTTCATACAGGTTGCTGACCGGAATGTGCCCGATGCCGGCCCCGATATGGTGGCTTTCGTACCAGCGCACCATGGTGCCGATCAGCGCCATGCCCACGGCGCCCCAGGCCACGCGCGAGCCCAGCAGTTCCATGGTGTTGGTGCGATAGCCGTCGGCCGCTTCGACCGCATCGGCCTTGCCGGTGAACATGCCGATCCAGTAAAACACCGTGCTGATGAAAAACAGCATGCACATCCACAGGATGGCCGACTGGCTGGACAGGAAATACTTGAGCCAGAACACGTGCTCGGCGCGCTTCAGGTCGCCATCGTACAGGCCGATGCCAGCCAGCGAAAAGGCGGCCACCACCACCATCAGCACCGCTGCCGGGCGCCAGAACCAGCCCAGCCAGATCATGAATGGCAAGGTCAGGGCCAGGATGCCTTTTTCGTAGCCGTCCATGGCGCTGCCATAGCGCTGGAAGGCAAACAGGCCGCCCGCCAGCACCGCCACCGCAAACAGCCAGTCGAACCAGTTGCGGCGGCTGAAGTAGCCCTCATGGAGGGTAATGGTTTGCACCGTCGGGGTGCCTGCAGGTGTACTACTCATTTTTCCTGGACTCCCAGAAGCTTGCGCTTGAGCAGCGCAAATTCCTTGTCACTGTCGATATTGCGGCGGTTGGAAGAAAGTGCCATGGTAGCGCCGGAGCCGCCTTCTTGTCCACCGGGGGTGATCCAAACCCACACCCGGCGCTCGCGAATGTACAGCATGGCGAACACACCCAGGATCAGGAACAGGCAGCCGGCATACACCACCCATTTGCCCGGCGCACGCGTCACCTGGAACACGCTGGCCTGCACCTGCTGGAAGCTCTTGAGCTGAAACAACAGCGGGTCGGGATACAGCGGCGCATCGCTCAGTGCTACCAGCGCCTGCCGGGTGAAGAGCACGTTGCGCTCCACCGTCAGGTCGAGCGGCTGCAGACCGGCCTTGGCGCGCTCAAGCTGCATCAGTTCATTCAGCGAGCCGTTGAGAATGCGCAGCATGACGGCGCCAAAGTTTTCCTGCTGGTCGGCCGGCACATTCTTCTCGATGAAGGCGGCCACCGCCTGCAGGCCGAAGCTGCGTGCCGCCTCGCCATTGGGATCGAGCCGTGCCTGCGGCAGCTTGGCCGGGTCTCCGGCAAACAGCGTCAGCACGCGCTCGGTCGAGGCAGCCAGCTGGTCGCGCAGCTCCGGATTCTTCTTGGTCATTTCGGCCACATAGTTCTGCACGGCCTTGGCGCGCATGGCCGGGTCCTGCAGCGCATTGCGCATGCGCAGGAACTCGTCCAGGCCGCCCGTGTCGTCGGAAGGGATGCGCAGATAGCGGAACGGCTGGTTGGGATCGCTGCGCACGCCGAACATGAATTCGGGCACACCCTGGCCGGTATTCACCGGCAGCATGTAGTTGTTGAATTCGCGCGCCTGACCGGACGCATCCCGCAGCTTGTAGCTCAGGCTGGGACCCACGTTGCGCAGATTGTGGTCCTTCTTGCTGGCGGCGGCACCGGTGCTGTCACGCAGCGCCTGTTGCAGATCCACCTTGCGCACATCGGCACCGGAGCCTCCGGCCATGTCGCCGAAGTTTTCCACGTTGATGGTACGCAGCCCGGTGATTTCGAGTGTGCGCTGTTCCTTGCCGCGCTCCAGCACCTGTGCGCCGCCCACGGTGCCATCGACCTCGAACGGCTCGGCATCAGGGCCCATGGGGATGGCGCTGAGCTTGACCTTGGAGCCGCCGTCGTCAAAGCTGCTCTGGTAGATCTGCACGCCCTTGTAGCTGGCCGGGTGGTTGACTTCGATGCGCTGCGCAATCTGCTGGCCGGTTTCCTTGTCGTGGATGATGACATCGCTGGCAAACAGGCGCGGCATGCCGGTGGGATAGTATTCAACGATGAACTTCTTGAGTTCGATGACAAAAGGCAGCTCCTGCACCAGCAAGCCGTCCTTCTGCATCAGCATGGCGGCATCGGCGGCGCCCCCTTCGGGCACGAACAGGTTGCCCCGGAAGCTGGGGTTGCTGGCGCTCAGGCGGTGTTCGGGCTTGACATCGGCCACCAGGCCGCCGCCGCTGTACACGCTCTTGCCATTGAACCAGGTCTGCGCGCGCACCATCAGGTCGCCGTCGAGCAGGCCGCCGATACAGATCAGCACGATGGCGCTGTGCGCGGCCAGATAGCCGATCTTGTTCATGCCGCCGGTCTTGGCCGCCACCATCCAACCCAGGCCGTTGCGCTGCTGCAGGCGCACTTTCCAGCCGCCTCCGGCCAATTGCTTGCCGATGCGTTGCGCCGCGGCCTCGGGCACTTCGGGCAGGTGCGCCGTGGCCTTCTGGCCGAAGGCGTTCAGGGCCTGGACGTGGATGTTTTCCTTGTAGCTTTTCAGGTCGTTGCGGATCTTGGGCACATGACGCGCGATGCACAGCGAGGTGCTGATGACCAGAAACGCCAGAATCAGCAGGAACCACCAGGCGCTGTAGACGCTGTACAGGCTGCCGGCATCAAACACCTGCGCCCAGAACGGGCCGAACTGGTTGATGTAGTTGTTGTAGGGCTGGTGCTGGGTGACCACGGTGCCGATCACAGAGGCCACGCAGATCACGGTCAGCAGCGCAATCGCAAAACGCATCGAGGACAGCAGCTCGACCGATGCGCGCCACCAGCGTGCGCCGCTGCGAAGTTGCAGGCCGTGTGTTGAAGTAGAGGTCATGCCAAAAATACCTTGTTCCCAGTCAAACCCGGCACAGTGTACGCTGTAGCGGGCTGCACTGCCTTGTCTGGAAGCATTAGTTGAGCCATGAAAAAGGCAAAGCGGGCACAGGGCCCGCCTTGGTTGTCAACGGCTTGCGCACCACGTCAGGCAGCACGCGGCCATCTGGTCAGCGCAGACCCTGGACGAAATCGGCCACGGCCTTGATCTGGGCATCGTTCATGCCGCTGACCACTGCGGGCATGATCTTGTCGTTGGTACGCACGCCATCGCGGAAATCCTTGAGCTGCAGCTCGGTGTAGCCGGCGTGCTGGCCGGACAGGCGCGGATACTTGATCGGCATGCCAGCGCCATTGGGGCTGTGGCAGGAGGCGCAGGCAGGAATGCCGCGAGCAGCAATGCCGCCGCGCCAGATTTTTTCACCCAGCGCCAGGGTGTCCTTGTTGGTGGCGGTCTGGGGCTTGCCTTTTTGCGAATGCAAGAAGAAGGCCACGTTGCGCATGTCGGCATCGCTCAGCGGAGCGGCCATGCCGTTCATGACCGTGCCCTTGCGCACATTGCCCTTGAAATCCTGCAGCTGCTTGATGATGTATTCGGGGTGCTGCTGCGCCAGCGTGGGGTTGGTGGCTACTGCCGAGTTGCCGTCCACGCCGTGGCAGGCCACGCAGGTGGTGCCAAAAACCGCCTTGCCCTTTTCGAGGTCGGGGGCAGCGGGAGCAGCGGGAGCGGCAGCCAGGGCGGTGCCGGCTGCACTCAGCAACAGGGCGGAAATTAGGGACGCGGCAATAGAGGTAACAGGCTTCATGGGAAACAGTCCATAAGGCATTGAAAACAGGGCACCGGAGATCTGCGCAATCCGGGTAAACTTGGTCATTCTACAACGCAAGGTAAGCAAATTTAACTTGCGCACCGTTTTCTGTCGCGAATTGCGCATCAATCCACGCCGGCACGGGCGCCTGCCCCCGGCCTATTCAAAGAATGCCCACCATGGCCGCCAAGCCCCAACACAAACGCCCTGCCCGGCCATCTACTGCCGCTGCCGCCCCCGCCAAAGCGCCCAAAACTCCCACCGCGCTGGGCTGGATGCACACGGCACGCTTCCTGACCACTGCCGCCCAGCTGAACCAGCTGCCGCCGCTGGACGTGCCCGAGATCGCCTTTGTCGGCCGCTCCAATGCCGGCAAGTCCACCTGCATCAACACGCTCGCCCAGCAGCGCCAGTTGGCCTATGCCTCCAAGACTCCCGGCCGCACGCAGCACATCAACCTGTTTGCCCTGGGCCGCGGCGGCGAAACCGATGCCGTGCTGGCCGACCTGCCGGGCTACGGCTATGCACAGGTGCCGCTGGGCGACAAGCTGCGCTGGCAGCGCGTCATGGCCAATTACCTGGCCACGCGCGAAAACCTCAAGGCCATCGTGCTGCTGTGCGATCCGCGCCTGGGCCTGACCGAACTGGACGAACTGCTGCTCGAAGCCATCCGCCCGCGCGTGGAAGAAGGCCTGCGCTTTCTGGTGCTGCTGACCAAGGCCGACAAGCTCACGCGCAGCGACGCCGCCAAGGCGCTGTCCATTACCCGCCTGAATGCTGGCGGCGGACAGGTGATGCTGTTCTCCGCGCTCAAAAAGCAAGGTGTGGAACAGGTGGCTCAACTGCTGTGGGACTGGACGCACGATGCGCCTACGGATGAAGCTGCGGCAGACGCGGCGGATGCAGCGGAGGCAACTGCATCCGATACACCTGACGCCCCTGCCGGCGACGCCCCCGCAGACGGCCAGGCGCCGCAGCAGCCGGCAGCCAAATAAACCCCCTGCACGCCGGCACTGTGCGGGCCTGTCCCGGCCGGGTATCGGCACACCGATGAAACCGGCGGCGAAGGCTGCTGGGTAACCTATGGCGCAGACCGGTCGCGGTTGCGGTCGCGCACTGCACACCGGCCCCTCAATACACGCCCGGCATACCCTCGGGTCGTGTCTTGAAGCGCTTGTGCACCCAGAAATACTCGTGCGGGCGCTGGCGCACCCAGCCTTCCAGATAGTCGTTCATGCGCTGGGTGTCGGCTTGCACGTCCTCGGTAGGAAAGTCCTGCCAGGGCCCTTGCACATGCAGGTTGTAGCCATGCGGCTCCATGAAGCTGATGGTGCTGACCACCTTGGCCCGACCCAGCCGCGCAAAGCGCGACAGCGAAGGTACCGTGGCCGCAGGCTGGCCAAAGAAGCGCACGAAGATCGATTCCTCCGGGCCGAAGTTCATGTCGGGCAGCAGATACAGCAGCCCCCCCTTGCGCAGTGCCGAAATGATCGGCTTGACACCGTCGCGCCGCCACACCACGCGCGCATTCGGGAACCGCGTGCGCCCGCGCCGGCTCCAGATATCGGACGCCGCATTGCGCTGCGGGGTGTAGATCGAGATGAAGGCACGCTCCGTGACCTGACCCGACAGCGCCATGCCCCCTGCATCCAGGCCGACGAAATGCGGCGCGAACAGGATGGTGGGCATTTCGCCCTCGAACTGCGCCAGGTCGCCCACCATGCGCAGACGGCGGCGCAGCATGGCGGGCGAGCCGTGCCACAGCCAGATGCGGTCAAGCGCGGCCTGCGTGAACACCACGAAATGCCGGCGCACCACACGGCGACGCTCGGCCTCGCTCCATTCGGGAAAGCATAGGTGCAGGTTGACTTCGGCAATATGACGGCGCGCGCCCAGCATGGCATGCAGCAGCTGGCCGATGGCCCAGCCCAGGCCGCGCCACACCCACAGCGGCAGGCAAGCCAGCAGCGCCAGCAACGCAAACGCCAGACGGCCGCGCCAGCCCGGCGGCGGCAGTTCCTTTTCCTGCGCGGTGAGGGGACGCTGCGCTTCGCTCACGATGCCTTGGCCTCTTCCGCCGCTTGCGGACGCGGATGACGGTAGCGCGCGTAACTCCACATGTACTGCTCGGGATCCGCCAGGATGACCTTTTCCATTTCCCGGTTGATTTGCGCCACGGCCTCTTCCAGATTGCCGGACAGCGGCTGCGACAGCGCGCTGCAATGCAACAGGAACCCCTTGCCCTTGGGCAGGCGCTCGCCCCACACCACCAGCACCTCGGCACCGGTTTGCAGCGCCAGCTTGGCGCCCAGCGTCATGGTGTAGGCCGGGCGGCCAAAGAACGGCGCCCACACGCCCTGCCCCTCGGGCGGCACGTGGTCGGGCAGCAGGCCCACGGCCTCGCCGTTGCGCAGGGCCTTGATCATCTGGCGCACGCCGGCCAGCGTGGTGGGCGCGGTTTTCAGGCCGGGACGGTTGCGGATGTGCGTCATCATGGCGGCCAGGCTGGCCTGGCGCGCCGGGCGGTACAGCACGGTCAGGTCGCCGTAGCGGTGGTGCTGGGTTTCGGCCATGGCCTGTGCCGTGATCTCGAAACAGCCCATGTGCGGCGTGAGGAACACGATGCCCTTGCCGCGCTCGTAGGCGCGGTTGACCACTTCCAGGTTGTCCCAGGTGTACGGCACGGGCGGGCCCATCCAGATGCGCGGCAGCTCGAAAATCATGCGCCCATTGTGGGCGATGGCGCCGCGCAGCTGCGCCTTGCTCAGGCCGGCCTGCTCGCGGTTTTCGTGCCAGCGCTGGCGGTATTTGGCCGCCAGCAAGTACACCGCCCAACCCATCGCTGCGCCCATGGCATGCAGCACACGCAGCGGAAAACGCGAAAAAAATCGAAACAGCTGTTCCATTACAGATAGTCAGGTTTTGACGGATTCATTACAATGTGCGCTGATCGCCGAGTTAAACGAGCAACTTGCAGGGCGGTCAGCATCTGGCAATTGTCGCATGCGTGCGCTGGTATCTTCCGGCGTTGCAGCGTTCGCTAGATTGCCATCAAGGCCTTGCGCCTACTGCTAAAGCGTTCGCCAGGCTCCGTAGTTGGCAACGCGTTGTATTGATTTCACCGTGCCAAAGGAGGATTTTCATGGCGAACGACTATCTCTTCACTTCCGAATCGGTTTCCGAAGGCCACCCTGACAAGGTGGCAGACCAGATTTCGGACAGCATTCTCGATGCCATTCTGGCGCAGGATCCGCGCGGCCGCGTGGCTGCCGAAACCTTGACCAACACCGGCCTGGTCATGCTGGCCGGCGAAATCAGCGCCAACGCCAACGTGGACTATATCCAGGTGGCGCGCGACACCATCAAGCGCATCGGCTACGACGACACTGCCTACGGTATCGACTACAAGGGCTGCGCAGTGCTGGTGGCCTACGACAAGCAAAGCAACGACATCGCCCAGGGCGTGGACCAGGCCAGCGACGACTACCTGAACATCGGCGCCGGCGACCAGGGCCTGATGTTCGGCTACGCCTGCGATGAAACGCCCGAGCTGATGCCGGCCCCCATCCACTACGCGCACCGCCTGATGGAGCGCCAGTCCGAGCTGCGCAAAAACGGCACCCTGCCCTTTCTGCGCCCGGATGCCAAGGCGCAAGTCACCATGCGCTACGTGGACGGCAAGCCGCACAGCGTACAAACCGTGGTGGTATCCACGCAACACTCTCCCGAGATGAGCGACGGCAACAAGATGAAGCCGGCCTTTATCGAAGCCGTGGTCGAAAACATCATCAAGCCGGTGATTCCGGCCGCGATGCTGGTAGACACCGAATACCTGATCAACCCGACCGGCCGCTTCGTGGTGGGCGGCCCGCAGGGCGATTGCGGCCTGACCGGGCGCAAGATCATCGTTGACACCTATGGCGGCGCCTGCCCGCACGGCGGCGGCGCCTTCAGCGGCAAGGACCCGACCAAGGTGGACCGCAGCGCCGCCTACGCCGCGCGCTACGTGGCCAAGAACATCGTGGCTGCCGGCCTGGCGCGCCAGTGCCAGATCCAGGTGTCGTACGCGATTGGCGTGGCGCGCCCGATCAACATCACGGTGTACACCGAAGGCACCGGCGTGATCCCCGACCACGCCATCGAGGCCCTGGTACGCGACCATTTCGACCTGCGCCCCAAGGGCATCATCGAATTGCTCGACCTGCAGCGCCCGATTTATGCCAAGACCGCCGCCTACGGTCACTTTGGCCGCAGCGAACCCGAATTTACCTGGGAGCAGACCGACAAGGTACAGCTGCTGCGCAGCGCCGCCGGATTGTAAGAGCTGGGTATTGCCTATGGCATGAAAAAGGAGCGCCATGACGCTCCTTTTTTGTGGCTGCCATGCCTGCTGCTGTCAGAACCGATAGGTATAGGCCACACCCAGGATCTGCGCATGGCTCTTGTAGTCGGCCGAGCCATTGGTGCGGCTGGAAACACAGCTGACAGAACCCGCGCCAGACGGCACCGAGGAGCCGCAATAGCCATTCACATTGGCCGAGCCATCGCGGATCCTGATATAGCTGTAGGCTACGTTGATGGTGCTGTTCTTGCTGAGGTCGTACTTGGCTCCAGCCGACAGCCAGATACGGTCGTTGTCGGGCATGGTGCTCAGGCGCTCGTCGACGCTGCGCACCGGCGACTGGTCATAGGCTACGCCAAAGCGCAATTGCAGCGGCTGGCTGTACTGGTAGCTGGCGCCCAGGCCCACCTTGAAGGTGTTGCGCCAATGCGGGGCCAGAATGGAGGTGCTGGATGTGGTGGCCGTGCCGGGGGCTGCCGCAGCATTCGTCACCTGCTTGGCATTGGCATACTGGATGTACAGTTTGTTGAATTCGGAGTGCTGGGTCCAGGTCACGTCGCCAAACAGGTTCCACCTGGGGTCCACCTTCCACATGCCATGCAGCGAGAGGGAAGCCGGCGTGACGATGTCGACTTTCACAGCTTCTTTCGGCACATAACCAGCCTGCTTCATGATGCCCGGCACAACACGGGCCAGCACCGGGTCATCAGTGCCAGCACCGACATTGCCCTCATAGCTCCACTGGGCGTCGCCCTTGAGCTTGTGCTTGATCTTGGAACGGTAGTTGACGCCCAGGCGCACATTTTCGTTGACATCCCACAGCCAGCCGGCGTTGAAGCCGAGGCCCCAGTCATCACCCTTGATGCGCGCCAAGCCATCGGCAACACCGTTGTAGTTGGGCAGCATGCCGCGCGATGCCATGTAAGCGCGCAACTGTGCGCCCTCCGGGCGTAGCGCTGCTGCTGCGGCCAGCCGTCCGAAGTTGGCGTACTGGTGCAGCTCGGCGGAGGTGTGTTGCGCAATGATGCCAAAACCCAGCGAATGCCTGTCATTGAGCTTGAAGGCCACAGCCGGATTGATGTCGATCGAGGTCAGCTTGGTCTGGTTGACGTTGTAGCGCAGCACGGAGTTGCCGCTGTATTCGGTTTCGGAGGCAAAGGGCACGTAAATGCCCAGACCGACGCTCCAGCGCTCGTCGATCTGGTGCGACAGATAGATATGCGGCACGGCCACCACATCCTTGCTGATCTTGCCGCTGGTTTCTCCGGCAATGGGTACCTGGGCGCCCGGCACCCCCGGATAGAAGCCCTTGCCATTGCTGTACTTGACACTGGGCATGACCAGGTTGAGAGAGCCGCCAATCTGGGTACCAGGCAGATAGGTCAAGCCAGCGGGGTTGTAGAAAATGGTGGAGGGATTGGCAGCTTCAGCGGAGGAAGAGTTGGCGGTGGCCTGTTCGCTGACGGATTGCGTGCCGAAATGGTAGCCCGAAGCCCAGGCCGGCTGAGTGGCAACGATGCCGCCAATGCAAATGGCGCTGAGTTGAAAGAAAAGCTGGGCTGGCAGGCGCATGTAAAGGTCTCCTTGTATCGTTGGATGCATATCCGCTTGCCGGCAGCCTCTGTGGGCCTTGTTGCCCCGGCAATGCAAACGATTCTAGGGATTTACCTTTTTTTGCCTCTCGGTAGATTCCCGAACGTTCGTACACTTTTTCACACAAACAACACTTTTGCTGCGACGAAGTTACCTCTGTGTACCTCGCTTCCTCAACATGGTTGACATCTGCAGCGCGATGGCAACAGCCCCGCCCCAGGATCGGCGTGCTGGCAACGGGCAATAAAAAACCGCCCCGAAGGGCGGTTTTTTAGGTCTTGATCACGTACTGGCAGATGCCAGCGGGTGATTAGAAGCGGTGACGGATACCAACGGCGCCTTTACGCACGTTGATACGTTCGCCTTGGATCTTCAGGTCGTCTTGCTGGCCGATGCGGGCATACACGTCGGTACGCTTGCTGAATGCGTAGTTAGCGCCCAGCATGAAGTCGTTGCCGCTGAACTTCTCGCCATTGACCTTCAGGCGGTTACGGCCGTATTCAGCCACCAGGGAAGTAGCGCCAAACGGCACGGTCACACCCAGGTTAGCCTGCTCCAGGCGAGCATTATCACCGGTCGTGTAATCGTTCTTGTAGTTGGTGTAGTTGGCAAACACCTTGGCGACGTTGAAGTCATAAGAGCCACCCACCAGATACTGGGTTTCTTTCGTAAGATCCGTGGAAGGAACGGCATTGCCAGTCGACTTGAATTGCTGGCCAGCAGCGCCGATCATGAACGGGCCGTTGGCATAGCTCAGACCCAGACCGTAGCCGGTCTTCTTGCCATTGTCGCCAGCAACAAGATCCTTGTTGTCGGTCTTATCGTAACCTGCGAAAGCCTGGATGCCCACGCCGCTGAAGTTGCCAGCATAGTGGATACCGTCGGCGCGGTTGGTGAAATTAGGCAGTGTTTTTGCAAGAGGGCCGCTCACGATGCCTGTATCGAAGTCGGACTGAGCGTCTGCAGTAACAGCAGTGATCAGGTTGTAGACCGGGGTGTTGTCACGGCCCAGCAGCACGGAACCAAAGGAACCCTGCAGACCGACCACAGCGCGACGGCCAAAGCCTTCCTTATCAGCGCCGTTTTTCAGGAAGTTGCCATTGGCAGAGTCAAAACCCAGTTCGTAGTTGAACACTGCCTTCAGGCCGTTGCCCAGGTCTTCCACGCCCTTGACACCCAGACGGCTGCCATTCAGGTTGCCACCGGCGTTAAGAGCAGTGTGCTTTTCCTTGACACCATCTACTTTAAATTGCTGAGTACCGAAGTTCACGTCAGCCAGACCATACAGGGTCACGGAAGACTGAGCGGAAGCAGCGCCCACAGCAGCCAGAGCAGCGATAGCAATCAGAGATTTTTTCATTGCAAGTTTCTCCAAGGTTAAACATAGGGCGCCGGATGCGGGCCTTGCAAGGTTTTTGACCTCTGTTGTTGCAAGGCTCCCGGCTCCCCGGGCCAACCTCCTCTAAGGAAGTTGTCTCTATTGCACCAGAGCTTCACCCGGTCCGCAAAGGAATTCACGTTTTTATCTGCTGTTTGTGGCTCGTTGACAACAATTTTGTGGCCTCAATGCCACAAATCCGGAGTTCCCATCGGACCGACATGAAGCGCTCATTCTGACCGCTGGTGGGACGCCATTTTGAACAACAGTGCACGTGCATGTACATTGCACGGCAATGTTGAGAAATTACTTGAAGTATGGCGTGAACAGGCCGCCGTTGCGAGGCCGCCACAACCGTGGCTGGCCTGCGACAGCGCCCTGAAACCGCAGGCTGCCCCCCAGCCCGCCTCTTGCGCGCCGCGCGCCCTACAATGGTCTGCTTGCCATTGCTCGCCTGGTCCCCCGGTTGTAATAGGAGCCATGCCCCCATGCCGTCTCTGTCCCACGTCCCCATGTCGCCCGTTGATGCCTGGCTGCAGGCCGCCGATGCCAGCCTGCGCGTGCTGTTCGCGCACGCGCATGCGCACGCGCCCTATCCACCGGCGCAGCTGCCGCCTGCAGAACAGGCCAGCGCAACGCTGCTGGACGATGCAGAGCGCAAGCTGTCTGGCGCCCTGATGCGGGTGAACCATGTGGGCGAGGTGTGCGCCCAGGCGCTGTACCAATCGCAGGCGCTGGCCACGCAAGACTCTGCCTTGCGCACGCACTTTGAGCAGGCCGCACGCGAAGAGATCGACCATCTGGCCTGGACGCAGCAGCGCCTGCAGGAGCTGGGCGACCGCCCCTCGCTGCTGAACCCGCTGTGGTATGGCGGCGCGTTTGCACTGGGCCTGCTGATGGGCCGCATCAGCGACCGCAACAGCCTGGGCTTTGTGGTGGAAACCGAACGCCAGGTGGAGGCGCACCTGCACAGTCATCTGGAGCGGCTGCCGGCGCAGGACAGCACCTCGCGCGCCATCGTGCAGCAGATGAAGGAAGACGAGCAGCACCATGCCGAGCAGGCGCTGGCAGCCGGCGCCGCCCCGCTGCCCGCGCCGGTGCAGACGCTGATGCGCCTGGCCGCCAAGGTGATGACCACGGTGGCGCACCGGGTGTAATCCTCTCCCCCAATAACAAAACACCATGCAATGGCAGGGCGCTTTGTCGTGGTTGCGTTATGGATGCGTGGTAGACGTGACGCAGCTCAACGCGGCAATACGCTGTCACCCATCAGGTACTGATCGACCGCACGGGCGGCTTGGCGGCCTTCGCGGATCGCCCAGACCACCAGCGACTGGCCCCGGCGCACGTCGCCAGCGGCAAACACGCCCTTGACGTTGGTGGCGTAGCCGCCCTCTTCGTCGGTGGTGGCACGGGCGTTACCGCGTGCGTCCAGCGCCACGCCGAAGGACTGCATCAGCGAGGCCACCGGATTGACGAAGCCCATGGCCAGCAGCACCAGGTCGGCGGGCAGAGTCTGCTCGCTGCCGGGCACTTCGGCCATCTTGCCGTCCTTCCACTCCAGGCGCACGGTCTTGACGGCCACCACGCGGCCCTTGTCCTTGCCGGTGCCGGCCACGAATTCCTTGGTGGCGATGGCAAATTCGCGCACCGCACCTTCTTTGTGGCTGGAGCTGGTGCGCAGCTTGATCGGCCAGTAAGGCCAGACCAACGGGCCGTTTTCCTGGACTGGCGGCTGCGGCAGCAGCTCGAACTGGGTGACGCTGGCGGCGCCGTGGCGGTTGCTGGTGCCCACGCAGTCGCTACCGGTGTCGCCACCGCCGATCACCACCACGTGCTTGCCGTCGGCGCGCAGCTGGTGCGCCAGCTTGTCGCCGGCGTTGACCTTGTTTTGCTGCGGCAGGAATTCCATGGCAAAGTGCACGCCGTCCAGCTCGCGGCCGGGCACGGGCAGGTCGCGGCTTTGCTCGCTGCCAGCGGCGATCAGCACCGCGTCATAGTCCTTTTGCAACTGCTTGGCGCTGATGGTTTCACGCGCCCAGTTGGTGACCTTGCTGTCCTTGGGCCAGTCGCCCACCAGCACGCTGCGGCGGAACTCGACGCCCTCGGCCTGCAGCTGCTCGATGCGGCGGTCGATGTGCGACTTGTCCAGCTTGAAGTCGGGGATGCCGTAGCGCAGCAGGCCGCCGACGCGGTCGTTCTTTTCGAACACAGTGACGGCGTGGCCGACACGTGCCAGCTGCTGGGCCGCAGCCAGGCCGGCCGGGCCGGAGCCAATGATGGCGACTTTCTTGCCGGTTTTGTGGGCCGCCGGTTGCGGCTTGACCCAGCCGTGCTCCCAGGCGCGGTCGATGATGGCGTGCTCGATCGACTTGATGCCAACCGGCACCTGGTCGATGTTGAGCGTGCAGGCCGCCTCGCACGGCGCCGGGCAGATGCGGCCGGTGAAGTCGGGGAAGTTGTTGGTGCTGTGCAGCACCTCGATGGCCGCCTGCCAGTCGCTTTGGTAGACCAGATTGTTGAAATCCGGAATGATGTTGTTGACCGGGCAGCCGTTGTTGCAGAACGGCGTGCCGCAGTCCATGCAGCGGGCGGCCTGGACGTGGGCCTGGCTGTCATCAAGACCGATGACAAATTCCTTGTAGTTCTTGACGCGTTCCTTGACGGGCTTGTAGCCCTCTTCCAGACGCTCGTACTCCATGAAGCCGGTAATTTTTCCCATGATCGTATTCCGTAGTCTGTAGTGGGTGGCAATCAGCTTTTCTTGCTGGCAGTGGTTTTGCGGGCAGCCGGCTTGCTGGCGGCCTTGGCGGCCGTCTTGCGCGCCGGCTTGACGGCGGCCTCGGCTGCGGCCACGGGGGTGACCGCCAGGATAGACGCGGCAGTGCCCATTTCGGCATCGTCCTCGATGCCGCCGCTGCCGGCGTTGGTCTTGCCACGGGCGTGGATCTCGGCCAAGGCGCGGCGGTATTCGGTGGGGAATACCTTGACGAACTTGCCCAGGGTGGTGCTCCAGTTTTCCAGCAGGTCGCGGGCGCGGCGGCTGCCGGTGTAGCGGCTGTGGTCCTGCAGCAGCTTGCGCAGCTGTTTTTCGTCGCTCTGGCCGCGGTGCCAGATGCCCACGTCGACGCTGGCCTGCTGCTGTTCGGCCGTCAGCACCGGCTCGAGCTTGACCGAGGCGGTGTTGCAGCGGCTGGCGAACTGGCCGTCTTCGTCGTACACATAGGCGATACCGCCGCTCATGGCGGCCGCGAAGTTGCGACCGGTCTTGCCCAGCACCACCACGGTGCCGCCGGTCATGTACTCGCAGCCATGGTCGCCAGTGCCCTCCACCACGGCGCTGGCGCCGGACAGACGCACGGAAAAGCGCTCACCGGCCACGCCGGCAAAGTAGGCTTCGCCTGCGGTGGCGCCGTACAGCACGGTGTTGCCGACGATGATATTTTCGGCGGCCGCACCCGGGAATTCCAGGCTGGGGCGCACCACCACGCGGCCGCCGCTCAAGCCCTTGCCGGTGTAGTCGTTGGCCTCGCCGATCAGGCTCAGCGTGATGCCATTGCACAGGAAGGCGCCAAAGGACTGGCCGCCGGTGCCCTCGAGCTGGATGTGGATGGTGTCATCTGGCAGCCCTTCGGGGTGCACCTTGGTAACCGCGCCCGACAGCATGGCGCCGACCGAGCGGTGGACGTTGCGGGCATGTTCGATGAACTTGACCTTCTCGCCTTTTTCGATGGCGGGGCGGCACTTGCGGATCAGGGTCTGGTCCAGCGACTTTTCCAGGCCGTGGTCTTGTGTTTCGCGGTGCAGGCGGTGCACTTCGGCCGGCACTTGCGGCAGGGTGAACAGACGGCTGAAGTCCAGGCCGCTGGCCTTCCAGTGCTGCAGGCCTTTGCTCATGTCGAGCAGGTCGCTGCGGCCCACCAGTTCGTCAAAGGTGCGGATGCCGAGCTGCGCCATGATCTGGCGTGCCTCTTCGGCCACAAAGAAGAAGTAGTTGACCACGTGCTCGGGCTTGCCGCTGAACTTGGCGCGCAGCACCGGGTCTTGCGTGGCCACGCCCACCGGGCAGGTGTTGAGGTGGCACTTGCGCATCATGACGCACCCTTCCACTACCAGCGGGGCGGTGGCAAAGCCGAATTCGTCCGCGCCCAGCAGCGCGCCGATGACCACGTCGCGGCCGGTTTTCATCTGGCCGTCGGCCTGCACGCGCACACGACCGCGCAGACGGTTGAGCACCAGCGTCTGCTGGGTTTCGGCCAGGCCGATTTCCCAGGGCCCGCCCGCATGCTTGATGGAGGACCAGGGCGAAGCGCCGGTGCCGCCGTCATGGCCGGAAATGACCACGTGGTCTGCCTTGCACTTGGCTACGCCGGCAGCAATCGTGCCCACGCCCACTTCGGACACCAGCTTGACGCTGATATCGCTGTGCGGCGACACATTCTTCAGGTCGTGGATCAGCTGGGCCAAGTCCTCGATGGAGTAGATGTCGTGGTGCGGCGGCGGCGAAATCAGGCCGACGCCCGGCACGCTGTGGCGCAGGAAGCCGATGTAGTCGCTGACCTTGCCGCCGGGCAGCTGACCGCCCTCGCCAGGCTTGGCGCCCTGGGCCATCTTGATCTGGATCTGGTCGGCGCTGCTCAGGTATTCGGCGGTGACGCCGAAACGGCCCGATGCCACCTGCTTGATCTTGCTGCGCAGGCTGTCACCGGCCTTGACGGCGATGTCGGTGGCCACCTTGTCTTCGCCGATGATGGCGCCCAGCGTGGTGTCCTGCGTGATCGGGATGCCCTTGAGCTCGTTGCGGTAGCGGGCCGGGTCCTCGCCGCCTTCACCGGTGTTGCTTTTGCCGCCGATGCGGTTCATGGCCAGCGCCAGCGTGGCGTGCGCCTCGGTGCTGATCGAGCCCAGCGACATGGCGCCGGTGGCAAAGCGCTTGACGATGTCCTTGGCGGATTCCACTTCGTCCAGCGAGATGGCCTTGGCCGGATCGATCTTGAACTCGAACAGGCCGCGCAGCGTCATGTGGCGCTTGTTCTGGTTGTTGATGATTTCGGCGTATTCCTTGTAGGTGCTGAAGTTGTTGGCACGCGTGCTGTGCTGCAGCTTGGCGATGGCGTCGGGCGTCCACATGTGCTCTTCGCCACGGGTGCGCCAGGCGTAGTCGCCGCCGGCGTCGAGCTGGCTGGCCAGCACCGGATCGGCGCTGAAGGCGGCACGGTGCATGCGCAGGGCCTCTTCGGCAATCTCGAACACGCTGATGCCTTCCACGCGGCTGGCGGTGCCGGTGAAGTATTTCTCCACGGTGTCGGTGTTGATGCCGATGGCTTCGAACAGCTGCGCGCCGCAGTAGCTCATGTAGGTGCTCACGCCCATCTTGGACATGATCTTGCTCAGGCCCTTGCCGATGGCCTTGATGTAGTTGTAGATGGCCTTTTCGGCGCTGAGCTCGCCCGGCAGTTCCTTGTGGATTTCCTGCAGGGTTTCCAGTGCCAGGTAGGGGTGCACGGCTTCGGCGCCGTAGCCGGCCAGCACGGCAAAGTGGTGCACTTCGCGGGCGGAGCCGGTTTCCACCACCAGGCCGGTGGTGGTGCGCAGACCTTCGCGCACCAGGTGCTGGTGCACGGCGGACAGTGCCAACGGGGCCGGAATGGCCACGCGGTCGGCGCTGATGCCGCGGTCGCTGATGATCAGGATGTTGTGCTGACCCTGCACGGTGTTGTTGCCGGCCTTGATGGCATCCACGGCTTCGGCGCACAGGGAGGCCAGCTTGGCCTCGACGCCGGCCGGGCCCCAGCTGACCGGGTAGGTGATGTCCAGCGTGTAGCTGCGGAACTTGCCCTGGGTTTCCTCGGCGATGTCGCGCAGGCGCGCCATGTCGTCAAAGTCGAGCACCGGCTGGCTGACTTCGAGGCGCAGCGGCGGGTTGACCTGGTTGATGTCGAGCAGGTTGGGCTTGGGACCGATGAAGCTGACCAGCGACATCACGATGGCTTCGCGGATCGGGTCGATCGGCGGGTTGGTGACCTGGGCGAACAGCTGCTTGAAGTAGTTGTACAGCGGCTTGCTCTTGCTGGACAGCACGGCCAGCGGGCTGTCGTTGCCCATGGAGCCGATGCCCTCTTCGCCGTTGGCGGCCATGGGCGCCATCAGGAACTTGATGTCCTCCTGGGTGTAGCCGAAGGCCTGCTGTGCATCCAGCAGCGGCACGCCGACGTTGGCCTGGCCGCGCACGACGTTTTTCAGCGGCAGGTCGGTCAGACGGATGCGAAGGTTTTCGATCCACTGCTTGTAGGGCTTGCTGTTGGCCAGCTGGGCCTTGAGCTCGTCGTCGTCGATCATGCGGCCCTGGTCGAGGTCGATCAGGAACATGCGGCCCGGCTGCAGGCGCCATTTCTTGACGATCTTGTGCTCGGGCACCGGCAGCACGCCGGATTCGGACCCCATGATGACGTAGCCGTCGTCGGTGATGCAGTAGCGTGCCGGACGCAGGCCGTTGCGGTCAAGCGTGGCGCCGATCTGGCGGCCGTCGGTGAACACCAGCGAGGCCGGGCCGTCCCAGGGCTCGAGCATGGCGGCGTGGTATTCATAGAAGGCGCGGCGGCGCGGGTCCATGCCGGTGTGCTGCTCCCAGGGTTCGGGGATCATCATCATTACGGCCTGGCTGATGGGGTAGCCGGCCATGGTCAGCAGCTCGAGGCAGTTGTCGAAGGTGGCGGTGTCGGACTGCGTGGCAAAGCTGATCGGGTACAGCTTTTTCAGGTCGTCGCCCAGCACCGGCGAGGACATGACGCCTTCGCGTGCCAGCATCCAGTTGTAGTTGCCCTTGACGGTGTTGATTTCACCGTTGTGCGCCACGTAGCGGTACGGGTGGGCCAGCGGCCACTCGGGGAAGGTGTTGGTGGAGAAGCGCTGGTGCACCAGGCCCAGGGCCGACACGCAGCGCGCGTCGCTCAGGTCTTCGTAGTATTCGCCCACCTGGCCGGCCAACAGCAGGCCCTTGTACACCACGGTACGGCTGCTCATGCTGGGCACGTAGTATTCCTTGCTGTGCTTGAGCTTGAGGCCCTGGATGGCAGCACTGGCGGTTTTGCGGATTACGTACAGCTTGCGCTCCAGTGCGTCCTGCACGATGACATCGGCGCCACGGCCCACGAACACCTGGCGGATGACCGGCTCTTTTTCACGCACGGCCGGCGACATGGGCATGGCGCGGTTGGTGGGCACATCGCGCCAGCCCAGCAGCACCTGGCCTTCGGCCTTGATGGCGCGTTCCATTTCCTGCTCGCAAGCCAGGCGGCTGGCATGCTCCTTGGGCAGGAACACCATGCCTACGCCGTATTCGCCCTGCGGGGGCAGTTCCACGCCCTGCTTGGCCATTTCTTCGCGGTACAGCGCATCAGGCAGCTGAATCAGGATACCGGCGCCATCGCCCATCAGCTTATCGGCACCGACAGCGCCGCGATGGTCGAGGTTTTCGAGGATCTTCAGCGCCTGGGTGATGATGTCGTGGCTTTTTTCGCCGCGCATATGGGCCACGAAGCCCACGCCGCAGGCATCGTGTTCGTGCGATGCGGCGTACAGGCCATGCTGCTCCAGATGGTGTTTTTCTGCCGTAGTGGTCATGGTGCGTTCCCGTTCAGAAAGTGGTCGGATGCAGGGGTACTTCTTGCAATGCAACAAGAATACTGGAAATCACGCAAGAGGAATAGCAGAAAAATCGGGGTCAGAACCCTATTTAAAGCCTGAATATTTTTATTGGAAATTAAATGGGGACATATTTAATTGACTGATAGGAAACGTGTTTCATGGCGCATTCAGACTGACAGGTGGGCTGGATCAGGCCTTGAGCGGCCGTCCAGGCGTCTTTTTTTGCAGGCGGCGGCCGGTCAGTTGTTGCAGATGGCGTACAAATTCGGCGCTGCCCTGCACCCAGCCATGCAATGCATGCTCCTGCAGCGATGCCAGGGGCGCCAGGGCATCGGGCGCCTTCAGCAGGCTCTGGTAGGCCGATTCGCGGGCAAACGGGGTATTGCCCAGCTGCCAGACCTGAGGCGGCATGGTCACGCCCTGCAGGCTGTAGTGGCCGGTGTAGGCAGCACTGCTCGACCAGGGATAGTCATGCGGGCGGGCTACCAGCCCCTGCTGTACCGGCAACAGATCCAGGCAGACCATGGCCTTGAGCAGCCACGGATCGGCATCGAGTACGGTGCAGCGATAGCGGCCTTCCCACAAGGTGCCGCTGCGCAAGTGGCGGTTGTTGAAACCGCGCACATAGGAGCGACCCACGTCCTGCATCATGTGCGGCAGGCCGTCGGCCTGCTCCGGCGTGGCCAGCAGTTGCAGTTCGCCCGGCAGCAGCACCCAGGCATGCAGGGCGACACGGTGGCGCACGGCGGCATCACGCAGCAGGTGCAGCATGTGCGCATAATCGGTGTCATCCAGAAAGATGGGCTGGCGGTTGTTGCCGCGCTGGATGATGTGGTGTGGGTAGCCCGCTACACTCAGCCTTGCAAGTCTGGCCATGCCATGCTGCTCCAGATGGTTGGGGTGGCTTCGAGTGTATAACCTTTGCCCGCATTTCCGATGACAACCCCGCCCGCTCCCGCGCTGCACGTGCTGCTCAACGTAGGCTCCGGCAGCCATGCCGATGCCCACGCCGACCTGCACGATGCGCTGCAGGCCTGCGGCCGCCCCTATCGGCTGGTGCCCCTGCGCAACCCGGGCCTGGCACGGCAGGTACGCCGCGCCGTGCAGGACGCGCAAGCGACAGGAGCGCTGGTAGTTGCGGCAGGCGGCGATGGCACCATCAACGCTGTGGCCCAGGAAGCCGCGGCCGCAGGTTGCCCCATGGGGGTGCTGCCGCGTGGCACGTTCAACTACTTCTGCCGCGAACATGGCATTGCCACCGACATGCCCACCGCGCTGCAGCAACTGCTACAGGGCCAGCCGCGCACCGTGCGTGCCGGCCGCGTGAATGGCCGGCTGTTTCTGGTGAATGCCAGCGTGGGCCTGTACCCACAACTGCTGGAAGACCGCGAAGCCTTCAAGGCGCGCCTGGGGCGCAGCCGCGCCGTGGCCAGCGTGGCGGCACTGCACACGCTGCTGAGCCACCCGATCCAGCTCACCCTGAAAATGCAGTCCGGCACAGAGGAGCTGGTGCGCAAGACGCCGACCCTCTTCATCGGGAACAACGCGCTGCAATTGCGTCAGACCGGCCTGGTGCCGCCCGGCACGCCCGAGCCGATCGGGCCCGGCCACCTGCACGCCGTGCTGCTCAACCCGGTCAGCACGCCGCGCCTGCTGTTGCTGGCGGCGCTGGGGGCCTTCGGCAAGCTGGGGGAGGCGCGCGAAGACGTGCTGCAGGCGCCTTTCCAGACGCTGCAGGTGCGTGCACGTGGCCATCTGGGCGGGCGCCGTATCAAGGTTGCCACGGATGGCGAGGTGCAGTGGATGCACCTGCCGCTGCGTTTTGAGGTCGTGCCCGCCGCGCTGACGCTGATTGCACCGCGCCCCGACATGGCCTGGGAACCGGCATGAGCACGCTGTTGCAACTCTCGGACACGCATTTTGGCGCCGAAGTAGCATCCGTGATGGAGGCGCTGCGCCGGCTGGTGGCGCAGCAGCAGGTACAGCATGCCCTGCTGGCCGGGGACATCACCATGCGCGCCACCCGCCTGCAATTTGCGGCAGCCCGCGTCTACATGGACAGCCTGCCGCTGTGCAGCTACATGGTGCTGCCGGGCAACCACGACATTGCATTGTGGAGGCCCTGGGAACGCCTGTTCTGGCCCTACCACCGTTATCAGGATTTTTTCCCCACCGCATTTGACCGCGACGGCGTGATCCACTGGGATCTGGGCGCGATCCAGCTGATTGGCGTGCGCACCACGCGGCGCTATCGCCACATCCAGGGCGAAGTGTCCGGTGCGCAGATCCGCAATGTGTGCTCCCGTCTGCAGGCGCTGCCGCCAGACACACTGAAGTTGGTAGCGGTGCACCAGCCGGTGCTGGTGATTGAATCCGGCGAACGCAAGAACCTGCTGCGCGGGGCAGTACAGGCCAATGCGGCCTGGCGTGCGGCCGGCGCTGCCGGCGTGCTCGGCGGGCATATCCACGAGCCCTACGTGGAGCTGGTGCCCGCGAGCCGTAATAATGACGCCCCTCTGTGGGCGATCCAGTCTGGCACGGCCATTTCTCATCGCGTGCGCGCCAATTACCCGAACTCCGTCAACCTGATCCGCCCCTGCAGCGCTGCGCGCCCTCCGGCCGGGCCCTGGCACAACCCGCTGGGCTTGCAAGCCCCAAGCTGGCAGGTGGAGCGCTGGGATTTTGACGCGCACCAGCAAAGTTTTACCTGCGTCAGCACCACCTGGTTACGATGACTCCCTCCACTCTTGTTCCCGCCGGTTCCGCCATGGAAGCCGGAACCCCCTTCTGGCTGGCTGTGGCGCAACACTGGGGCATGGCTCCCCTGCCTGCCTTGCTGCTGTGGCTGGGTGTGGCAGCCGCCTTGGCCGCACCGCTGGCATGGCGCCTGCAACGGAGCACGCCAAGTCAGTATCCGCCGCCAGTGCTGCCGGGCACTGCCACCAGGATCTGGATGCTGCTGGCGGCAGGCCTGTGGGGAACGCTTGCCTGGCAGGTCACGCACGCGGGGGCTATCACCCGCTTCGACAGCGCGCTGGCGCAGCAGCTTGGCCTGCATGCGCAGCCGGCGCTATTGCGCCTGTGGGGCACCATCAGCCATCTGGCCGATCGCCCGGTGCAGTGGGGCGCCGGTGCACTGGGGGCCGCGCTGCTGCTCTGGCGCAGGCAGCCGGCATTGGCGGCGGGCTGGGTTTGCGCCGTTGCCGGCAATGGCATGCTCAACACCCTGCTCAAGGACTGGATTGGGCGCGTGCGGCCAGAGCATGTTGAAGGGTTCACCGTCGCCGGCGGGTTCAGCTTTCCGAGCGGTCACAGTTCCGGTTCCCTGGTCATCTACGGCATGCTGACCTGGCTGCTGCTGCACCGGCAGCGCCACTGGCCGCGCACAGCACGTACCGGGTTGATCGTGCTGGCCGTGCTGGTGGTGGCGGCCGTGGGCTACAGCCGCATCGGGCTGCAGGTACATTACTTCAGCGACGTGCTGGGCGGCTGGCTGTCGGGCAGCATCTGGCTGCTGGTCAGCATCACCTTGGCACGCGCCCTGGAACAGCGCCGTACACGCCTGTAACGCGCACTGGCGAGATGCGCGGGCGACTCGGCCTCGGGTAAAGGTGCGGGCCTTGCAGGTAGCCTGCATGGATCACCTCCGCCCTGTGCTCATCCGGCAGGCGGGCGGCGCAGACTCCCCAACCTGCGGTAAAAGGTGTTGCGGCTGATGCCCAGGCGCCGCGCTGCCAGCGACAAGTTGCCCGCCGCCTCGGCCAAGGTGCGTTCGAGCAGGTCATGGGTAAATTGCACCAGCGGGACACTGGCAGCGCGCCCGGCCTTGTTGGCTTGGGCGGAAGCATCCGCCCTCTGGAGCAAGCCATCCGGTGCACCAGCCCCGGCTCCGAAAAGCTCCTGTGCCAGGTCGTCCGGCAGATGTTCCATGCCGATTTCGGTGGCGCCATCCAACAGAGCCACGCAGGTGCGCAAGGTATTGTCGAGCTGGCGCAGGTTGCCCGGCCAAGGATAGTGCTGCAGTGCCTGCGCCAAGTCGGGATCCAGCGTGATGTCCTCCTGCGGGGCCAGCCGCTGCAGCATGCGCTGCACCAGAGCCGGCCAGTCGGTACGTTCACGCAGGGCGGGCAAGCGCAAGGTCAGGCCATTGAGGCGCCAGTACAGATCGGCACGGAAGCGTCCGGCTTCGACTTCGGCCTTGAGATCGCGGTGCGTGGCGCACACCAGCGCAAAATCCACCGCCACCGGCTGGCCACCGCCCAAAGGCACTACCTCGCGCTCCTGCAATACTCGCAGCAGGCGGGTTTGCAATGCCAGCGGCATGTCGCCGATCTCGTCCAGAAACAGGGTGCCGCGATGCGCCTGCCGGATGCTGCCAGGGGCCCCCTCGCGCCGCGCACCGGTATAGGCGCCGGCCACATAGCCAAACAATTCGGCCTCGATCAGGTTTTCAGGCAAAGCTGCGCAGTTCAGCGCCACAAAAGCATGCGCGCGGCGGGTACTGCTGTCGTGGATGGCCTTGGCCAGCACTTCCTTGCCGGAGCCAGATTCCCCATGCAGCATCAGGACGATGGGCTTGTCCAGCACCTTGCGCACCTTGTGCAGCAGGGTCTGCCAGGTGGCATCGCCGGTATCCAGCGCCTGCAGTGCATCACGCGGCGGCATCGACGGGACCATGCTGCGCACGGCAAAAGGTTGCGCCGGGGCGCCACCCCAGCCCGCCGCCACGCGCACATGCAGCAAAGGCGCCGCCTGCGAGGCCAGACAGCGCACCCGCACGGGCGCAGCACTGCGATGGCAGCTGCGCAGCAGACGCTCGCGATCGGTATCCACCACTTCCTCGAGCCGCACTTGCCCGAGCTGGCTGGCGCGTAGGCCCAGCAAGGCCAGCGCCGCCTGGTTGGCGCCCACCAGCACGCCCTCCTCCGACAGGGCCAGCACCCCTTCGGCCAGGGTACCGATGCCTTCGGCCAGCGGGTGCACATGCAGGCGCAGATGCTGCCCATGGTGGGCCTCGAACAATCGGTTCTCGATCATCTGGGTGGCGGCGCGCACCATGCTGAAGGTGTGCGGATGCCGGCTGCTGCGCTCGGCCGAAATATCGAGCACCCCCAGCACATGGCCATCGGGCGCCACCACCGGGGCCGCCGCGCAGGTCAGGAAACTGTTGCACTCCAGAAAGTGCTCGGCCCCGTGCACCACGACCGGAATGCCCTCGGCCAAGGCCGTGCCGACCGCATTGGTGCCCCGATGGCGCTCGTGCCAGGAGGCCCCCGGCGTCAGCGCGACGCGTTCGGCGCGGCCCATGAAATCGGCATCGCCCAGGGCATGCAGCAGCAGGCCATCGGCATCGGCCAGCAGCACCACGCTGCCGCTGCCGCGCGTCTGGCCATGCAGATACTCCATGACCGGGCGCGCATGCGCCAGCAGCTGGTGCTGGCGCTCGGTGACCCGGTCCACCTCGAACCGGCTCAGGTGCGGTGCGTGGGGCTGTGGCGCAAAGGCATCCAGCCCGGCCGCAAGGCTGCGCTGCCATGAGCGCGATACATGCGCGAGCGAGGCAGGCAGGACTTCCTCGGGCAAGGCATTCTGCTGGTACAGCGCATGGCGCGCACGACGCAGCATGGCCTCGGTACCGACAGGGGTCGGGGCGGACATGACAGTCTCCTTTGGCAGGTTCCTGGCCGAACCTGCTCTTTATGGCTTTCTCAAGCGGACCATGCTAGCACGCAAGCCCAGGCAGTGGTGTTGGCGTTTGCACTGTGTCAAAACGGGACAGTGTTGTCCCTGCTGTTCCGCTACCTGGCGCACTTCTGGTACAGCGCAAGCAACCGGGGCATGGCAGATGCCGGCATGCCGTGCCACCGGGCATCCAAAACTTACGTACAAACCCTGAAACCAGGCACTTTGGCACACCCCTTGCACAACACAGGTTGACGGCGTGCAGTTTGCCGCCGTTCTCAAAAACACATGCAAGGAGACATTCGATGATCTATCCCGCTCCCGGCCAGGCCGGCGCCCCGGTGCAATTCAAGGCCCGCTACGACAACTACATCAACGGCACCTGGACGGCCCCCGTCAAGGGCCAGTATTTCGACAACATCACGCCGATCACCGGCCAGTCCTACACCCAGGCCGCACGCTCCACTGCCGAAGACATCGAACTGGCGCTGGATGCCGCCCATGCCGCCGCCGACCAGTGGGGCAAGACCGCCCCTGCAGTGCGCGCCAACCTCCTGCTGAAGATCGCCGACCGCATCGATGCCAACCTGGAAAAGCTGGCCTATGCCGAAACCGTGGACAACGGCAAGCCGATGCGCGAAACGCTGAATGCCGACGTCCCGCTGGCGGCCGACCATTTCCGCTACTTTGCCGGCGCGCTGCGCGCCCAGGAAGGCAGCATTTCGCAAATCGACGAGGAAACCGTCGCCTACCACTTCCAGGAACCGCTGGGCGTGGTCGGCCAGATCATTCCGTGGAACTTTCCGCTGCTGATGGCGGCCTGGAAACTGGCCCCGGCCCTGGCTGCGGGCAACTGCATCGTGCTGAAACCAGCCGAACAGACCCCCACCAGCATCCTGGTGTTCATCGAACTGGTCGGTGACCTGCTGCCGCCTGGCGTGCTCAACATCGTCAACGGCTTTGGCCGCGAAGCCGGCATGCCGCTGGCCAGCAGCAAGCGCATTGCCAAGATCGCGTTTACCGGCAGCACCAGCACCGGCCGCGTGATTGCGCAAGCCGCCGCCAACAGCCTGATTCCGGCCACGCTGGAGCTGGGCGGGAAATCGCCCAACATCTTCTTTGCCGACGTGATGGACAAGGATGACGGCTATCTGGACAAGGCCATCGAGGGCCTGGTGCTGTTTGCCTTCAACCAGGGCGAAGTCTGCACTTGTCCGAGCCGCGCACTGGTGCACGAATCGATCTACGAGAAATTCATGGAGCGCTGCCTGGCGCGCATCAAGGCCATCAAGCAGGGCAACCCGCTGGATACCGAGACCATGATCGGCGCCCAGGCTTCCAAGGAACAGCTGACCAAGATCACCAGCTACCTGGACCTGGGCGTGCAGGAAGGCGCCCAAGTGCTGGTGGGTGGCGCTCCCGCGCAGCTGGGTGGCGAACTGGCAGGCGGCTATTACGTGCAGCCCACGGTGTTCAAGGGCCACAACAAGATGCGCATTTTCCAGGAAGAGATCTTCGGCCCGGTACTGGCGCTGACCACTTTCAAGGACGAAGCCGAGGCGCTGGAGATTGCCAACGACACCCTGTACGGGCTGGGCGCCGGCGTATGGAGCCGCAACGGCAACGTGGCCTACCGCATGGGCCGTGCCATCAAGGCCGGCCGCGTCTGGACCAACTGCTACCACCAGTACCCGGCACACGCCGCCTTTGGCGGCTACAAGGAGTCCGGCATCGGCCGTGAAAACCACCGCATGATGCTCGACCACTACCAGCAGACCAAGAACCTGCTGGTGAGCTACAGCGAGCAAAAACTCGGCTTTTTCTGACCAACCCGTTCCCGTTACACCAGGCGCCGCCAGCGGCGCCTCCCCCTCTTGTTGTCTTTTCAGATTTGGAGATTCCCATGTCCGCATCCAGTTTTTTCATGCCCGTGCAAAACATCATCGGCCCGGGCGCGCTCGACGAGGCGCTGCAGATTGTTAGCAAGATGGGCTTCCGCAAAGCCCTGATCGTGACCGATTCTGGCCTGAGCAAGATCGGCCTGGCCGATACCGTGTCCGACAAGCTGGCCACGCATGGCATTGCCGCCAGCCTCTTCGATGGCGCGCAGCCCAACCCCACCGTGAGCAACGTCAACGCCGGGCTGGAGCGGCTGCGCGCCAGTCAGGCCGACCTGGTGGTATCGCTGGGCGGCGGCTCCTCGCATGACTGCGCCAAGGCGATTGCCCTGGTGGCCAGCAACGGCGGCCGGATCGAGGACTACGAAGGGCTGGACAAGTCGGCCAAGCCGCAGCTGCCGCTGCTGGCGGTCAACACCACGGCCGGCACCGCTTCCGAAATGACGCGCTTCACCATCATCACCGACGAAACGCGCCACGTGAAAATGGCCATCGTGGACAAGCACGTGACACCGTTCCTGTCGGTGAACGACTCCGGCATGATGGAAGGCATGCCGGCCGCACTCACCGCCGCCACCGGCATGGACGCCCTGACGCACGCCGTGGAGGCCTACGTGTCCACTGCAGCCACACCACTGACCGACGCCTGCGCGGTCAAGGCGGTGGCGCTGATTGCGCAATACCTGCCGGTCGCCGTCAGTGAGCCGAAGAACAAGGAGGCGCGCGAAAAAATGGCCTATGCCCAGTTCTTGGCCGGCATGGCGTTCAACAACGCCTCGCTGGGCTATGTGCATGCCATGGCGCACCAGCTCGGCGGCTTCTACAACCTGCCGCACGGGGTGTGCAATGCGATTCTGCTGCCGCACGTGGAAGCCTTCAACATGCGTGCCGCCGCAGGCAAGCTAGAGGAAGTGGGTGCGATTCTGCGTGTGCACAATCCGCAGCTGACCGGGCCGGGCGTAATCGAAACGATCCAGCAGCTGGCAGACATGGTCGGCATTCCCAAGTCGCTGCAGGAACTGGGCGTGCAGCGTGAAGACTTCGATGTGCTGGCCGACAACGCACTCAAGGATGTGTGCGGCTTTACCAACCCGGTACAGGCCACGCATGCCGACATCGTCGGCATCTTTGCTGCCGCCTACGGTGGCACGCCGGCAGAGCAACCGGCTCAACGCCGCAGCGCTGAAACCGTGGTCTGAAGATCCTGGGCCCACTCGTGGCGGCTGCGCCCCTGGGCCCGCTCCGGCTCGCCAAAGCTGACCTGCGCCACGATCCCGTCGGCGCAGACAGTGCGCCAGAGCGATTCAAACAGGGTGTCGTCGCCGATGTAGCAGGGCAGCTGGCTCAGCCGGCCCTGCGCATCCACGAACTTCAGGGCCACCGGCTGCACCGGCGCATCGGCGTGAATCGCCGCCTGCAGCAGGTTGGAATGGAACGGCAGCAGGTCGGCCCCGTCGCTGGTAGTGCCTTCCGGGAAAACGCCCAGCACATCGCCCTGTTCCAGCCGCGCCGCCATGGCATGCAGCATGCGGTGCGCGTCCCGGCGCGAGGTGCGCTGCAGGTACAGCGTTTCGGCGCAATCGGCCAAGCGGCCGATCACCGGCCATTCGCCGACTTCGGATTTGGAAACAAAACGGCAGAAATGGATGCCATGCAGCGTGGCAATGTCGATCCAGGAGATGTGGTTGGCCACCAGCAGCATGCCCTTGTGCGACGCAGGCTGGCCGCGCACCTCCACGCGCAGGCCGCACTTGCGCAGCAGCTGGCGCGACCAGCGCTGCACCTTGGCGCGCCTGCGTTCCTGCGACAAGCGCGGAAACAACAGATACACCACTACTACGCCATACAGGATATGGCTGCCCACCGTGACCAGGCGCCAGGCGCCGCGCAAACTTGCCCTGGACATCATTCGCCACTATAGGCCAGCTGGCCGTCCACCACGGTAGCGCGCACGCAGCCCTGCATTTCCAGCCCTTCGAAGGGGGTGTGCTTGCCCTGGCTGCGCAAGGCGGCACCGCGCACCTGCCAGCGTGCCTGAGGGTCCCATATGCACAAATCGGCCACGCCGCCAATCACCAGCTGCCCGGCACTGGCCGACAGCGTGCCCAGTGCAGCACCCAGCACCTGCGCCGGGCGCGTGGTCACCGTGGACAGCGCCCGCAGCAAGGGCACGCCTTCGCTCTGCGCCCACTGCAGGGCCAGCGGCAGCAGCAGTTCGACCCCAGTCGCACCGGGTGCGGCCTCGGCAAAGGGCAGAGCCTTTTCGTCCTCGTCCACCGGGGTGTGGTCGCTCACCAGCGCGTCGATGGTGCCATCGGCCAGTGCGGCACGCAGCGCCACACGGTCGGCATCCTGGCGCAGCGGCGGATTCAGGCGCGCACGCGTGTCAAAGTAACCCATGTCCACATCGATCAGGTGCAGCGAGTTGATGCTGACATCGCAGGTCAGCGGCAGCCCGTCCGCCTTGACCTGTCGCACCAGCTCAACCGCCGCCGCACTGGACAGGCGGCACAGGTGCACGCGGGCGCCCGTGGCCTTCATCAGTTCGACGATGGTGGTGATGGCGATGGTTTCCGCCAGCACCGGCACGCCGGTCAAGCCCATGCGCATGGCCAGCGCACCGGCAGCAGCCGCGCCGCCGCCCAGCCAGGCGTCTTCGGGACGCAGCCACACGGTGTAGCCAAAGGTGGCGGCATACTGCATGGCACGCTGCAGTACCTGGGTGTTGCGGATGGTCTGGTCGGCCTGCGAAAAGCCCACGCAGCCGGATTCGGTGAGCTTGACCATTTCGGTCAGCACTTCACCCTTGAGCTGGCGCGTGAGCGCACCGAGCGGGAATACGCGCGCCTGGCGCAGGCGCGCGGCACGGAAACGCAGCATCTCGACCAGGCCGGGCTCGTCCAGCACCGGCTCGGTATCGGGCGGGCAGACCAGGCTGGTCACGCCACCGGCCACGGTAGCCTGCATTTCGCTGTCCAGCATGCGGGCGTGTTCCTGGCCCGGCTCACGCAGGCGCACGGCCAGGTCCAGCAGGCCGGGAAGCACCCAGCAGCCGCGCGCATCGACGGTGGCTTGCGGCACGAAATCGGCAGGGATCTGGCCGATGGAAACGATACGGCCGGCAGCCACGGCAATATCGGCAAGGGTATCGGTGCCATCTGCGGGGTTGAGTACGCGGCCACCGGAAATCAGTGTTTTCATGGGTTATTTCCTCAGGCGTCGTGGCTGGCAACAATGCCCATCACGGCCATGCGCACGGCGATGCCGAAAGTGACCTGCGGCAGAATCACGCTGTGCTGGCCATCGGCCACGGCAGAATCGATTTCCACCCCGCGGTTGATCGGGCCGGGGTGCATGACGATGGCATCGGGCCTGGCGTGGCGCGCCAGTTTTTCGGGCGTCAGGCCGAAGCTCTTGAAGTATTCCTGGCTGCTGGGCAGCAGCGCCCCGCTCATGCGCTCGTTTTGCAGGCGCAGCATGATGATCACGTCGCAATCCTGGATGCCCTCTTCCAGGTTGTGGAACACGCGCACGCCCATGGGCGCAAAGCTGGCCGGCACCAGCGTCTTGGGGCCGACCACGCGCACTTCGGGGCAGCCCAGCGTGGTTAGCGCATGGATGTCGCTGCGCGCTACGCGCGAGTGCAGCACGTCGCCCACGATGGCCACGCGCAGGTTGCTGAAATCGCCCTTGTAGTGGCGGATGGTGTACATGTCGAGCAGGCCCTGCGTGGGGTGGGCGTGACGGCCGTCGCCGGCGTTGACCACGTGCACATGCGGCGCCACGTTCTGCGCGATCAGGTAAGGCGCGCCGCTTTCGCTGTGGCGCACCACAAAGATGTCGGCCGCCATCGCGCTCAGGTTGGCGATGGTGTCCAGCAGGCTTTCCCCCTTGGTGGTGGAGGAGCGCGCAATGTCGAGGTTGAACACGTCGGCGCTCAGGCGCTTGGCGGCAATCTCGAAGGTGGTGCGGGTGCGCGTGCTGTTTTCGAAGAACAGGTTGAACACGCTCTTGCCGCGCAACAGCGGCACTTTCTTGACCTCACGGTCGCTGACACTGACAAACTGGGTCGCCGTGTCCAGGATGTGGGTGAGCACGTCGCGCGACAGCCCCTCGGTGGACAACAGGTGAATCAGCTCGCCATGCTTGTTGAGCTGGGGATTTTTGGAAGAGAACATGGTGCGCTCGGCGGAAGGAATCAGGACTTGCTGGGCTGAAGGCGGAAGCTGAAGCTGCCATCGGCAGCGCGCGCCAACGCCAGCGACTGCGCAGGCTGCAACTGCAGGCGCGCCGCAGCCAGATCGGCCTCGATCGGCAGCTGGCGCCCGCCCCGGTCGACCAGCACCGCCAGCCGCACGCTGGCCGGGCGGCCGTAATCGAAGATTTCGTTGAGGGCGGCACGCACGGTGCGGCCGGTGTACAGCACATCATCGACCAGAATGATTTGGGCGCCATTGACATCGAACGGGATCTGGGTTTGCGCCGTGACGGCCAAGCCACGGCGGGCAAAGTCGTCGCGGTGCATGGCGGTGGACACGGTACCCACCTGCTCCAGATGCCACTCGGCTTGCAGGCGCTCGACCAGCCAGGCGCCGCCCGAGGTGATCCCGACAAAGCGGGTTTCCGGGGTGCGGATGCGGTCGATTTGCAGGCGCAGCGTCTGGTACAGGGCTTCGGCGTCCAGCATCAGGGCGCCGGTGGCGGAGGTGGTATCGGTCATGGCGTGCTGTTGAAAAATTGTTCAAGAATGATACAGGCCGATGCCGCATCGGCATCGGCGGCGCCACTGGCCAGCGCCTCGGTGGTGCTGTAGCGCTCGTCCACGCCATACACCGGCAGCTTGAAGCGCTGCGCCAGCTGGCGCCCGAAATTGGTGGCACGGCGGGTGTTCTCGTGCGGAGCGCCGTCGGGATGGTATGGAATGCCGATCACCAGCCCCTGCGGCTGCCACTCCTTGAGCAAGGCTGCCACGGCAGCAAAGCGGGCATCGCCAGTGGCAGTGATGGTCTTGCATGGCGTGGCACGGCCAAGCATGCGGTTGCCAACGGCCACGCCGGTGCGCTTCTTGCCGTAATCCAGCGCCAGAAAGCTTTGCAGCGGCAAGGGATCGACCACGAAAGGCGCGCCTGGCGCATGGAACAGATCGTCGGGAACTACCGGCGCCATCAGGCCCTCCCTGCGCTAGAGGACAGCGTGCCTGGGGCAATGCCCAGCAGCTGCAGGGCGGCGTCGTAGCGCTGCTGCACGGGGGTGCTGAACAGGATGTCGTGGCTGGCAGGCACCGTCAGCCAGCTGTTCTGGCCCAGCTCTTCTTCGAGCTGGCCTTCGCCCCACGCCGAATAGCCCAGGGCGACCAGCACGTGCTGCGGGCCACTGCCCTCGGAAATTTGCTGCAGAATGTCACGCGAGGTGGTCATTTGCAGGCCGTCAGGCAAGGACATGGTCGAAGCGTACACCGACTCCTGCGTGGAGGGATCGCGCATGGCCGGGTGCAGCAGGAAACCGCGCTCCCGTTGCACCGGGCCGCCCCACAGCACGGGTGCGCCCTTCAGATCGGCACGAGGCAGTGGCAGGTGCACCTGCTCGAACAAATCGTCGACCAGCATCTCGTCCGGCTTGTTGATGCACAGGCCGATGGCCCCCTGTTCGCTGTAGTCGCACAGGTAAATCACGCTGCGGGCAAAGGCATCATCCTCCAGACCGGGCATGGCGATCAGGAAATGCTGCGCCAGATTGAACGGTGTTGCGGCAGAATCAGAAGACATGTATCCATTCTAGAGGTTTCACCCGCCGCGCCATGCCCCCACCAGAACTATTCGACTGCGGTTTGATCTGGTTGCGCCGCGACTTGCGCATCGAGGACAACGCGATGCTGCTGCACGCGCTGCACCATTGCCGCCGGGTGCACTGCGTGTATGTGTTCGACAGCGCCATGCTGGAGCCGCTGCCGCGGGCCGACCGGCGCGTGGAGTTCATCCGCGAGAGCCTGGTCGAGCTGGACGCGCAGCTGCGCGCACTGGCGCACGCCGCCGGGGCCCAGGATGCCGAGGCAGCCGGCCTGATCGTGCTGCACGGCCTGCCGCAACAAATGCTGCCGGCGCTGGCGGTGCAGCTGTCGGCCCAGGTCGTGTACGCGGGGCAGGATTACGAACCCGACACCATCCTGCGCGACAACCAGGTGCGCGGCGCACTGGCCGCAGCCGGGGTGTCCTGGCGCAGCGGCAAAAGCCATGTGCTATTCGGGCCGGACGGGGTGCTGGCGCCCAGCGGCGCCCCGTTCACCCAATTCGAGCCCTATTGCGCACAATGGCTGGCACAGCTGGCTACGCATCCGCTGGAATCGCTGGACAGCACGCCGTACGCCACAGCGCTGGCGCCACGCCCGCCAACACTGCGCCTGCCAGTGCCCACCCTGCAAGCCCTGGGTTTCCATGCCACCAACCTGGCACAGCTGGCCATCCACCCCGGGGCCAGCGGCGCGCAGCAGCAATGGCAGGATTTTGTGCCACGCATGGCGCGCTACCATCTGGCGCGCGATTTTCCGGCCGTGCGCGGACCCAGCTATCTGGGGGTGCATCTGCGCTTTGGCACCATCGGCCTGCACGCACTGGTGCGCACCGGCTGGCAGCGCCATCTGGCCGGTGATCCGGGCGCCACCCAGTGGCTGACGGCGCTGGCCCGGCGCGAGTTTTTCATCCAGTGGCTGGCGCATTACCCGCATGTGGTGCAGCATGGCTTTCACCCCGAGCGCGAGCGCCTGCGCTGGGACCATGGCCCACATGGCAAAAAGCTGTTTGCGGCCTGGCAGCAGGGGCGCACCGGCTTTCCGCTGGTGGATGCCGCGATGCGGCAGCTGCATGCCACCGGCTACATGCACCATCGGCTGCGCACACTGGTCGCCGGTTTTCTGACGCAACAGCTGGGCGTGGACTGGCGCTGGGGCGAACGCCATTTTGCCGAACAGCTCAACGATTACGAACTGGCCAGCAACATCGGCAACTGGCAGCTGGCGGCCGGCGTGGGCGGCGAACAGCAACTGCGGCTGCGCCTGTTCAATCCGGCGGTGCAGGGACTGCGGGTCGATCCGCACGGCAAATTCATCCGGCGCTATCTGCCGGAGCTGGCAGCGCTGCCGGACGAGTACATCCACGCGCCGGAGCATGCCGCACCTCTTGATCTGGAAGCAGCGGGCGTACACCTGGGCATCGACTATCCACAGCCCTTGGTGGATCTGGCCGAAGCACGCCAGCGTGCCTTGCAACGACATGCGGCGCTACGCCTGCGCCGTCAGCGTTGAGGCGGTACGCACTCTGCTTCAGGCTGCGTGCCGGCGCATTTGCAAACCGGCCTCGACCGCGGCCACCGCCCGAAGCAGGCCATCCAGCCGCTGTGCCCCGTCCTGGCTACGGGCACGCTGCAAGGCGGCTTCACACAAGGCAGCCTGCACCAGCGGCAGCAGGTCGGCAGCATGGGCCGCTTGTGCCAATTGCCGCAATTGCTGCAGCAGGCGTGTGCATTCGCTGCCGGCACCGGGATTGTCCGGACGGGCTTGCCATTGGCGAAGCACCGGATGCAGCAGCTGCAGCACGTCGTGGCTGGCCTGCAGCAAGGCAGATTCATCCAGCCGGGGCGCAGACGGCGCCAGTACAGGAATGCCCATGGCCGTATCAGAGGCTTCCGCCGAAGCGGGTTCAGCAGGAGGAATCGGCGACAGCGTAAGCACGCCATGGCGCGTGGCCACTGCCAGCGCCCAGCGCGCATCGGCCGCTGACGGCTGCTGCACGCCTTGCGCCACCAGGTACAGACAATCCTGCGCCATCGCCTGCCAGCGTGCCTCTGCGCTCATGCCCTGTTGCAGCAGGGTGTGGCTGCCAATGGCGCCCGCGACGGCATGCTGCAGCATGGGCGTCCAGCCGGTGGCACCAACAGCGTGCAACTCGAGCGCGGCTGCCAGCAGCTGCCAGCCGGCACGCCAGACATCGTGGTAACCGGCTTGCTGCGCCTGCCAGTGCGCGGCCTGCAGCAGCAAGTTTCCCTGCTGCAGACGGAAAAAAACCAGCGCGGCGTCATACAGATCGATGTCGGCGTCGCCCCCCTGCGGCGGCAGCGGCAGCCATTGCCACGGCTGGCAGCTCCACAAATCGGCAGGCGTACACGGCAATTGCGCCAGCGTTGCGACCCGCTGGTACAGGGGAAACAGCGTGCCGGCATCTTCGGGGCAGGAGGCGGTGGTGTGGTCCAGATAGCTGCGCAGTGCCACGCCCGCCTGCTGGATCAAGGTGGCATGGGCGGTGGTGCGCAGCATCGGCTCGGCGGCCACGCGGCGCACGGCCAGCTTCATGGCCAACACCAGCCGCGCCGGCGCCGTGCGCCCGGCCTGCAGCAGCGCCTCGTGCGCCTGCTGCAACTGGCAGGCCGCCTGCCACCACGCATCGGCATCGTCACACTGGCCGCCAAGCCAGGAAGGGAGAGCCGCATGAACGCCATCGAACAGGCGCTTGAGCAAGCTGCCTTGCGCAGCTTTGGTGACGGAGGCGGGGGGCGTCACCATGGCGGCAATCAGGTGTCAGAGGATCAGAGCTGCGCCATCTGGAAGTCTGCCTTGCCCGCATCGCATTCGGGGCAGTGCCAGTCTTCGGGCACATCTTCCCAGCGCGTGCCGGGGGGAATGCCATGTTCCGGATCTCCGGCTTCCTCATCGTAAATCCAGCCGCAAATCAGGCACATCCAGGTTTTCATCTCGGGGGGTGGCTTTCGTAATGACTATACAACTGGGGGTATTTTACCCGGGTGTGCAAAAAAGGTCATGCCCCAAGCCCTGTGCACCCGCATGCTTCAAGGGTAAACTCCCTCCTTCGGCGGCAGTGCCGCCCCAGCTTTCTGCCTACACCGGTCATGCAACATTCTTCCAGCTCCGATCTCAACCAGACCCTGTTTGAACGCGCCCAGCGCGTGATTCCCGGCGGCGTCAACTCGCCAGTGCGCGCGTTCCGCGCCGTGGGCGGCACGCCGCGCTTCATCACCCGCGCCCAGGGCGCCTACCTGTGGGACGCCAACGGTCAGCGCTATATCGACTACCTCAACTCCTGGGGCCCGATGATTCTGGGCCACGGCCACCCGGCCGTGCTGGAAGCGGTACAAAAGGCAGTGCTGGAAGGCTTTTCCTTCGGCGCCCCGACCGAGCGCGAAATCGAGCTGGCCGAGGCCATCGTCCAGCTGATGCCCAGCGTCGAAATGGTGCGCCTGGTGTCCTCCGGCACCGAAGCCGGCATGAGCGCGATCCGCCTGGCGCGCGGTGCCACCGGCCGCAACAAGATCATCAAGTTCGAGGGCTGCTACCACGGCCATGCGGATGCGCTGCTGGTCAAGGCCGGCTCGGGCCTGGCCACCTTTGGCGCCGCCACCAGCGCCGGCGTGCCCGAGGCCGTGGTGCAGGACACGCTGGTGCTCGAGTACAACAACCCGGCGCAGCTCGAAGAAGCGTTTGCACTGCACGGCAAGGACATCGCCTGCATCATCATGGAGCCGATTGCCGGCAACATGAACTTCGTGCGCCCGACCCCTGCCTTTGTACAGGCCTGCCGCCAGCTGTGCACGCAGCACGGCGCGCTGCTGATCATCGACGAGGTAATGACCGGCTTCCGCGTAGCGCTGCACGGCGCGCAGTCGGTGCTGGGGGTGGACCCCGACATCACCGTGATGGGCAAGGTGATCGGCGGCGGCATGCCGCTGGCCGCCTTCGGCGGCAAACGCGCCATCATGGAGCAGGTATCGCCGCTGGGCGCGGTGTACCAGGCCGGCACGCTGTCCGGCAACCCGGTGGCTACCGCCTGCGGCCTGGCCACGCTCAAGGAAATCAGCCAGCCCGGCTTCCACGACGCACTGGGCGCCAAGACGCGCCGCCTGATGGACGGCCTGCAACAGGCGGCCAACACTGCCGGCGTGCCCTTCTGCGCCGACTGCGAAGGCGGCATGTTCGGCTTCTTCCTGTTGCCGCAGCTGCCGCAGAACTACCAGCAGGTCATGCGCAGCGACGGTGCGCGCTTCAACCGCTTCTTCCACGGCATGCTCGATGGCGGCGCGCATTTTGCGCCGGCCCTGTACGAAGCCGGTTTTGTCAGCGCCGCCCACAGCGATGCCGATATCGATGCCACCATTGCGCTGGCTGCCGACGTGTTCCGCACGCTGTAATCGCCCGCTGCAAATCGTCCATGGCATATCTCAAAACCTTCATTGCCAGCCTGGTGCTGGCCCTGAACACGCTGCTTGGCTTTTGCCTGATGCTGCCGTTCGCCCTGCTCAAGCTGCTCTTGCCCCTCAAAGCCATGCGGGCGCTGTGCGACCATGCGCTCAATGCCATTGCCAGCAACTGGATCAGCATCAACAGCGCGTGGATACAGGCCATCAATGGCACGCGCTGGCAAGTCAGCGGCATTGACGGGCTAGACCCGAAAGGCTGGTACCTGGTCATCGGCAACCACCAGAGCTGGGTCGATATCCTGGCGCTGCAACATGTGTTCAACCGCCGCATCCCGCTGCTCAAGTTCTTCATCAAGCACGAACTGATCTACGTGCCCATCATCGGCCTGGCCTGGTGGGCGCTGGATTTTCCGTTCATGAAACGGCGTGGCGGCGCCAGCGTCCAGCAAGACCTGGCAGCCGCACGCAAGTCCTGCGAAAAGTTCCGTCTGGTTCCCACTTCGGTGATCAGCTTTGCCGAAGGCACGCGCTTTACCGCCGACAAGCACGCCGCGCAGAAATCACCGTTCCGGCATCTGCTCAAGCCCAAGAGCGGTGGCGTCGGCATGGCGCTGGAAACCATGGGCGACATGTTCACCCATGTGCTGGATGTGACCATCGCCTACCCGCAAGGGGTGCCCACGTTTGCCGACATCCTGGCCGGCCGCTGCCGCGAAGTGATCGTACACATAGAGCAGCTGCCGGTGCCGAGCGAGCTGCGCCCCGCGGCGGAACGCCCCATCTCGCCCGTGGCCATGCAGCGCTGGGTGCTGAAGCTGTGGAAGCGCAAGGATGCCCTGCTGGACGAATGGCTGCCCGCCAGCCCGGACGCTGACGTACCCCCCGGCCAGCCCTGATCCGCTTGCATGTCCACGCATTCAGATTCCCCGGATTCCAGCGCCCTGGCGCCCGCGCTGCGCCTGACCATGATGCTGATCGGCATGTTCGCCTTTCTGCAGGTGTACGCGGTACAGGCGATCCTGCCGCTGCTGATGCAGGAATTCCAGGCCTCGGTGGTACAGGTGGGCAACACGGTGGGTGCCACCGTGCTGGCCATCGCCATCATGTCGCCCTTCATCGGCATGCTGTCGGACGCACTGGGGCGCAAGCCCCTGATTGCGGGATCGGTGCTGTTTCTGGCGCTGCCGACAGCGCTGATTGCCGCCAGTGACAGCATCCACCAGCTGACCGTGCTGCGCTTTCTGCAGGGGCTGTCCGTGCCCGGCATCACGGTGGTCACCATTGCCTACGTCGGCGAGGAGTTTCGCGGCAAGCACATGACGCGCCTGATGGCGGCCTATGTCGGCGGCACCGTGCTGGGCGGTTTTCTGGGCCGGTTTCTGCTGGGGCACCTGGTGGAGTGGATGAGCTGGCGCCATGCCTTCCTGGTGATGGCAGCGCTGACCGTGGCGGGCGCCGCACTGGTGTGGCGCACCCTGCCGGCCTCGCGCCATTTTGTGCCCAACCGGCAGCTGCGCACCAGCCTGCGCACCCTGCACAGCCATTTGCACAACCCGGCCGTGCTCACGGCCTGCGCCGTGGGCGCATGCGTGCTGTTTTCACTGGTGGCCTGCTTTACCTACATCAACCTGCACCTGGCCGCGGCGCCCTACCGCTTCGGCGCGGCCGACCTGGCCAATGTATTTGCCGTGTACCTGCTGGGCGTGGTGATTACGCCCATTTCCGGCAAGATCCTCCCGGTGCTGGGCGCACGCACCACCATCCTGATCGCGATGAGCGTTTCGGTGCTGGGACTGCTGCTGACGCTGCTGCCTGCGGCCTGGATGATCGTGGCGGCACTGGCCATCATGTCCAGCGGCATTTTCATCACGCAATCGTCCACCATCAGTTTCATCGCGCACCGGGTGTCTACCGGGCGCTCGCTGGCCTCTGGCCTGTACTACATGTCCTATTACGCTGGCGGCTCGATCGGAGCCTGGGTGTGCGGCCTGGCCTATACGCATGGGGCCTGGCCATGGACCGTGGCCGTGATCCTGGTGGCGCAGGTCCTGGCGCTGGGCATGGTCTGGAAACTGATGCCCCTGCCCCAACCGCCCCAGCCATCTGCTGCCCGGCAGTAACGCTGGTACTTGCTACCGGCATTTTTGTTCCCCGTTCCCCTTGCGCTTGCGGCAACCCCTTGCGGGTTGACTGTGCGTCCCGCACGGCAATCAGGGCAAATCCTGGCATCTTTCTTGATTAGCATCAATTGATATTATAAATGTCTGATGTTGCAACCGAAATGCAATGCATCTGACCCATTTCTCCATCGCACTGCTGCTGGGCATGGCCGCGCCCATGGCCATGGCCACCCCTTCCCCCAGCCTGCACCAACCGGCAACCTGCAGCGCGGCGAAGAAATTGCCAGCAAAGGCGCCGGCGCCGCTCCCGCCTGTTTTTCCTGTCACGGCCCGCAGGGGCATGGCATCGCCCACTTTCCGCATCTTGCCGGACAAGGCCAGAAATATCTGATGGAGCAACTGCGCGGTCTGCCATGGCAACAACGGTAAAGGCCAGCGCTCTGGTGACCAGCAGGTGTTCCCGCCACTGTGGGGCAAGGCATCCTACAACTGGGGAGCCGGCATGCACGAAATCGACAAGGCCACCTACTTCATCCATGCCAACATGCCTTTCAGCAAGGGGGCAGCCTTACCGAACAGGAAGCCTGGGACGTGGCCTACTACATCAACAGCCATGAGCGGCCGCAGGATCCGCTCTACAAGGGCAATCTTGCCGCCACGCGCAAGGAATTCCACGACACCAAGTGGTCCACCAAGTGGTCCCTGTATGGCCAGGAGGTCAATGGCGTGCTGCTCGGACAAGGCGTCCGCTGAGCCACTCCCCCGGTCCACGCCGGGGCGGCTTTTCCGGTGGATCAGCAATGGTCCGCCCACCCTGCAAAAAGGAGGCAGGCGCCTCCTTTTTTCCATGACCATCACAGCCCGGCAGCCGGGGCATGCCCCCGGCTACGGCAGCGCATCAATCCAGCGCGATGGTGGTTTTCAGCCACCAGGTGCGGCCAGGTTCGTTGACGCGGGTAGTCTGCACATACCCGGGAATCATGGCACCAGAACGCGACAGGTGCTCGGCATACTGCTTGTCCAGCACGTTGTCCACGCCGGCGATCACGCGTACGCGCTTGTTCACGCGGTAGCTGCCGTTCAGCGACAGCGTGCCGAAGCCGGCGGTGGGGCCAGTGTCCTGCCCGGCGATATTGCCCTTGCCGATATCCACGCGATTCTGCCTGGCCACCAGGCGCCACAGAGCACCGGCGCTCCAGGTGCCATTGTTCCAGTTCAGGCCCAGCTTGCCTTCCAGTGGCGGCTGCTGTGCCAGCGGCGTGCCATCGGTGCGGTTCTTGCCGCGCACATAGGCCAGGCTGGCGTCGGCCGTCCAGTGCGGTGCCAGCGCATAGCTCAGTGCACCTTCCAGGCCGTAGGTCGTGGCATCGACGTTGCGCGACTGGTTTCGACCACCCCTGTTGTCAATCATGATGTAGTCATTGACGTAGCCATAGAAAGCCGACACGCTGGTGGACAGCTTGTCGCCCTTCCAGTTGGCGCCCACGTCCAGTTGCGTTGTTTTTTCCGGCTTGGTGAAGAAGGCGCTGTTGCTGGTTTCGCTCTGGCGGCCGCCGCCGCCCATCAGCTCCCAGTAATCGGGGAAGCGTTGCACATGGCCCAGGCCGGCAAACACCGTGCCACGCCCTGCGTCCACATCGCGCTCCCAGCGCACAAAGCCGCTGGGCAGGGTTTCGTTACGCGAAGCGCCAAAGCTGGACAGCGTTGTATCGCTGCGCTGGTCTTTGCCTTCCCACCAGTCCAGGCGTGCGCCGCCGATCAGGCGCTGGGTGTCAGTCAGTTCGTGGCGCACCTCACCAAAGGCGCCCAGCTGGCGGAATTCGCCATCGTCCAGACGCGGCAGGCTTTCATAGGCGGTTCCAGCAGTCGGGCCTTTCCCATTGCGCACGGTATGCTGGTTGCGCTGCGCATCCACCCCCGCCACCACCTGCGTCGAAGCGATCGGTTGCAGGGTCACGGCCACGCGTCCGCCCACCGTCTCACGGTCCGGATTATTGAGCATGCGCATTTTTGGTTCAGGCCGCATGCTGAAGTTGTCCATCACGTGGTCGATGTAGTTGCGGTAAACCTGCCCCTCCACCTTGCGCACCAGCGGCGAAATATTGCGTTTTTCAAAACGCAGGCCGATGTTCTCGCGTTCAAACTTGAGACCGTCCATAGAGCGGTCAGCATAGGCGGCCTTGCCGTCGCTGCGGCCATAAGACAATTCGTACAGCGTGTTGTCGTCCGGCGTCAGGCCGAGGGCCAGACGTCCGCTCCAGCGCTCGTAGGAAGAGTGCACGGAGTTGCCTTTGCCGTCCTTGTAGTCATCCGCGGTGGTGTAGGTGCCGGTGCCGCGCACATAGCCCACAGGCGTGGCGTAATCCACATCGGCCATGGCGTCGCGCCGGCCAAAGGAAGCCAGGGTGCCGCTAAGGTTGCCCTTCAGGCGCGGCGCATCGGGGCGCGGCTCACGGTCGCGCTCGAACAGCACGGTGCCGGCTGAGTTGCCGGGTCCGTGAATCACGGTCTGCGGGCCCTTGAGCACCGTCAAGCGGTCATAGGAGTCGGGAAACACGTAAGCGGTGGGCGGGTCCATGCGGCCACCGCAGCCACCCAGGATCTGTTCGCCATCCAGCAGCACGTTCAGGCGCGAGCCGGCCATGCCGCGCAGCACCGGATCCCCGTCGGTGCCGCCCTTGCGGATCACGGAGAAGCCGGGAATGGTCTTGAGAATATCGGCGCCGTCCTGGGCCGGAATCGGCTGACGCGCCTTGCGCGGATCGGTCACCACGGTCAGCGGCGCGGTACTGTTGGCGCCAGTGATGACCACCTCGACGGCAGGTTTTTCAAGCGGAGGTTCTGGCAGGCTGTCAGGCTCGGCGGCGATAGCCGGCATGGAAAGAATGGCCAGAACAATGGGAGAAAGCGGATAAAGGCAAGAGGAACGGAAAAACATGGAATGCGGTTTCCTGAATAGACACGCGTGTCCGGTCCGCTGCATGCACGCAGCAAAACACAATGCTCCCGTCTGCCAGCCTGAACGGGAGTGGCACGGCAGACGCGAGCATCAAAGGAGTGAAAAGATTCAGGAAAGCACAGGTGGGGCGCGCACAGGCGGCAGGCCCATCCCGCCTTCATCCACAACAAGGGCAGGCGCCGCAAAGATGTGTACGAATGGTGCCACGGCCGGTGGCGGCAGTTTGGACGGCAGCGTCGGCGACAGCGGCTGGAACGCGGCCGCGGCACAGATGAAACAGGTGCCTTGCGATTGCACCGTGGGCGAGGGAGCACGCTGACCCCCTGCATCGCCCGCCACCGGGGCGTATCCGGTGCCGGCAACGGTACAAATCTCCGACAAGCCCGCCGCCATGCGCAACTGGTGCCCTGCACTTTGCAGGCCCAGCGCCATGTGCAATAGCACAGCCAGCATGGCCAAATACCATGCGCTACGCGATCGACGGAAAGATTGCAGACGGTCCTGTCCCATTACAGGGATAAATTATAGAAACAGTCCCAAACAATGTGTCACAGAATCGTTGACTTGCCACAAAACAACGGCCCGAAAGCGCATGCCTTCGGGCCGTTGCTTGATACCGGTCAATCCAGGTTCAGGATCGCATCAATGGCGGAAGTGGCGCACACCGCTGAACACCATGACCACGCCGCGCTCGTTGGCTGCGTCGATCACCTCCTGGTCGCGCAGCGAGCCGCCGGGCTGTATCACGCAGGTGGCGCCATGGTCGATCACCACGTCCAGACCGTCGCGGAACGGGAAGAAGGCATCGCTGGCCACGGCCGTGCCCTGCAGGCTGAGCTTGGCGTGCTCGGCCTTGATGCTGGCGATGCGGGCGGAATCCAGACGGCTCATCTGGCCGGCACCCACGCCCATGGTCATGCCGTCCTTGCAGAACACGATGGCGTTGCTCTTGACGAACTTGGCCACCTTCCAGGCAAACAGCATGTCCTGCAGCTGCTGCTCGGAAGGCTGCAGCGTGGTCACCACTTTCAGGTCGGACAGTTGCAGCTCGTGGTTGTCGGCGGTCTGCAGCAGCAGGCCCGAGCCGATGCGCTTGGCATCCATGGCGTTCTGGCCCTTGTCCCACGGCGCGCTGCCGCCTGCCGGCAGCGCAATCTTCATCAGGCGCACATTGGTCTTGGGCTTGAAGATTGCCAGCGCTTCGGGGGTGAACTCGGGTGCCATCAGCACTTCCACGAACTGCTTCACGATCAGTTCGGCGGCAGCCTGGTCCAGCGGACGGTTGAGCGCAATGATGCCGCCGAAGGCGCTGGTCGGGTCGGTCTGGAACGCCTTGCTGTAGGCTTCGGCCGCATCCTTGCCAATAGCCACGCCGCAAGGGTTGGCGTGCTTGACGATCACGCAGGCCGGCACATCGAACTGCTTGACGCATTCCCAGGCGGCATCGGAGTCGGCAATGTTGTTATAGCTCAGCTCCTTGCCCTGTAGCTGCACGCCAGTGACGATGCTGCCCGGTGCCGGATACAGGTCGCGATACAGGGCCGCCTGCTGATGGCTGTTCTCGCCGTAGCGCAGATCCTGCACCTTGATGAACATGCCGTTGCTTTGCGCCGGGAACAGCACGCGCTCCGGCGTGCCGTCCACCTTGGCGGCGTCAAAGGTGATGGCCGACAGATAGTCGCTGATGGCGCCGTCATACTGGGCGACGCGGTTGAAGGCGGCCACCGACAGGGCAAACTTGGTAGGCAGGCTCACCTTGCCGTTGTTCTTGAGCTCTTCCACCACCGTGGCGTACTGGCCGGCGTCGGTCAGCACCGCCACGTCTTTCCAGTTCTTGGCGGCGCTGCGCACCATGGCCGGGCCGCCGATGTCGATATTCTCGATGGCATCGGCCAGCGTGCAATCCGCCTTGGCCACGGTCGCCTCGAACGGATACAGGTTCACGCACAGGATGTCGATGGTGGCAATGCCGTGCTGCTGCAGCGCCGCCATGTGCTCGGGCAGGTCGCGGCGCGCCAGCAGGCCGCCGTGAATTTTCGGGTGCAGCGTCTTGACGCGGCCGTCCAGCATCTCGGGGAAGCCGGTGTGGTCGGCCACTTCGGTCACGGGCAGGCCTTGTTCGGCCAGCAGTTTGGCGGTGCCGCCGGTAGACAGCAGCTTGACGCCAAGCGCGTCCAGCTCCTTGGCCAGTTCGACAATGCCGGTCTTGTCAGACACGGACAGCAACGCGGTCAGTTGGGTCATGGTTGGATCCTTGATTTTCCTGGGAGACAAAATGCAGTGCCGTCAGTCCAGCGGACGGGCGGCACGCGGTATGGGATATGGGGTTATGAGCGGTCCTGTCCGCTGGTGAGCATGCCATGCTCCACCAGCTTCTTGCGCAGGGTATTGCGGTTCACGCCCAGCCAGATGGCGGCACGGCTCTGGTTGCTGCGGGTCTGCTCCATCACCAGTTCGAGCAGTGGCCGTTCGACCACGCGCAGCAGCATGTCATACATGTTGCTCGGCTCCTGACCTTGCAGGTCATCCAGATACAGTTGCAGGTTGTGACGCACGCATTCTTCCAGCTTTTCGTGTCCCATGGCTCTTACGTTATCTTTCATCCTGATTAATTCTTGTGCAGTCTAAGCCGCCTGACGCCAGTTTTCGACGGTGGTAACTCCGGTCTTGACGCAAGGCAAACATTGGTGTTGCTGCCCCAGTTCGAGCAGCCACCGGTCCAGCTCATGGCGCTGCTGCGCCGCATCCTCGATGCGGTTGATGCGCTGGCGCAAGGCCTCCCCGCCCGGCAGCGCCGCCACATACCAGCCGATGTGCTTGCGCGCGCTGCGCACGCCCGCCCACTCGCCATACAGCGCGAAATGCGCGTCCAGGTGCTGCAGCAGCGCCTGGCGCACCTCGTCGGTCGTCGGCGCCGCCAGCAGCGTGCCGGTGGCCAGAAAGTGGGCGATCTCGCGGAAAATCCACGGACGCCCCATGGCCGCACGCCCCACCATCACGGCATCGGCGCCGGTTTGCGCCAGCACCTGTGCCGCCTTGTGCGGACTGTCGATATCGCCATTGGCCACCACCGGCACGCGCACCGCCGCCTTGACGGCAGCAATCGTGGCGTACTCCGCCGCCCCTTTGTAACCCTGCTCGCGTGTGCGGCCGTGCACCGTCAGCATGGCCACGCCGGCTTGCTCGGCGGCACGGGCAATCACCACCGCATTGCGCTGATCCTGCGCCCAGCCGGTGCGCATCTTGAGCGTGACCGGCACCCGGTGCGGTGCACAGGCCTGCACCACCGCCTCGACGATCTGCAGCGCCAGCGCCTCGTTCTGCATCAGTGCCGAACCGGCCCACTTGTTGCACACCTTCTTGGCCGGGCAGCCCATGTTGATGTCAATGATTTGCGCACCACGGTCGATGTTGTAGCGCGCGGCATCGGCCATCTCGGCGGGCTCGACGCCGGCAATCTGCACCGCCACCGGTGCCGGCTCACCCGCGTGATTGGCCCGGCGCGAGGTTTTGAGGCTGTTCCAGAGTTCCTTGCGCGACGTCACCATCTCGCTGACCGCGTAACCGGCCCCGAAGTGCCGGCACAACTGGCGAAACGGGCGATCCGTCACCCCCGCCATGGGGGCCACAAAAACGCGATTCGGCAGGGAGAACTGGGCCAGTTGCATGCAGGGATCGGAAGGCAATGGACGACAAGGCGACCAGGCAGCAGCCTGCGCCAAAAGAAAAAGCACGGGTTCTGAAGGGGAAACCCGTGCGCGGAGCCTGCATTGTACACCTGCACAAAAACTATGCAACGCTGCACTTATATACTGCCGGGCATGGAAGCCTTTCTTGCCTCGCTGCTGCACACGCTGGCCCTGCCGGAATTCGGACTGAGCACCGTCTTCGTGGTGGCCTTTGTCTCGGCCACCTTGCTGCCGCTGGGCTCGGAGCCGGCCGTGTATGGACTGGTCTCGCTCAACCCGTCGCTGTTCTGGCCGGCGATTGCCGTCGCCACCCTGGGCAATACCCTGGGTGGCGTGGTGACATGGTGGATGGGCTACGGGGCCCATACCGCCGTCGACAAGGCGCGCCACGACCGCACCCATGTCCGCGCCCTGCAATGGCTGGAAAAACTGGGGCCCAAAGCCTGCTTCCTGGCCTGGCTGCCGGTCATCGGCGATCCGCTGTGCGCCGTGGCTGGCTGGCTGCGGCTCCCATTCTGGCCCTGTACCGGCTGGATGGCGGCAGGCAAGTTTCTGCGTTACCTGACGATGACGGCGCTGCTGCTGTGGGGGCTGCCGGACACCTGGGTGCCGGCGCTGTAAGACGGACGCCAGACACGGTCACAACCGCGCGCAGCACTGCATCGACAGGGGCATGCTCAGTGCATCATGCCGACCCGGCCGCGTCCGCGCAGAGCACTGCTTCCACGCCTCCCTGTGGTTGATGCGCTGCTGCAGCCTGGCCGGGTCCAGGCAGGCCAGCACAAAAAAGAGCGCCGCAGCGCTCCTTTTCGGGGATCGGGGGGGTTGCTGCGCTTAATTGCGCTTGCCCACTTCGTGGCCGATCACACCACCCACGGCTGCACCACCCAGGGTACCCAGCGCGCCGCCATCGTCAATGATGTTGCCCACGACAGCACCTGTGCCAGCACCGATCACGGCACCTTTTTCTCCCTTGGACATGCTGTTCCAAGTAGAACAGCCACTCAGGGCGGTAATGGCGGCGAGCGAAAGAATGGCAATCCAGTTACGCATAATGGTTCTCCTCTTGTGTTTAGGGCATCCAGCCTCACTACTGAATGACGTTTTCATCATACGCGCAGACATGGCCCTACTTGCTACAAATCGTGGCGACACTGCACCAGCTGGATACATGGGAATTACCCATCCCTGGGTACGCCGGGCATCCCCTGAGCAGTGCAACAGGGGGCCGTTACATTGTCGTCCAACGCACGCACGGTTACAAATCCAAGGCATCTTCCCAGGCAGTATGGCGCAACACCTGGCTCCAGTCGACAGGCTGACTGCTGTCAACCATGACGGCATGGCTGCGCTCGTCGGCTGCCAGCGGCTCCCGCGCCGCCAACTGCGACTGCAGCACCTGCAAGTCGGCTTCGGAGGCATCGCCGCCCTGGTGGTGGCGCAGCTGCACCCGTTCACGCAACTGTACTTCGGACAGCTCGAACGCCAAAATGCCAAAAGGCACGCCAATGTGCCGCGCCAGCTCGCGGAAGGTGTCGCGCAGGTCGCGGCGGATGAAGGTGGCATCCAGCAGCACCGGAAACCCGGCCTGCAGCACGGCGGTGGCCAGCTGCGACAGGTGCGCGAAGGTGCGCCGTGACGCGTCGGACGTGTAGATATCCTGCCCTGCCGCGTGGCTGGATGCGCCCGGCGTCAAGCCGTGCAGGCGCTTGCGCTCGACATCGGCACGCAGGCGGATCACGCCGGTGTGCGCGATCAGCGATTGCGTCTGGCTGCTCTTGCCCGAGCCGGACACGCCCATGGTGATCCACAGCCACAAGGCACGCGGACGGCTGCAGCGCAGCGCCAGTTCCAGGTATTCCCGCATCTCCTGCAGGATGGCATCGCGCTCTGCGCCCTGCGCCTGCCCGGCACGCAACCCCGCCACCTTGGCGCGCACCAGTGCACGGTACACCATGTAGTAAGGCAGCAAGGCCAGGCCGGCATAGTCTCCACTGTGCTCCAGCCAGCCATTGAGCGCACACCAGGCCAGATCGGAGCGCCCGCGCTGCAGCAAGTCCATCACCAGAAAGGCGATATCCGCCTGGATATCAGTCCAGCGCAAGTCAGGATCGAACTCGATCGCATCGAACGGCAGCGGCACACCCTCGTGCAGCACGATGTTGCCCAAATGCAGGTCGCCATGGCACTCGCGCACGAAGCCCTGCTGCAGGCGCTGTGCGAACAGGGGCAGCAGGCGTTTGTGCTGGCGATTGGTCCAGCGCAGCAGTTCACGCACCAGTGCACGCAAGGGACCGCACCCCACCATCTGGCGCAGTGAGCCAAAGTTATCGGCCACGGCATGGTGCATGGCATGTGGCGCACCATGCGGCTGCGCCGGTGTGGCAACGCCCGCGCCCGCGTGCATGGCCGCCACCTGCTGCGCCAGGGCATCAATCAGCTCGGGTGCCAGGGCGCCCTCCTGCGCCAGCCGGCCCAGCAGCGCCTCCTGTGCAAAGCGGCGCATGTGCACGGCATGTCCCAGCAGCGGGCCGCTGCCACCCAGCTCCGGCTGTTCCACGCTGCCGGTGATTGGCACCACGTCCAGGTACAGCTGCGGCGCGGTGCGCCGGTTGATGCGCAGCTCCTCCTCACAGCCCCACTGGCGCCGCGCCAGCGTGCCATAGTCGAGAAAACCCAGCGACAGCGGTTTCTTGATCTTCCATGCCTGGTTCTCGGCCAGCAGCACCCAAGAGATATGCGTTTCCAGGCAGGCCACGTCATCGTGCGTGCGGCGCAGCGCGGCCAGCAATTGCTGCACCATGCGGGTGCTGGCGGGCACATCCAGTTCCAGTTCGAGCGAGGGGGTGTTTTCAGACGACATGACAATACGCAAGAGAATGACAATTGATTGTGCCAGACGGCTCGTATTGCGCTTGCGCAAACCTAGTGAAAATACCAATGTGTTTTTGTCAACTAGCCATATAATGGCGCTAGTCAGGAGAGTGCCCCGCAAACTGGGGCCGCCGAAGGCGCGCAGTCTTGCACTGCATGGAACGCTCAGGCAAAAGGACTGACAGCCACCGGTCTATATGGCCGGTGTTCTTCGCTGGAGAGTGCAGCGCGCCCCATGTGTGACTGCCGCCGAAGGAGCAAGCCGCATACAACGGTGAATCTCTCAGGTACCAGGGACAGCGGGGCCCGGTGCATGCTTAGCCATGTCATTGCTTCTATTTATCCGGAGACTCCCGCATGTCCAGTCCTGCAGAACTGCTCAAAACCCCGCTCCACGATCTGCACGTGGAACTCGGCGCCCGCATGGTGCCCTTCGCCGGCTACAGCATGCCGGTGCAATACCCTGCCGGCCTGATGGCCGAGCACAAGCACACCCGCACGGCCGCCGGCCTGTTCGACGTGTCGCACATGGGGCAATTGCGCCTGATCGGCCCCGATGCCGCCGCTGCCTTTGAAACCCTGATGCCGGTCGATGTCATCGGTCTGGGCGCCGGCAAGCAGCGCTATGGCCTGCTGCTGAATGAAGAAGGCGGCATCCTGGACGACCTGATGTTCGTGAACACCGGCAAGGACCTGTTCGTGATCGTCAACGGCGCCTGCAAGGTGGACGACATCGCTCATATCAAATCCCGTATCGGCAGCCGCTGCGAAGTGGTCACAATGCCCGACCATGCACTGATGGCCCTGCAAGGCCCGCAGGCCGTCGATGCCCTGTCGCGACTGGTGCCCGGCGTCGAAAAAATGGTGTTCATGACTGGCGGCAGCTTCTCCTGGGGCGAGGTCGAACTGTACGTGACCCGCAGCGGCTACACCGGTGAAGACGGCTACGAAATCTCCGTGCACGAACAGCACGCCGAAGCGTTTGCCCGCGAACTGCTCAAGCAGCCCGAAGTGCAGCCGATCGGCCTGGGCGCGCGCAACTCGCTGCGCCTCGAAGCCGGTCTGTGCCTGTATGGCAATGACATCGACACCACCACCACTCCGGTCGAAGCTGCCCTGAACTGGGCCATGCAAAAAGTGCGCCGCACCGGTGGCGAACGTGCCGGCGGTTTCCCCGGCGCCGACAAGATCCTGGCCCAGCTTGATGGCAGCCAGCCGATCGCACGCAAGCGCGTGGGCCTGATTGCCAAGGAGCGAGTGCCCGTGCGTGAACCCGCCATCCTGGAAAACCTGGACGGCCAGCAAATCGGCAACGTGACCAGCGGCCTGATCGGCCCCACCATCAACCAGCCGATCGCCATGGGCTATGTGCAGGCTGACTATGCCGCCATCGGCACCGAAGTGTTCGCCAACGTGCGCGGCAAGAAGGTGCCCATGGAAGTGGCCGCCATGCCTTTCGTTCCCGCCCGTTACTACCGCGGCGTCTGATCCGTTATTTTCACTACAACCCTATCCCATCCGGAGAACAGCATGACTATCAAGTACACCGAAGACCACGAATGGCTCAAGATTGAAGGCGACGTCGCCACCGTTGGCATCACCGACCATGCACAGGACGCCCTGGGCGATGTGGTGTTCGTCGAACTGCCCAACGTGGGCCAAAGCTATGCCCAGAAAGACTCCGTGGGCGTGGTCGAGTCCGTCAAGGCCGCTTCCGACGTCTACATGCCCGTCAGCGGCGAAGTGACCGAAGTCAACGAAGCCCTGCGTGACGACCCCAGCCTGGCCAACAGCGACCCGCTGAATGCTGGCTGGTTCTTCAAGGTCAAACTGTCCAATGCTGCCGAAGTCGACGCGCTGCTGGACCAGGCCGCTTACGACGAACTGGTGCAAAACGCCTGATACGGCGCTTTCACCGAACCATATGGGCTGAAAGCTGAACCTGCTGGCAGCCCGTTTTTTTTCGTCCCCAAGCCGCGGGAAACCGCATCCCGCGGCGCACGAGATTGCGTCATGACATCCCTGTCTTCCCTCGAAAACTCCTCTGAATTCATCGCCCGCCACGTCGGCATCAGCGCTGATGACGAACAGCACATGCTGTCGGTCATCGGTGAAGCCAGCCGCGCTGCGCTGGTCAACGCCATTGTGCCAAGCAACATTGCACGTGCCAGCACCATGGCACTGCCCCCTGCCGCCACCGAAGCTGCGGCACTGGCCGAACTGAAGGCCATCGCCAACAAGAACAAGATCTACAAGAGCTTCATCGGCCAGGGCTATTACGACACCTTCATTCCTGCCGTCGTCCTGCGCAACCTGCTGGAAAACCCCGCCTGGTACACCGCCTACACGCCCTACCAGGCCGAGATCAGCCAGGGCCGCATGGAAGCTCTGGTCAACTTCCAGACCATGATCACCGACCTGACGGCCATGCCGATCGCCAACGCGTCGATGCTGGACGAAGCCACCGCCGCCGCCGAAGCCATGACCTTGGCCAAGCGCACGGTCAAGGCCAAGGGCACCGTGCTGCTGGTGTCTGGCGACTGCCACCCGCAAACCCTGGAAGTATTGCAGACCCGCGCCACGCCGATGGGCCTGACAATCAAGATCCTGCACTCCGAAGCCGAGTGGAACGCCGCACTGGCCGGCGATGACTACTTTGCCGCGCTGCAGCAGTACCCCGCCAGCAGCGGCTGGCTGGCCGACTGGAGCGCTTCTGCCGAGCAGGTGCACGCCAAGAGCGCTGCCCTGATCCTGTCTGCCGACCTGCTGGCCCTGACGCTGCTGAAGGCCCCTGGCGAAATGGGCGCCGACATCGTGGTCGGCACCACCCAGCGCCTGGGCATGCCCATGGGCGCCGGCGGCCCGCATGCCGGCTATCTGGCCTGCCGCGACGAATACAAGCGCAACATGTCCGGCCGTCTGGTCGGCGTCAGCATCGACACGCAAGGCAACCCTGTCTACCGCCTGGCGCTGCAAACGCGTGAACAGCACATCCGCCGCGAAAAAGCCTCTTCCAACATCTGTACCGCCCAGGTGCTGCCGGCCGTGATCAGCAGCATGTACGCCGTGTACCATGGCCCGCAAGGCCTGAAGCGCATCGGCGAACGCGTGGCACGCTTCACCGCCATCCTGAAGGCTGGCCTGGAACAGCTGGGCTACGCTTTCACCAACCACACTGCCTTCGACACGCTGAGCGTCCAGACCGGCGCACAGACCAGCCTGATCGCCGACAAGGCCCGCCAGCATGGCGCCAACCTGCGCCAGTCCGGCGACAGCATCCTGGGCATCTCCCTGGACGAAACCACCACGCGCGACGACGTTGCCCTGCTGTGGAAAATCTTCGCCCGTGACGACCAGGCCCTGCCCACGGTCGAGGCCCTGGAATCGGCACCCGACCTGATCCCAGCCGAACTGCGCCGCACCAGCGCCTACCTGACGCACCCGGTGTTCAACCGCTACCACAGCGAAACCGGCATGATGCGCTACCTGCGCTCCCTGGCCGACAAGGATCTGGCACTGGACCGTTGCATGATCCCGCTGGGTTCCTGCACCATGAAGCTCAACGCCGCCAGCGAGATGATCCCCATCACCTGGCCCGAGTTTGCCCAGGTGCACCCGTTTGCTCCGGCCGACCAGCTCGAAGGCTACCGCGAACTCGACCAGCTGCTGCGCAACTGGCTCAGCGCCATCACCGGCTACGCCGATGTCAGCCTGCAGCCGAACGCCGGCTCGCAGGGTGAATACGCCGGCCTGCTGGCCATCAAAGCCTACCATGCCTCCAAGGGCCAGAGCCAGCGCAACATCTGCCTGATCCCCAGCAGCGCACACGGTACCAACCCCGCCAGCGCCAACCAGGCCGGTCTGAAAGTGGTCGTCACCAAGTGCGATGACCATGGCAACGTCGACATGGACGACCTGAAGGCCAAGTGCGAACAGTACAGCAATGAGGTGGCCTGCATCATGATCACCTACCCCAGCACGCACGGCGTGTTCGAAACCCGCGTGAAGGAACTGTGCGAACTGGTGCACAGCCACGGCGGCCGCGTCTATGTGGACGGCGCCAACATGAACGCCCTGGTCGGTGTGGCTGCTCCTGGCGAGTTCGGCGGTGACGTCAGCCACCTGAACCTGCACAAGACCTTCTGCGTGCCGCACGGCGGCGGCGGCCCCGGCGTGGGCCCGGTGTGCGTGGTGGCAGACCTGGTTCCGTTCCTGCCCGGCCACAAGGCCGGCGGCGTGAAGGGCGGCACCAGCGCGATCAGCGCTGCGCCCTACGGCAACGCAGCCGTGCTGCCGATCAGCTGGATGTACATCCGCATGATGGGTGCCGATGGCCTGAAGCAGGCTACCGAAGCTGCCATCCTGAGCGCCAACTACATCAGCAAGCGCCTGGCTCCGTACTACCCCACGCTGTACTCCAGCGCCAACGGTCACGTGGCCCACGAGTGCATTCTGGACCTGCGCGGCCTGAAGGAAACCAGCGGCGTGATGGCCGAGGACGTGGCCAAGCGCCTGATGGACTATGGCTTCCACGCTCCGACGCTGAGCTTCCCGGTGGCCAACACCCTGATGGTCGAACCCACCGAAAGCGAAACGCGCGAAGAGCTGGACCGTTTCATCGACGCGATGATCGCCATCCGCGAAGAAATCCGCCAGGTCGAAAACGGCACCTGGCCGCAGGATGACAACCCGCTGAAAAACGCGCCGCACACTGCCAACAACGTGCTGGCTGCCGAGTGGACGCACGCCTACAGCCGCGAAACCGCCGCTGCCATCAAACTGGACGGCAAGGCTCTGCCGGGCGGTACGCTCAAGTACTGGCCGCCGGTCAACCGTGTGGACAACGTGTACGGTGACCGCAACCTGTTCTGCAGCTGCGTGCCGCTGGACGAATACGAAGCCTAAGCGCTACCGGATCTGCCAGGTCCGAAAGGATCTGGCAATTCTGCAGTGACGCCTTTGCCTGTGCAACACGGGCAAAGGCGTTTTTCATTGCCGGATCCGCACCGGCCACCATGCGACGCACATGGGAAATGGAGGGAAAACCTGTCTAATTCCGTGATATTGCACAGATTTGTCGCTTTCCTGGCACATTTTTTATTAGAATGAAAAAGGCACAGGCAGGGCCTTTTGGAAGCTGTTGCAGGTGCCCCTCCCGCTCGCGGCATCCCGCCGCTCTCCCACTCCCATCGAACAACGCACGCATGACCTTGCTGCTTCTGCTGGTGTTGCCATTCCTTGGCAGTGCCGTGGCAGCTATGCTGCCGACCAATGCACGCAACCTCGCGGCCTCCTGGTCCGCGCTGGTGGCGCTCGCTTCGCTGCTGCTGGTGGCGATGATGTACCCGCAGCTGCAGGCTGGCTCGGTGGTGCGCGAAGAATGGCTGTGGATGCCCGATCTGGGCCTGAATCTGCTGTTGCGCGTGGACGGATTTGCCTGGATGTTTGCCGTGCTGGTCACCGGTATCGGGCTGCTGGTGGCGCTGTATGCGCGCTACTACATGTCGCCCGAAGACCCGGTGCCGCGCTTTTTCTCGTTCTTTCTGGCCTTCATGGGCGCCATGCTGGGCGTGGTGCTGGCCGGCAACCTGATCCAGCTGGTGTTCTTCTGGGAACTCACCAGCCTGTTCTCCTTCCTGCTGATCGGCTACTGGCACCACCGCAAGGATGCACGGCGCGGCGCACGCACCGCTCTCACCGTCACCGGCACCGGTGGGCTTGCCATGCTGGGCGGTATCCTGATCTTGGGGCACATCGTCGGCAGTTACGACCTGGACGCGGTGCTGTCGTCCGGCGACCGGCTGCGCCAGCATCCGCTGTACGCACCGATGCTGCTGCTGATCCTGCTGGGGGCCCTGACCAAAAGCGCCCAATTTCCGTTCCATTTCTGGCTGCCGCGCGCCATGGCGGCGCCCACGCCGGTATCCAGCTATCTGCACTCGGCCACCATGGTCAAGGCCGGCGTGTTCCTGCTGGCGCGCCTGTGGCCGGTGCTATCGGGCACGCCCGAATGGTTCTGGCTGGTCAGCACCGCCGGCTGCATCACACTGGTGCTGGGCGCCTATGCAGCCATGTTCCAGCACGATCTCAAGGCCCTGCTGGCCTATTCCACCATCAGCCACCTGGGCCTGATCACGCTGCTGCTGGGCATGAACAGTCCGCTGGCCGCCGTGGCGGCCGTGTTCCACATCATCAATCACGCCACCTTCAAGGCCTCGCTGTTCATGGCCGCCGGCATCATCGACCATGAAACCGGCACGCGCGATATCCGGCGCCTGTCCGGCCTGGTCAAGGCCATGCCCATCACCGGTTCGCTGGCGCTGGTGGCCAGCGCCGCCATGGCCGGCGTGCCGCTGCTTAACGGCTTCCTGTCCAAGGAAATGTTCTTTGCCGAAACCGTGTACCTGTCGGCGGCGCCCTGGGTCGAATTTGCGCTGCCGGCAGCGGCCCTGGTGGCATCGATGTTCGCCACGGTCTATTCGCTGCGCTTTACCGTGAAGGTGTTCTTTGGCAAGCCGTCCACCCGCCTGCCACGGGAACCGCACGAGCCGGTGCGCTGGATGCGTGTGCCGATCGAGCTGCTGGTATTGCTGTGCCTGGCAGTGGGCGTGGCGCCACAGGCCGTGATCGGCCCGGTCCTGCGCCTGGCGGCACAGCCGGTCACCGGCGGCACACTGCCCACCTACAGCCTGGCGCTGTGGCACGGCATCAATGCACCGCTGGTCATGAGCCTGATGGCGCTCACCGGCGGCATCGTCCTGTACATCCTGCTAAGCAAGCCGATGTCGGAAAACCGCTTCCAGCAGGTGCCGCTGATCGGCCAGCTGAACGGCCAGCAGATGTTCAACCGCGTGCTGGCCGGCCTGTCGCTGCTGGCGCGCCGGGTGCAGCGCACCCTGTACACGCGCCGCTTCCAGGTGCAGATGTCCCTGCTGATTACCGTATGTGTCGCACTGGTCGGCCTCACGCTGTGGCATTCCGGCCTGAGCTGGGGCAATCGCCCGCGCCTGGCCCCCAGCTGGGAATTTGCCCTGATCTGGTTCGTGGGTGCCACCTGCGCCGTGGGCGCCGCCACACAGGCCAAGTTCCACCGGCTGGCCGCCCTGGTGCTACTGGGCGGCACCGGCCTGACTACCGCACTCACGTTCGTCTGGTTCTCGGCCCCCGATCTGGCGCTCACGCAGCTGTCGGTCGAGGTGGTTACCACCGTCCTGTTCCTGCTGGGGCTGCGCTGGCTGCCCAAGCGCCTGCAGCTGCCAGAGGCCCTGCCGCTCACCGCACGGCTGCGGCGTATCCGCGATCTGGGGCTGGCCGTCATCGTCGGCGCCGGCATGTCGGCTCTGGCCTACGCGCTGATGACGCGCCAGCAGACCCCGCAAAGCATTTCCGGCTATTTCCTCGACCGCGCCCTGCCGCAGGGCGGCGGCGCCAACGTGGTCAACGTGATGCTGGTCGATTTCCGTGCCTTCGACACCATGGGCGAGATCGTCGTGCTGGGGGTAGTGGCCCTCACCGTGTATGCCCTGCTGCGGCGCTTCCGCCCACCGATGGAAAGCATCCAGGCGCCGCACCAGCAACGCGCCACCCCCCCCGATCTGGTCACGGACCTGGTCAACCAGCGCGTCGCCAGTGACACCGCCATTGGCTACCTGATGGTGCCGGCCGTGCTGTCGCGCCTGGTGCTGCCGATGCTGGCCCTGCTGTCGGCGCACCTGTTCCTGCGCGGCCACAATGCGCCTGGCGGCGGCTTCGTGGCCGGGCTGGTGCTAGCCATCGGCCTGGTCTCGCAATACATGGTGGCCGGCACGCAGTGGGTCGAGGCGCATTTCAACCTCGAACTGCGCCGCTGGATCGCTCTGGGCATGCTGGCGGCCGGCCTGTGCGGCATCGCCGCCCTCGGGCTGGGCTACCCCTTCATGACCACCCACACCGCACACTTCACCCTGCCGCTGTTCGGTGACATCCACCTCCCAAGCGCCACGGTGTTCGATGCCGGCGTGTTCCTGGTAGTAGTGGGCTCCACGCTGCTGATCTTGACCGCGCTGGCGCACCAGTCGATCCGGCGCCGCCGCAAGCCGGTGCGCAGCGAAGGCGCCACCTCGGATTCGGTGGCCGCCACGCACGAACACGCCCGCGGGGAGGTGCACTGATGGAACTCATCATGGCCATCGCCATCGGCATCGTGGCCGGCTCCGGCACCTGGCTGGTGCTACGGCCGCGCACCTTCCAGATCATCATCGGGCTGTCGCTACTGTCCTATGCGGTCAACCTGTTCATCTTCGTGTCTGGCAGCCTGAACATTGCGCGCGAGCCGGTGCTGCTGGCCTGGCTGCTGCCCACGCTGCAAAACTACACCGACCCGATGCCGCAAGCGCTGGTGCTGACCGCGATCGTGATCGGCTTTGCCACCACGGCGCTGTTTCTGGTGCTGCTGCTGGCCGCGCGCGGCCTGGCTGATACCGACCATGTGGACGGCGAGGAGGACGCGTGATGAATGCCTGGATCGCCTCCCTGATGCCGCACCTGCTGGTGGCCCCCATCCTGCTGCCGATGCTGACCGCCGCCGTGATGCTGCTGCTGGGCGAACGCGCCGTGCGCGCCAAGGGCTGGACCGGCGTGCTATCGTGCCTGGCCGGACTGCTGATCGCCGTCATGCTGCTGGTGCACATCAAGCAGGGCGATGGCAGTGCTTCGGTGGGCGTGTACCTGCCGGGCAACTGGCAAGTGCCGTTCGGCATCGTGCTCGCGGCCGACCGCCTGACCACCATGATGCTGCTGATGACCTCGGTGATCGGTCTGTGCGCCATGCTGTTTGCCCGCGCCGGCTGGGACAAGGCCGGAGTGCACTTCCACCCGCTGTTCCAGCTGCAGCTAATGGGCCTGAATGGCGCCTTTCTCACGGCCGACCTGTTCAACCTGTATGTGTTCTTCGAAATCATGCTCACGGCCTCCTACGGGCTGCTGCTGCATGGCTCGGGTTGGCCACGGGTCCGCTCCGGCCTGCATTACGTCGGCCTGAACCTGTTTGCCTCGCTGTTTTTCCTGCTCGGCGCCGCCATGCTATTCGGCGTCACCGGCACGCTCAACATGGCCGACATGGCAGTCAAGATTCCGCTGGTATCGCAGCACGACCGCGGCCTGCTGCATGCCGGTGCCACGCTGCTGGCCATGGCGTTTCTGGCCAAGGCGGCGATCTGGCCGCTCAACTTCTGGCTGGCGCCGGCCTACTCGGCCGCCAGCCCGCCGGTGGCCGCCTTGTTCACGGTGATGACCAAGGTCGGCCTGTACTCCATCCTGCGCCTGTGGACGCTGCTGTTCCCGCCCAGCGCTACCGGCTCCGAGCTGTTTGGCAGCGACGTTCTGGTCTGGTTCGGCCTGTTCACACTGGCCTTCGGCTCCATCGGCATGCTGGCATCCCAGCATCTGGGCCGGCTGGCCGGCTTTTCGGTGCTGGTCTCTTCGGGCACCCTGTTGGCGGCCTTCGGCTTCGGGCTGGCGCCGCTGACCGGCGGAGCGCTCTACTACATGCTGAGTTCGACGCTGGCTCTGTGCGCGCTGTTCCTGGTGTCCGACATGATCGACCGCGCCCGCGAGGAAGAAGAGCCGGTGCCCCACTACGACCCCGACGAGGAATCCTTGCCGTTTTCTCTGGAAGGCCTGCCGCCGCCCTCCGGCACCAACCTGGACGATGACGAAGAACCCCTGTTCGGCAAGGCCATCCCGGCGTCCGCGGCCATGCTGGGCATTGCCTTTGTCGTATGCGCCCTGTTGATCGCGGGCCTGCCGCCGCTGTCCGGTTTTGTCGGCAAGTTTGCCATGCTCAGCACCGTGCTCAATCCCAACGGATTGGGCGTGTACGAAGGTCCGATCCCGCTGCGCACCTGGATGCTGCTGGCGTTGCTGATCCTCTCGGGGCTGTTCGCCACCATCGCCTATTCGCGTGCCGGCATCCGCTTCTTTTGGGCGCCGCAATCGCGGCCGACGCCAATTCTGCGCGTGGTCGAGGTGCTCCCGGTCATGCTGCTGTTCACGCTGTGCATCCTGCTGGTGACGCACGCCGGCCCGGTGCTGCGTTACACGACGCAGACCGCGCACCATCTGCATGTGCCGCAAGCCTATGTCGATGCCGTGATGTCGGCCACCATCAAGCCCGGTCCCACCTCGCGGACAGAACCGGTTCTGGTTCCGCAGCCGGCGCCGGCCAGCCCCCGCACCGAAGGGACCCGCCCATGATGCGCCGGCTGTTTCCATCCCCACTGCTGACAGCCGGACTGGCCGCCATGTGGCTGCTGCTGAACACCTCGGTGTCGCCCGGCCATCTGCTGCTGGCGGCCCTGCTGGGCTGGCTGTTGCCCTTTGCGTTCGCCAGTCTGCGCCCGCAGCGCCCGCGCATCCGCAGGCCCGGCGTCATCGCACGCCTGATCCTGGTGGTCGGCCGCGACGTACTGCAATCCAACCTGGCCGTAGGCCTGGGCGTGCTGCGTCCACAAAGCCATCCACCGCGCAGCGCCTTTGTCACCATCCCGCTGGCCTTGCGCGATCCCAACGGCCTGGCCGCCCTGGCCATGATCACCACCGTGGTGCCCGGCACCGTCTGGTGCGAGCTGGCGCGCGGTGGCAGCGCCGTATTGCTGCACGTGTGGGACCTGGACGATGAGCAGGACTTCATCGCCATGTACAAATCGCGCTACGAAGCCCCGTTGCTGGAGATCTATACATGAACCCCACCTTCAATCCGATCCTGCAAGTGGCATTGACCTTTACCCTGGTCTGTTATGCCATCGCCATGCTGCCGATGCTGTGGCGACTGATCACCGGACCGGCCGCGCAGGATCGCGTGCTGGCACTGGACAACATGTACCTGATCGGCATGCTGGCCACGCTGACGCTGGGTATCCGCAACATGAGCACCATGTACTTCGAGGCGGCCCTGATGATCGCGCTGACCGGCTTCGTGAGCTCGGCGGCGCTGGCCAAGTTCCTGCTGCGCGGCGAGGTGATCGAATGAACCAAGTATTGTCGATTTGGGTCGAGCTGCTGGTATCGCTGCTGCTGGTGGTCAGCGGCATCTTCACCCTGCTGGCCGCCTGGGGCATGATCCGGCTCAAGACCTTTTTCCAGCGCATGCACCCGCCGGCACTGATCAGCACGGCGGCTTCGTGGAGCGTCACGCTGGCCTCGGTGGTGTATTTTTCGGCGGTGACCGAAGCGCTGGCCCTGACCACCTGGCTAATCATCATCGTGCTGTCGATCACGGCGCCGATCACCACCCTGATGCTGGCGCGCGCCGCGCTGTTCCGCAAGCGCCAGGCCGATGAACCCGGCCTGCCGCCCCCGCTGCAGCCGCACAGCGACGAGCTGCCGCGCTGATTCAGGCCCGCGGCACCAGGCGCAACGGCGAGGTATAGACCTGACGGAATTCCTCGAAGGTCAGGGCGTCGGCCGCCTCGATCTCCTGCTGCTCCTGCAGCGAATGCTGCGCCAGCGCCTGGAAGCGGGCCTGCTCTGCGGCGCTGAACGGCAATGCGCGCAGGGCATCGCGCACCTGCTGCGAGCGCTCCGCGACGAAACGCACGTAGCTGTCGCCATGCCCGCGCACGGCTTCGAGCACCCGTGCCGATGGCAGCAGTTCCGGTTGTACCAGGCGCTGCTGCGCCATGGCCAAGGCCTGCCGGTAGGCATCCCCGCCGAGCAGCGCATCGAGGTACTGCGCCAGCCCCGCCATGGTGTCCAGCAACTGCTGCGCCCAGTGCACCAGCAGCACCGGCTGCCCGCAGCGCTGCAGCTGCAGGCCAGGCTCGCGCCCGCGCGAAGCCGTCAGGTGCCGGTTCTGGCTCAGCTCAGTGATCTCTTCGGGGGTGTCCGGGGGGCTTTCGCACAGCAGCGAATGCAGCAGGAACAGATCAAGAAAACGCATGGTGGGCGCGTCGATCCCCACGTCCAGGAACGGATCCAGATCCATCAGGCGCACTTCGACGTACTCCACGCCGCGCTCGAGCAGCGCATGCAGCGGACGCTCGCCGGCGTGGATCACGCGCTTGGGCCGGATGGTGCCATAGAACTCGTTTTCGATCTGCAGCAGCGCGGTGGACAGCTGGTTGTAGTCGCCACCCAGATTGCGGATGCCGACCGCCTCGTACGGCGGATAAGGGTCGGTGAGCGCCTCCTTCAGCGAAGCCGCATAGCTTTGCAGGCTGTTGTAGCTGACGTTGAGCGCAGACTGCGCATCGCTCTGGTAACCCAGACGGCCCATGCGCAGCGAAGTGGCGTATGGCAGGTGCATGGTGCCGCTGTCGCCCAGCGGCTGCAAACCGTGCTCGCGCCCTTCGACAAAGGTGCCGCAGACCGCCGGCGACGCGCCGAACAGGTACAACAGCAAAAAGGAATGGCGGCGGAAGTTACGCAGCAAGCCGAAGTATTGTGCACTGCTGACGCCCGGCAGCGACCAGTTGTAGTGGATGCCGGAGATGGTCTGCATGCGCCGGCCATACCGGTGGCCCAGCCCCATGCGGTAGACGCTCTTGGCGCGACCGATGTTGGAGTTGCCATAGCGGCCCAGGGGAATGGTTTCGTCGGTAGGCAGGCCGCAGGGCATGCTGGCTACCCACAGCATTTCGTCGCCATGGAGCCCCATGACGCGGTACACCTCCTGGTGGATGCGCGTGAGTTCGTCCAGGCACTGCTGTGCCGTGGCATGCACGCCGGTGACCAGTTCGATCTGGGATTCGCTGAAATCGGTGGTGATATGCGGATGCGTCAGGGGCGAGCCCAGCTCGGCGGCGTGCGGCGTCAGAGCCAGCTTGCCCGCCGGCGTACTGCGCAGACTTTCCTTCTCAATGCCGCGCAGCATGCCGTGCAGACGTTCCAAAGTCAGCATCTGCAACGTTGGTTCAATTGGAGTCATGGTGTGGTACTTGTTCTTTTCTGCCAGGACATTTTGCCCGGCAATCCGGGTGTGACGGTAACACAAGCGGAAAAAAACTGCATCGGACAGGATCAAGGCAGCCAGGCGGGTCCGCGTTGCATCCCCCGAAAGAACTAGCGCCTTCACTCCATTCACCAAGTGACCCAAGCGCCGCCAGGATCTATAAATACGAACATGGACATACCCGGTGCCACCCTCTCTGACGCCTTCGGCCGCTGCGTCGATTATCTGCGCGTATCGCTCACCGACCGCTGTGATTTGCGCTGCAGTTATTGCATGCCGCGCCGCTTTCGCGGCTTTGAACAGCCGGAGCACTGGCTCACCCTCGAGGAAATCGAGCGTGTGGTGGCGGCCTTCGCCCAGCTGGGCACGCGCCGCTTGCGGCTGACCGGCGGTGAGCCGCTGCTGCGCAAGGGCGTGGTACAGCTGGCCGCAGCGCTGTCTGCCTTGCCCGGCATCGAGGATTTGTCCCTTACCACCAATGGCACGCAACTGGGCCGGCAGGCGCAGGCGTTGCGCGCCGCAGGAGTACACCGCCTGAATGTGAGCCTGGATTCGCTGCGCCAGGACTGCGTGCAGGCCATCACAGGCAGCGACTGCCTGGCGCAGGTGCTGCAGGGGCTGGACGCGGCGCAGCAGGCCGGATTCGAGTGCATCAAGATCAACATGGTGCCCATCCGGGGCGTGAACGAAGCCGACATGGCCGAGATGGTGGCCTTTTGCATGGAACGCGGCTTCGTGCTGCGCCTGATCGAAGCCATGCCCATGGGCGCCACCGGCCGCCAGACCGAAGGGCTGCCTCTGCTGCCGCTGCTGTACCGGCTACAGCGGCAATTTGGACTGCTGCCCAGCACGGTGCCGCTGGGCGGCGGCCCGGCGCGCTACTGGGTCAGCCCCGATCAGCGCTTCACGCTGGGGCTGATCACGCCGCTGTCGCAGCATTTCTGCGCCACCTGCAACCGGGTGCGCCTGTCGGTGGATGGCACCCTGTACCTGTGCCTGGGGCAGGAAGACCAGGTACCGTTGCGCCCGTTACTACGCGCCGGCTGCAGCGATGCCGAACTGGAAGCGGCCATCCGTGCCGCCATCGCGCGCAAGCCGGAAAAGCACGACTTCCTGGCACAGCCCGAAAAAGTCGTGCGCTTCATGTCGATGACGGGGGGATGAGGCAGCATCCCATGCACCATGCCGCAGGTCTGCCCACGCCACCCGACCGCTGCCGCTATCATGGCGGCATGAATCTGGATCAACTGCCCAGCCGGCACAGTCTGAGCACCAAACTGATCGTGGCCTCCGCAATCTGGATGATCGTGGCCATGGTGGCCATCGGCTACACGCTGCTGCTGTCCTGGAAACTGCAGGGAGGTGCGGCCGCCATCAACGATGCCGGCAGCCTGCGCATGCGCACCTACCACATCGTGATGCTGTTGGAACAACAGCGTCCGCCCAACGCCGTGGCAGCCGAACAGCAAAAATTCAGCACCACGCTGGAACGGCTGCTGGCCGGCGACCCGGCACGGCCCCTGTTCCTGCCCGACAACCACAAGGTGCGGCTGCTGGCCGAATCCATCGAGAACCGGTGGCATCAGCGCATCCTGCCGCAGCTGCAGGCCGACCTCCACAACCAGCAGGTGTCTGCCACGATCAAAGCCGAAGCGGACAGTTTTGTCCAGGATATCGACCAGCTGGTGCTGCTGATCGAACAGGACAACTCCCGCAACACCGCGCTGCTGCGCCTGTTCCAGTTCATCCTGCTGGGCATGGCGGTGGCCGGCTCGGTTTCCATGCTGTACCTGCTGTATCTGCTGGTGATCATGCCGGTAAACCAACTCAACCAGGGTATGCAGGAGCTCAGCCTGGGGCAGCTGGACAGCCGTGTGGAGATCGACAGCAAGGATGAATTCGGTGCGCTGGCCAACGGTTTCAACGACATGGCCGCACGCCTGCAGAGCCTCGTCCAGGACATGGAGCAAAAGGTACGCGACAAGACGCGCGCACTGGAAGCCAACAACCGCCAGCTCGCGGCGCTGTACAGTGTGGCCACCTACCTGCACCAGTCCCACGATCTGGACGAAACCTGCCGGGGCTTCGTCGAGCGCGTGCTGCAACTGACCCAGGCGGATGCCGGCAGTGTGCGCCTGCTCGATCCGGAGCGCGGCAAGATCGATCAGATGGTACAGATCGGCCTGCCGGCGGAACTGCAGGAGTCCGAGGCCTGCAGCAGCGTGGACGATTGCTTTTGCGGACAGGCTATACAGCAGCAGGAGAGAAAGGTCCGGCTGTATTCCCACGACGAGATGCAGCAGGCCTCCCTGCCCCCCACCACCTGCCATGCGGCCGGTTTCCAGTCAGTCTGCGTGTTCCAGCTCCACGCCCACCAGCAGCCGGTCGGCGTGTTCACGCTGTTCTTCCGCGACAAGCCGGCGCCCGACGCCGACACGCGCCAGCTGCTGGATGCCCTGGGCAGCCAGCTGGGCGTGGCCATCGAAAACACCCGGCTGCAAGCGCGCAACCGCCAGCTGGCTGTGATGGAAGAACGCAACCTGATGGCGCAGGGGCTGCACGACAGCATCGCACAATCGCTGTCGTTCCTGAACCTGCAGGTGCAGATGCTGGAATCGGCACTGGCCGCCGGCGAACCGGAACAGGCACGGGAGAACCTGGCCTTCATCCGTGCCGGCGTGCAGGAAAGCTACGAGGACGTGCGCGAACTGCTGCTCAACTTCCGGGAGCGCCTGGGCAAGCATGAACTGCCCGAAGCCGTGCGCAAGGTGCTGGAGCGGTTTGAAACCCAGGCGCGGGTGGCTACCCACCTGCAAATCAACGGCAACGGCCTGCCGCTGAATCCGCAGCAGCGGCTGCAGGCCATCTTCATCCTGCAGGAAGCGCTGTCCAACGTGCGCAAGCACGCCCAAGCCAGCCGGGTGGACGTTGCCATCCACAATGGCCAGGACTTCATGATGAGCGTGGCCGATAATGGCCGCGGCATTGATCCCGAGCTGGTGGCATCACGCCAGGGCAGGCATGTCGGCCTGTCCATCATGCAGGAACGCGCACGCCGCATCCATGCCCGCGTCTCGGTGGAACGCCGCCCGGAAGGCGGCACACTGGTCACGCTGCTATTGCCCAAGGAACAACGAAGCGCCACATGAACATGCCTACCTCCCGCCCCGTCATCCGTATCCTGCTGGTGGATGACCATACCCTGTTTCGCAGCGGCATGAAAGCGCTGCTGCAACGCCAGAACGACTTTGAAGTCATTGGCGAAGCCGGCGATGGCCTGGAAGGGGTCAAACTGGCGCACTCCTTGCGTCCGGATGTGGTGCTGCTCGACCTGGACATGCCGCTGATGAACGGCCGCGACGCGCTGGCGCAGATGCTGGACACGCAACCCGATCTGGCGGTGCTGATGCTGACCGTCTCCGAAGACAGCGACGATCTGGCCGAGTGCATGAAGGCCGGCGCACGCGGCTACCTGCTCAAGAACATCGATGCCGACTTCCTGCTGGGCAGCATTCGCCGCGCAGTGGAAGGCGACAGCGTACTCTCGCCCGAAATGACGGCCAAGCTGGTGCAGCGGCTGCGCGCCCCGGTGGCCCCGGCCCAGAATCCCGGCTATGAAAGCCTGACGCCGCGCGAGCGCGAAACCCTGGCCTGGCTGGCGCAGGGCGACAGCAACAAGCAGATTGCGCGCACCATGAATGTGGCTGAAAGCACCGTCAAGGTGCATGTGCAGAACATCCTGCGCAAGCTGGAACTGCACAGCCGCGTGCAGGCAGCCGTGTACGCGGTGGAAAACGGCTTCGATCAGGTCAGCAAGGCCAACTGAACACGCGGCTCAGACCGGCACCGCGACAATCACGCTTGAGGCCTTGAACAGCGCCAGTGCCGGCATGCCCGGCTGCAGCCCCATCTCCTGGGCGCTGGCATCGGTGACGACCGCCGCCACCGACTGGCCGCCGCCGATATCCAGCACCACCTCGGTATTGACTGCACCCGCCCGCACGCGATTGACCACGCCAGCCAAGGCATTGCGCGCGGAAAACCGGGTGCCTTGCGCCGCAGTCGCCAGCAGGATGGCGGAGGACTTGATCAGGGCGATGGCCTCGGTGCCAAGCGCCAGGCCCAGATCCAGCGCACTGTCATGCGTGACGATGGCCACGATCTCGTGGCCGCTGCCCAGGGCAAGCACCACCTCGTCGTTGACGGCGCCATGCTGCACGGCCTTGACAGTGCCGGCAAACTGGTTGCGTGCGCTGGTCTTCATGGTCAGTCTCCTGAGCAAAAGATAGTCATCGGCCAGCGCGGCGGCCTGTTGCTGCAGTGCTGCCACAAAACGCTGGTGCTCGGCCTCGATCTGGCGGAAGTTTTGCACCAGCTGCTGGCCACGCTGCGTCAAACGCGTGCCGCCGCCGCCCTTGCCGCCCGTGGCACGCTGCACCAAGGGCTCGCCGGCCAGCTGGTTGATGGCGTCCACCGTATCCCATGCCGCCTTGTAGCTCATGCCGACCGCCTTGGCCGCCTGCGTGATGGAGCCGGTGTCGCCAATCGCCTGCAGCAACGCCATCTGGCGCTTGCCACCCAGCGTTTGCCCATGCTGGGTGATTTGCAGCTCGCCCTGCAGTTGCATGGCCGTGCTGGATGCGAGAGGAGAGTCAGGATTCATGGCAGGGGCTCGGCAGTCAGTGGGTTTGTCGAAAGGCTGGATCGCACTGCATGGTCAGGGCTCCACCGGCTCTGGCGGCATGACCCTGCCCGCCTCCAGACGGAACACCTGTTCCCCCAGAACCCGGGCGTCTTCGGCATCGTGCGTGATCAGCAGCACGGAAAAGTGCAGCCTTTGCTGCAAGGCCAGCAGCTCGTTGCGCAGGGTGCTGCGCAGCTCGGGGTCCAGCGCGGAAAACGGCTCGTCCAGCAGCAGGGCGCGCGGCTGCGCCACCAGCGCCCGCGCCAGGGCCACGCGCTGGCGCTGGCCGCCTGAAAGCTGCGCCGGCATCTGCTGCGCCAGCGCCTCGAGCTGCATGGTGTGCAGCCATTGTTCCACCAGCGCGTGCCGTGCATGGCGACCCGGATTGTGCCAGCCGTGGTGCAGGCTGAAGCCGATGTTCTGGCGCACGCTCAGGTGCGGAAACAGCGCATAGTCCTGGAACACATAGCCCATGCGCCGCTGCTGCGTCGGCACGTCGGTGCGGCTGCCGGCATCGAACAGCGTGGCGCCGGCCACACGCACATGGCCGGCGTCCGGCCGCAACAGCCCGGCGATTGCCTTCAGCGTGAGCGACTTGCCGGCGCCGGAAGGCCCCAGCAGCACCACCCGTTCGCTGCCGGACTGGAACTGCACGTCCAGCTCGAAGCGACGCTGGTCCGAGCCCATGGTTTTGCGCACTGCGATATCCCACTGCATCTGTCAGCCCTCGCGTGTCTGGTGGCCGGGTGCCAGCCAGCTGGTCAGCAGCAGCACCGCAATACAGGCCGCCGAAATAATCAGCACCAGCAGATTGGCCACATCGTCCTGCCCAGCCTGCACCGCTTCATACACGGCAATGGACAGGGTTTGCGTCTTGCCCGGAATGCTGCCGGCCACCATCAGGGTAGCGCCAAATTCGCCCATGGCACGCGCAAACGCCAACAGCAGCCCGGCCAGAATGCCGCGCCAGGCCAGCGGCAGCGTTACACGCAGGAACACCGCCCATTCGGACATGCCCAGCACGCGGGCAGCCTGCTCCAGCTGGCCATCCACCGCCTCAAAGGCAGCGCGGGCCGGCTTGAACACCAACGGAAAGGCCACCACTGCGGCGGCAATCACCGCCCCCTGCCAGGTAAAAATCAGGTTGATGCCGAACTGGTCCATGAGCCAGCCGCCGATGGCCCCGTGGCGCCCCAGCAGCACCAGCAGGTAGTAGCCCAGCACCGTCGGCGGCAGCACCATGGGCAGCGTGCACAGGGCATCCAGTACGTCGCGGCCACGGAACCGCCTGCGCGCCAGCACCCAGCCCAGGCCAATACCCAGCACCAGGTCGATCAGCGTGGCCAGGCCGGCCACCTTCAGCGACAGCAGCAGTGGAATCCAGGCTTGTGCTTGCATACGGTGTAAAAATCAGGCGGGCGGATATGGACAGGTCCGCAAACAGCTCCTGCCGTTCCGGTGCCTGGGCGCGCCGGCAGCGACCGTTTAGTGGGCATTGACCGGCTTGAAACCGTATCTGACAAGCACCGTCTGCCCAGCGGGCGAAAGCACGTACTGCGCAAAACGGCGCGCCTCGGCCTGCTGCGTGCTGGCCTTGACAGTGGCAATCGGGTAGCTGACCGGCCGGGAGGTCGGCACAGTCATGGCCACACGCACTTTTTGCGGCATCATGGCGGCGTCGGTGCCATAGACGAAGCCGGCATCCACCTCGCCGCGCGCCACATAGTCCAGCGACTGGCGCACGCTGAGCGTCAGAATCATCCTGGATTGCAAGCTACCCCATTGGCCGGCCTTTTCCATGGCCTCCCTGGCGTAGCGGCCCACCGGCACGCTGGCCGGATTGCCCAGGGCAATCCGCTTGACTGCCGGACTGCCCAGATCGGCCAGGCCGCGCGGACGCAACTGGCTGTCGCGCGGCACCACCAGCACCAGCGCGTTGTGCGCGAAGTCACGGCGCGAATCGATGTTGATCAAGCCCCTGCTGGCAGCAGCGTCCATGGTTTCCTGGTCGGCACTGGCAAACACGTCCACCGGCGCACCCTTGGCAATCTGCTGCAGCAGCGGACCGGAGCCGGCAAAATTGAAGCGCACCTTGGCACCCGGATATTGCTGTTCGTAGGCGCGCCCAATGTCCTGGAATGCATTGGTCAGGCTGGCGGCGGCGGATACGGTGATTTCAGCTGCTTGCGCGGCCACGCTGGCACCGGCCAAGGCCAGCACGACCAACAGCGTGCGAGAGATGTGACGCAGCATAAATATTCCTAGTGGTCAAAGCGTTATATAGCATTGTATATCACGCTATCCACGCCACCCTAAGCGCCTGCAGCCTACTTCGGCAGTAGGGCAAGCCCTGCAACTTTCCCTGCGCCGCCCATAACGGGCGCCAGCCGGAACGGCATCAACCTAGCGCGCCCGCCTCTGCAGCACGCATCGCATGCGCAACTGGCGCGCATACGATGCGCATTCAGCGGACGATACCGCTGCGCCCGTGCTCGATCTTGGTGCAGCGGTCAGCCACCACGTTCAGCCCTGCGGCAGCAGCCATCTGCTCGGCCTCGGGATGGTGGATGTCCAGTTGCAGCCACAGGGTCTTCGCGCCGATGGCCACAGCCTGCTCTGCCACTGGCGGCACATCTGCACTCTTGCGAAACACGTCGACCAGGTCGATCGGCGCCTCGCCCGCATCCTTGAGCGCACGCGCGGCCTGCTCCAGATCGGCATACACGGTTTCGCCCAGCAGCTTGACGCCTTGTTGCGCCAGCACCGGGTTGACCGGCACGATGCGGTAGCCCGCCAGCTGCATGTAGTGCGCCACCTCATAGCTGGCGCGGTTCGGCTTGTCAGACATGCCGACCACGGCAATGGTGTTGGCCGTTTCGAGGATATGGGTAATGTCGTCCATGCGGTACTCCTACTGAGGTTATTTCAATGCAGATAGCGCCGTTTGCACGTCCTTCAAGGTCAGTATTTCCGTCAGTATCTGCGGATGGGCCACATCGGCCGGATTGTGCAGCACATACACCGGCACGCCGTTGCGTCCCAGTGCTGCCAGCGAGCGCGTGATGGCCGGGTCGTTGCGCGTCCAGTCGGCGCGCAGCAGCAGCACCTTCTTCTGCGCCACCGCCTGCAGGAAGGCCTCATCCCCCAGCACTGCCTTCTTGTTGAATTGGCAAGTCACGCACCAGGCGGCGGTATAGTCGACGAACACCGGCTGGCCTTGCTGCAGCGCCTGTTGCACCCGTGCCTCCGACCAGGGCTGCCAGCGTGCATCGGTAGCCACCGTGCTGGCGCTTCCTACCGCCTGCGCGCCAGCGCCGCCCAGCAGGCCGCCATAGCTGAAACCCAGCCACAGCAGCAACCCGGCAAACACTGCGCGCAGCGGCCAGCGCCCGGCCCCGCTCAGGCCCAATGCCCACAGCAGGCCGCTGCCCGTCAGCAACAGCGCCAGCAGTGCTACAGCACCATCCATGCCGCTCTGGTGGCCCAGCACCCAGACCAGCCAGATCACGGTGGCGAACATGGGGAACGCCATCAGGTGCTTGAAGGTATTCATCCACACCCCCGGCTTGGGCAGCCAGCGCAGCGTGGCAGGAAACAGGCTGCCCAGCAGCACCGGCAACGCCAACCCCAGCCCCATGACCACGAACAGCAGCAAGGCCTGTCCTTCTGGCAAGCCGATGGCAAACCCGAGCGAGGCGCCCATGAAGGGCGCCGTGCAGGGCGATGCCACCAGCACCGCCAGCACGCCCGACAGCAAGGAATTGGTGACTGGATGCTGGGCGCTGGCCTTGGCCAATTGCCCGGGCAGCATCTGCCCGATCTGGAACACGCCCGCCAGATTCAGTCCGAGCATGGCAAACAGCGCCGCCAGGCCCGCCACCAGCCAGGGATTCTGCAACTGGAAGCCCCAGCCCAGCTGCTGTCCGGCCGCGCGCAAGGCCAGCAATAGCGCCGCCAATCCGGCAAAGCTGAGCAGCACCCCTGCGGTATACGCCAGCCCGCTCAGGCGCATTTCGGCCGGGCTGTGGGCGTGGCGGGCAAAGCCCATCACCTTGATCGCCAGCACCGGAAACACGCACGGCATCAGGTTCAGCAGCAAGCCGCCCAGAAAGGCACCGCCCAAAGCCAGCCAGAAGGTCATGCCCTTGCTGGCGGGCGCCGCTACCGGGGCAGCAGCCGTAGCGGAAGCGGCATTGGCCTGCAACGCCGCTGCCAGCGCCGGCGACAACTCGGCACGCGCCTGGGTCGCGGGCCAGCTGCCCTGCACCGGGGCCACGAACTGGTAGGCCGGGCTGCCTGCCGCATTGCGCTGCACGCCGTCGCCATCGGTGGCGCCGCGCAAGGCCAGCACCAGCGGCAACTGCTGCGGGCTGTCAGCACGCATGCTGTGCAGCGGCAGCGTCATCTGCCAATTGCCTCCCTGCCATTGCTGGCTGCCTTCGGCTGCAGGGGTGATGATCTCCGGCGTTTCCGGGTACAGATTGAGCAGCTTGCCGCGCCAGCCGGCCGGCAAATTGCTGCTGCGGAACACCACACTGTTTGATTGCGGATCGACACTGGCCTGCACGCTGGCCCCGGCCAGCGCCTTCGGCGCCTGCGCCTGCGCCCGTTCAAAATCGGCTGCATGGGAGACAAGCGGCGTACCCAGCGGCAGATCCATGGTGAAACTGCCCTGCTGCGGGATGCACTCCTGCTTGCACACCAGCCAGCTGGCGTCGAGCTTGACCTGCACCGAGCCCGACGCCGGCACACCAGCCGGCACCGTCAGCGGGACGGGCAGCAGGATGGTGCCGTCATAACCGTAATTGGCCAGCGGGCCCACTGGCAGACGCTCAGGCACCGGCCACTGTGGCTCGCCGGCCTGCATGCCGTCCGGCAGCTTCCAGGTAAAGCGCGTGGGCAGGCCGCTGTCGCCAGGATTTTTCCAGTAGGTATGCCATTGGGGCTGGTGCACCAGCTGCAATCCCAACCACACCGGCTTACCCGCCGCCACGCCCTGCGGGGCGTGCGCCAGCAGACGCGCCTGCACCTGTTCGGTGCGCACCTCATTGGCTGGCGCGCCCAGCTGCGCCACCGCGCCGCCGGTTTGCGCCTGGCCACTGGCTGCCCAGGCGAGCAGCGCCACAACCGCCAGCACGCGCCAGCGGTGCAGAAAAGAGATCTTTGCTTTCATATTGATTTGGCATTATCCGCGAGTCAGCAAACGGCCGGGGAAAAAGGCTCAGTATCATGGGGGACATGCATACTCCTGCCACGCCTTCACGTTTCTGGGCCGACTGGATCAGCCAGGACTTCGCCGCGCTCGACCGCCAGCGCGCGATCGCCATTTTGCCGGTAGCCGCCATCGAACAGCACGGCCCACACTTGCCGCTGGCGGTAGATAAAGCGCTGGCGGATGCCATGGTGCACGCCTGTCTGCCGCATCTGCCGGCCGACCTGCCCGCACTGTTCCTGCCAACCCAGGCCATCGGCTACAGCCCCGAGCACACCGCCTTTGCCGGCACGCTTACGCTGCGCGCCGACACCGTGATCCGGCTCTGGACCGAGATCGGCGAATGCGTGGCCGCCGCCGGTGTGCGCAAGCTGCTGCTGTTCAACACGCATGGCGGCAATGTGGGCCTGCTGGACGTGGTCGCGCGCGACCTGCGCGCGCGGCTGGGCCTGCTGGTGTACAGTAGCAGCTGGTTCAACCTGCCGCTGGGCGATGCCGCCGCTGCCTTCGATGCCCATGAGCACCGCTTCGGCGTGCATGGCGGCGCCATCGAAACCAGCCTGATGCTGGCCATCTCACCGCACAAGGTGCACATGGAGCGTGCGCAGGATTTCGCCAGCAGTTCCGAACAGCGCGCGCAGCAATTTGCCATTTTAGGCAACGGGCGCAGCGCCAAGCTGGCCTGGCAGATGCAGGATTACAACCCGCAGGGCGCCGCCGGCAATGCAGCGCAGGCCAGCGCCGACAAGGGACAAGCCTTGCTGCAGGCCACCGGCCACGCCCTGGCCGCACTGCTGCAGGAAATCGACCGGCTGCCGCCCGATACGCTCAGGCCTGCCGAAGCATGAACCCCGCCACCTGCTCCAGCGCCAGGCGCGCCTCGGGCAGGAAGGTCATGACCGGCCACACATGCGGCATGGCAGGCCGCAGCACCAGCGTGGCCTGCGCACCCTGCTCTTTGGCCTTGTCACACAGGCGTACGGCATCGTCGCGCAGCATTTCGTGGGCGCTGGCAAACACCAGCAGCGGTGGCAGGCCATGCAGGTCGGCGAACAGCGGCGATGCCAGCGGCGTGCGCGGATCGGCGCCCTGCAAATACCAATCTGCACCATCGGAAAACCACTGGTACTGAAACATCACGTCGGTGTGGCGGTTGTCACGCATGCTGTTGCCGCTGCAGCTCAAGTCGGTCCAGGGTGAAAACAGCACCGCACAGGCCGGCATGGGCAGTCCCGCATCGCGCGCTGCCACCAGCAGCGATACGGCCAAACCGCCGCCAGCGGAATCACCTAGCACCACGATCTTTTCTGGCGGAATGCCCCCGTGCAGCAAATGGCGGTACCAGGCCAGCACATCGTCCACCGCGGCCGGAAATGGGTTTTCCGGCGCCAGGCGGTAGTCGAGCGACACAACCTGCGCCTTCACCTGGCGCGCCAGGACGCTGGTGAACTGGCGGTAGTTGTCGGGATTGCCGAAAAAATAGCCGCCGCCATGCAGGCACAGCACAGTGCGCTGCGGCTGCCGCACGCAGAACCACTGCGCCGGACACAGTTGCTGCGCAGCATCGGCAGCCACGTTGCGGTGCACGATGTCCGGCGGCACCGGCTTGACCCAGCGCATGCTGCGCTGCATCAACGCGCGCGCCGCGGGCGGATTGATGCGCGCACCCGGCCGACCCCGAAAAAAACGGCGCAGCAAGGTGTTGGTCAGCATCAATTGCAGGCTCATGGGCTCTCCGCTTTCATGGATATTCCGGCGCCGGCGCCACCCGCCCTTACTCCTTTTCCATCTGCTGTCCGATGGTTTGCGCCAGCAAGGCGACACCACGGTCAATTTCCTCCGGGGTGGCAGTCACAAAGCTCAAGCGCATGGTGTTGACTTCCGGGTGTGTGTCATAGAACGCTGCGCCCGGCACGTAGGCCACACCGTTCTGCACTGCCAGTGGCAGCATCTCGGCCGCGTCGATGCTCACCGGCAGGCGCAGCCAGAGGAACATGCCGCCCTTGGGCGTATTCCAGCTCACGCCCTCCGGCATGTGCCGCTGCAGCGCCACCAGCATGGCCTGGCATTGCTCCTTGTACATGGTGCGGATGCGCGCGAGATGATTCGGCAGGAAGTCCGGCTGCGTCAGCACCTCGAACGCCAGCCGCTGGTCCAGGCCCGGGCTGTGCAGATCGGCCGCCTGCTTGGCCTGCAACAGCTTCGGGAACACCTCGGGCGGGGCCACCATGTAGCCCAGGCGCAGCCCCGGCGCCAGCACTTTCGAAAACGAGCCCAGATACACGCTCAGCTCCGGCGCCAGGCTGCTGACCGGCGGCGGCGGCGGCGCGTCGAACCACAACTCGCCATAGGGGTTGTCTTCAACGATGGGCAAGTCCAGGGCCTGGCAGGTACGCGCCAGATCGGTGCGGCGCTGTTGCGACAGCGTGGAGCCGGTCGGGTTCTGAAAGTTGCTCAGCACGTACAGAAAACGCGCCGCATAGCGCAGCTGCTCGCGCTCCAGCACCTCCAGCTGCAAGCCCTGATCGTCATTCGGCACGCTGAAGATATCCGGCTGGTAGGCGGAGAATGCCTGCAGGGCGCCCAGGTACGACGGGGTCTGCACCGCCACCCGGCTGCCCTCGTCGATCAACACCTTGCCCACCAGATCCAGGCCCTGTTGCGACCCGGTGGTGATCAGCACCTGTTCGGGCGATACGTCCCACGGCAGCGACTGCGCCACCCACTCGCGCAGCGGTGCATAGCCCTCGCTGGCGGCATACTGCAGAGCGGCACGTGGATGCTCGTGCATGACCTTGTCATACGCCTGCTGAAACTCGTCCACCGGAAACGACTGCGGCGAAGGCAGCCCGCCGCCGAAGTTGATGATGTCCGGCCGCTCTGTCACTTTCAGGATCTCGCGGATTACCGACGGGCTCATGACCACAGCCCGCGTGGCAAATTGCCAACTGTGCATGGGGAACTCCTTTGCGCAATGTCACCCTATTGTCACCCAAGTTGGGGAAATGCCGACCATTGGTCGCATGAATCGCAGGGTTTACGTTTACGACAGCCAGCCGCGCTGGGCCAGGCGCTGCTTGATCTGGGCATACAGCACCGGCGCGCTCACCAGACCGGCCAGGCCGAACAGGGTCTCCATCACCACCATCACGATCAGCAGCTCCCAGGTCCTGGCCCGGATACGGTTGCCGATGATCTGGGCGTTGAGGAAATATTCCAACTTGTGGATGAACACCAGCCAGGCCAGTGCCAGGCCGGCATCGAGCAGGGACTGGCTCAACGCGATGGAAATGATCACCGTATTGCCGGCAAGATTGCCCACAATGGGAATCAGGCCGGTCACAAAGGTAACCGCCACCAGCGTGGCCGCCAGCGGCAATGGCCGCCCCACCAGAGGCAGAATGCCGAGCAGGAACACGGCCGTCAAAACGGCATTGATGGCGGCGATGCGTGCCTGGGCAAACACCACATTCCGGAAACTGTCCGCAAGGTCATTGAAACTGGCACGCACCCGCCCCTGCAGTGACACGGAATGGGCAACATCCAGGTCACGCTCCCCCAATTCCATGGCGGCTAGCCCGCCAATCACGATGCCGGCGATCACCTGGCCCGCTCCACGCAGAGTGTGCTCACCCCACAGCCCGACTTGCGCCGCATGGCTGCGCAGCCATTCGCCCACTGCGGTTTTGGCCACATCCACCGACTCGGGAACATGCCCGGCCAGTCCTGCCGGCAGGGCCGCGCGCAACTGGTCCAGCACCAGCGCGGCTTGCTGGATCAACCTGGGCATGGCGTCCCTGGCATCCAGCGCATAGTTCACCAGGGCCGTTCCCAGCACGATGATCGCGGCCACGATGCCCAGCAAGGCCCACCCCTTGGCATGCCGCACGCCCGGAAACCAGTGCTGCAGACGGCGCGCCAGCACGCGCGTGGCGCCATACACCGTGAGCCCAGCGAACAGCGCCAGCGTCAGGCGCAATGACAGCACCGCCAACCACACCAGCAGGATATCCAGCAGGGCACCGCCCACCTGCACCATGCCCGGACTGGCCACAGGTGTGTGCTCCTGGCGTTCATCTGGATTCATCGACCACCTTTCTGAGGCTGCAAGAGACTGGCAGTGACCACATGCGCGCTGAAGCCACCACCATCATTCACCGCCCAGCGAGCGGCCATACTGCACCGGCGTTTTCACATAAAACACATCGATCTTTTCATGCTGCAGCAATGCGAGCAATTCGGCGGATTGCTGTTCGCTGATGACGAACTGCAGCTGGATCGGCTGGTCCGCTAGCTCGAAAAAACGGGCCGAATGCCGCATTCCGGCATGGTCGAAGCTCTCGACACCGCTGACCACGGTGCCGCCCCGCACCCCCAGGCTGCGCGCCGCATCCAGCAGCCACTCGTGCAGCGGCTGGTGGCCGTGCCTGCGGTCCTGTTGCGTAAACAACGTGAGCATGTAACCTTGCATGTCAACCTCCTGCATGAACGAAGTGCGCCTGGACACGATTGGGACTGCCGGCCCGTCGAAGCGAGCCCGTCTGCGCTGTGCACATGCATGCCCGCATGCAGACTCCATCCGCATTCTCCCTTTGCATGATAGTGCCCGGCGCTTTGGCGCAGGCAGATGCCGGCATGAGGCACGAACATCGGCGGAGGGAGGCCGCCCATCAAGCTGCGGCACGCCCAGTGGAATTTGTCACATCCTGCCTCTACCTCGGGCTGGTTTCATTTCTCCGTGTGGACGGTTTTCTCCAGCCTGCTTACATCCAGACCTGCGGCAGCCAGGCGATTCACCAATGCGGTGTATTCCTCCTGCTTCACCGTGACCGATCTAGACAGGATCCAGAGATACTCCCCTTTGGGTTCACTCACTGCAACCAGCTCATACCGATCATCCAGATCAATCACCCAATAGTCACCCCATACAAAAGGAAATATAGACAACCATGCAGGAGCAAACCGCACCTTGAGCATGGCGGATGACGCCCCGCCCACCTGCCGCGCAACACCCTCGGCTTGTTCAAGCTTGCCATCCTCCCGGCGACATGCATTGATTACCTTGAGTGTCCCATCAGGCAGCAAGCTGTATTGCGCCGAAGTATCCGAAACGCATTTTTTCTGGAACCAGTTCGGAATTTTGGCGATTTCATACCAACGTCCCAGATAGCGAGAGACATCCAATTTGGGGATTGGATGCAAAATCGGCGTATCCTCAGCGCCCGCGGCAGAACCAGCGCAAGCGAAGAACGCAATGACAATCAGTAGCAGTCTCTTCATTTTTTCCAACCGGTTAAACCACGAGATGGGATGGCATTGTTGACTACCCAACAGCTTGCCTGCATGTACTTACCCAAGAGCATGCGGCACGAACTCCCCACCACGCCGCTTATTTGCGGGCAATGTGCCAAAGTACAACGTTGTACCAGTGAACGCCGCGGCAGCCCACAGGATCCTGGCGCGCACCTTGACCAAGTGCTGGCCGCTGGCATTGGCAACATGGTGCAAAGTCACTTCGCCTAGCTGCTGGCTTTGTCCGCTTCCGATGCAGACATGCTGCGAACACTTTGCGGATACGCTGCGGACCGCTTCACCTATCCGCTGGGGCTGGCTGCATGGTCCAAACCCGCCCGCCATTTCCCAAATTTGCCTGCAGATTGCCTACAAGCAACAGCGCAAAAAAAAGCACCTAGGCAATTTCTCACCTAAGTGCTTGATTTTGTTGGTGGCGCTTCACGGATTCGAACCGCGGACCTGTGGATTATGATTCCCTCTACAGCAGTATTTGCATGTGTTGAAGAACGTTGTACAATTCATTTGAAATCAACGGGTTGAGCCATTTTTCTGTGAACCCCGTGTTGATTGAAATTCGGCAGTTTTTCAGAAAATCCCTTACATCCGCCCTTACATACTTGGGGATGTAAGTCGAAGGGGGTTGCACATGGCAAAGGTCGCGTTTACGGCAAGCAGGGTTGCGAAGTTCCAGTGCCCGCCGGACAAAAAACAAGCGTTTCTATGGGATGCAACCACACCCGGACTGGGGCTGCGCAAGACACCTTCAGGCAAGCCCGCCTACGTGTTTCAGGCCCCGTATCAGGGCGTGGATATTCGCATCACCATCGGCAGCCCGGATGCATGGCCGATACCCGCCGCGCAAGCCAAGGCCCGAGAACTGCAACGCCTGATTGATGAAGGCCAAGACCCGCGGAATGTGAAGCGCGAGGCAATCGCTGCTGCTGAAGCCAAGCAGCAGCAGGAGCAGGTCGCCGCCGTCACTGTGGGCGAAGTCTGGACCACCTACATCGAAGCCCGCCGCCCGCATTGGGGTGAGCTGCACTATCAGGACCATGTGAAGCTTGCCCGCCAAGGCGGTAAAACGGCCCGCCGTGGCACGAATGGCCGCGGGGTTACCATCGACATGCCGCTGTATCCGCTGATGCACCTGCGCCTTTCTGAGCTGGATTCGGGCACGGTAGAGACTTGGGCTGCCGAGCAGGCCCAGACCCGGCCAACATCGGCAAGGTTGGCATGGCGGCTGCTGCGGGTGTTTCTGAACTGGTGCGCCGAGCAGCCAGAATATGCCAACCTGCTGCCCGCCAAGAACCCGGCAGCTACGCGCAAGTCACGCGAGGCACTAGGCAAGGCCAAACCCAAGCAGGACACCTTGCTGCGCGAACAATTGCCCGCATGGTTTGCCGCGGTTCGCCAGATTCAAAACCCCGTCATTGCCGCCTACCTGCAAACGCTGCTGCTGACCGGTGCACGGCCCGGCGAAGTGCTGGCAATGCGCTGGGAGGACGTAAATACCAAGTGGCGCGGCATCACCATCCGCGACAAGGTAGAGGGAGACCGCGTGATTCCGCTGCCGGAGTACCTGCTTCAACTGCTGACCGCCCTGCCCAAGCGCAATAGCTGGGTGTTTTCCAGCACGCGCATGGTAAGCATGGAGCCGAACAACATCAAGCGCCGCGAGCGCCGCGCCCAGGACAAGGGCGAAACGATGAACGTGGCCGCCGTGCAGCAAGCCAGCATATCCGGCCACATTACCGAGCCGCGGCACCAACACGCCGAAGCCTGCCGCGTGGCTGGCATCGAGCCGCTGACCCTGCATGGCCTGCGCCGCAGCTTCAAGAGCCTGAGCGAATGGCTCGACCTGCCTGCCGGTGTGGTGGCGCAAATCATGGGACACAAGCCGTCTGCTACTGCCGAGAAGCATTACACCGTGCGCCCGCTGGACCTGCTGCGCCTGCACCACGAAAAGCTGGTGGCGTGGATACTGGAACAGGCAGGTGTGCAGTTTGACGCGCAAGCCGAACCCGGCAAGCTGCAATTGGTAGTTGGCAAATAATCGCAAAAAAGAGATAATCATCACCGTGAGAACCGCTTGGACAGTGGCATTACACCCACAGGCTGAACCCGAGCTGCAAGCCCTGCCCGTCGATATGCAGGCCCGCTTTCTACACATCGCGGAGCTGCTGGAAGATTTTGGGCCACAGCACGTAGGGTTGCCCCATATCCGCCCCCTGGAGCAAAAGCTGTGGGAAATGCGGATGAAAGGCCGCGATGGCATCGCCCGTGCTGTGTATGCCGCTGTGCATGGCCGCCGCCTGCTGGTGCTGCATGTGTTTGTGAAGAAAACCCAGACCACGCCGCGCAAGGCAATTGAAACCGCCCTAAAGAGATTGGAGTCTCAGCAATGAAAACACTCAAGGCCCTGAAAACCGAACTGTTGGCACGCCCCGATGTACGCGCCGCCTATGACGCCCAGGCCGAAGAGTTTGCATTAGCCCGTGAACTGATTGCAGCCCGCACCCAGGCCGGATTGACGCAAGCCGACGTCGCCGAGCGCATGGGAACCACGCAAAGCACTGTGGCCCGCTTGGAAGGTGGCAAGGCCGCGCCATCGCTGCGCAGCCTGCAACGTTATGCCCGTGCCGTAGGTTGCCGCGCCGTGGTGCATTTGCAGCACGCATAACTGTTTTGCCCCAGCTAGTCCGGCCAGATGAAAAGCGGGTTTCCCTGCCCGCCTGCTGGGGCCCCTTCACAGGGTTTGCGCTATGGGAGGCGCAGAGAACCATGTACCGCACCTACAAAGTGCCAGAGGGCACAAAGCAGGTAATGGCAGCCTTGATGATTTCGTGGATTGCCGAGCAGAAAGCGCCACATTTCTGCTGGCCAGCATACAAAAACCCTGAGCAGCAGCGTGCCATAGCGATTTGCGAACTGATGGACAAGCACACTGCGCGAATCAATGAGCTATTGGAAAGCGGCAACATGCACGCCATTAGCCATAGCGACGGGCTGCCTACCAAGAGCATCAGCGCCGACACCATGCTTTACGTGGGCGAGGCGCAACAGTATTTGGCTACCATGGGCTATGAGCTGGAGTTTGAACCGTGGCAAGACGCCGGTGATGGAAAGGCAGACCAAGCCGAAGCCAGCCCCGTAGAAGATGCTAATAGCCATGCAGGTAGCGGGACAACGAGGCGCTGGACTGAGGCGTTTACTGCCGAAGTACAAGCACACAGAGACAAGCATGGGCCCACCGCCACCGCACGGCATTACGATGTGAGTGTGTCTCTTATCACGAAAAAAACCCAACCTAAGACAAAGGCACCGAGGCCGGGCAATCATTGGAGCGGTCTTCTCCGATAGTGACATGCAAAGGGGTTGCATGATGGGTCGCATGCCAAAAGAAAAACCCATTTCATATCAATGAGTTAAGAGAGTGCAAGGGGTTGCATATTTGCATGCAACCCGGGTTGCATTGGAATAGTGATGAGCCATGTTCAACAAGCCGGAGGGCTTAAACATGGCTCTAAAAGCTATTCAACCCGTGGCGCTGGACGAGGAAACCCGCGCCAACCTGCCGACTAGCGAGGCGGCACATCACCTGAACCGCCGTCCGCAAACCCTGCGCCTGTGGGCTTGCCGCGAAGATGGCCCTATTCGCCCCATTCGCATCAATGGCCGTTTGGCCTGGCCAGTGGCCGAATTGCGCCGCGTGCTGGGAGTGGCGTAATGGACAAGAAAAACGCCCGCCCCAACGAATTGGAAACGAGCGCCCCGAGCAAGGCCAAGTTTACCGGAACCGATAACCCGCGTCACCTGCGCGCCATTGCCGCACTGCTGCGCCGTCCAATGCCGCGTGAGAGCTTGGACAAGGAAGCCGGTTGCAGCAATTCGCCTGAGCTGGTGGCCGAACTGCGCCGCCGTGGTCTGGATGTTCCGTGCGAGCGCATCGACTTCGAGGACCGTGACGGCAATCTGTGCCGCCCCGGCGTGTACTCGTTCACCATCAGCGACCGCAACAAGGTTTACCGCTGGATGGCGACGGGACGCCAAGCGAAAGGGGGTGCAGCATGATGACTGCAATCTTCTATCTGGCTATGCGCTGGCGCTGCTGGAGGGCTGGCAAATGAACCGACAACGCCCGAGCAAACCGGCCAAAGATTCTCATGGCTAACGGACGCGGAGGCCGCAGGAAGGAAACAGGCCGCGATGCAGGCGGATTCATCGCCCTGCCGTGGTCTGTGCTGGACAGCGCCGCCTATCAATCCCTGAGCCACCCGGCTAAGGCGCTGCTGCTGGAGTTTGCCCGCCAGTATGTCCGTGACAACAACGGCAAGCTGCTGTGCAGCATTAACCACCTGAAGCCGCGTGGCTGGACCAGCAAGGACGTTATCACGCGTGCCAAGCGTGAACTGCTGGATGCTGGCCTGATTTTCGAGACGTGCAAGGGGGCCAGACCCAACAAGGCAAGTTGGTACGCCGTCACCTGGTACGTCTTGGACAAGCATTCCGGTTATGACCCGGAAGCTGCCGACTTCAGGCGTGGCGCATACCGCGATTCAAAAAAATCCCTTAGACCGTCTCCCGGACCAGAGGGCCACGCTACTGGACCGTCTCCCGGACCAGAGGGCCACGCTACTGGACCGTCTCCCGGTCCTATCAAGGCAGTTTTGACCACTTCGTCTAGACCGTCTCCCGGACACCATCTAGATAAGCCATCTACATCTGCAAAACAAGCAAGGACAACATCATGAAAGAGACCCTGACCCACCACACCATCAAAGGCGAATGGGTGACCGACGAAAGCGGCCCCGCCATCATCATTGAGCAGGCAGGCATTGAGCCTGTAAGCGTCATCCTGCATCCGTGGCAGCTTGTGGCCATCTGCAAGCACTTCGGCTTGACTGCTGCTGATGCAGGCGCACAGAAGGCCATCAGGACGCTGCAACGCCGACTGGTGGCACTGGATGAGCGCATCCAAGACCTACTGCACTACATGGCGAACTACAGCGACCACGACCATGCGGACCTGACCACCGAAATGGAGCGCCTGAAGGCATTGGCAGACCTGTCCGGCGAATGGGTTGCAGAAATGCAGGACGTGGCTGCCGAACCTGAAGCAGCCTGCACAGAGCCTGCACAACAGGAGTTGGCCCTGTGAATGCCGCCGAATTTGAATCCCTTGCTGCCCGCATGAGGGTTGCAGACAAGCGCACCTGCGAAGTGCTGGTGCAGGACATGCCCCGCAGTGGCAAAGGCCGCGAAGCCTTTCTAGCCCTGATGCATCAGCAAGCCGTCACGCACGCGCTTATGACCGCGCTGCAAGCCGAGATGAATGACGCCCAACTATTGCGCCTTGCCTATCTGGATGCACGCAACGGAAACGAACCGCACTAAGAGGACACCATGAACCAAGAAGATTACGACGTAAAGCGCAAGGGAGAACAGAAACACATAAGCACAGTGAACGTGCTGCCCACCTACATGGCAGGCAGGCTGCAAGCAACCTATGGCACGCCCATGTCATCGGAAGATGGCTCTACGGTTTTCCCTTGTCCAGCCGAAAGCTCCAAGGTAATCGGCCAGATTGTGGACGCCGTCAATGAAGGTCGCCTTTACTCACTCGAAAGCATGCTGGTGTCGCAGGCCATAGCCCTGCAATCCATGTTTGTGAACCTGGCCGAGCGTGCGCATGACGCCAAGAATGCGGACCACATACGGATGCTAACGGCGCTGGCATTGAAGGCACAAGCGCAGAGCAGAAACACCATTGACAGCATCGTGAACCTGAAATACCCGCGTCAAGTCGCTTTTGTGAAGCAAGCCAATATCGCGCAGAACCAACAGATAAACCAAGGCACACTACACGCGCAAGAGAAAATGGCATCAACGAAAACTGAACTATTGGAGCAGAGCCATGAACAGCAATGGATGGACACCGGAGCGAATGCAGAAGCAGCGCGAAGCGATTCAGCGCTGGAAGCCGTGGCAGCAATCAACCGGGCCGAGAACTGATGCAGGTAAGGCGGCATCGAGCCGCAACGGCTACAAGGGCGGACACTGGAAAGAGCTACGCGAGTTGCGCCGCCATCTGGCCGAGATGATTCGAGAGGCCAAAGAACTGCAAAGCATCGTGCCCCGCTAAAAGCCACAAGCCTGCATGGCCGCTTTTGCGACCATTGCCTGAGCTTTCAGGCGAATGACCACCACAGCCCGGCCATGAGCCGGGTTTTTTGTGGCCGACCAGGTGCTGGACAGAATCCAGAATTGGATTTTGCTTGCCTGAGTGTGAGTAATCGGAAATTCTGGCGGCACAATTTTGCGCCGCCAGAGACCCCCACACGCGGGCACAAAGCTGATGACGGGTGACACCCATGTCACGGGTGACGCCCATGTCACGGGTGACACTGGCGTCACCCCTACCCTGTTCCGCACGCGCGCACGGGAAGAAGGGGGTGTCCAGTTTTGGACTACCCCCACAAACATCACCCCCACGCGCCCGCGAGGAAATGCCGGATTTCCGGCTTTTCAATCTCTGGTGAGCCGTCACGCACGCGCCAGCAAGGTGCAAAAACCCTGTACCTGTGGCTGCATGGTGGGGCTGGCATGGGGCAAATCTCCGAAATGGACTTACATCCGCCCTTACATACTTGCAGCCAAAGAAAAAGCACCTAGGCAATTTCTCACCTAAGTGCTTGATTTTATTGGTGGCGCTTCACGGATTCGAACCGCGGACCTGTGGATTATGATTCCATCGCTCTAACCGACTGAGCTAAAGCGCCGAAGACACGCATTGTAGCAGCGTTTTTGCAGCCCTGTCACAAAAATGTGGCGCAACTGCAAAAATCGTCGCATCAGGTATTGGTGAACTTGGCCGGGCGCTTCTCGACGAAGGCGGCCATGCCTTCCTTCTGGTCGTTGGTGGCAAACAGGCTGTGGAACAGGCGGCGCTCAAACATCACGCCGTCGGTCAGGGAACCCTCGAATGCGCGGTTGATCGACTCCTTGGCGGCGAACACGGTCAGGCGCGGCATGCTGGCGATGACCAGGGCAGCGCCCAGCGCTTCTTCCATCAGCTTGTCCAGCGGCACCACGCGGCTGACCAGACCGGCACGCTCTGCTTCGGTGGCATCCATCATGCGGGCGGTCAGGCACAGGTCCATGGCCTTGCTCTTGCCCACGGCACGCGGCAGGCGCTGGGTGCCGCCGGCGCCGGGAATCACGCCCAGCTTGATTTCGGGCTGGCCGAACTTGGCATTGTCGGCGGCGATGATGAAGTCGCACATCATGGACAGCTCGCAGCCGCCACCCAATGCGTAGCCGCTGACGGCAGCGATCACCGGCTTGCGGATGGTGCGGATGGTTTCCCAGTTGCGCGTAATGTAGTCGCCGCCGTAGGCATCGGAGAAACTGTAAGTGGCCATGGCGCCGATATCGGCACCGGCTGCAAATGCCTTTTCGCTGCCGGTAATGATCATGCACCCGATCTTGTCGTCGGCGTCGAATGCCTTGAGGGCGGCGCCCAGTTCGTCCATCAGCTGGTTGCTGAGCGCATTGAGCGCCTTCGGACGGTTCAACGTAATCACGCCCACCTTTTCGCCTTCGACACGGGTGAGGATGCATTCATAGGTCATGGTCTCGCTCCTGGTAATTTTGTGTGCAAGTTGGAAATTTTCCAACCGACACTATACATTGTCGCGTTGCCGGCACGATGACAGTAAACGGCATGCAGACTTGTCATGGAACTGGGATAATCCGCGCCATGTCTGCTGTTATCGACCGGCCGCCGCTGTGGCGGTCTGCGTTGGCTCTTTTCCGCGGTTTCGACGGGTGGCTGGCGCTGGCAATCTTCATCCTCATGGGCATGGGCCTGGTGACCATGTACTCCGCCGGTTTCGACAACGGCACGCGCTTTGCCGACCATGCCCGCAACATGCTGCTGGCCTGCGGCATCATTTTTCTGGTCGCACAGTTGCCGCCACAGCGCATCGCGCAGCTGGGCCCGCCCTTGTACGCCTTGGGCATGGTGCTGCTGTTCGCAGTGCTGCTGTTCGGGGTTACCAAGAAAGGCGCCACGCGCTGGCTCAATGTGGGCGTGGTGATCCAGCCCAGCGAACTGATGAAAATCGCCGTGCCACTGATGCTGGCCTGGTGGTTCCAGCGGCGCGAGGGCACGCTCTATCCGGTGGATTTTGCCGTGGCCTTCGGCATCCTGCTGGCGCCGGTGGCGCTGATCATGAAGCAGCCCGATCTGGGCACGGCCCTGCTGGTGCTGTTTGCCGGCGGTTCCATCATCTTCTTTGCCGGCCTAAGCTGGAAACTGGTAGTGCCGCCCATGTTGCTGGGCGCCATCGGTGTCGCTGCACTTGCGTGGTTCGGTCCCTCGCTGTGCGAGCCCGGGGTCGACTGGCATGTGCTGCACGAATACCAGCGCCAGCGCATCTGCACCCTGCTGGATCCCACGCGCGACCCGCTGGGCAAGGGCTTCCACATCCTGCAAGGCATGATCGCCATTGGCTCGGGCGGGCTGTGGGGCAAGGGCTTCATGCAGGGCACGCAAACCCACCTCGAATTCATTCCCGAGCGCACTACCGACTTCATCTTCGCCGCCTTTTCCGAAGAGTTCGGCATGATGGGCAACCTGGCGCTGCTGGCGGCCTTCCTGTTCCTGATCATCCGCGCCTTCCAGATGGCGGTACAGGCACCCACGCAGTTCGGCCGCCTGATGGCAGGCGGGGTCGGCTCGATTTTCTTCACCTATGCCTTTGTCAACATGGGCATGGTCAGCGGTATTCTGCCGGTGGTGGGTGTGCCACTGCCCTTTATCAGCTATGGCGGCACGGCCATGGTCACCCTGGGCATGGCATTGGGGGTGTTGTTTGCCATCGGGCGGGACCAGCGGCAGTTTCACAGCTGAAACCAGGCCAACGCCAGAGCCGCTTGCCAAGCATCTTCCCGCTGGCACTGCATGCATACTTTGCGTTACCATGGCATGGTTCAACCACCATTCAGGAGATAGCATGTCCGGCCATTTCGATCTGAAAAAGTCCACCAACGGCAAGTTCTTCTTTTCGCTCAAGGCCGACGACGGCCATGCGCTGCTGAACAGCGAAATGTACGAATCCAAGGCCAGCGCAGTCAAGGGCATCGAATCGGTCAAGAAGAATGCCGCCGAAAATTCCCGCTTCGAACGTCTGACCGCCAAGGATGGCTCGTCCTATTTCACGCTCAAGGCCAGCAACGGACAGGTCATTGGCCAAAGCCAGATGTTCGGCAGCGAAGCCGCGCGCGACAGCGGCATCGAAACGGTCAGGCAGGGCGCGCCAAATGCCCCGGTCAATGACCTGACCGCTGCCTGATAGCCCGCCAGCAACCGATCAGCCGCCGCCTGTCGCAACCCTGCGGCATGCGGCTTTTTTGCGTCTGCGCCTACAATCGCGACATGACATTGCCCAGCACTCCCTTCGCCGCCAGTGCGGCCCCTTCCGTCACCAGCACCCGCGAGCGCCTGGCGCTGGCCGAATCCCTGCTGCTGGAGCCTTTCGGCCTGAGCCGCGCGCAGCTGCACAAGGCGCTGGCGACCATGTACACGCGCCAAATCGACGATGCCGATCTGTACTTCCAGACCACCTGCAGCGAAGGCTGGAGCCTGGAGGAAGGCATCGTCAAGACCGGCAGCTTCAGCATTGACCAGGGCGTCGGCGTACGCGCTGTGGCTGGCGAGAAAACCGCCTTCGCCTACTCCGACGACATCTCGCTGTCCTCGCTGATGGATGCGGTGCGCACCGTGCGCACCATTGGCGCCGCCGGCAAGCAGGCGCGCGTCAAGGCCGGTGCGGCACGCAGCGCCGACAAGCTGGCGCGCAGCCGCTCGCTGTACGCCCTGATCAACCCGATTCCCTCGCTGGACAGCGCCGCCAAGGTGGCCTTGCTGGAACGCATCGAAAAAATGGCGCGCGCCAAGGATCCGCGTGTGAAACAGGTCATGGCCGGCCTGGCCGCCGAGCACGACGTGGTGCTGATCGCCCGCGCCGACGGCACTCTGGCGGCCGATGTGCGCCCGCTGGTGCGCCTGAGCCTGACCGTCATCGTCGAGCAGGAACAGCAAGGCCAGACCCGGCGCGAAGTCGGCTCGGCCGGCGGCGGCGGCCGCTTCGGCCTGGATTATTTCGACGACGCGCTGCTGCAACAGTATGTGGAGGAAGCCGTGGGCGCCGCGCTGACCAACCTGGAATCACGTCCAGCCCCTGCCGGCGTGATGGATGTGGTGCTGGGTTCCGGCTGGCCCGGCGTGCTGCTGCACGAAGCCGTGGGCCACGGCCTGGAGGGCGACTTCAACCGCAAGGAAAGCAGCGCTTTCAGCGGCCGCATCGGCCAACGCGTGGCCGCCAAGGGCGTGACCGTGCTGGATGACGGCACCATCGCCAACCGCCGCGGCAGCCTGAACGTGGACGACGAGGGCCATCCCACCCAGCAAACCGTGCTGATCGAGGACGGCATCCTCAAGGGCTATCTGCAGGACCGCATGAATGCCCGCCTGATGAAGGGCAAATCCACCGGCAACGGTCGCCGTGAAAGCTATGCCAACACGCCGATGCCGCGCATGACCAACACCTACATGCTGGGCGGCAGCGAAGACCCACAGGCCGTGATCGCCAGCCTGGAAAAAGGCCTGTACGCCACTAATTTCGGCGGCGGCCAGGTCGACATCACCAGTGGCAAATTCGTGTTTTCGGCCAGCCAGGCCTGGTGGGTGGAAAACGGCAAGCTGCAGTATCCGGTCAAGGGCGCCACCATCATCGGCAACGGGCCGGATGTGCTGACCCATGTAGCCATGATCGGCAACGACATGCGGCTGGACAGCGGCGTGGGCACCTGCGGCAAAGAAGGCCAGAGTGTGCCGGTGGGCGTGGGCCAGCCCACCATGCGCATCAACAACATGACCGTGGGCGGCACTGCCTGAAGCAGGGCTGCACAAATTACACCCAGAAGCTTGACACATCCGTCAGACTTCATGGTATATTGAACACATGCAAGTTTCACGCGCTTTTTATTTTGGCTTTTACTTCTCTGTCCCCGGCGGACGAGAGGCCTGAGCACAACTGCGAAGCGCAATCCTCCAAACCGCCCGGTGGTCCCCACCAGGCGGTTTTTTTTTGCCGGGCAACCAGATTCAGGAGTTTTCATGTACACGAACCAGCCTACGGACGCCGCCTTGTATGCGCAGCCAGTCGACAAAACCAGCACCACCGACAATGCCCGCATCACGAATCTGACCATGCTGCCTCCCCCCGAACACCTGATCCGTTTCTTCCCCATCAGCGGCTCTCCCGTGGAGCACCTCGTCACGCAGGAGCGCCTGAGCATCCACAAGATCATGCGCGGCCAGGATGACCGCCTGCTGGTGATCATCGGCCCCTGCTCGATCCATGACCCGCAGGCTGCGCTGGAATACGCGCAGCGTCTGGCCAAGCAGCGCGAGCAGTTCGCCGATACGCTCGACATCGTGATGCGCGTGTACTTCGAGAAACCGCGCACCACCGTCGGCTGGAAGGGCCTGATCAACGATCCCTACCTGGACGAGAGCTGCCGTATCGACGAAGGCCTGCGCATTGCGCGCCAGCTGCTGATCGACATCAACCGCCTGGGCCTGCCGGCCGGCAGCGAATTCCTGGACGTGATCTCGCCCCAGTACATCGGCGACCTGATCAGCTGGGGCGCCATCGGCGCGCGCACCACCGAAAGCCAGGTGCACCGCGAGCTGGCCAGCGGCCTGTCGGCGCCGATCGGCTTCAAGAATGGCACCGACGGCAACATCCGCATCGCCACCGACGCCATCCAGGCCTCGGCACGCGGCCACCATTTCCTGTCAGTGCACAAGAACGGCCATGTGGCCATCGTGCAGACCGACGGCAATCCGGACTGCCACGTGATCCTGCGCGGCGGCAGCAAGGCCACCAACTTCGACGCCGAGAGCGTACAAAAAGCCTGTACCGAACTGGAAAAGGCTGGCCTGCATCCCAGTGTGATGGTGGACTGCAGCCATGCCAACAGCCAGAAACAGCATGAAAAACAGCTGGATGTAACGCGCAACATTGCACAGCAGGTGGCGGGCGGTTCGAAACAGGTGTTCGGCGTGATGATCGAAAGCCACATCCATGGCGGCGCACAGAAATTCACGCCGGGCAAGGACAACCCGCGCGAACTCGAATACGGCAAGAGCATCACCGATGCCTGCCTGGGCTGGGACGACTCGTTGCATTGCCTGCAGCTGCTGTCCGACGCGGTGCTGGAGCGCCGCAAGCTGCAGCAGTAAGGCCCTGCCCTCAGGGTTATTCCCAAGTTCGGCGGTGCGCCGTTGTCAGCATGCCGAATGTCATCGGATGGTATGCTTGCTTACAGTGCGCCGCCCCGCTGAAGGCGGCCAGCCTTATCGTGGAGATCCGCATGCACACCGAACTGAGAGTGAAATTCAACGCACGTGACGAATTCGTGCTGCCCCTGGACCAGGTGCCGCAGATGGATCCGCAGCGGGCCCGCCAGTGGCTGGACAGCGAATTCGTCCGCCTGGATTGCGAGCCGATCCGCGCATCGGGCAAGGTGCTCAACGCCGACAAGGTGGTGCGGGTGGCGCAAACCGCCGGCGCCCGCGCGTTTGCCGATCCGGCCTGGGCCCAGGCCTTCGCCAGCGCCGCACGCGCCGCGCTGGACCGCAGTATGATTGTGATCGACGCCGAAAACACCACCATTTCGTTCTGATCCATTTGCCGGAGGCTGCCATGGCATTGCCCGCTACACCGCTTCTCCTGATTCAGGCGCCCATGGCCGGCGTACAGGACAGCCGGCTGGCAATTGCCGTGTCGCGCGCCGGCGGGCTGGGCTCGCTGCCCTGCGCCATGCTGTCCACCGACACCATGCGGCACGAAATCCAGTCCTTGCGCAGCGCACTGGATTGCGGCCAGCCCTACAACCTGAATTTCTTCAGCCATGTGCCACAACCCGTCTCGGAGGCGCAATTGGCACGCTGGCGCACGCGCCTGCAGCCCTATTACGACGAGCTCGGCGCCCCGGCAAATGCCCCCAGCGTCAGCCGCAATCCGTTCGATGCAGAAACCGCCGAGCTGCTGGAAGAGTTCCGTCCCCCGGTCGTGAGCTTTCACTTCGGTTTGCCCGAACCCGCGCTCCTGAACAAGGTCAAGCGCATGGGCAGCCTGGTCATGTCCAGCGCCACCACCGTGGACGAGGCGCTGTGGCTGGCCCGGCATGGCGCCGATGCCATCATTGCGCAGGGGCTGGAGGCTGGCGGCCATCGCGGGCATTTCCTCAGTGACGACCTCAGCCTGCAAATGGGCACCTTCGCCCTGCTGCCGCAGGTGGTGCACGCCATGCGGCCGCTGGGCATTCCGGTGGTGGCCACCGGCGGCATCGGCTGTCCCGAAGCCGTGACCGCGGCACTGGCCCTGGGGGCCAGTGCCGTACAGGTCGGCACGGCCTTTCTGTGCGCGCATGAAGCCAAGACTTCCGCCATCCACCGCGCCGCGCTGCACAGCGAAGCCGCGCGCCACACCATGGTCACCACGGTGTTCAGCGGCCGGCCGGCACGCGGCATCGTCAACCGCGTATTGCGCGAGCTGGGCCCGTTCCCGGACGAAGCGCCGCCGTTTCCCCATGCCAGCGCGGCACTGGCGCCGCTGCGCGCTGCCGCCGAAGCGCAGGGCAGCGGTGATTTTTCTCCCTTGTGGAGCGGCCAGAACAACATGCTGTGCCGTACCGCGCCCGCCGCGGACATCACGCGCTGGCTGGCAGGCGGGCTGCTCCCCTCGTCATAGCCCTTGGCCGGCAGCAAGGCCGGGGGCGTCTTGCCGGAGCCGTCCTTTGCAAGGAGTCCCACCATGGTCAATCGCGTCATCGCCACGCCAGCCGCCCTGGCACTGATCAAGGAGCTCAAGGCCGAACATGGCCAGCTGATGTTCCACCAGTCTGGCGGTTGCTGCGACAACAGCGCCGCCAACTGCTACCTGCCCACTGACCTGACCATCGGCGCCCAGGACGTGAAGCTGGGTGAAGTGGGCGGCGTACCCTTTTACATGAGCAAGACCCAGTTCGACTACTGGCAGCACACCCAGCTGATTCTGGACGTGATCGAGGGCCACGGCGGCACCTTCTCGCTCGAAGGCAGCACCGGCAAGGCCTTCCACACCCGCTCACGCGTGTTCACCGACACCGAGGAAGCGCAATTGTCGCCGGTCGTTCCCGGCGACCAACTGGAAGGCTGACAAGCCCGTACAATGCCCCGATGCACATCCATATTCTCGGCATTTGCGGCACCTTCATGGGCGGTGTCGCGGCGCTGGCCCGCGAAGCCGGCCACAAGGTAACCGGCTGCGACGCCGGCGTCTATCCCCCGATGAGCGACCAGCTGCGCGCGCTCGGCATCGAGCTGATCGAAGGCTTCAGCGCCGACCAGACCGCGCTCAAACCGGACGTGTTCGTGGTCGGCAACGTGGTCAGCCGCGCCCTGCTGCCGGATGGCAGCCCCAAATTCCCGCTGATGGAAGCCATTCTCGACCAGGGACTGCCCTATACCAGCGGCCCGCAATGGCTGGCAGAGAACGTGCTGCAGGGCCGCCATGTGCTGGCCGTGGCCGGCACCCATGGCAAGACCACCACCACCTCGATGCTGGCCTGGATCCTGGAAGCCGCCGGCCTCACGCCCGGCTTTCTGGTGGGTGGCGTACCGCTCAATTTTGGCGTATCGGCACGACTGGGCCAACGGGCCGCGGGGCATGCACGCAGCTACTTCGTGATCGAGGCGGACGAATACGACACCGCGTTCTTCGACAAGCGCAGCAAATTCGTGCATTACCGCCCGCGCACTGCCGTACTCAACAACCTCGAGTTCGATCACGCCGACATCTTTGACAATCTGGCAGCGATCGAGCGCCAATTCCACCATCTGGTGCGCACCGTGCCAGCCAGTGGCTGCATCGTGGCCAACGGTCTGGAAGAATCCATCACGCGCGTGCTGAACCAGGGCTGCTGGAGCAAGGTGCAGACCTTCGGCAGCGCCGTCAGCGACTATACCGCCCAGGGCGAGCCGCACGACTTTACCGTGCTGCACCAGGGCACGCCGGTGGGACAGGTGCAATGGGCTCTGAGCGGCGTGCACAACCAGCTCAATGCGCTGGCCGCAATTGCTGCGGCCGCGCACGTGGGAGTGGCCCCGCAGGCCGCCACCGCGGCGCTGGGGAGCTTTGCCAACGCGCGCCGCCGCATGGAAATTCGCGGCACGATCACGCGTGATGGCGGCAATATCACGGTCTATGACGATTTTGCCCACCATCCCACAGCCATCCGCACCACCGTGGACGGACTGCGCCGCAAGCTCGATGCCGAGGGCCGCAAGCACGATCGTATCCTGGCGGTTTTCGAGCCGCGCAGCAACACCATGAAGCTGGGCACCATGAAGTCGCAATTGCCCTGGAGCCTGGAGCAGGCCGATCTGGCTTTCTGCCACGGCGGCGGCCTTGATTGGGATGCCGCCGCAGCGCTGTCCGACATGGGCGCGCGGGCCCAGGTGGCCAGCACTATCGACGCCCTGCTGGCGCAGGTACTGGCCGCAGCCCGTCCCGGCGACCATCTGCTATGCATGAGCAACGGCGGCTTTGGCGGCATTCACGGGCGGCTGCTGGAGCAACTGGGAGCACGCTGATGCTGCTGGCCACTCCCGACACCCTGACTGCCACGGCCGCCCGGTTGGTGGTCGAGGAAGGCCTCGAGTACGGCGCCGCCAAGCAGCGCGCGGTGCGGCAGCTCAAGCTGCCCCGGCACACCGCCCTGCCCGACAACAACACGCTGGAGGCCGCCGTGCGCGAATACCTGGCCGTGTTCTGCGCCGACACCCAGCCCGGTGAACTGGCTGCGCTGCGCGCATTGGCGCTGGAATGGATGCAGCGCCTGGCCGAATATGAACCCCTGCTCGGCGGCGCGGTCTGGAACGGCACTGCCACACGTTTGAACGACATTTGGCTGCATCTGTTCAGTGATGAGGCCAAATCCATCGAAATTGCGCTGATCAATGCCGGCGTGGACTATCAAGCCAGCCGCGTGCCCGGCCTGCAAGGGCAGGTCGATGCGCTCAGCATCCACGCCTGGTGCGAAGGCCTGCAGGAAGAGGTCGGCGTGCACTTGCTGGTCAACGACCACAAGGCGCAGCGCGGCGCCCTGCAGCCTGCTGGCGATGGCTCGCGCCCACGCGGCACTGCTGCCATGCTGGCCGAACGCATGCAACAAGACGCAGCATGAAACATACACCCACCCTCCCCTCGCGCCGCCAGATGCTGGCGGCACTCAGCGCCGTCGGCATGGCAGCCAGCCTGTCCGCCTGCGGCAGGCGCTACGATCCCACCGCCGAAGTCTGGTGGCGCCAGACCCTGCAGATGCGGGACGGCAGCGCCCTGGCCACCAGCAGCCTGCACGGGCATCCCCTGCTGGTCAATTTCTGGGCCAGCTGGTGCGCTCCCTGTATCAGGGAAATGCCCTTGCTGGATGCTTTCTACCAGCAACACCGCGCAGCCGGCTGGCAAGTGCTTGGCGTGGCAATCGACCGTAAGGAAGCCGTCGAGCAATTCCTGCAGCGCCAGCCGGTGCAGTTTCCGATCGCCATCGCCGGCATGGAAGGCATGAATCTCATGCGTGAGCTGGGCGATACCAAAGGCGCATTGCCGCTGAGCCTGGTGTTTGACACACCGGGAGACCTGTCCGAGCGCCACTCTGGACAAGTCGATACGGCGCTGCTGGAAAACTGGCTCAGCAACACAATTACCGAAAAAAGGTCATAATTCCTGGCAATTTCCAGCAACTGCCTGCAATCGTAAAATCAGTCAACAAATTTGTAACAGACCGTCAGAAAACGAAAACTTTTCCACGTTGCATGAAAATAATGGAAAATGTGCGCCAATTGGCGTGTTTTTCCTGGCTGCACGCCCCCGAACAAACTCCTCTTACCTCTGGATCCCTCATGGACCTGCGCAAACTCAAGACACTGATCGACCTGGTGTCTGAATCCAACGTTTCCGAACTCGAAATCACCGAAGCCGAAGGCAAGGTACGCATCGTCAAGAGCAGCGGCGCTGCCCCGCAGGCCGCCTACATGCCGATGCCCACCCCCATGGCTGCCCCGGCGGCAGCCCCTGCCATCGCGGTCCCTGCCGTCATCGACGCGCCAGCGGCCCCCGCCGCTCCGGCCGGCCACATCGTCAAATCACCCATGGTGGGCACTTTCTACCGTGCCAGCAGCCCCGGCGCCAAGCCGTTTGTGGAGCTGGGCAGCACTATCAAGGAAGGCGAAACCCTCTGCATCATCGAAGCCATGAAGATCCTGAACGAGATCGAAGCCGACAAGTCCGGCACGGTCACCCAGATCCTGTGCGAAAACGGCGACGCGGTCGAATTCGGCCAGCCCATGTTCGTGATCGAGTAAGCAGCACGCCATTGCGCGGCAACGGGAAAAGCTCCCCATACATGCCGACCCCCTTCGCCTTCCGCGGCACAACGGCCACCGGCCGTGCGCCGCATCACGCCCGCACGCACCGCTGCGTGCGCGGCGACTGAGCCGCGAGTACCTCCATGTTCAAGAAAATTCTTATTGCCAATCGTGGTGAGATTGCCCTGCGCATTCAGCGCGCCTGCAAGGAAATGGGCATCAAGGCCGTGATGGTCTATTCCGAAGCCGACCGTGAAGCCAAGTATGTCAAGCTGGCTGACGAAGCCATCTGCATCGGCCCGGCCAATTCGACCCACAGCTACCTCAACATGCCGGCCATCATTTCGGCCGCCGAGGTCACCGACGCCGAAGCCATCCACCCCGGCTATGGCTTCCTGAGCGAAAACGCCGACTTCGCCGAACGCGTCGAAAAAAGCGGCTTCACTTTCATCGGCCCTACCCCCGAGTCGATCCGCATCATGGGCGACAAGGTTTCGGCCAAGCAGGCCATGCTCAAGGCCGGCGTGCCCTGCGTGCCGGGTTCCGAAGGCGAGCTGCCCGATGATCCGGCCGAAATCCGCCAGATTGCCAAGCGCATCGGCTATCCGGTCATCATCAAGGCTGCCGGCGGCGGAGGCGGACGCGGCATGCGCGTGGTGCACACCGAAGCCGCGCTGATCAACGCCGTCTCCATGACCAAGGCCGAAGCCGGCGTGGCGTTTGGCAATCCTGCGGTGTACATGGAAAAGTTCCTGCAGGACCCCCGCCACATAGAGATCCAGATCCTGGCCGATACGCACCGCAACGCGGTGTTTCTGGGCGAGCGCGATTGCTCCATGCAGCGCCGCCACCAGAAGGTGATCGAAGAGGCTCCGGCCCCCGGCATCATGCGCCGCACCATCGAACGCATCGGCGACCGCTGCGCCGCTGCCTGCCGCAAGATCGGCTACCGCGGCGCCGGCACCTTCGAGTTCCTGTATGAAAACGGCGAGTTCTACTTCATCGAGATGAACACCCGCGTGCAGGTCGAACATCCGGTCACCGAGCTGATCACCGGTATCGACATCGTGCGTGCCCAGATCATGATCGCGGCTGGCGAAAAGCTGCCGTTCACGCAGCGCCAGATCCTGACGCAAATGCGCGGCCATGCCATCGAGTGTCGCATCAACGCCGAAGACGCCTACAAGTTCATCCCTTCGCCGGGACGCATCACCTACTGGCACACGCCGGGCGGCCCGGGCGTGCGCGTGGACAGCCACGTCTACACCAACTATTTCGTGCCTTCCAACTACGACTCGATGATCGGCAAGCTGATCGTGCATGGCGACACGCGCGAGCAGGCCATGGCGCGCATGCGCACAGCCCTGAACGAGATGGTGGTCGAGGGCATCAACACCAATATTCCGCTGCACCGCGAGCTGATGGTGGATGCCCGCTTCTGCGAAGGCGGCACCAACATCCACTACCTCGAAGAGTGGCTGAGCCAACGCGAACGGTAATGGCCATGTTTGAACTCCGCCTGCTCTGTCCCGAAGCCGATGTCGACCTGATGTGCGAAGCGCTGGATGCGCTCGACGCCCTCAGCGTGTCGGTCGAAGATGCCGATGCCCACACCGAAGCCGAACAGCCGCTGTTTGGCGAACCGGGCATGCCAGCTCCGCGCGAGGGCTGGCAGCGCTCGCTGCTGGTAGCCCTGTTTGCTGAAGAAGAGGCTGCACGCGAAGCGGCGCGCCTGCTGCAATTGCAGGATTTTTTCGGCAGCTCGCAAATCGTTGGTGTGCAAAGCGTGCCCGACCAGGACTGGGTGCGCCTGACGCAATCCCAGTTCGCCCCGGTCGACATCACGCCCGATTTCTGGATCGTACCCAGCTGGCACGAGCCCCCGGCCGAAGCAAAACAGGTGATCCGGCTCGACCCGGGTCTGGCCTTTGGCACCGGCACCCACCCCACCACCCGCATGTGCCTGCGCTGGATTGTGCGCAATGGCCAGCCTGGCGACCCCACACGCCTGGGCAAGGTGCTGGACTATGGTTGCGGCTCCGGCATTCTGGCAATCGGCGCTGCCAAATTCGGCGCGCAGGACATTGACGCGGTCGATATCGATCCGGCCGCCGTCGAATCCACCCGCATCAATGCCGACAGCAACCATGTCACGCTGCGCACGGGCCTGCCTGAACTGGTGGATCCGGCCAACGGCCGTTACCAGACCGTGCTGGCCAACATTCTGGCCACCCCCCTGAAAGTGCTGGCGCCGCTGCTGACCGGGCATGTGGCGGCCGGCGGCCATCTGGTGCTGGCCGGCATTCTGGAACGCCAGGCCGACGAGCTCAAGCAGGCGTATGCCCCTTATCTGGCGCTGGAAGTGGCCGACAGCGAAGATGGCTGGATCCTGATGACAGGCCACAGGCCCGCCTGAGCGGGGCAGCACAACTTGTGGCGGCGCGGCCTGGACGCAAGGCCGCTTCGTCATGCGGGCCGACGGGCAGCATGACCCGCCACAGCGCCGCTACATGGGCGCGCAAGCCGCTCCGCTCAGGGCTTGATGCCCGACGGAAACGGCCAGGACCCCAGGGGACTGATCTGCGTTTTGGCCACTGGCTCCACGGCCACCGGCTTGACGACCTTTTTCGTGGGGCGCGGCTTGGCTGTGACGTCCTGAGGCGCAACGGCTGCGGCTGCCTGGCCTGCTGCATCTTCGGACACAGCAAATGTTGCCGTTTTTCTGGCGGCAGGCTTGCTGGCGGCCGTCGCCCTGCTGGTGCGTTTGGCCGGCACAGCTGCAGTCTCTGCCGCAGGTACAGGCACCGGCGCCTGCTCGGCTTGTTTTGCTGCTGCCCTGCGCGTGGTTGTGCTTCTGGTGGCGGCCTTGGTGCTGACAGCCGCCTTGGGCGCAGCAGGTTTCCTGGCAGTTGCCATGTCTATTTCTCCTTGATACCTTATCGTGCAGCATGCAGTGTTTTCACCGCACATGCAGCATACCAATGTGATATTGTGGCGCAGTAGTTGCATTTATGCAACAAATAGCCATGCCAGCAGCGTATCGCCACGAATTTACGCACATGCATGGCCGAACCAGAAGCACAACACACCCGTTCAATGATCGATTACCGGTCGGCGCATAATGGCGGCTTGCGCCCGTTCAAGCTCCATGCCGGCGCCATTTATCGCATGTCTTTCAGCCTGTCCCGTCACCTTCCCGGCATCGTGTCATTTGCACACTGCCTGATACGGGGTGCGCTGCGCCCGGGCGACGTGGCCGTGGACGCCACCGCCGGCAATGGCCATGACACCGTGCTGCTGGCAGAACTGGTAGGCGCGGCGGGCAAAGTATTTGCCTTTGATGTGCAGGCATCCGCTCTTGCCGCCACACGCCAGAGGCTGCAGCAACACGGCCTGGCGGAACGCGTGCAGTTGCTGCAAGACAGCCATACAGACATGGCGCGCCACGTGCCCAAAGGGGTGCAAGCCATCATGTTCAATCTGGGCTGGCTGCCTGGCGGCGACAAGACCGTCACCACTGATGCTGTCACCACGATCGCGGCGCTGCAGGCCTCCCTGGAGTTGCTGCAGCCCCATGGCCTGCTGGTGATGGTGGTCTACCAGGGCCACCCCGGCGCGCGGCAGGAGCGCGATGCGGTGGAGCAATGGCTGGCGCAGCAGGAAGGCATCTCCTGCAAGTGCATTCGCTACCAGATGGTGCAGGCTACGCGGGTTCCTGCCCCTTATGTGCTGGCGCTCGAACGGATACGATAAGCTAGGCGCTGCCCGATGCCGGCTCGGGCGCTCTTGCACCGTTGGGCAATGGGCGGCACAGGCCGCATGCGCCGCCTTGGGAGAATTGACCATGAGCACTTCATCCACTTCACCGCAGTATCTGCTGGCCCGCGTGTACGACTTCGAGCACGCGCCCAACACACCCGCTGTGCTGCTCGACCGCCTGTGGCCGCGTGGCGTGCCCAAGGAACGGTTGCAGGGCGTAGCGTGGGAAAAGGACGCCACCCCGTCCAATGCGCTGCGCCAGTGGTTCCATGGGGACCCGGCCAGCCGCTTTGCCGAGTTCAGTCAGCGCTTTACAGAAGAGTTACAGACAGATGCTGCACAATCCGCGTTGCAGCGCATGCGGGAACAGGCCTTGCAGCAAGGCCGGCTGACCCTGCTCACGGCCGCCAAGGACCCGACGCACAGCCATCTGGTGGTACTGGCGCGGCAGCTGCAGCAGCGTTGAGCAGCACGCCTGGCGCAAACCATTCCTGTGGCCAGCCCGTCAGGCGCTGCAGGTGCTGCCAGTCGAATCCGGCACCGGGATCGGCCTTGCGCCCCGGTGCAATGTGTTCATGCCCCACCACATGCGCCAGCGGGTAATGGGCAGCTAGCGCGTGGCCCAGGCGGGCCAGGGTGCGGTATTGCGGCGCATCGAAAGGGAGCCCCTCCAGCCCCTCCAGTTCCACTCCGATGGAGTCGTCGTTGCAATTGCTGCGCCCGCGCCAGCATGAGTTGCCGGCGTGCCAGGCACGATCGTCGCAGCTGACGAACTGCAGCAGACTGCCATCACGCCGGATCAGGAAATGGGCGGATACCTCGAGGCCGCGTATCTGCTGAAAGTACGGGTGCGCATCCCAGTCCAGGGTATTGGTAAACAGCTGCTCGATTTCGGGGCCGCCATAGCGGCCAGGCGGCAGGCTGATGGAATGCACCACCAGCAAGTCAATGCAGGCGCCAGCCGGCCGCGGGCCAAAATTGGGCGATGCGACATGGCGTGCAAGTCGGTAACAGCCCTGCTGCCAATCAGCCGGCGTCATGCCCCACTCCCGCCGGGGTACGAACGCCTACGCGTGCATGCTCGGCGCAGCAATACCACTGGTCATCCTGCGACACGGCATCCTGCCTGGCCAGATGCACACCGCAATGGGCACAACGCACCATGGTCTGCGGCACCAGGGGCGGCGGTGGTGCCTTGGCGGCCTGCCGTGCGCGCAGCGCCTGCTTGCGGTTGTGGTTCCACACGCCGAACGCCACGGCGATCACCACCAGCACCATCAGAAATTTCATGATTCCAACCTTTTGTATCAGCTGCCGCGGTGCAATAGCACTTCAAGCACGAAGTGGTAACCCACATAGGACAGCAGCAACAGTCCGGCACCGACATAGATCATGCGCACCGCGCGCTGGCCGCGCCAGCCCCAGTGCCAGTGGCCCCACAGCAGCACGGCGAACACCAGCCAGGCCAGCAGCGAGAAAATCGTCTTGTGTGTCCACACCATCTGGCTGGGCGCCTCGAACAGCCAGGCCTGCACGATGGTGAAGCTCAGCAGCACAAAACCCAGCCGCACGAAGCGGAATGTGAGCCGCTCGAGCGTGAGCAGCGGCAGCATTGTCGGTGCCCCCTCGGATTCTTCGCGCAGCAGGGTGGCGCCCTGGCGCATGCGCAGTTCGGCGCGCGCCATCAGCCAGGCATGCAGCACCGCCACCGCAAACAGCCCGTACGAAGCAATGCCCAGCGCCAGATGCAGCGCAAGCCAGACGGGAGCGCCCTCGCGGATCGGCGTACCCGGAAAAGCCCAGGCCAGCACCACGGTGATAGCGCCGATCAGAGCCAGGCGCCAGCGCAACTGACGCATGCGATAGCGGAGGCTTTCCACACCATACGCTGCCAGCGCCAGCCACGCCGTCATCGACAGCGCCGGCGCAAAACCGAAACGGGGCGGGCTGGTCAGGCCAATCAGCAATACGGCGGCATGCAACAGCGCCGCCAGTGCGAGCAAGGCGGCCCCGCTCCGACCGAGCCGCTCGCGCGCCTGGCTGACACCGGCCGCAGAAAGATAAGCGGCCGCGCTGACAAGCGTCAAGACCGGGACGTAAATCTGGGCACTGGCTACAATCATGGCTACATTATCCCCTCTTGCCTGCCCTTTCCGAAAGCCCGCTGCTCCATGGCATCTGCCCTTACCGACAAACTCTCGCGTCTCGTCAAGAATCTCAGTGGCCAGGCGCGCATCACCGAAAGCAACGTGGCAGACATGCTGCGCGAAGTGCGCATGGCCCTGCTCGAGGCCGACGTGGCCCTGCCCGTGGTCAAAGACTTCATCGCCCGCGTCAAGGACAAGGCGATGGGGCAGGAAGTGCTAGGCAGCCTCAAGCCCGGACAGGCGCTGGTCGGCATCGTCAACCGCGAGCTCGCCGCCACCATGGGCGAAGGCGTGGCCGACCTGAACCTGTCCACGCAGCCACCGGCCGTGATCCTGATGGCCGGCCTGCAGGGTGCGGGCAAGACCACCACCACCGCCAAGCTGGCCAAGTACCTGATCGAAAAACGCAAGAAGAAGGTGCTGACGGTGTCGGGCGACGTGTACCGCCCGGCAGCCATCGAGCAGCTCAAGACGGTTACCCAGCAAGTGGGCGCCGAATGGTTTCCCAGCACGCCCGACCAGAAGCCGGTGGACATCGCCCACGCTGCGCTCGACTATGCGCGCAAACACTACTTTGACGTGCTGCTGGTGGACACCGCCGGCCGCCTGGCCATTGACGAAGCCCTGATGGCAGAAATCAAGGCGCTGCATTACGCGCTCAACCCAGTCGAGACGCTGCTGGTGGTCGATGCCATGCAGGGCCAGGATGCCGCCAATACGGCACGGGCCTTCAAGCAGACCCTGCCACTGACCGGCGTGGTACTGACCAAGCTCGATGGCGACGCGCGCGGCGGTGCCGCGCTGTCCGTGCGTCAGGTGGCCGATGCGCCGATCAAGTTTGCCGGCGTCAGCGAAAAAATGGACGGTCTGGAGCAGTTCGATGCCGAACGCCATGCCGGCCGCATTCTGGGCATGGGCGACATCGTGGCGCTGGTGGAGCAGGTCACCGCCGGGGTCGACCTGGAAGCCGCGCAAAAGCTGGCAGCCAAGGTCAAGAAGGGTGACACCTTCGACCTGAACGATTTCCTTGCCCAGCTACAGCAAATGAAGCAAATGGGCGGCCTCAGCAGCCTGATGGACAAGCTGCCTACCCAACTCACTGCCAATGCCAAGCCGGGCGACCTGGACCGTGCCGAAAAGGACATCAAGCGCAAGGAAGGCATCATCTGCAGCATGACGGCTCTGGAACGCCGCAAGCCCGAACTGATCAAGGCCACGCGCAAGCGCCGCATCGCTGCCGGCGCCGGCGTGCAGGTGCAGGAAGTCAACCGCCTGCTCAAGGAATTTGAGCAGATGCAGGAAATGATGAAAAAGATGAAAGGCGGCGGCCTGATGAAGATGATGCGCCGCATGGGCGGCATGAAGGGCCTGGGCGGCTTGGGCGGCGGCTTCCCGCCCGGCGGCCTGCCGCGCTGAAAACTCTACCCCTGCGCCCCGCAGGTAGCGCTGGGAAGCGGTCAGTGCCCGGTGAACTTCAAGCAGAAAGCGCTCATACTGCCGGTACCTGCAGGCCGCGCTGCACGGCCGGGCGCGCCATGAAGGCCTGGAACACGCGCTGCACGTTGGAAAAGTCGCGCAGACCGATCAGGTCAGCCGCGTTGTAGTTCACCTCCAGCGTGCGCACCCAGGGGAATACGGCAATGTCGGCCACCGAATACTCGCCGGTGATCCAGTCACGGCCCTGCAGCTGCTTGTCGAGCACCCCGAGCAGGCGGCGGGCCTCGTTCACATAGCGGTCACGCGGACGCTTGTCCTCGAAATCCTTGCCGGCATAGCGGTAGAAAAAGCCGACCTGACCGAACATGGGGCCTACGCCCCCCATTTGCCACATCAGCCACTGGATAGTGGTATAGCGCGCCACACCGTCGCGCGGCAGGAAGCGGCCGCTCTTGTCACCCAGGTACAACAGGATGGCGCCCGATTCCCACAGTCCCATGGGTGCGCCGCCGGGGCCATCCGGATCGATGAGGGCCGGGATCTTGTTGTTCGGATTGAGCGACAGGAATTCGGGCGTGAACTGGTCCTGCGTCTCGAAGCTGACCCGGTGCGCTTCGTACGGCAGACCGCACTCTTCCAGCATGATGGACGCCTTGACCCCATTCGGGGTGCCCAGCGTGTACAGCTGGATGCGGTCGGGATGGCGTGCCGGCCATTTGCCGGTGATGGGAAAGTCGCTCAATGTGTTCATGCGGTGCTCCTTGGTGTGGCAGTGTTGCCAGTATGCGCCAAAGTGCAATGCCCACAGTGCCTGGCGGGGCCCCGCCGGAGGGATCACCCCTCTATCCCACTTCTACCCTATCGCCCCATCGCACGGATACAGGGCCGGCATGCGGCCAACCATTCACACTCACCGACGGCCCATGCATCCCTCACTGGCCGCCCCAAGCCGGCTTGACTGGGCTGAGGCCTGGGTTCCACCCTTAAAAATCACATTTTGTTTCAAATGTATTGATAACTGTTTTCATTTGAGGAAGATAATGCATCTCAATCCGGATTGAATGCAGCAACGGGTGGCGCGTGTCGTTTCCGTGGCTGCAGACCCCCCCATTTATCCTCAAGGAGTCTTTGCATGTCCTCTCTCTTCCATAGCACAGGCGTGCTGCGCACACCGCTGGCAGCTACCGCACTGCTGACGCTGGGCCTGGCACAGTCCGTCCAGGCCGCCGAAACCCCGATTGGCAAACCGCAGACCCTGCGCGGCATGGAGATCGCTGCCGTCTACCTGCAGCCCATCGAGATGGATCCCCCCGGCATGATGCGCCCTGCCAAGGAGTCGGACATCCACCTGGAGGCCGACCTGCATGCGGCCAAGGGCAACACCAACGGCTTTGGCGAGGGCACCTGGCTGCCTTACATGGTGGTGAAGTACGAACTGACCAAGGCCGGCAGCAAGCAGGTGCTCAAGGGTGACCTGATGCCGATGGTGGCCAGCGACGGCCCGCACTATGGCGACAACATCAAGCTCATGGGAGTGGGCAAGTACCACCTCAAGCTGAGCGTACTGCCGCCAGCAGCAGGCGCCAGCAGCCACGCCGGTTTTGGCCGCCACGTGGACAAGGAAACCGGTGTGGCGCCGTGGTTCAAGCCAGTCGAGGTGCAGTACGACTTCGTTTATGCCGGCACCGGCAAAAAAGGCGGTTATTGATTTTGCAGCCGCTGTGGCGCCGGGCGGCAGCGCCGCAGGCACGCAGCAGCAACCAGCAAGGAGATTTTCATGTTGACCTCTCTGTTTCCCCTGCACCGGCCTGCTGCCGTGCTCCTGGCCGGCCTGCTGTGCACTGCGGCCATTCTGCCGGTGGCACACGCCGAAGACATTCCGACCTACACGATCCAGCTCAAGGACGGCACCGTCAACACGCGCAAGATCGAGCTGCCTGCGGGCAAGCGGGTGCGCATCAACGTGGACAACCAGGGCACTACCCCGGCCGAATTCGAAAGCCTGCCCATGGGCCTGGAGCTGGTAGTGGCCCCGCACAGCAGCCGCAGCCGGGTGGTACCGCCCAAATCGGCGGGCGAATACAAATTCTTTGACGAATTCCACCAATCCACCACGCAGGGCGTTTTCGTCGTCAAGTGAAACCGCCAGGCCCCTCTTAGCAGGACAACAGACATCATGGGTCAAGTCATTTTCATCATGTGGCGCGAATGCGTCGAGGCGTTGCTGGTCATCGGCATCCTGTATGCATGGCTGAAACGCACCCCAGACGCAGCAGGCGGCAAGCGCTGGCTCTGGGGCGGCGTGGCCACCGGACTGGTCATGGCAGGCGCACTAGCAGCAGGCATCTATGTGGCCGAGGGCTTTTTCGTCGAGCACCAGGACGCGTTCCAGCTTGGCATGGTGCTGATTGCCGCCGCCCTGATCGTACAGATGGTCTACTGGATGCGGCGCCATGGCCGGACCCTGAAAAAGGATCTGGAGCAGGGCCTGTCGCGCCAGGCCGAAACGAGCAACTGGTGGGGCGTGCTGATCCTGGCGGCCATGGCTGTGGCGCGCGAGGGCAGCGAGGCGGTGGTCTTTCTGTTCGGCACGCTGTCCGCGGCACCTGCTGATACCTTGCCATGGATGGGGCTGGCGGCCCTGGCAGGACTGGCGTTGGCACTGGCCACTTTCGCGCTGCTGCAAGTGGGCAGCAGGATCCTGGACTGGCGCCTGTTCTTCCGCATCACCGAAGTGATGCTGCTGTTGCTGGGCGCTGCATTGCTGACCACCGGCATCGAAAAAATGCAGATGCTGGAATGGCTGCCCGCACTGCGCGAGGGCCTGTGGAACAGCGCCTGGCTGCTGGATGACATGTCCCGCTTCGGCGGCGTGGTGGCCTCGCTGACCGGCTACCGGGCACAGCCTTCGCTGATGACGATATTGGCGTACATCGCATACTGGGTACTGGTGCTGGGGTTGCTGCGCCGTGGCAGCCCCAAGCCGGCCACAGCTGCCATCCGCCACGGCCAGGCATGAGACCGGCGATGTCTGCACTGCCAGCAGCTCCCTTCACCGATACCGCGCCCTTGCCTATCCGCGGGACTGGCCTGCAACGCCGGCTGTTTTTTGTGGGGGAGTGGCTGCGGCGCCATGCCAGGCTGATTCGCTGGCTGCAGTGGCTGGTGGTGCTGGTGTATGCCGTGCTGCTGATCGTGCCGGCGGTGCAACCCCTGCCGGATTCCACCGCCCACATCTGGAGCAACATCACGCTGCTGGCCGAGTTCGCCTTCTGGGGCATCTGGTGGCCATTCGTGCTGGTCAGCATGGTGTTGTTCGGCCGACTCTGGTGCGGCGTGCTCTGCCCCGAAGGCGCACTGACCGAATGGGCGGCACGCCATGGGCGCGGCCTGGCGATTCCGCGCTGGATGCGTTGGGGCGGCTGGCCGTTCGTGGCCTTTGTCTGCACCACGGTGTACGGGCAAATGGTCAGCGTCTACCAATATCCGAAGGCGGCACTGCTGGTGCTGGGCGGCAGTACGGTGGCAGCGGTCGCTGTGGGCTTGCTGTACACCAAGGGCAAGCGCGCCTGGTGCCGGCACCTGTGCCCGGTCAATGGCGTGTTTGCGCTGCTGTCGCGGCTGGCGCCCATGCAGTTCGTGGTCAACCAGCAGGCCTGGCATGCCAGCACGCTGCAGCAGCAAGGACGGGGCGTGATTCCGATAGCGGCGGTGGATTGCGCCCCCATGCAGCCACTGCGCAACATGCAGGGCAACAGCAACTGCCACATGTGCGGGCGCTGCAGCGATCACCGCGGCGCCATCGCCCTGCGCTGGCGCGCGCCCTCGCATGAGGTGGTACAGGTCGCCGCGCACGAGGCGGACCATTGGCAAACGGCCCTCATCGTGTTCGGCCTGCTGGGTGTGGCCATCGGCGCCTTTCACTGGACTGCCAGCCCCTGGTTCATCCAGGCCAAGCAGGCGCTGGCCACCTGGCTCATCAACCAGGACATCCTGTGGCCTTTTGATGAAAGCGCGCCCTGGTGGCTGCTGACCCACTATCCGGACCAGAACGATGTGTTCACCTGGCTGGACGGCAGCCTGTTGGTTGGCTATATCTTCGCCACCGCCACGGTGTGGGGCGGCGCAACCTGGCTGCTACTGGCAGGTGCCGTGCGTCTGGCTGGAGGCTGGCAGTGGCAGCGCCTGCACCATCTGGCTCAGGCGCTGATCCCCCTAGCGGGAATTGGCGTGTTTCTGGGGCTGAGCGCCATCACCCTGACCCTGCTGCGTGGCGAGCACATTGTGCTGCCGTGGATCAACACGCTGCGGCTGGCGCTGCTCACGGCCGCCACCATGTGGTCCTTGCGGCTGGCCTGGCTGGTACTGCGCCACTGGCATGTGCCCACAGCGCAACGCACTGCCGCCTGGCTGGTGTTTGCGCTGGCATGTGGCTGGGTTTGCTCAGCCTGGGGCTGGATGTTCTGGTGGTGGTAAGAGCGGCACCGGCTGCAGAAACCGCGCAGCCGGTCCCGATCTTTACCCCACGTGCTGCAGAAAATCCTTGAGGCGCTGGCTGGGCGGATTTTCCAGCAGCTCGCGTGGCGGCCCATCGTGCGCAATCTTGCCGCCGTCGATGAACAGCAACCGGCTGCCTACCTTCTTGGCAAAGTCCATTTCGTGCGTCACGACCACCATGGTCATGCCCTCTTCGGCCAGATCGCGCATCACCTTCAGCACCTCATGGCGCAGCTCGGGATCAAGTGCGGAAGTGGGCTCGTCGAACAGCATCAACTGCGGCTTGATGGCCAGCGCGCGGGCAATCGCCACGCGCTGCTGCTGGCCGCCGGACAGTTCACTTGGATAGTGGTTAGCGCGCTCGGCCAGCCCCACCTTGGCCAGCAGGCCCAGCGCCAGCTCACGCGCAGCTGCCTTGGACGCGCCACGCGTCTGGATCGGGCCGAACATCACGTTTTCCAGCGCCGTCATCTGCGGAAACAGATTGAATTGCTGGAACACCATGCCGGCCTCGCGGCGCAGCTCGCGCACTTCGGACGGCTTGCCGTTCACGCTCAGCGTGCCGACGCGGATATCGCCGCCCTGGATGCTCTCGAGTGCATTGATGCAGCGCAGGAAGGTGGACTTGCCGGAGCCGGACGGCCCCACCACCACCACCACTTCGCCCTGCTCGATGCCCAGGCTGATGTCATCCAGAATGGTGTGCTGGCCAAAACGCTTGACCACATGGGTAAAGGTAACCATGCTCATGCGATACGCATCCTGTGTTCCATGGTTTTCAGAATCAGCGCAATGCAACCGGTCAGGATCAGGTAAATCACCGCCACTGCGCCCCAGGTTTCCACCGCACGGAAGTTGGCGGCCATGATTTCCTGCCCCTGCCGCGTCAGCTCGGCCACACCGATCACAATGAACAGCGACGAATCCTTCAGGCTGATGATGCACTGGTTACCCAGTGCCGGGATCATGCGGCGAAATGCCACCGGGCCGATGATCCTGGTCAGGATCTTGTGAAACGGCAGGCCCATGGCCATGCCCGCTTCCTTCAGGCCCCTGGGCACCGATTGCAACGCGCCGCGCACGATTTCGGCAATGTAGGCCCCGGAGTTGACGATCAGCGTGATGATGGCGGCCACCACGCCGTCGATCTGGATATCCGCCATCAGTGGCAGCGCGAAGTAGATGAACATGACCTGCACCACCATCGGCGTGCCGCGGATCACCAGAATGAACCCCTGGGCAATCCAGGACAGCAGCGGCAGCAGCGCGCCAGCGATGGGACGGTGGCGCAGCACACTGGCATCCGGCAGCGCCGGCACATAGGCGCGAACCACGCCCAGCAGGCTGCCCAGCAGCATGCCCCCGAGCAAGCCGAGCAGCGTGATCTTGATGGTCATCTGGGTGCCCAACCACAGCATCGGCAGTGCTTCCCATACGGCAGACCATTCGAATTCCATGACAAATTCCTTGAAGTCGGATCAGAAAACAGCAAGGCGGTGGCTGCCTGTACGGCAGACACCGCCCGCACTTTCAGGTACGCTGATTACTTGACGCGGGCGCCGAACCAGCGCGCGTAGATCTTGTCGTACTCGCCGGATTTCTTCAGCGCAGCCAGGGCTGCATTGACCTTGGGCACCAGCGGGCTACCCTTTTGCATGGCAATGCCGTAATATTCGCCGCTCTGCAGCGAGCCGGTCACCACCACGCGGCCCTTGCCGGCGGTGTTGGCGTAGTACTGCACGTTCGGGGTGTCATGCACCACGGCTGCCACGCGGCCCGTGGCCAGATCCAGGAAGGCATTGTCGATGTTGGGGAACATCTTCAGCTTGGCGGCCGGCTGGTTCTTCTTCAGGAAATCCGGCGAGGTGGTGCCAGTTTTCACGCCCACTTCCTTGCCGGCCAGATCCTTCAGGGATTTGAAGGAGCCTGCATTCTTGGTGGTGGTCAGGATGGCAATGCCGCTCTCGTAATACGGATCGGAGAAGTCGACGACCTTCTTGCGCTCTTCCTTGATGGTGATGCCAGCCAGGGCCACATCGATGTTCTTGGTTTGCAGGCCCGGAATGATGCCGTTGAAGTCCATCGGCTGCAGCTTGTACTGCACGCCCATCTGCTTGGCGACGGCCGCCCACAGGTCGATGTCGAAGCCGGTGTACTTGCCATCCTTGCCCTTGAACTCGAACGGCACGAACGCGGTGTCGGTCGCGACAACCAGTACCTTGTTACCCTGCGCAAAAGCACCGGTAGCCGGTACAGCCATCATCACGGAAAAGCCCGCCAGGGCAGCAAACAGTTTCAGCTTCATGGAAATCCCCGAAAAAATATACGAAAAAGCACGGCCGTATGGCTCAGTGGCGCATTCTATGCAGGAAGAGCGCACACGGGCTCCTGGGGGAAACCCGCAGCAGCGACGCTTTTGAAAAAAATTCCTGCCACAGGATCCGCGTCCGCATTTTGTTCATACCGGACACAAAAAAGACCGCCACAAGGGCGGTCGCAAAAAGGAAACCCGGATCCCGATCTGGCCTCAGACACGGCGCGGACGCACCAGCTGCCAGGAACGGCCCAGATAGGTCACGGAAGCGAAACCGCTCCAGACGTGCACCAGGCGGGTGAACGGGAAGATCACGAACAGCGACATGCCCATGAACAGGTGCAGCTTGAACACCCAGGAAGCGTCCTGCACGAAGCTGGCCGCATCGCCACGGAAGGTGATCACGTGCTGTGCCCAGGTCATCAGCAGCACCATCTGGTGGCCGTCCAGGTGGCTTGCCGACACGATGATGGTGCCCAGGCCCAGCAGCAGCGTGGCCAAGATCCACAGCATGACCAGTTTGTCACGCCAGGTGCTGTTGGCAGCCAGGCGAGGATTGCCAAAGCGGCGCACCAGCAGAAGGACCAAGCCGATCAGGCCCATGATGCCAAAGATGCCGCCCATGACCATGGCGAACACCTGTTTCTGTCCGTGCGTGATGCCGATCGTATCCCACACCACCACGGGGGTGAGCAGGCCGACCGCATGGCCGAAGAACAGACCCAGGATGCCGACGTGGAACAGGATGTTGCCCACGCGCAGGCTGCCGGTATGCAGCAGCTGGCTGGACTCGCTCTTCCAGGTGTATTGCTCACGCTCGAAGCGGATCAGGCTGCCCAGCAGGAAGATGGTCAGCGCGATGTACGGATAAATACCGAAAACGAATTGGTGCAGATAGCTCATGGTGTGCTCCTTGCGCTCAGGCCGCCTGTGGCGCCTGACGATAGAAATTGATCGGTGCCACGGCAGGCATGGCAGGCTTGAGCAGGGGTTCGACGCCATCGGCGCCGGGACCGAAGGTTTCCATTGCCTCGTCCATGTCGCGCACCGGCGGTACGATCAGTGCCTGCGGCTCCACCTCCGACAGGCTGACCACGCCATGCAGCACGCCGGCATAGGGCGAGCCGCTGGCAGTCAGCTTGCCGGCCACGTGGTGCAGCACGTGCACTGCATCGCCCAGCAGGCGGTCGCCTTCTTCGGGCGCGCACTGCGACAGGAATTCGAGGAACAGCGGCACATAGTCCGGCAACTCTTCGCTGACCGGCTCGAAACCGTGCGACTTGTACTCTTCCATCAGGTCGACCATGGCCTGCCCGCGCGCACGGTCCTCGCCATGGATATGCTCGAACAGATGCAGCGAGTGCGACGGATTGCGGTCGAAGGTCAGCACATAGCCTTCCTGCAGATCGATCAGATCCGTACTGGACAGGTGCTGCAGCAGCGATTCGGCCCGCTCCAGCAGCGCTGGCCGCGCGGCCAGCCCCCCACGGATTTCCGGCAATGCCGCCAGCAGCTCTGCCTCGGGGTAGCAGAGCAGCGCGGACACTGCCTTGTAATGCAGTTGCGTCATCGATGTCTCCTTACTTCTCGCGGTTGGCTTCCAGATCGCGGCGCATGTCGTGGAACACGATAGGCGTCGCCTTCTTGCGACCGAACAGGCTTTCGTTGCTGGTGCCGCCGGAGCAGCCATTGCCGAAGGTAAAGCCGCAGCCGGCCTTGTCCTCGAAGGTGTTTTCCACCAGTTCCTTGTGGCTGCTCGGAATCACGAAGCGGTCTTCGTAGTTGGCGATGGCCATCACCTGGTACATCTCCTCGACCTGTGCGCCAGTCAGGTGCGTGCCTTTGAGCGTACTTTCGTCAGTGACCTTCTCCACGCTCTTCTTGCGCATGTAGCGGCGCATGGAGATCATGGTTTCCAGCGCCCGCACCACAGGCTCTTCCTTGCCGGCGGTCAGCAGGTTGGCCAGGTACTGGATCGGAATGCGCAGGTCCTTCACATCAGGGATGATGCCGTTTTCGCCAATCAGGCCGTTTTCGAGCGCGCTCTGGATCGGCGACAGCGGCGGAATGTACCACACCATCGGCAGCGTACGGTATTCCGGGTGCAGCGGGAAGGCCACTTTCCACTCCATCGCCATCTTGTAGACAGGCGATTTCTTGGCAGCGTCCAGCCAGGCATCGGGGATGCCCTGTTTGCGGGCTTCCTCGATCACACTAGGATTGTTCGGATCCAGGAACACGCCCAGCTGTGCCTCGTACAGGCTCTTGGGATCCTGCACGCTGGCGGCTTCCTCGATCTTGTCTGCGTCATACAGCAGCACGCCCAGGTAGCGGATGCGGCCGACGCAGGTTTCCGAGCACACGGTGGGCTGGCCGCCCTCGATACGCGGATAGCAGAAGGTACACTTCTCTGCCTTGCCGCTGGTCCAGTTGTAGTAGATCTTCTTGTACGGGCAGCCCGATACGCACATGCGCCAGCCGCGGCACTTGTCCTGGTCGATCAGCACGATGCCGTCGTCCTCGCGCTTGTAGATCGAGCCGGACGGGCAGGACGCCACGCAGGTCGGATTCAGGCAGTGCTCGCACAGGCGCGGCAGGTACATCATGAAGGTGTTCTCGAAGGCCGAGAACATTTCTTTCTGGATGCCCTCGAACAAGACGTCCTTTGCACGCTTTTCGAATTCGCCGCCGAGGTCGTCTTCCCAGTTCGGGCCCCATTCGATCTTGTCCATCTTCTTGCCAGTCAGCACCGACACCGGGCGCGCCGTGGGCGGCGTCGGCATTTCAGGCGCGTTCTGCAGATGTTCGTAATCGTAGGTGAACGGCTCGTAGTACGAGTCGATCTCGGGCATGTTCGGGTTGGCAAAGATGTTGGACAGGATCTTCAGCTGACCGCCCTGCTTGGGGCGCAGCTTGCCGGCACTGTCCAGTTCCCAGCCGCCGTTCCACTTTTCCTGGTCTTCCCAGTTTTTCGGGAAACCGACGCCAGGCTTGGTTTCCACGTTGTTGAACCACGCGTATTCCACGCCGTCGCGGCTGGTCCAGACGTTCTTGCAGGTGACCGAGCAGGTATGGCAGCCGATGCACTTGTCCAGGTTCAGCACCATGCCGATTTGGGCTCTGATTTTCATGTGTGTACTCCTGCCATTCAAGCGGTGGTGGTAGCGGACAGCGGGGTGTCCATCCAGTCGACGTTCTTCATCTTGCGCACCACGACGAATTCATCGCGGTTGCAGCCAACCGTGCCGTAGTAGTTGAAGCCGTAGCTCAGCTGGGCATAACCGCCCACCATGTGCGTCGGCTTGAGCACGGTGCGCGTCACGGAGTTGTGGATACCGCCACGCTTGCCCGACACTTCCGCACCCGGCACGTTCACGATCTTCTCCTGGGCGTGGTACATCAGGCTCATGCCTTCGGGTACGCGCTGGCTGACCACGGCGCGGGCCGTCAATGTACCGTTGACGTTGAACACCTCGATCCAGTCGTTGTCCACGATGCCGGCCTTCTTGGCGTCGATTTCGGAGATCCAGACGTGCGGGCCGCCACGCGACAGCGTCAGCATGCGCAGGTTGTCCGAATAGGTACTGTGAATGCCCCACTTCTGGTGCGGCGTGATCCAGTTCAGCACGATCTCCGAGTTGCCGTTGCCGTGCTTGCCGAGCATTGCCGCCGTGGTTTTCAGATCCACATACGGTTTGTACACGCACAGGCCTTCACCAAAGGCGCGCATCCACTGGTGATCCTGGTAGAACTGCTGGCGACCGGTCAGGGTGCGCCATGGGATCAGCTCATGCACGTTGGTGTAGCCGGCGTTGTAGCTCACTTCTTCGCTTTCCAGGCCGGACCAGATCGGCGAAGAAATGATCTTGCGCGGCTGCGCCTGGATGTCACGGAAAGTGATGTGGTCGTGTTCGCGCGGAATGGCCAGATGCGTGTGGTCGCGGCCGGTGATCTTGCCCAGCGATTCCCAGGCCTTCACGGCCACGTGGCCATTGGTCTCGGGTGCCAGCGTCAGGATCATTTCGGCGGCGTCGATGGCGGTGTCCAGCTTGGGCTGGCCCTTGGCCACGCCGTCGGCCACCACCTTGTTCATGCCGCGCAGCTTTTCGATTTCGGCGCCGGTCTTCCAGGCCATGCCCTTGCCGCCGTTGCCGAGCTTTTCCAGCAGCGGGCCGATGGAGGTGAACTTCTGGTAGATCTGGCTGTAGTCGCGTTCAACCACGGTCATGGCTGGCATGGTCTTGCCAGGCACCGGCTCGCACTCGCCCTTCTTCCAGTCGCGCGGATCGAACGGCTGGCCCAGCTCCTGCGGCGTGTCGTGCATCAGCGGCGTCAGCACCAGGTCTTTCTGGACACCCAGGTATTCACCGCCGATTTCACTGATGGCCTTGGCAAAACCCTTGTAGATTTCCCAGTCGGACTTGCTCTGCCACAGCGGCTGCACGGCTTCGCTCAGCGGGTGGATGAATGGGTGCATGTCGGACGTGTTCAGGTCGTCCTTTTCGTACCAGGTGGCCGTCGGCAGCACGATGTCGCCATACAGGCAAGTGGTGGACATGCGGAAGTCCAGCACCACCATCAGGTCGAGCTTGCCTTCTGCCGCCGGACGCACGGTGATCTCGGTCGGCTTGATACAAGCATCCTCGTTGCCCATCACGGCGTTCTGCGTGCCCAGCAGGTACTTCAGGAAGTACTCGTGGCCCTTGCCGGACGAACCCAGGATGTTGGAACGCCACACGAACATGTTGCGCGGGAAGTTCTTCGGGTTATCCGGATCGTTGCAGCTCATGTCGAGCGTGCCGTTCTTCAGTCCTTCCACGGTGTAGGTGATGGCATCCTTGCCGGCAGCCTCGGCCTGGCGCGTGATGTCCAGCGGGTTGGTGCTCAGCTGCGGAGCAGACGGCAGCCAGCCCATGCGCTCTGCCTTGGCGTTGTAGTCGATCAGCGACAGGTTGGCCATCTCGCCGTCAGCAGTCGGACACAGGATTTCGTTCACGCCCAATTTCTCGTGGCGCCATTGGCTGGTGTGCGCGTAGAAGAAGCTGGTGCCGTTCATCTGGCGCGACGGACGCACCCAGTCGGCGCCAAAGGCCAGCGGTGCCCAGCCGGTTTGCGGACGCAGCTTTTCCTGGCCCACATAATGGCACCAGCCGCCACCACTCTGGCCGATGGCACCGCACAGCATCAGCATGTTGATGATGCCGCGGTAGCTCATGTCCATGTGGTACCAGTGGTTCAGGCCGGCGCCCACGATGACCATGCTCTTGCCTTCGGTTTGGTCGGCGTTCTGCGCAAATTCGCGCGCCACCTGGATCACCATCTCGGGCTTGACACCGGTGTGCTTCTGCTGCCAGGCCGGCGTGTAGGGCACGTCGTCCATGTAGCTGCTGGCCACATTGCCGCCGCCCAGGCCACGGTCGATACCGTAGTTGGCCGCCATCAGGTCGAACACGGTCGCCACCAGCGCGCTGCTGCCATCGGCCAGCTGGATGCGCTTGGCAGGCACGTTGCGCGTGAGCAGTTCGTCGTGCTCGGCCCCGAAGTACGGGAAGCCGACACCGACCACCTCGTCATGCTTGCCCAGCAGGGTGAGCTGGCCCTTGACTTCGCGATCGCTGGTACCTTCCTTGGTTTCCAGGTTCCACTTGCCGGTCTTGCCTTCGGGCTGTCCCCAGCGGAAGCCGACCGAACCATTGGGCGCCACGATGTCGCCGCTGAGTTCGTCGATCAGCAGCGATTTCCATTCGGGATTATTGTCCTCGCCCAGGTTGTTGGCCAGGTGGCTGGCGCGCAGGAAGTATTCCGGCAGGTAGCGGCCATCCTTTTCCTTCAGGCACACCAGCATCGGCATGTCGGTCAGGCGGCGGACGTAATCGGTAAAGTACGCGCTCGGATTGTCAAGGTGGAATTCCTTGAAGATCACGTGGCCCATGGCCATGGCCAGTGCCGCATCGGTACCCTGCTTGGGTGCCAGCCAGATGTCACCGAACTTGGCCATCTCGCCAAAGTCGCTGGACACGGCCACGGTCTTGGTGCCCTTGTAACGCACTTCGGTGTAAAAGTGGGCATCGGGGGTGCGCGTCATCGGCACGTTGCTGCCCCACACCATCAGGTAGGTGGAGTTGTACCAGTCGGCCGATTCGGCCACGTCGGTCTGCTCTCCCCACACTTGCGGGCTGCTCGGGGGCAGGTCGCAGTACCAGTCGTAGAAGGACAGCGGCACACCGCCGATCAGGCTCAGGTAGCGGCTGCCGGAGGCATAGCTGATCATGGACATGGCGGGAATCGGCGAAAAGCCGACCACGCGGTCCGGACCAAAATTCTTGATGGTGTAGGCATTGGCTGCCGCCACCATTTCATTGGCTTCGGCCCAGGTGGCACGCACAAAACCACCCTGACCGCGACGCGACTTGTACGCCTTGGCCTTTTCCGGATCCTGGCTGATGTGTTCCCAGGCCTCGATCGGGCCCATGGTCTTGCGCGCCTCGCGCCACATTTGCGCGAGCTTGCCGCGCACCATGGGGTATTTCACGCGCTGGGCCGAATAGACATACCAGCTGTAGGAGGCACCACGCGGGCAGCCGCGCGGTTCGTGGTTGGGCAGGTCCGGGCGGGTGCGCGGATAGTCGGTCTGCTGAGTTTCCCAGGTAATCAGACCATTTTTTACATATACCTTCCAGCTGCACGAGCCGGTGCAGTTCACACCGTGGGTGCTGCGCACGATCTTGTCATGCTGCCAACGCTGGCGATAGGCATCCTCCCATTTGCGGTCTTCCTTCACCACGGCACCATGGCCATTGGAGAAGGTGGACTTCACCTTGCCCAGAAAATTCAGTCGATCAAGAAAATGGCTCATCAGTGCCTCCGTAGAACCGGTGTCACGCCCGAAACAACGCGTGCCTGCCGGATTGCAAAGTCTAGGAACTCGCGGAATCCCGCTCAATCCCCCAGTAGTGCCGCTGCCTTCGGCAGATGGCGGACTGCGTCTACTCCTTTCGGAGTAGACGCCCGTTGATGGTGCTCAGCACGGAACCGGGGCGTTCCTGCGCGCGTAGTACCACCAGTTGATCAACACGCAACTCACATAGAAGATGATAAAAGCAATCAGTGCACCTTCAACACCGCCAGTCATCGCAATTGACGTGCCATAGCTCTTCGGGATGAAAAATCCGCCATAAGCAGCCACTGCGGCGGTAAAGCCCAGCACGGCGGCGCTCTCGCGATTGGCGTTGGCCACGGCGCGCTGCTTGGCAGCCTCGTCCATGCCTTCAGCGCGGCGCATATGCAGGGTCATGAAAATGACGGGAACCTGCATGAACGTAGAGCCGTTTCCGATGCCGGTCAGGAAAAACAGCGCCAGGAAGCAGGCGAAGAAGCCCCAGAAGCTGCCGCCCTGTCCGCCCTGCGGCAGGAAGGCCATGACACCCATGACACCGGCGATCATGCCGATGAACACCCACTGCGTAACACGCGCGCCGCCGATCTTGTCACCCAACCAGCCGCCAAAAGGACGGGCCAGGCCGCCCACCAGTGCGCCCAGGAACGCATACTGCGTCGGATCCACGCCCGGAAACTGGCTCTTGATCAGCAGCGGGAAGCCAGCGGCAAAACCCAGGAACGAACCGAACGTGCCCAGATACAGCCAGCACATCAGCCAGTTGTGCTTGCGCTTGAAGATCATCGCCTGGTCAGCAAAGGACGATTTGGCAGAGGCGATGTCGTTCATGCCGAACCATGCAGCCAGACTGGACACCACAATGAACGGCACCCAGATGAAGCCGGCATTTTGCAGCCAGACTTCCTTGGTGGCATCGCCTTTGCTCCACACCTGCGGTTCACCGCCCAGGGCACCGAACACTCCGGCGGTAATGATCAGCGGCACCACGAACTGCACCACCGATACGCCCAGGTTGCCCAGGCCGGCGTTCAGGCCCAGTGCCGTACCCTTTTCGGACTTGGGAAAGAAAAAGCTGATGTTGGCCATGCTGGAGCTGAAATTGCCGCCGCCGAAGCCGCACAGCAACGCCAAGATCAGCATGGTTTCATAGCTGGTCTGGTTGTTTTGCACGGCAAAGCCCAGGCCGATGGCGGGCAGCATCAGGCTGGCCGTGGTCAGCGTGGTCCACAGGCGGCCACCGAAAATCGGCACCATGAACGAATAGAAGATGCGCAGAGTGGCGCCGGACAGCGCCGGCACGGCGGCCAGCCAGAACAGCTGGTTGGGCGAATACTTGAAGCCGATGTTGGGCAGGTTGACCACTGCCACGCTCCATACCTGCCAGATGGCGAAGGCCAGCATCAGGGCAGGAATAGAAATCCAGAGATTGCGCCGTGCAACGGCGCGGCCTTCGCTTTGCCAGAATGCCGGAACTTCCGGCTCCCAGCGGGTCAGGACATGACTGGCCATGGTGTGTGCTCCAGGGGCCGCAAGGCGGCCAATTGATTAGAAGTAAGGAATGAAGTTGAAAGTCAGGCAGCTGCCGCCTGTTTGGTGTGTTTGGCTTCTTCGACACGCGCCAGCGGCTTGAACGAGAAGTGCATCCACACAAGGCTGACGCAGACACAGCCATACAGCAGCATGAAGGCACTCGAACGCACGCCGGTGAAGTCGAGCAGCGCGCCGAACATGATCGGCAGCAGGAAGCCGCCCAGACCGCCGGCCAGCCCGACCACGCCGGAAACAGCGCCAATATTGGTCGGGAAGTCATCGGCTACGAACTTGAACACCGAAGCCTTGCCTACTGCCATGGCCACGCCGGCACAGAACAGCAGGAGGGTGAACATCGTGGCATTCAAGCCGATATGAAAGCTTTGCGGGCCCTTGGCCGTCTGGATCACGAATTCGGTTTGCGGATAGGACAGCAGGAAGAAAATGACCCAGCAGATCCACATCACGCCCCAGGTCACCTTGTAGGCGCCGTACTTGTCGCTCAACCAGCCCCCCATGGCACGCAGCACGCCGCCCGGCAGCGAGAAGCAGGCAGCCAGGAAAGCCGCGGTTTTCAGGTCAAAGCCATATTCACCCACGTAATATTTGGTCATCCACAGCGCCAGCCCCACATAGCCGCCAAACACCACCGAGTAGTACTGGCAGTAGCGCAGCACGGCCGGATTCTTCATCAGCGCCAGCTGTTCGCCCAGTGTGACCTTGGAAGAAACCACGTGTTTGGGATCATGGTAGGAGAAGACCCAGAACAGCAGCGCCGTCACCAGCATGATGGCGGCATACACGGTGGGCACCATCTGCCAGCCCCAGGCAGCGATGATGGCCGGGGCGATCAGCTTGGTCAGTGCCGAGCCGGCATTGCCGGCGCCAAACACCCCCATGGCCAAGCCCTGCTGGTCCTTGCGGAACCAGCGTGCCACATACGGCGTACCCACCGAAAAGGCGCCACCAGCCAGGCCGACGAACAGGCCGATGGCCAGGAAGTGCCAGAATGCGGTGGCATATTGCATCATGTAAATGGGCACGACACAGACCAGCATCAGGGCGAAAAACACGATACGGCCGCCGTAACGGTCGGTCCAGATGCCCAGCGGCACCCGGATCAGCGAGCCGGACAACACTGGCGTGGCAGCCAGAATACCGAACTCGGTTTCATTCAATCCCAATGCCTGCTTGATCGGAATGCCCAGTACGGCAAACATCATCCAGATCATGAAGCAGACCGTGAACGACAAGGTGCTGGACGTCAGCACAGCATACTGTTTGTAGGTGTTCGAAGCCATTGTGGAACCTCTCCTGCTTATTAGTCTCCACGATATTCCCGCACGCCGCACAGGGCCATTCACCGCTCAGCTTATCACGCCAATTCCAACGGCGGGGCTGTTCTCCCCCAAACGGAGTAGACCACGCCGATTACAACAAAAAGGCCTAAGCAAAATGTGGTTTTCGGATGCTAACACGAGACAAACGGGCTCCGAACTGTCATTTTCAAAAGGCGACTGCACGAAGTGTCAGGAGCCGATAGCACTATGTCCGTAAGCGCAAAAGCAGCTCGGCTCAGTACGAGCTAAGTCTGCCTGCGTAACTTCTCCACCGTGCAAATCCCTGCACTCTTCTGGAGAAGCATCATGTACCGCTACACCAAACTTTCCCTGCTGGCCATCGCCATTGCTACGACTGGCGCTGTTGCCTACGCCGCCAAGGGTGGCATGGAAAACGACGCCTTGGCGATCACCAAGGCCAAGATTCCGCTTAACCAGGCCGTCACCGTTGCCGAGCAGCACGCCAATGGCAAGGCATCGCGCGCCGAGTACGAAAACTCGAAGCAAGGCTGGGTCTATGACGTGGAAGTCGTCAGCGGGGCCAAGGTCTTCGATGTCCGGGTCGATGCCGACAAGGGCACCGTCATCTCGTCTGCCGAGGACAAGGCGGATCACGATGACGACCACGACAAGCAAGACTGACCGCCTGCCAGTGTGGCCGGATCGCGTATGACGCCGTGATCCGGCCCGGAGACTTCATGGAACATCTCAACCAAACATTCTTCCTATGGCTCAACGCGCCTGAACACCCGAATGCTCTGGTGGTGACGCTGGCCACCTTCTTTGCGGAATGGCTCATCTGGGCCGTCCCGATTCTGATCGGCATCGGCTGGCTGCGCGGCAATGTGAACACCCGCAAAGCGCTGCTGGTCGCTACCGCATCCGGCCTGCTTGGGCTGCTGACCAACCAAATCATCGGCCTGGCTTGGTCGCATCCCCGGCCTTTCATGATCGGGCTGGGTCATACGCTCATTCCCCATGTTGCCGACTCGTCATTTCCCAGCGATCACCTGACGCTGTGGTGGTCGGTTGCCGTCAGCTTTCTGCTACAGCGAGGACTGCGAAGGGCTGGCGTCGCTTTGGCGCTGTTTGGCCTCCCCATCGCCTGGTCACGCATCTACCTGGGGGTTCACTTTCCGCTGGACATGCTTGGTGCCATCGCGGTCGCGGCGCTCAGTGCCGTGCTGACGTTGCACGAAGCACGGTGGTATCTGGGGCCGATCTACCGGCTGGCGACCCGTATCCATTGTTTGTTGTTCGGCAGACTGATCGCGCTGGGATGGGTGCGCGAGTGAGCCTATGGATGGGCTAAGTCTGCCTGGTCAGACTGGCGGCAATTCCTTTTACCTCGGCAGGAGAACACCATGAACAATTTGCCTACGGTCAGAGCAAGCGACTGGCTCAACAAAGTCCCTGAAGTCACGCTGTCGTTCTGGATCATCAAGATCATGTCCACGACGGTGGGCGAGACGGGGGCCGACTTCCTGGCGGTCAACGCGGGCTTTGGCCAGGGCCTGACGCGCACCGTCATGGCCGCTTTGCTGGCAGTCGCCCTATTCACTCAACTGCGTACCCGCCGCTACACCCCTTGGATTTACTGGCTAACGGTCGTGTTGGTCAGCGTGGTCGGAACCCAGATCACCGACCTGTTGACCGACGGCCTGGGCGTCAGCTTGTACATCAGCACTTCGGCGTTCGCCGTGGCGCTCGCCGCGATCTTCTTTGTCTGGTATCGGGTTGAACGTACCTTGTCTATCCACGACATTGTGACGCGCAACAGGGAGCTGTTCTATTGGTCAGCCATCCTCTGCACGTTTGCGCTGGGCACTGCTGCCGGCGATCTGGCGACCGAGGCACTGGGCTTGGGCTTTACCTGGGGCGCAGTCGCCTTCGGCGCGCTGATCGGCATTACCTATGCCGCCTGGCGTATGGGTGGCAACGCCGTGCTGACCTTCTGGATCGGCTACATCCTGACCCGACCCTTCGGCGCTGCGCTCGGCGACCTGCTGACTCAGGCCAAGACCTATGGCGGCCTCGGAATGGGGGCCATGTGGACCAGCGCCCTCTTCCTCTCAGTCATCGTCATGCTGGTGGCCGTTGCGCAGTTCAGCATGAACGCGGGCCGCTCCGCCCAGGCCGCCGAGTAACCCTCTTCCCAATTTCTAAGGAGAAATCATGCCCAATACGCACTCTATCGCTCGCCTTGTCGCCACCGTATCGGCGGTGGCGCTCGTGGCCCTGGCCACCGGCTGCTCCAAGCCTGCCGACCAAGGCCGCGCGAGCACCGCCTCTGCACCGTCTGCCAATGCCAGCACGGTATCGCCAAGCAAAGCCGCTTCCAAGCTGGGCGACTTGACCGCATTTCGCAGCATCGCCGCTGACGTGTCCACCATCGTAGACAAGGGTGATCTGCCCGCCGCCAAGACCCGCATCAAGGATTTGGAGGTGGCCTGGGATTCGGCCGAGGCCGGACTGAAACCGCGCGCTGCCGACGACTGGCATGTGCTCGACAAAGCCATCGACAAGGCGTTGTCTGCGTTGCGTGCCGATACGCCAAGCCAAGCTGACAGCAAGGCTGCGATGGGTGCTTTGCTAAAAACCTTCGACACGCTCGAAGGTAAAGCCTGACCCATGAGCGTGCCCCATGAAAACATCCACTGAATACGCTCTGGCCAAGGTGCCCGAAGTCACGCTGGGCTTTTGGCTCATCAAGATTGCAGCAACCACGCTTGGCGAAACCGGCGGCGATGCCGTCTCGATGTCCATGAACCTGGGCTATCTGGTCGGTACCGGCATCTTCGCGGTGATCTTTCTGGCTGCCGTCGTCGCGCAGGTCAAGGCCAAGGGCTTCCACCCCTTCCTGTACTGGACCACCATCATTGCCACCACCACGGTCGGCACGACGTTGGCCGACTTTGCGGATCGTTCGCTCGGAATCGGGTACGCTGGCGGTTCGAGCTTGCTGCTGGCCTTGTTGCTCGGCTCGCTCTTCGTCTGGCATCGCACCCTCGGCTCCGTGTCGGTGAGCACCGTCAGCTCACCCAAGGCGGAAGCGTTCTACTGGCTGACGATCATGTTCTCGCAGACGCTGGGCACGGCGTTGGGTGACTGGATGGCGGATACGGCGGGCCTGGGCTACACCGGCGCGGCCGTCGTGTTCAGTGGGTTGCTTGCCCTGGTGGTCGCAGCCTACTACTGGACGGGCGTGTCCCGCACGCTGCTGTTCTGGGCGGCGTTCATCCTGACCCGCCCGCTGGGAGCCGTGGTCGGCGACTTTCTGGACAAGCCGCTGAGCGCGGGAGGTCTGGCGCTGAGCCGCTATTCAGCGTCGGCAGCGCTGCTGGCCTTCATGCTGACCGCGATCCTACTGTTTAGGCAGAGGGCAGCCCGGACCGCGCATTGAACAACGATTGAAAGGAGAGGGAATGCGGGTATTGCTGGTCGAAGACGACCCCATGATCGGTGAGGCGATCCAGGGCGCATTGAAGGATGCGTCTTACGCCACCGATTGGGTGAAGGACGGGCAGACCGCCCTCACGACACTGGGTTGCCAGCACTATGACCTAGTTCTGCTCGATCTGGGCTTGCCCGGCAAGGATGGACTGGAGGTGCTGGCCAGCATCCGCGCCAAGGACAACCCGGTTCCTCTGCTCATTATCACGGCGCGTGATGGACTGGATGACCGCCTGCGTGGCTTGGACGGCGGAGCCGACGATTACGTGTCAAAGCCCTTTCAGATGGCGGAGCTGTTGGCTCGGATGCGCGCTGTTATGCGGCGCAAGGGCGGCACCGCATCACCCGCGCTCACCAATGGCGTGGTGTCGCTCGATCCGGCCACAAAAGAAGCCAGCGTTAACGGTGGCTCCCCGGTGCAACTGTCCAACCGGGAGTTCTCGCTGCTGCAAGCCTTGCTGGTTCGGCCGGGAGCCATCCTCTCGCGCAGCGAGCTGGAAGACCGCATCTACGGCTGGGGGGAAGAGGTCGAAAGCAACGCCGTCGAATTTCTGATCCATGCACTGCGGCGCAAGCTGGGCAGCGAGGTCATCAAGAACGTCAGGGGGGTCGGATGGATGGTCTCAAAAGACGCCTGAACGAGTCGGTTCAGCTCAAGCTGTCCTTCACCCTGTCGCTAGCCATCCTCGTGGTTGCCATCGTGGCGGGCATCTTCTCGTTCCTGTCGGCCTTCGACGAAGCCCATGAGCTACAGGACGACGTTCTACGCCAGGTGGCACAACTCATGGATCGGCAGCGCCTGTCACCGGCCCCGCCGACGACCGATGTTCGCCCCAAAGATGTCGATGAAGAATCACGCGTGATCGTCCAGTACTTGGGCGAAGCCAATCCATCTGAGGCAAGCGTGGATGCAGGCGGCACGCTTCCCTTGCCTACGACACTGGCTGATGGGTTGCACACGCTGGAGATCGGTGGCGAGTCGTTCCGCGTGCTGGTCAAAACCACGGCTGCCGGTGAACGCATCGCGGTGGCGCAGGAAGCGGGCTTCCGCAATGAAATCGCCCGCGATGGCGCGCTACGCACCGTGATGCCTTTCCTGATTCTCGTGCCGGTATTGCTATTGATAGTCGCTGACCTGGTGCGCAAGATGTTCCGCCCCATTGCGGCACTTTCCAAGGAAATTGACCTGCGGGCCGAGCAGGAACTGCACCCCGTCGAAGACCGTCACCTTCCGGTCGAGGTGCGCCCGTTTGCCGTGGCCATCAACCGATTGCTCGCCCGCGTTGGCCAGTCAATGGACTCTCAGCGCCGCTTTGTGGCGGATGCCGCGCACGAACTGCGCTCGCCGTTGACCGCCCTTTCGCTGCAAGCGGAGCGGCTGGCAGATGCGGAAATGTCCGGGATGGCACGTGAACGACTGACGGTCTTGCGCCAAGGGATCGAGCGCGGCCGAAGCCTGCTGGATCAACTCCTGACCTTGGCCAAGGCGCAGTCGGCCACTGATACGCCGAAGTCGCCGGTTTCCGTCCAAGGCATCTACCGCCGCGTGCTGGAAGACCTCATGCCTCTGGCCGAGGCCAAGCACATCGACATCGGTGTCGAAGGCACGCAAGACGCCGAAGTGTGGGCGAGCGAACTGGACATGATTGCCCTGGTCAAAAATCTGGTCGATAACGCCATTCGCTATACACCAGAGGGTGGGCGGGTCGATCTTTCCGTGGGCATATCGGAAGGGAAAGCCGAGCTGCGTGTTCAGGATAGCGGGCCTGGCATTCCGTTGGCAGAACGGGATCGGGTTTTTGATCCCTTCTACCGCACGCTAGGCAGCGAGCAGATTGGTTCGGGCCTAGGGTTATCCATCGTCCAAACGATTGCCCATCGCATCGGCGCTGAAATACGCCTCGATTTCGTGGACGAAACTCAGCAAACCGGCTTAAAGGTTTCCGTTATCGTTCCCATGAAGCAATGACTTGACAAACGAGGAGTGTAGCGGATTGGTTACTTCAACTGGTTGGTTCTACTGCGCACTACTATCGGCTGTGTTTGCGGCGCTGACGGCCATTTTTGCCAAGGTGGGCATTCAGGGAGTTGATTCCGATCTGGCTACCTTGATCCGAACGGCCATCATCATCGTCGTCCTGTCGGCGTTTGTCGCCTACACGGGAAAATGGGCCAACCCCTTGATGTTGTCACCCAAGACATGGCTTTTCCTCGGGCTGTCAGGCTTGGCGACCGGAGCGTCATGGGTATGTTACTTCCGTGCACTCAAGATAGGCGATGCCTCAAAGGTCGCGCCGGTCGATAAATTCAGTCTTGCCTTGGTGGCGGTGTTTGCGTTCACATTTCTGGGTGAACGTCCGTCACTCAGAGAATGGTCTGGAATTGCGATGGTTGCTGGTGGCGTTTTGTTACTGGCGTTCAAGCGATAACGGGCAGGTTATCCTGACTCAACCAGTCGCCGCATTTTCCTCTACTGTAACTGCTGTCTTGTCATCAAACTCGACTGAGTAACCTCTCGCCATCGGGGCGCAATTCTCCCTTGGGGGAAATATGTCGATACAGGGTCTGCCGCGTGATGCCGAGTTCCTGGCACAGATCGCCGACCTTGGTTTCTGGCTGCCCCATTGCCGCCATTGCCAGGCGCAGCTTGGCTGCCGTCATTTTGAACGGCCGACCGCCTTTCCTGCCACGTGCCCGCGCAGACGCAAGCCCTGCTACGGTGCGCTCGGCGAGCAGCTCACGCTCGAACTCGGCGAGAGCAGCGAAGATGCCAAAGACCAGCTTGCCGGCGGCGGTCGTGGTGTCGATGGCCGCACCGTGTCCGGTCAGCACCTTGAGGCCGATGCCACGCCCGGTCAGATCGTGGACGGTGTTGATCAGGTGCCGCAGATCGCGCCCTAGTCGGTCCAGTTTCCACACCACCAGCGTATCCCCTTCGCGCAGCGCCTTCAGGCAGCTTGCCAGGCCAGGGCGATCCTCGCGTTTGCCGGAGGCCTGATCTTCATAGAGATGCGCTGGATCGACACCGGCAGCAATCAACGCATCGCGCTGCAAGTCGGTGGCCTGAGAGCCATCCGCCTTCGATACTCGCATGTAGCCAATCAGCATCTCGCACCTGTCACATATACGTTCGATTATGTGACAGTGTGCGCCGGAAAGTTCTGGCCGTCAAAATTTGTCACTTAACCCGTAATTCTGTCTAAGACATGCAAAGGGTCCTTCAGGCTCGTAATGTGACAGAAATTCAGGGGGGATGCCTTCCTTCGCGAAGGTGGTGCGCAACCGTTCCAGGGAAGCGGGGTCGCGCCGACCAAAGGAAGCCAACGCGAACAGCGAGCGGGCTGTCTCGGGGTCGTGCCGCGCTTCAATGATCGCCTCATCAATGGCCTGGACCGCCCGTTGCCAGTGATCGACGGGTTCGGGCTTCGGCGCTCTCGCTGGCAGTCCACTGGTGAACCCGGTTTGGGGCTCGGACCAGAATAGCTTTGCCTGCTCGCCCGGCGGGCTTATATCCCTCACTTCAATCAAGTGGATCGCCGTTGCCGCCGCCTCCAGCATCTGCAACCGTACTGCCAGGTTCAGGGTTTCATACGGTCGCCACAGACTTTGCCCTGCACGCAGCGGATGCCCGCAGCCTTCCCAGACTTGGCGGAGATACCCCGCGTAGGTGCCGCACGCCGAGAGCGGGGTGTTCAGCTCATCAAGCAGCGTGCGTAGCAGCCGAAACCACAATCCGGCGTGGATGCGTCGGCGCGGCAACTCCACGTGGCCAGTCGTCAGTGCCTGCCAGGTACGCTGGTCCATCGCCGCAATCGAGTCGCTGGCAGTGCGCGGTTCGGCGTCGGCGTTCTCCCAGCCGAGAAACCGCCCTGGCACGCCCCAATAGGATTCCAGC